>CAJWVZ010000037.1 GCA_913048385.1 uncultured Gammaproteobacteria bacterium | reverse complement strand
TGCTGGAGCTTCTTCAACTGCTGGAGCTTCTTCAACTGCTGGAGCTTCTTCAACTACTGGAGCCTCTGCAACGGCAGTCGCCGCTTTGACCGCAACCTTTGGACTCACTTTTGCGGGCGCTTCCTCTGCAACCTCAACAAACTCATCTTTGCTTGTTATGGTTGCCGACTGGGCCTTGCCTTCAAGAACTGAGTCGGCAATCGATGCTGCGTAAAGTTTAATGGCTCGAATAGAGTCATCGTTCCCTGGGATAATATAATCAACTCCGTCGGGATCACTATTAGAATCAACAATTCCAACCACTGGAATGCCTAGTTTGTTTGCTTCATTAATTGCAATGCGCTCATGATCCACATCAACTACAAAAAGAATATCTGGCAGACCATTCATATCTTTAATCCCGCCAATAGAATTTTCCAACTTATCTTTCATGCGAGTGCGAGTAAGGATTTCTTTTTTATTCAACTTTTCGAAGGTACCATCGCTTTCTTGGGACTCAAGATCCCTAAATCGCCGAATGGATGCTCGAATTGTTTTGTAATTAGTTAACATACCACCAAGCCAACGGTGACTTACGTAAGGCATACCGCACCTTTCTGCTTGCTCTTTAACTATTTTCTGAGCTGCTCGTTTGGTGCCTACAAATAAAATTTGATTACCTTTGGCTGCTTCAACTCGCAAAACTTCGAGTGCTTCGTTGAAAGCCGGAACCGTATGTTCAAGATTAATAACGTGTACTTTGTTTCGTGAGCCGAAAATATACTGGCCCATTTTTGGATTCCAGAAGCGAGTTTGGTGACCGAAGTGAACACCAGCTTGCAACATATCGCGCATACTGACAATAGACATAATTTTTCCTCTTGGGGTTAAGCCTCCACATTCCCCAATAATCAACCCAGCAAAGAAACCTCTCAGTGCAGGCACCCAGACCATTGTGTCGGAACATGTGTGTCGTTTAAATTAAATTAAGTTGTGAGTTCATTCCCACAACGGCGCGCTTTATACCATATTGGTGCTACCAATTAAAGAAAAAAAGGTGGGGAATATGTCAATGTTAAATCGATCTGCGGCGCGGGCGGGCACAGTCAATTTTTTTTACTACCAGAAGCAATAAAATTTGAGTCAACCACTCCCCCATTTGCAACAACACGCGTACAATACACCTGTCGAACAATCCCAGAGAAAATTTTATGCCGGTAAAGCTGAGAAGTAACTCGGAAATTGCAAAAATGCGAATCGCTGGTCGTCTGGCTGCGGAGGTTCTTGAGTTAATAGAAGAACATGTAGTTCCCGGTGTCAGCACAGAAACTTTAGATCAAATCTGTCATAACCATATTGTCAACGTGCAAAAAGCGATCCCCGCATGTCTTGGCTATAAAGGTTTTCCAAAGTCAATTTGCACCTCTGTGAATCAGGTCATCTGCCATGGTATTCCCTCTGAAAAGAAGATCCTAAAAAGTGGTGATATCATCAACATTGATGTAACTGTTATCAAGGATGGTTGGTTCGGAGACACCAGTAAAATGTATTGTGTTGGAGCGGTTCAACCCCATGCTCAGCGATTAGTCAATGTCAGCCAAGAATGCATGTACAAGGCAATTGAAATTGTTGGGCCGGGAGTACGCCTCGGGGATATCGGCAACATAATACAAGTTCATGCGGAAAAAAATTATTACTCCGTTGTGCGGGACTATTGTGGCCACGGTATCGGCCCACAGTTTCACGAGGAGCCACAGATTCTCCATTACGGCAGTAAAGGGACAGGCCTAGAGTTAAAAGAAGGAATGTCGTTTACGATTGAGCCGATGCTCAATGCCGGAAAATATACCACTAAATTAAAAAGTGATGGCTGGACGGTCGAAACTAAAGATGGGCGATTGTCATCACAATGGGAGCATACCATGGTAGTTACAGCTAATGGGTGTGAGGTTTTCACTTTAAGGCAGGAAGAATCGCTTTAACACGGAGACCCATCCAGTGTCATCACGTCCTTCAGAAGCATGGTCGCCCCTCTTCTTTGATCAAAAACGTTTTCTAAATGATCTCGCAAATGGCGAACCAATCCCAGTCTTTCGAGATGCCCTCAGTGCAGCAAGAGCACACTTCAACAATCGATTTTATGAAGGCGAAGATATCCACACGCTGGTTAATGAAACTGCGCGGTTTGCAGATTCGATACTATCCTTAGCTTGGCACCGATACTCCTGGGATACCGACATATGTCTCATTGCTGTTGGTGGTTATGGACGAGGTGAGTTACACCCTCATTCAGATATCGACTTGCTCATTTTGATGCGAAAAAATCATGCAGCAAAGTACCAGAAGAATATCGAAAATTTCTTAGCTTTTTTATGGGACATTCAACTTAAGATAGGCCATAGCGTTAGATCGATAACCCAGTGCACTGTAGAAGCGAAGAATGATATTACCGTTGCTACTAATCTAATGGAAACTCGTTTGATTTGTGGTAATCGAGAACTGCTTGTGTCCATGCATAGAAAAACAGGTCCAGATAAAATATGGGCGTCTGCTTTGTTCTATCGAGGAAAAATTGATGAACAGATCGCCCGACATCACAAACATGGTGATACTGAGTATAACCTTGAACCCAATATAAAAGAGGCGCCTGGCGGACTTCGCGACATACAGTTAATTAACTGGACAGCCAAGCGACACTTTAATGTCTACCGCCGCTCTCATTTAGTTAAGGAAGGTTTTCTTTCTGAAGAAGAGTATTTAACCCTGCGTAGAGATGAGGAGTTTCTGTGGGCAGTAAGGTATGGACTGCATCTAATCGCCGGTCGAGGAGAAGAGAGACTTCTGTTTGATTATCAGCGCAAGCTAGCTGAGATGCTTGGTTACTCGGACTCCGACGACAAGCTTGGCGTTGAGAAATTCATGCAACGCTACTATCAGGTTGTTTTGTCAATAAGGGAATTAAATGATGTACTACTGCAATATCTAGATGAAGCAATTTATCGTAAAGGAAAAACAAAGAAAGTAGTTAAGATTAATGATCGATTCTTAATCCGTGATAATTATGTTGATACCGTAGATGAAGATGTATTTGTTAAATACCCGCCAGCCCTACTCGAGCTTTTCGTCATCTTGGGAGAGAATGATAAAATTTTGGGTATAAGGGCTTCGACCATAAGGCAGATTAGACTCCACAGAAACCTAATCGATGAAAACTATAGGTCTAATCCAGAAAATATAGACCTATTTATGCGCTTACTAAAAGTGCCATTTAAACTATCCCTTCAACTCCAACGCATGAATCGATACGGAATTCTTGGGCTTTATCTTCCTGAATTCGGTCGCATTGTTGGCCAGACTCAACATGACCTTTTCCATATTTATCCTGTTGACGTTCACACCTTACAAGTGATCAGAAACTTGCGTCGTTTTGCACGACCAGAAATAGCAAAGTCATTCCCAGTGGCGTCCCATCTTTATAAAAATTTAGCTAAACCTGAGCTCGTTACCATAGCCGCTCTCTATCACGACATCGCAAAAGGGCGAGGTGGCGACCACTCAGAGCTAGGGGCTATCGACATCGTGTCATTTGCTGAGAGACATGGATTAAAGCCCGAGGAGACGGATCTAATCAAATGGGTAGTAAAAAACCATCTTTTGATGTCTTCTGTATCGCAAAGAGAGGATACATCGGACCCTGACGTGATTCATCGATTTGCTAGCCGTATGGGGGACCTCATGCATTTGGAACATCTTTATTTGTTGACAGTTGCAGACATAAACGCGACAAATCCGCGGTTATGGACAGATTGGAAAGGTTCACTGATGCACAATCTTTATTTTGAAACAAAACGGGTTCTGCAGGAAGGTTTGGCCGCACCAGCTAGCCGAACTACCTGGGTAAACTCGGCAAAAAATGCAGTGTTGGAGCGCCTACAAGCAAAGGGATTAGATAAAGCTATTGCAGAAAACATATGGCATGACATAGGTGACGAGCTATTTTTGAGGGAACGCGCAGATGATATCGCGGCCTTCACTATCGCAATTGCCGAGAACAAAAATCCACAGGAACCTGTGGTCCTAATTCGAGACATTGGTGTTGAAGTACCTATCGCCACTCAAATATTTGTCCATGCTCGAAATCGTCACAAGGTCTTTTCAGTGATTGCAGGAACTCTCGACAAACTGCAACTCAACATCCAAGATGCGCGACTCCAGAGTACTAGCGACGATCAAGCATTTGACGTTTTTTACGTACTCAATGATTCTGACCAACCAATAG
>CAJWVZ010000036.1 GCA_913048385.1 uncultured Gammaproteobacteria bacterium | reverse complement strand
TAGCAGGCTAGTTTTGGAACAGCTCGTCATCTAAATCAGTGTTCACCGTTTTAAAACGTCGGAAACGTAGTTGTAATTCAGGAGTCAGTTCATAATCGTTACAACACATTTTATTAAGTTGTCTCTCAAACCTTTGTGCTATTTGGGTTTGAAAAACACTAACTATTGAGTTGGAGTAACAGCTTGACCACCATATCGGATGGCACAAAAAACAAGAGATTTTTATTTAAGGACACCCATGATTAAAAATAATAATAGAAGCATCCTTTTTCGTTTCACCCTTTCAATTTTCTTCTTTGTTTGTACCGGAATTTTATTTGCCCAAGATATTCCTTGGGCAGACAGTGCCGAAGAGGTTGGCATGTCGACTGAAAGGCTGCAGCGGATCAATTCCGCTATGCAACGGCATGTTGAGGCAGGCGCTATTCAGGGTGCCGTTACGGCTGTTGCGCGACGCGGTAAGCTGGTGCACTTGGAGGCACACGGGCTGATGAGTGTTCCAGATAGTAAGCCCATGCAGAACGACAGCCTTTTCATAATGATGAGCTCCACCAAACCAGTGTTAGGTGTGGCAGCGATGATGTTAGTCGAAGAGGGGTTGATCCGCCCCACCGACCCCATCAGCAAGTGGATTCCTGAGTTCGCTGAAATGCAGGTGGCGGTGTTGGCTGAACCTGCAGATGAAGATGTTAGCCCGGTAAGAGTAAGTCCGTTCAATGTGCCGGCCCATCGGTTAGTTCCGGCTGATCGTGAAATCACTGTGCATGATATACTAACTCATACATCTGGACTCGCCTCCAGTGGCTTGGGTAGCGCAATCTCTGCTGACTCAATCGGATGGCTGGATAATCGTGAATCACTTGCCAAAAATGTGCCTGAATACGGCAACATAGTTTTGGATTTTCAGCCGGGGTCTCGTTGGCAGTACAGTGCTGCCACGGCCTTAGATGTGATTGCAAGAATAATAGAAATCGAATCAGGTATCCCTTTTGATGAGTTTGTGAAGACGCGTATCTTTGAGCCCCTCGGCATGAAAAATACGTTTTGGAATGTACCGGAAGAATACAAGGACCGACTGATCACGATCGTTGGTGCTGACGAGGCGCCTCCGCTCGTGGCGACCCTCTACGACACGAGCCATTCAACGTACTTCTCAGGTTCCTACGGTCTTAAAAGCACGGCCGAGGATTACTTGCGTTTTGAGCAGATGCTAGTCAACGGCGGAGAGCTCTTCGGTAACAGGCTGTTAAGTCCGAGGACCGTGCGTATGATGTCGAGTAATCAGACAAAAGAGCTTTTTTCAGCAACTAGGGAAGGGCGTGGATTTGGTTATACCGTAGCGACCTCTGAAAACCCGATTGTTGCCAACGCGCGACGGAGTAAAGGTGCATTTGGTTGGGGTGGTGCCCTAGGTACTCGTTCGTGGAGCGATCCGGAAGAGGAACTGACGGCAGTTATTCTGATTCAGCAGCCGGTTCGCGAGGTGCAGAATGATTTCGAGAATGCGGTGCAACAGGCGATTATTAACTAGCGTGCGATCATAGGACCAATGCATATCGCCATTGATCCTCTAAATATCTAAACCTGCCAAATTAATTTGAATGATGCCCATGTGTGCAACAGGTAAGGTTAAGGCGCCATTAAATCGAAGGAGACAATAATCCGGTCTGTTTCCGTGGTAAAAGGAATCGTTCTATGATGGAGCGAAGAAGGGAAAAAAACTATATCTCCTAATGCCGGCTGGTGCAGAAATTTTGGAGACCTTACGTCTGAATAGTTTTTGCCATTTAAGCTAAATTCTATCGCCCCTTCATCTGTTTTTAGAGACGGAACAACTTTTAAATATATTACACCGCTTAACCATCCGCCGGCATGAATATGCGGCTCCTGAAACCCTTGTTTCTTTAAAATGACATACCATCCTCGAAGACTTTTTTCGGATGGCCACTTTTGTATGAACGAGCAAGAGTTGTTTTGAAATTTAAAATAATATGTATCCAGCTCATGTAAAATCATCGATTTAAGTTGTGCCATTTTACCCGATGGCTTTGCGAACAAATTGATATGGTCTAGGGTTTGAAAACCTTTGACTGTAGCTTTGCCACCCGGTTCCCATACGGTTGCTACCTTATTAAGTTCTTCAATTATTCCTGTTACAAATGCACTAGCATCTTCAAGATGAGATGAAATGTTGGAGAAATGTAGAAACGACAACGGGTCTTGACAAAATTTATGAGCGGTAGGTTTCTTCTCCTGTTCAGAGAGAAATGAGGAGAGTGCTGCCATTCTTAAATTCTTGTCATCAATTGACGCCTGTAACTCGATTCTCTTGTAAATCTCGTCTATCCGTCCCAACGCGTATAAGGTCTCTAAACTCCGCGCCCGTGATCCCTCTGTATTGCATAAATCTATATCTTTTAATGCGGCATCGAATTCTTTTTTATCAAATAATAATTGCCATCTATTCATTAAGGCATCGGTAAAGTCAGGTTTTAATACTAGTGCTTGGGTGTAGCTTGCCTCAGCTTCTTCTAATCGTGCGAGTTCCTTGAGCGTGGCGCCCAAGTTGCTGTGGGCTTCGGCATTCTCGGGGTTCAGGGCTATTGCTTGCCTCAAGCTTGCTTTGGCCTCCTCCAATCTGTTTAGCTCATGAAGTGTGACCCCCAAGTTACTGTGAGCGTCGGCGTAGTCCGGCTTCAATGTGACTGCTTGCGCGTAGCTTGTTTCAGCCTCCTCTAATCTTCCCAGTCGTTGGAGAGTGATGCCTAAGTTATAGTGAGCATAAGCGTCTTTGGGTGCCAATTGTGTCGCTTTTTGCAGGGCAGGCAATGATTCTTGAATCCTGCCCGCTTCTGCGAGTGCAGCTCCCAAAACCTTCCATGCAAACTGATGTTTAGGGAATTCTCGAGTGATTAATAAAGCTAACTTTTTAGCATCACCATACTGCCCGTTTTGAAAGTGCTCCATTAGATTATTGAGTTGCGCTTGAGACGGCTCTTTAGTAGCCGCTTTCAGTTTTGTTGGAGAAGTTAAAAGTGCTAGCTTTTTCGCATCAAACCCGTTCTTTTTTGCCTTTTTAATTGCTTGTTTAGCTGCCTTGAGTCGCCCACCTTTAAAAAGGGCGTCAATATAACTTACCCAGAACTGCTCGATCATCGGATTTACGTCCAGGGCTGTTTTAAACAACGGCAGCGCTGCCTCTATCTGATTAGTAGAAATAAATATCAGCCCTAAATAATAATTCGTGTCCGGATGCTTTGGATTGTTTTGCAATATTCCGCGGTAAACACGTTCGGCTTCTTGCAGATTGCCTGAGTTATGTGCGGTAACTCCCTGACGTAAGGCTTCATCAATAGTTAATTTCACAAAGGTCCTCCTCTACAAGCGTACCTTCCGCAAAGGCTTAGCCTACTATAATTTTAAACTGCACAACCAGATCATGCTATCGGATAGCTAGGCGGCCACCTTGCTATTTCGGTCTTCTTGTAAATTTGCTTTAGTGAAAATAATGATTATTATCGTGTCTCAACGTCTATTATTTTAAATTTGAATTAAAACAAAGGAGTTTTGTATGAGGACGATTTTATTAGGATTTTTCATGTTAGTAGTCTCGAGCTTTACACTGGCTGACCACCATGCCCTATCACTCGAAGCTCGCCAGGCTAGAACAGAAATGACTATTACTTCTATAGATTTGGGTAATGAAGAAAGTGTTATAACTGCCGAGGCAAACATGGGTGAATATGGTCGTACTTATGCAAGCTATCACCTTAGTTATAATAGGGACGGGAACGGAGGTACCTATACTGCACAGGGAAGAGGATATGTAGATGACACTACAATGCTATCAGCTTATGCTGCAGGAACTTGGCACCGCGATGGAGTATTAATTGTCATGGATGAAATAGTGAACCTTTCTGACGGAACTCAAAATTTAGGCAGGATTGTGGTGAATCCTTTAGCTCGAACCATGGTTATGGATGTTTATATTTTAAAGTAGGTCTGCTAATACGTTTGAGCGGGAAGGTGTCTTGGATGCTGAAAAATTTTAAGACACCTTTTTTCTCTTACCACTTTATTGAACTCTTATCAAAATTCACTTTGCACAAGCGGTCAACGTACTTCATTTTCTAGCCTCTCAATCAACCCTCCCCCGTCGTATATGGATTACTTACGATGGGCAGCTAAGAATGTTGCTTTGTAGGCTATTCACTTTCGGCTGTTCTCAAGTCAACAGTCCTGTATGAATCACATTTCTACGGGGTTTGCTTTAGGGGGACGTCCGCAGAAATTGAGATTCTTTCCGGGTCACTAAATATTACATAACAGAAATATAAAATAGAAAAACACCCCAAAGTTAATCCCACTACGACTCCGGCATCCAAGATGCCGCGCCAAGGCTGTGGGAGGTACCTCACTGCCATGACGAAACCCATGATTGTTACCGTGAGTCCAAAAGAAATTAGTTTACGCTTTCTAGTTGCGTGAATGAATCCCATGCAAAAAAGGGGTGCAAATATGATATGCAGGACTCGAGGATTTTTGGCTAGGTAATGTGCACGCACTGCTGCACGTGGAGCAAAGCTTAAAAAAAATCCCTTATAACCCTCTGCATAAGCCATATATATTAGGCTGAATAGAAGTGTGGCCCAATGGAAAAGCCCTAAAGGAATATCTTTTAAGGCAATTGCCATTGGTGCCAAGCGGTAAATGGCGAATATTAAAATAAAAATAATCCCACTCATACCCCAAAAAAATACAAGTTTCTTCATACTACCAGTGGCTCCAAGAAATTTGCCTAAGATTATCGTTAAAATGTGCCTCTGATCGTAATAGCCAACGTGGGCCCGGCATCGGAGCATGAGTCCTCGATCTCGTCTATTACCCCAGTCACTATGTTTCCATTTATGTAACGTGTGCGCAAGCGACATCGGTGTCCGTTGTCTCTTGTTTCAAAACGATGCACGAGTCCGCCCCATGCTTGAACTTCGACCCAACTAGAAATTGATCCCGCCTTTTAGTATTGCTCCATCTTGTCCACATTCCATACCCTAAATGCGTTAAAGAACTCCTTACAGTACATAAAGTATTTTCCGTTTTTGATATCGTTAGGGAGTGCAATAGAGGCGTAGTCTGTTTTATTTCAATTTGGTTCTCTTATCAGCCAGATATTTAAAAGCCATCAAGCAAAATAACAAGCATAATCCCTTCTCTGCTGCGGCGTCCTTTTTGGCCTCTAAAGTTTTGCCATTCAAGTTGGAATCTGCCCGATGGTGAAGGAACCCAAGCGACCCCAGCTTTCGAACTTAAAGTAACGCTGTCCCGAGTGTATTTATTCATATTATTTTCAAATTCATAATCGGCCATTACTTCAAGATAAAAGGTTGTGTCTTTAAGTTTGGTATTAGGCCACATTTGGAGGAACCCCGTCCTAACGATTCCCAGTCTTTCGGAGTTACCAAAAGGCTCTGATGCAGGACTCCCAATGCTATTTATGCTTCGTTCGAAGCGATTGGATAAGTAATGTATCCCCGATCTCCAATTACCGCGCCCGTTGAGTATGGGAGAGGAGCGGATAAAATCAAAATTCGCATAGATACGCTCATTCTGAATAGGGTTTGATAAGACTTGATGATCCATATTCATAGATCTTATTTTTTTTTCGCCAGTCCAGTCCAAAAACTCAGCTTTCCCTGACACCGACCATTTCTTGCTTAAAATTTTACCGGCCTCAAATCGTATTCCTAGTCCATCGCCTAATCTAGAGCTATCCATCATTGTTGGGCGCCCGTTGTTTTCTTCGAATATAAGGCTCGCGCCGAAAAAACTCGATTTTGATTTTCCAGTTAAGGGTCGGGCTAAAATCCCAAAGTCTAAGCGTTTAGCGTTTGCGTTAAATTTGTCGGATATCTCGAAGTCGACATGCCTTGCGGTTGTTTTCAAGAAGAAACCGTAATTGTCGTTAGAGCCGATTGATGCGACGGAATTAAATTGTATTATCGAGCTGGACGAGCCGACCGGAACTGAGCCTCCAGGATCGGCGGATTCAGTCAACATCGAAGACATTCGATAACTAATGCTTCGCGTTAGCAGTTCGCCGAGAGGGGAATCTAAAGCAATACTCCTGCGCAGGCCTGACGCACCTAGGCCTTGACGCCATTCCTCTTCTGAGAATGACT
>CAJWVZ010000035.1 GCA_913048385.1 uncultured Gammaproteobacteria bacterium | reverse complement strand
AAAGGTTTTTTTGAGTGGCTTCCCAGCATAAAAGCTGATGTGGTTTGCCTTCAGGAAACACGGGCAAGTGAAGATCAATTAGATACCGATATTTTTTGGCCAAAGGGCTACTTTTGTTATTATTTTGATGCTCTGAAAAAAGGCTATTCTGGAACCGCGATTTTCAGTAAAGTTGAACCGGATAACGTTAGGAGGGGGTTAGGGTTCACTCTTGCAGATGATGAGGCCAGATACATTCAGGCGGATTACGAAAATTTTAGTGTGGCCTCTCTTTATCTTCCGTCCGGTACAAGTGGTGAGATTCGCCAAGGGCTTAAAATGGATTTTTTGAAACGTTTGTCGCGTGATTTTGCAGATAAGATTAACGATGGGCGGGAGTATATAATTTGCGGCGACTGGAATATGTGCCATAAAGAAATAGATTTAAAGAATTGGAAAGCGAATAGAAAAAATTCAGGTTTCCTTCCAGAAGAACGTGAATGGTTGGATAAGCTTTATGGCACCATTGGATTCAGGGATGCGTTCAGAGAAGTAAGCAAAGATGGTGGGAATTATTCTTGGTGGTCCAACCGCGGACAGGCACGGGCTAACAATGTCGGATGGCGTTTAGATTATCAGGTCGTTACCCCAAATTTAGCTAAACAAGTCACCGCTGCGTCAATTTTTCGTGATCAATCTTTTTCTGATCATGCGCCTGTGATCATTGATTATGATTTTCAGAAATAGGTTTTTGACAGTCTCCTCTGAGAACAAAAGCTTGTTTCTCTTATAAGTTTCTGTGAGGCGTAATCTAAGCTAAACAACAACGGGGTTGTAATGATAAAAAACACAGTGCTGTGCATGCCCAAATTACTCTTAGCGTTTGTGGCTAAGCTTTCAATGTTTCTCGTATTAGCTCAGGCTCACGGCCAAGATGCAATCTTTGCAGAGATTCAGACCAATAAAGGTTTGATTTCGGTGTCGTTGAACGAGCGTGCGGCACCAACCACGGTTGCCAACTTTATTAATCTTGCTAGACGTGGGTTTTACGACGGTTTGAAGTTTCATAGATGGGAAAAGGGTTTCATGGTGCAGGGTGGAGACCCAAAAGGTAATGGGAGCGGTGGTCCCGGGTATCGTTTTAGAGGGGAGATTGTTTTAAGGCATAATCAGCCTGGGATTCTTTCAATGGCAAACTCTGGGCCGGGAACAGACGGAAGCCAATTCTTTATAACGCATCTGGCTACTCCCCATCTTAATGGTTTGCACTCTGTATTCGGCCTTGTAATCGATGGCCTCGATGTGGCCCAAAAACTTCGCAGGAATGACTTCATTACTTCGATAAAAGTGCGCGGTGATGAGTCAGTAATATCTGCATTAATGGCTCGAAAACAAGATCAGATTGACGTCTGGAATTCTATTTTGGATATAGAGTTTCCGATTCCTATTTAAAATATCTGATTTTCGGAAAGGGTTTCTCGATTAATAATTACTCTTGGGGCAGGTATTTTGACAGTATTGGCATTTGACCAAACACAAAAAGAAACGTGAGGGTTAGATTGCCAAAGACCTTGAATTTAATCCAGAAAGCTTCGCTGAAAGAAAATGCTACGAATAAGTTTATCCCACCTAAAAGTATGAAGTAGGCAATCCAGAGTTTATTTAATCTAAACCAAACTTCCTCTGGCGCGTTTATAGCATGATCCATCATATGCGCAATCGCTGGTTTTTTACTAAAATAAGTCGAGCCAAAAAAAATTGCTGCAAAAATCCAATTCACGATGGGAGCTTTCCATTTAAGAAATTCAACGTTACGAAATATAATTGTTGGGATGCAAAACAATATGACGGCGCCGGCTGTTATCCATTGGAATTTATCCAAAGACTTCTGAAAAAGATATAACGCCCCATACGTTGCAATCGAAGACGCTAAAAGGAATTCTGCAGCACTAAAAATTCCTCCCAATTGATAGCTGTAGCCGAAATGCTCAACCGGTCTGGGGTCTAGGCTCCAAACTGTGAAAAATATGAAAAGTGGGATGTAGTCTATCAGCTGTTTCATTTAGAATTCCGCATTCGGTCAATGGATCGTAGTAAATGATAATGCAATTACTGACCGAAGTCCGTATGTAATCAAAAATTGTGAAAGAAATGAGGATTAATGACTTTAAAAACAGGATCATATGGCTGAATATTTAAAGGTTCGCTCTGATAATCCAGAGATACGTTGGATCAAGCGTGCGGTAGAGGTCTTAAGAGAAGGTGGGATAATTGTTTATCCGACTGATTCAACTTATGCGATTGGCTGTCAGATGGGTGACAAGAAATCCCTTGAGCGGATTCGTGCACTGAGGCGGTTGGATCCAAAGCATAATTTAACTCTTATATGTGCAGGCTTGTCCGAGTTATCAAGTTACTCGCATGTCAGCAACGGTGCTTACAGAATTCTTAAAAGCCATACCCCGGGGCCTTTTACCTTTCTTTTAAAAGCTACTCCTGAAGTGCCTCGTCGCCTCCAGCACCCAAAACGAAAAACAATAGGGCTCCGAATTCCAGCTAATACTATTCTCCAAAGTCTTATCCTCACAAGCGGTGAACCAATAATGAGCACAAGTCTGATTCTAGAAGGACAATCCGTTGCGCTTTCTGACCCCAAAGAGTTTCGGGCTGAATTGGGATCACTTGTGGACTTAATTATTGACGGAGGTGTTTGTGGTGAGGAGCCAAGCACCGTTATTGACCTCATTGGCAGCACTCCTGAGCTTGTAAGAGCGGGGTGTGGAGCCTCCCCTTTGTTTAAACAATACTGATACTTTTTGGCGTTCGGGTTATAATCTGGTTCAGTATTATTTTTGGAGTTTATCTTGTCTACAGTTGACGCAGAAAAGCGTGTTCTTTCTGGCATGAGGCCAACAGGCCGATTGCATCTTGGTCATCTTCACGGTGTTATAAAAAATTGGGTTAAGCTCCAGCATGAATATGACTGTTTCTTTTTTGTCGCAGATTGGCATGCGTTGACTACGCATTACGGTGATTCACATATTTTCGAGAATAATATTCTTGAAATGGTTGTGGATTGGTTGGCGGCAGGAGTCAACCCGGGATCAGCTTCTCTTTTTGTACAGTCTCATGTGCCAGAGCATGCCGAGTTACACCTGCTCTTATCCATGCTGACTCCCCTCGGCTGGTTAGAGCGAGTACCGAGTTATAAGGATCAGCAGGAACGGCTTCACGAGAAAGAATTAGATACCTATGGATTTCTTGGTTATCCGTTGCTACAAGCGGCCGATATTTTAATATATCGTGCGGGTCATGTGCCGGTTGGGGCTGACCAAGTCGCTCATGTTGAGTTGACAAGGGAAGTTGCTCGACGTTTCAATCACATGTACGGAAGAGATGCGGGCTATGAAGACATGGCTTTGGCTGCGATAAAGAAGTTAGGGAAGAAGGCAGCGAAACTCTACAGCTCCCTCAAAACAGCCTATCAAGAAAAAGGGGATCATGAAGCGCTGCTGAGAGGGCAGGCGTTGTTGCAAGAGCAACAGAATATATCTCTGGGCGATAGGGAGCGGCTTCTGGGTTATCTTGAAGGCGGTGGCAAAATGATTTTGGCTGAGCCGAGTGCCCTATTAACACCGGCAGCGAAGATGCCAGGTTTAGACGGTCAGAAGATGTCTAAGTCCTATGACAATACGATAAGCCTGCGTGAACCGATAGAATTGATTTCAAGTAAAATAAAAAAGATGCCCACGGATCCTGCGCGGATTCGGCTTACCGACGCTGGTGATCCAAAAAAATGTCCCGTTTGGCAACTCCACGAGGTGTACTCGAAAGAACCAACAAAACTTTGGGTCACCGAGGGTTGCACAACAGCAGCAATCGGATGTTTAGAATGTAAGCGCCCGGTTATTGATTCTATTGTTGCTGAGTTGGAGCCGATTCAAAAGCGTGCTGAAGAATATGAAAAAGATCCGGATATCGTTCGATCGATTATTCTCGAGGGCAGTGAAGCCGCAAGAGAGGAAGCCAAGGTTACTCTTAATGACGTTCGGGTTGCTATGGGGCTTACGAATTGGTGATCGGGAAGACTCGCATCGCATGGTTTTACCAGGTAAATTATTGTCGCATTATGGGAGTTTAATCCTTGGCAAAAGCGTTCATTGGTAAAATTTCATTAACTGAACTTCGTGATTAAATCGAGGAGATATGGAAAACGTTGAGACGCAGGGTGAGAAACGAAGGCAAAATCTGCCAGATGGACAGCTGGCTTTTGCTTTTGTCATGGGCGAAGCAATTACCGAAGCGCCGACTGATCTGTATATTCCGCCAGGCGCTCTGGAAATTTTGATTGAGGCATTTGAAGGCCCTTTTGATCTATTGCTTTATCTTATAAAGAGACAGAATTTGGATATTCTGCTGGTAAATGTGGCAGAAATTACAGATCAATATATGGCATATGTTGAACTTATGGAGGCAAGTCAGTTTGAACTAGCAGCGGAATATTTGGTTATGGCTTCGATGTTAGCGGAGATCAAATCACGCATATTGCTGCCGCGCCAAGAAGAGCCTAGTGAAGAAGAGTCTGACCCCAGATTGGATTTGTTAAAGAGGTTGAAGGAATATGAAAAGTTTAAGACTGCTGCAGAGGATTTAGATAAGCTTCCGAGGATTGAACGCGACATTCATGCGGCACGAGTTGCAATGCCGCTAATTGAAAAAATCGCTGTTGAGCCGGAAGTCGATCTGAATGAAATGTTATCTATTTTGTCAAAAGCTCTTCGCCGTGCTGATATGTTTGAATCGCACCAAATCCAACGAGAGACTCTATCAACAAGAGAGAAAATGTCAGAGATTCTTCTGCGTATTAGTTCGGAGAACTTTGTTCCTTTGTTTTCTCTTTTATCTCAGGATGAGGGAAGGCTTGGTGTGGTAGTGACCTTTTTGGCAGTCATGGAGCTTCTCAAAGATTCAATGATAGAAATTGTACAATCTGGGCCATATGCAACAATTCATGTTAAGCAGTGCTGATTGTTTTTTTGATTGAGTGAAGGCGGGTTATGGTGCTAATAGATCACAAAGTGAAGATCATCGTAGAGGGTGTGTTGATGGCGGCCGGTCGACCATTGAGCCTAGATCAAATAGGTGAGGTTTTTAGTGAAGATGAACGGCCAGATAAAAAAGAGCTTCATTCTATTTTGGATAAAATCAGCACTGAGTGCGAGGACAGAGGGTTTGAGCTCAAGCAGGTAGCCAGTGGCTATCGCTTTCAAGTTAAACAAGATCTAAGTGTATGGGTCGGCAAACTCTGGGCGGAGCGTCCGCCTAGGTACACTAGAGCTCTTCTAGAAACTCTTGCTTTGATCGCATATCGCCAACCAATTACACGGGGTGATATTGAGGAAATAAGAGGGGTGGCAGTTAGTGCTAATATCGTACGTACATTGCTTGATCGTGAATGGGTCAGAGTTGTTGGTCATCGGGATGTTCCCGGCAAGCCAGCTCTTTTAGCTACGACTAAGATTTTTTTAGATTATTTCAATTTAAAAAGTTTAAAAGATTTGCCTCCTCTTTCCGAAGTAAAAGACCTCGAACCGGTTTCCGAGCGAGATGATTTCGAAAAAGAGCTGGCCGGTTTGCGTGTTCTAGATTTGCCGGATGATTTTGAAGAAGAAAAAAGTTTTGAGTCAGCCGAACAAGAATCTTCGGATCAGTTGTTGCAGGAAGAAGCCATTAATTTATCACAGAAGCCACTGGACGAAATTTTAAGTGCGCAGCCAGATCCGTTTGCAATATCCCTTGAGACAGGTGAAGAATAGAGATGGTTAGAGTTAGGTTTCCACTTTACGATTTTAGATGAATTGAAAAATTTTCCAAATTTTTTAAAGTAGGTTGTGACTTATTTCAGATCCGTAAGCGAATTTGGACGCTATTCTTCATTCGACACGAAACAAGTTTCATTAAGCAGGACTGTTATTAATGTCAGAGAAATTGCAAAAGGTTTTAGCGCGCGCGGGCTTTGGGTCGCGAAGAGAATTAGAGACTTGGATTTCTCAAGGACGCATCCGTGTCAACGGCCGCGTCGCCGTACTTGGTGACCGCGTTGGCGTCGATGATAAAGTTGTTGTTGATGGAAAGAAGCTTTCACCTCAAGGTAAAACTAAAGATAGCCGTCGAATACTTTTATATAATAAACCAGAGGGAGAAATTTCGAGTCGCGATGATCCTAAAAAGCGATCGACTGTTTACGATGGCCTTCCTGCCCTTCGGCATGGTCGTTGGGTCTCGGTGGGGCGCTTGGATATTAATACTAGTGGTTTATTGTTATTTACTACGGATGGCGAACTTGCAAACCGCTTAATGCATCCTAGCTCTAATATTGAACGCGAATATGCGGTCAGAGTCATGGGAGACGTGAGCGAGCCGATGATTAAGCGGATGCATGAGGGCGTCATGATTGATGATCATCTCTGTCGTTTTACAGATATCCAGTATTTTGGTGGCGAGGGATTGAATCATTGGTA
>CAJWVZ010000034.1 GCA_913048385.1 uncultured Gammaproteobacteria bacterium | reverse complement strand
TTTAACCTTTATGGATTACTGAAACTTATTTCAGCGATAGCGATGCCGCTCTCACCGGCAACGGAATAGAGTAAATAAGTCTTCCCGTCCTCTTCATATATTGCTGGATCACGGAGCTGATTGACTCGGTCGTCTATGTAACCGCGCCTTGATGGCTCGTTTGGTAAGTTGGCGCCTTCGTAGTCCCTTTCTGGACGCAAGACTTCAATTGGGTCAGTGGCCGCCCACTGCCGCCAGTCATCTGAGAGGTCAATTGTCGAGAGTAGTATTCGCTCGGGTTGTTCTCCTGCTTGAGAGAAGAACACATAAAGCCGATCGTCACGGATGAGCAGTGCGGAGTGCCGCATATCAGCCGTAAAAAACTGAGGCCCTGACTCGAATTTGGAGAGGCCATCGCTTGAGCGATGAAGCAAGCCGGGCATACTCATTGCATAGAAATAATTGTCATGTTCAATTACACGAAAATAATGGGGACCTAGCTCATCTACTCTCCCCTCAAAATGAATACCGTCTGTCGACACAGCCGCACGGGTAAATTGTCTCCCCTCGCCTCGGCCATGATAGTACATTACGATTTGATTCAGATCTTCGCGCACATGGACGTCGGGAGAGGCGATGTGCGCGTACAGAGGGGCAGTCCTTCCAGTTGCGAGTGAGCATGGGGGGCACGTCGTCGGGAAAAAGGAGTCTTCTAATTTTAGTGACCCCGGAGAATAGATGGTCCAAGGCCCTGTTACTTTGTCTGCGTAGGCCATGCGAATGTATGTGCCCCGATGATCAGCAAAGTATAGGTAGTAGTTACCGAGAGGGTTCTCCACCCAGTCAGGGACTTTGATTAACGATGGCCCTTGAATATTGCCGCCCATACGAGCATCCATCTCAGGCGTGATGATGGGCGCTCCGCCAAGGCGCGTTATGTTGATGTTAAGCGCCTCTGCAGAGTAGGCCGCAAACGACAATACAAGAAAAGGGTATATGAGAAGGGATAATGCATCAGCTTGTTTCATAGTTTATAACCAAAATATGTTGTTATTTTCTGAGGGTTAAAACTTACACACTATTGATTGGCTTGAAAAGGATTTGCAAGGATTAATGAAGCAGTACATTACGTATGCAGTCTTCTGAGATTAATTTGTAATTTTTCAGAATCGAAGTCACTCTGATCAAGCTAGAGAAAATAAATCTTTTTTTGCTACATTAAGTGAGGCTTTCGATACAAATAGTGAGTACCTTTAATTTTCCACTGTCTTATATGACATGTCTCAGACGTGTCTGATGTTAATTGTTGTTTGAGTTATTAGTATCTATTCACTCTGATGTAGCTTTGGTGTTGAGTAAGGGTTGGCTTCCTAAACATCCTTCCTTTCACCCGTCCCGTTTTTAGTGAGTTTACTTCGGGCAAGGGTGTTATATCCCTCAGAGGACAGAGGGTAGCGCTATTTAGCGGTAGGCATTGCTAGACGAGTAGGCACCTGACCCAAGCACTATGTGGACCATAATATGAAAATAAAACTACTTCTTAACGGAAAATTATCGATGAAAACTTTTAAAAAATTAATCTTTTTGGCCTCTTTGATTTTCGGTTTTGCGATGGCGAATGCTCAAGAGATTGAAAACGACCATCCAAAAGGCTCGCGTATTTTGTCAGCCTACCACGGGCTTGATCCCCTGCCGGATCGAGCAACCCGCCTATGCGGAATGGCACCGGTTGCCGGTCAGGACGGGATGCCAGTGATATTCTCTGTTCAGATTGATGCAGCAACGTTGTCGCCCGATGCGTTTGCAGTCGAAACGAGTGCTGGAGAGATTGTTACACCACTCTGTGCGACGCTTCGGCCCGCCTTCGAACCTCTTGAACTGCGAACTGTTCTGCTCATTGGGCCATTCAGCCCTGAGGACTCAGTGCCCATCAGCGTCGAAATTGTGCAAGGTTTAGACGATGTCGATGGGCGGTCACTTCGTGGTCTGAGAATTGACTCGATCACTCCGTTGTCGGCTGGGCCAAGTATCGTGCTTGCTGAGCGGTTTGCGCCAGATGCTGAGGGTCTGCAAAATGAGTGCCCAGAGGAGACGGCTCAAGCTGTTCAGCTTACTTGGGAGGGCGGAGTTACAGGACCTCAGGGCGCACGGCTTGCTGAGCCGCAGCGAAAGGCTGTATCTGTCCTCCTTGCAAATGGCGCTTCTGTAACACCCTCATTTTTGGGCGATGTTGATCCTGATAATGTTGTTGTTGCTTGTATCGGCCAAGCCAGCGAGGCGGTTTCGGTTACCGTGTTGGGCGGTTTTTTTTATGATCCGGGGGATGATGCCAACCCTCAGACGGAAATACATGTGATTTCAAAATATTTGGACGGTCAACAGGCGGATTGAGTGATAGAAAAAATCTATAACGAAATAACCTAAGACGCAATATTATTATCATAAGCCAGTGTGTAAAATCATGTTTTGTTACTAACCGGCTGACGGTTTTTTGGTAGCTGCTGTTCGGGGCGAGATAATTTTATTACGAATTCAGTTGAAACAATGAGAGAGATAAGATGAGCACAATTACAGATCAAGAGTTAACAGAAGCACGCAGTATTTGGGGTGATGCGCTGATAGCTATATCAAAAGCTTATGATGACAGTGGTATAGAGTTAGCTCGATCCGTCGCGGAAGAAGCGATTGACGCGGCTTATGGTTACGACTTTAGTCCAGTCTTATTCAAGCCTACGATGGCGAGTGGCGAGCAGACATTTCGTCCGACGAAAGAAGGAGCCTTATCTTATTTCGTTGGACATGACAGTGGGTATCCACTGGATGGCGGGTTTGGGATTAAAGGTTGGAGAGAAGTTACTTCGGAGACATCTGCGTCATTCATTCAAGGCGACATCGCGATGTGGATGGGATGGGTAAGCTTTACCGATAGGGATGGAAACGTCACAAAGGTTGATAAGAGCTGGGGTTATAAAAAAGACGAGCAGGGCACTCTCCGAATCGTCCTGCATCATTCATCATTGCCGTATACACCGTAAAGTTATTTTGAGGGGAAATTACTTAGGCAGCAGATCTGACTCTTGCAACGATAGAACCTCTTTTTTTCCTTTTTAAGGGTGACTGACGCTCGCTTGCTTAAGGGGCAAGTGTACTTTTTGGTGTCCTGGGTGTCGTAAAGAGTGGCGAACGATATTCGCTTAAGGTGACGGTTGATAGTTTAATGAATGGCCTTACATGAAGGAAAGTTACTGCAAGCCCTCGAGTTTCGAAAATGGGCAACCGCAACAATAATTGCGCCCAGCATCGTCGATAACTTTTCAAGCGTTTCCCCGAGGAGATCCTCACCGAGCATCACAACAAGTGAGAGCGTGAAAACTCCTAATAATCCCAACCAGAGAATATTCATGCGGCCATGCTTTCGGCAACCAAGGCCAAGACTAAAAAAACTCGCAGGGACAACAAGGAAAAGAAGCCAAAAGTGGAACTTTTCACCTTCGAACAAAGTCGCTCCAATCACTGGCAAAACGAGAACGGCCACCGGAAGCAGCAAGCAGTGAGCGACACACAAGAAGGATAAACCAACCGCTACCTTATCTACTAGAGTAATAATTTCCCGCAAAAAAACCGCCTAATAAAATATAAGATTTACCAAAATAATGGGCAACTAGGATACAGAATCTTGCCTACTGTTTCAATTTCCCTATCAATGTCTTACCAATCGACACTAATCAACTTCACTTTATTAAGTAAAAAATCCGATTACGCGGGATATCAAAAGTAGTTGCCAAAATATTTTTCGGGCAATATTTGAGGTGTGAAAAGCGTTTCGGCGGACTTCACTTTAAAGCTACTAATTTCTTAACCCCAATCTCAGATGGAAGCCGAGGTGCTGAATACTTTTTAAAACTCTGCTACGCTCCAATGGAAAGATTTAATATTAAGGTGTCTAGGAACGAGATATGGGCCTAAAAAAACTTAGGAAAGAAAAAGGGTGGTCGCAAGGAGATCTCTCAACTTTTAGCGGTTTGAGTGTCAAGACCATTCATCGGATTGAGAATGGGCGTGTCACGCCTTCTTCTGAGAGTGCAAAAGCACTGGCCGCTGTGTTCGGTCTGCCGTTTTCCGATTTTTTGCACCCATCAGCAAACTCGCTTTCCTCAGAACAGCAGGCGAGCGAGGCAATCCCTGCTAAAGAGAAGGTTACCAATTCTGCTATGACATGGCGTGGTTGGGCGCCTTATATAGCAGGCATAGCAGCATCTTTCGTGGCAGTTTCAGGTTACCTCATCAACGACCTTTACTCACAGATTGGTCACCTGTCTGAAGATTATTCCCAGCTTGTGGCAGCAGGGCCAGAGGCTCCGAGTTCTGATGTGAATTGGCTAGAGGATCCTTATAAAGATGGACGAACTAACCTGGAAGGAGTAATAGAGGAGTTCGTTAGCTATTATGGAGAAAGACCAATACCCTCCTTGCTCGGAAATTTGGAAGATGCGACATATACAGATATTAGTGTCACATTGATTGAAGTTAGCACCCTACGATTTATCGCCAGAATTCTTTCAGGGTCAGAAGGTGAGCCTCAGCGAAATTCTGATATCGCTATTGAATTTATCCTTGATGATTTTCTATCCTGCTATGCAGAGCAAAGGCAACCGATCAACTTGGGATCTCAAAACACAAATTTCAGTAATATGTTCTCGTGTATTGACGATATCACCTCTTCTAACGGATGGGTGCTTGCGGATCACCAATCTGACGCATTAAAAAGTTTGTCGGGCAGGTTGGCAAACTTGAACCGTAGTCTTCTGCGAACAGTGCTTGGCGGTACTGACTAGCACGCCCTCGAATTCTCCGCCACATCCTCCAATTTTCCACTGTCTTATATGACATGTCTCAGACTTGTCTGATGTTAATTGCTGTTTGAGTCATTATTATCTATCCACTCTAATGTAGTTATGGTGTTGAGGAAGGGTTGGCTTCCTCAGCATCTTTTCTCTCACCCGCATAGTCAACAGTGAGTTTATTTCGGGCAAGGGTGTTGTATACCTTAGAGAGCAGAGCATCGGTTCAAGAGATCTTTCTATTGGTTTGACTGAAGGCAAAGAGTTTGAAGCAGAGAAGCGAAGAAAATTAAAGCACATTTCTTAAAAGGGGGCTTTGTCGGCAGGGTGCGCGTGTAGTTTAAGTATTAGATGGAGAAAGTTATGAGAATTAATCTATTTCTGGTTGTTTCAACCTTGGTTGTTTTTTTTAAAATCGCGGTAGCACAAACAGCTGATGACTATGTTGCGCCGCGCACTGAGTGGGGCCAACCTGATTTGCAGGGGGTTTGGAGTTTTGCCACCACCACGCCTCTGGAGCGACCTCAGCGATTTGGCACTCGGGAGTTTCTAACGCCCGAAGAAGTTGAGGCAGATTTCAATAGCCAAACCAGAAGACTAAAAGCTGCAAACGCTCGTGAAGCTGAGTTAGTAGTTAATCCATCAGCGCCAGAACCAGGGTCAGTGGGCGGTTACAACGGTTTCTGGTTCGAGGGAGCTGGTGTCGAAAAAAACGTTAGGACGTCGCAAATCGTCTATCCACCGAACGGTCGGCTGCCTGCGAGGGTGGAAGGCGCAGCAACACATCTTCCTAACCTGGGAGATGATGTCCCTGGAGAGCGCCCGGTTCTGGCTATGTTTGGGGGCATAAGTAAAGATGGGCCCGAGGACCGTGGCCTGTCTGAGCGCTGCCTTGTTGGCTTTAACGCCGGTCCTCCTTTTTCTGCCGATAGGTTCACATACAATGCCAACGTGCAAATTTTTCAGAGCAAAGATCATGCAGTAATAATGACGGAAATGGTCCACGACGCTCGCATTGTGCCGCTTGATGGACGCAATCACTTAGATGAGGATTTAGAGTTTTGGAGCGGTGATTCTCGGGGCTATTGGGAAGACGATACCCTAGTTGTCACGACTAAAAACTTAAGCGGACTGACTGCTAGCTTTAGCCGTTATGGTACGGCTAAAGACAAAACGCTCACTGAACGATTTACCCGCATCGACGCTTATACCATTGACTACGAGTGGACACTCGACGATCCCTCAACCTTTACGGATAAAATTACGGCGATTGTCCCTATGGCTAAAGTAGACGGACAGTTGTATGAATATGCGTGTCACGAAGGTAACCATGCCATGGCATTTCTTCTTCGAGGGGAACGCCTCGCAGAACAACAACAGCTCGAGGTCGGAAACTAACAAATGAAGTTAATATCTACAATCAGGTTTGGTTGTTTTTTTATACTGGCCTTAAGTTTTGTCGGCAAACTGGTGGCACAACCCCCCAGCCTGAAAGACTTGGGGCATCAGGGGCCATACCAGGTTGAATGGTTTACCCAACTCCCTTCCGCGCCCGAGTTCAGTGGTGCCACACTGTATTTTCCGGCCAACAAGGCGCAAGACTTTGGTGGTGTGGTTATCTCTCCGGGATTCTTTGAAAGACAGGAGAACATCAGCTGGTGGGGTAATTATCTGGCTTCCCATGGATTTGCGGTAATCACACTTGACACCAATGAATTGAATGACCTTCCACCGCTACGGGCGGAGGCTCTTAAAGCGGCAATTGGTCTGTTGCGCGGTGAACATTCGCGCCAGGGCAGTGCTGTACGCGGAAAAATCCTGGAAGACAGCATGGCGGTCATGGGGCATTCAATGGGCGGAGCAGGAGCCTTGTTGTTGGCCAATGAAAATAGCAACGAGATCAAAGCGGCGATTCCATTTACCGCAGGTGGACTGCGGAATGCCAATTTCAGTGCAGTCGCTGTGCCAACGTTGGTTATTGCTGGCGAAATAGATCGGCTAGCCCCAGTCAATGAGCATGCGTGGTCACATTATCAAACCCTAACCAATGCAGCGCCTCGAATGTATATGGAAGTAGGGGGTGGCAATCATTTCATTGCTAACACCGCTGAGGTGGAGAATGAAAGATTACGACCCAATATCGACGTGCATGAACTCGTTGGTGGCATGGCAGTGGCTTGGTTGAAGTTGTTCCTGGACGGAGAGGAAGAATATCGCGAATTGCTTTTCGGTGAGATGCCTTCCGAGATTACAGAACAATTATCACGCTTCGAGTATTCC
>CAJWVZ010000033.1 GCA_913048385.1 uncultured Gammaproteobacteria bacterium | reverse complement strand
TTTGAGATAGGCGGGATTTCTATCTCCGCAGGTGAGACATACCGCGGCACACTAAAAGTGCCAAAAGGCGAAGATAACGTCGAAACTTTTATTCCTATTACCGTCCATCATGGAAACAATGCTGGCCCAGTTCTATCTTTGATATCTGGAATTCACGGTTCTGAATACGCTCCGATACTCTCCATGCAAAAATTAGCAGGACTTATCGATCCAAGAAAATTAAGTGGCACGTTAATCATAGTTCATGTCGCTAACATTCCGGCATTCACCGCTCGTACCGTTTATTTAAGCCCAAACGATCTTAAGAATTTAAATCGCGCTTTCCCAGGAAACGCCAACGGCACCGTCACCGAGCGCATTGCGTCAACCTTAAAAACTGAAGTAATCCTCCGATCAGATTACGTTGTGGATATCCATGCAGGTGACGCAAATGAGGGCCTACGCCCGTCTTACACGGCTTACTATGCGGAGGCCGGTGGAACTGAAGTCATAGAAAAATCAAAAAGAATTGCCATTGCCTTTGGGCTCGGCACCATTGTCAAGTTTTCAGGTTCCTATCAATCCATAGACGATGCGATCTATACGAGCGCACAGGCGGTTACCCTTGGGATACCGGCTATCGATATAGAATCAGGCGAGTTGGGTAAGACAGATGATCAATACATCACGCCTATCGTAGACGGTGCGCAAAATATCATGCGTGAACTCAAAATGGTTGAAGGCGATTTGAATTTGCCAGAGCAACCGCTATTCATAAACGATCGTGCTCGAGTTTATAGCAGCCATGATGGTATTTTTTATGCGGATCCCAAAGTAAAAACCGGTGACTACATCTCAAAAGGTACCCGACTCGGAGTCATTACCGATTACCATGGGACTGAATTGGAGACCGTCGACGCTCCGTCGGCAGGAGTATTACTTATATTGTTTGGCACGCCGCCCGTAAATGAAGGAGATAATATCGCAGTAATCGGAAAGATACCTGAACTTTAGAGGGCCTAGTTATTAAGTCTATCCGCACTAATATCGATCTTAGATAGGGAGGAGATGTACTATTATAAATGAGCGGTCTCAAGACTGCTGAATAGCTAAACGTTTATTTGTAATCTTTTGGAGGTAAAATATGAAAGTCGCATATATATTTAGAAATGACATGTCCGCAACTTTTCAACTTGCATCGATGATTCTCCCGCAACTGGAGCAAGACAATCACGGTGTGGACGTTGCGGGAATGATGTTTTTTGACGACAACGTTTATTCATTGAGCGCCGGCAACGAGATCGGACAACGCCTCTCAATTGTCGCCAAAAAAAACAATATTCTTTTGATGATCTGTGACCAGTGCGCCCTGCGACGGGGAATGGCAACCGGAGATTTCTCGCAATGTGGTACCGGCGAAGTTGCAGCTAAAAACACCGTCGATGGAGTTATAGCAGGTTGCTTTCCTCAGCTCTATGGAGCACTTTCTGCAAATATGCCCGATCAAATTATTACACTTTAATAAGAAGCATTCTGACCGCAACACGTAAAAAACTAATTTTAAATCAAAAGGAAAAATTATGAGTGGCACCCTTTTAATTGAGAAAGTATATGAGAGATTTTCAGCGGGAGACCTAGACGGATGGGCCCAACTCCATGCACCGGATTTTGAATTCAAATACCTCGGAAATCTTCCCTTTTCAGGAATTTTCAATGGACCTCAAAATGCTATCGATGAGTGTTTTTTAAACATTCCTAAATACCTTGAGAATTTTCTTGTGACACCGATACGGATGTTTGAGTGCGGAGACACAATTTTTGTTCATATACACATGACAGCAACCAATTTAGATACAGAAGCTATGCACATGTTTACAGTGCAGAATGGCCTAGTTAAAAAGTTTCAGGGGTTCGATAATACTGGATTGATGGCAGAAGCATTTATTAATTCATAACTTTGAATTTTAGACGCTATTATAGGATCAAGGGGTCTTAGCTAAATCATTTTGCGGGGCATATAAAAATATGCTGAGCGCTTAAAATAACACTCACTAAACTCATAAAGATCTGATCTAAATAGCAAACATTAGTGCGTCGCTACGATTCGAAAATAACCGGTGGTCATTACATACTACGCATCTGCGAGGAATCGAGGTAACAAACTATAATGGGGCTATGAAGGAAATTAGAAGAGTGGTCGTAGAATATAATATTTTTTGGGGCAACTAAAATGAAAAGGTTATTTACCTCGTTAACGCTAAGCAATTTGAGCAGTGTAGCACTCATATTCAGTATGATCTTCCTTGGCCTAGAAGTAAGAATGACGAGAAAAGCCTCCGAAATAGACGCGGTTTCTGCGAGGGCTGGCGTTATCGATCAATCAACGCGCCAGTTAGCTTTATCCACTGAACTGCTGGAAGCCTATATAAAGTACGAAGAGCAAGGATTAGAAAAATTATCACCGATACAGGTTAGGCGTATTTCTAATTGGGAGAGGGCAAGAATGGAGCGTATGCAGTCTCAATTTTTCCAGTGGAGCCAAAACATGTATCCGCGAGAATATATACAGGAAATGATTTCGGCGGTGAATACCGCACACATGAAGACTTGGGAGGATTTTGGGATAATGGAATTTGTCGCCAACGAAGATTTCTTGCGAGCAATCCACAGATTTAACGAGACCAACTAAGCTTAGATTGAACCTTCCACCCAGCTTCAGAACCATTGCACTTTAAGGAACCACTGAAAAATATAATTTCACCAATACGTACTTACAAAATCTCAATAAAATTTGTAAGTGGCGGCATAAATACAAAGAGCTAGGGCAAGTATCCCCGAGTATTAGGAAGGGCTTTAGTGTGGTACTAAACCCCTTCCGTTTAACCCTCTGATACTATGGCTTTTTAAACACAAGAAAAAATCGATCTGTCATGTTCGGGATCTGCCCAACTTCTTGAGATAAATCATCACTCTCCTCGAAGAACATATCTGACGCACGATCCAAAACAAATCCAGCACGCTGTACTTGAAGTACCACATCAATAGGATCCTCACGTCGCCCTAGCATACGTGTCTCTTCCTTCATATGACGACGGGTATGGTCGACTATCACGTATTCTCCACCTGATTTCAGGGTATCAAATACCTTTGCGTTTATACGCATGTTGTCTTGCTCATTAAAATTATGATATTCCCGAAAATGCAAAAATAAATCGGCCTCTGACACCCCAAAGTTAATTTCTCCCGGAACATAACGCCCTTCTGCCCGGCTATAATTATTGTCAATCGCGACTTGATGGGTCATCTCAAATTCGGGTTCTGTAGTCCACTCTCCCCAATCGCTAAAAGTATTACTGTTGTCTACGGTCCAAAGGTGTCCGTTTTCGACAAGAACAGGGCCAAGAATTTTAGTATAGTAGGCCTGAGCAGCGGGCAAAAATTCTATGACGGTCATATCATCTCTAAGACCAATAAAATCTAGAGCCGCCATTGGTGCACGATCTTCATCTCTCGCTAGTTCAGCCTCTGTTCGATGTTTGCCTTGAAGCGCCTCTGAGATTTTTTCTTGCAATCCCATTGAACCCTGACCAAGTCCGAATACCGGTATTAAAAAAATTAAAGCTGTCATAGACATCGCATATTTACGCATCTTTATTCCTCATTTATGTCCTGAACTGATGTTAGTGCCTAAAATGGCACAAGGTTGATGTACAATCGCTAAAAATCGCACATTTTACCGAGGGTTACAAGCCTCTCGATGATTGGTAATCAGTCATGAGACGTGGTCTGCAAGACAGGTGAAGCGAGAAGTACTTCTGACTTGGCAGCGATTTAACTCTATAGTAATCTCAAAAACCGCAACGGCCATATTCTCGGGGTAAATACACTTTAAACTACTTAATTTTAGAGAGTTAAAATGACGAAAATTATCTCCTTTCCCGCCATAATGTTTCTCTTAAACGCAACACTGTGTAACGCGCAATCAGCTGAATCTGGTTTTCTAAACCGAACTGTCTCCCTTGACGGCATAGAATATCGTTACCAAACCTACGTACCACATAATTACAACAGCACCGAAAAATGGCCCGTTATGCTTTTTCTGCACGGCGCCGGAGAGCGAGGCTCCGACGGGTTGAAGCAAACTCAAGTTGGACTTGGTAAAGCGATTCGTCTTAACCCAGAACGATGGCAATCTATCGCAGTTTTTCCGCAAGTTCCGGCTGGAGAATCTTGGCAAGGCATCGCGGGAGATATCGCCCTAGCAGCATTGGATGCGACCATCGCAGAGTTCTCCGTTGACGAAAGCCGACTCTACCTGACCGGTATATCGCTGGGCGGCAACGGAACATGGTACCTCGGGTACCAGAACACAGAGAGGTTTGCAGCTTTGGTTTCAATTTGCGGATTTATAGATCTTGGGAGCCGATTTCCTGGATTTCTTCCGGAGGCTGAAAACAGTTTCACTGCTCTAGCAAAAAGTTTATCAAAAACCCCTGTTTGGATTGTGCACGGCGATGCAGATGTAGTCGTACCTGTGGAACAATCGCGTAAAATCGCGCTCGCATTAGAAGCCGTTGGTTCGGATGTTCACTACACTGAGTTACCGGGAGTTAATCACAATGCGTGGGACACCGCTTATGCAAACACTGATCTGATCGAATGGTTATTTAACCAAAGGCGCTAACCCTGCTCCATCCAAAATTACGAGATAAATTTCGTCAGCATTAATCAAAGCAAATACATGTAAGTCGAGCAAGGCCTCTTTCATAAATAAATGGACAATATGCAGAAAATCTATGTGGACGCGATGCAAACTATTAAAAACGATCACACTTCTCATCCTTTCTGGAACCTCAACAGCAGAAACCTACAGTTGTTTTCAACTCTCCTCTATCGAAAGCGAAGTTTCCATACTGAGATTCATCAGAGCCCTTCCCGATGAGGAAAGGATGTCAAAGGAAGAGTTTACGATAGAGTATCGTGCAACTAGCCCTGAAGAGAGCCCAAAAACTTTTTTAATAGAGAAGAATCAATCCATCATACTGCAAGAGTCAAATTCAAGAATTATTATTATGCAGATACCCAAACTAAAGCAATTTGTCCCTAAGACGACGATTTATATGATTTCAAAAGTCCATGATAGTTATATTAGACACGATATCTACGATACCTTCACTGACAGATTTGATGGTTCTTGCGTTAAACTTTAATTCGTTTGCTCAGAGCCACATTAATTCATATGCTTGCGGTAGCCTCTGCTGTTTACAAAGAATAGCCTTAAGATTATTGACCGAGAATTAATGATGATGAAATATCTTCAAATAATACAAGACGGGCCTATCGCTACAGTAACTATTAACAGACCTGATTATATGAATGCTCTAAGCATGGATGTTTTAAAAGAGCTTTGTAGCTTAAATGACCATTTCAAAAAAGATTTAAAAACAAGAGTTGTAATCTTTACAGGACAAGGTGATAACTTTTCTGCTGGAGCCGACCTTAAGGAAAAAACTAAGCCGTCCTCCAAACTTGAATCCTGGCGAAATAATCATGGCAAACCTGCAATAAAATCAATTCTAGAGATCGATCAGATAACCATTGCCGCCGTTAACGGGTATTGTCTGGGCGGCGCAGCGTGCATAGCATCAGCGTGTGATTTTCGAATTGCATCCAAAAAAGCTATTCTTGGTTATCCTGAAATAAATCTAGGGATAAACTTAAATTGGCTTGGATTACCCCTGGCAGTTCGCTTAATTGGTCCTGCCAAAGCCAAGAAAATGATCATAGGTGGCGAGAACCAAAATGCCGAAACTCTTCTGGCGTGGGGTTTTTATGACGAGATCTGCGACGCGGGTGCTTTAACTGAGAAGGCCGTAGCTATGGCAAATTTATATGCCTCTAAACCGCCTATTGCAGCACAAATGATAAAACGCAGTGTCAACAACCTTGTCTACAAAAACGACGAGTCCATTATGCATATGGACTATGACCAGCTTTTGCTAACGCATGAAACAGAGGATAGACAGGAAGCGGTCGACGCTTTTTTTGAAAAAAGAAAACCAAACTTTACGGGGAATTAAATCTATCGGAAAAATTAGTACGAGTTTAAAGACCAACTCTGACTTATATTAGCTTTTTGAGCAATCGAAATGTAGCATCGGATTACATACAAATAAGATGAGTATTTTTATGAAACACTCAAAATCCATTTCATTGTTATTGCTGCTTTTAGCCCTAACGTTGACGGCTTCTAAATTACCCGCGGAAACCAGTGATGAACAAGAAATTTTTTCTGTACTTGATGACTTCATGACTTCCTTCAGCGAAAGTGACCCGATCGGTCATGCAGCCACCTATCATGTCCCGCATTTTCGTTTAGCGCGTGGAGGCATGTCTAATTGGGAAAAAATTGAAGACGTTATCACCGCTCATGAGCGCATTTTCAGAAATTTAAGTGAAACGGACTGGCATCACTCCGAATGGATCGAGCGAAAGCTCATCGGCTTGACTGATACTAAAGCGCACATCGCGACAACCGTCGGTCGCTTTCGCGAAGACGGATCACAAATAGTAAATTTCGAATCTCTCTATATTCTAATAAAAAAAGACGGCCGTTGGGGGATTAAATTCCGCTCAAGTTATCTGTAATAAATTACTAAATTTAGGAAAGACCACTATGCAAATTAAAATTAATTTAAACCCTTTTTATTTTCTAATCTCGATGACTAGCCTGATTTTTTGCACCAACTCTTTTTCTCAGGAATATCAAACCCCGAGGACATTGTTTGGCGCGCCGGACCTTCAAGGGACTTACAGTATCGCAACCGTTACCATGCTAGAGCGACCTAAAGAATTCGCCGGCCGGCCCTTAATTTCAGTAGAGGAAGCAGCTGATCTTGGGATTACAGGCGACAGTTATCTAAACAAACTAACCTCAAGATCAGCCGGTGCGGAACCCGATGTGGGCGGCTACAATACTTTTTGGATGGATCCCGGAGAGCGCATGGCTGTAATTAATGGCCAAGTCAGGACATCCATTATTGTTGAACCACAGAGTGGAGTCCTACCCTGGGCGGAAGGCGCTAGGCGCGCTATTTTCGCTAACCGCCTGAATGGAAAAGGTCCATATGATGGACCAGAGGCTCGCCCCCTAGGTGAACGTTGTCTGGTTGGCTTCGGCTCCTCCGGCGGTCCACCCATGCTACCGGTGCTCTATAACAATCACAGTCAAATCATACAAACCAAAGACTATGTGATGATCCTAGCCGAGATGAATCACGATGCTCGAATTATTTACTTGAACGGCTCAACTCCCGCTAATTCGCATAAGTGGCTTGGACACTCAATCGGCCACTATGAAGGCGACACTCTGGTTGTTGAAACCACAGGATTCCATCCTCAGGAAGGCGTCCGTGGGGCAATCAGACACTTCCTGTACCTCTCCCAGGATGCCGTTGTTACTGAGCGCTTTTCTCGCATCGACAGCGACACT
>CAJWVZ010000032.1 GCA_913048385.1 uncultured Gammaproteobacteria bacterium | reverse complement strand
AAGCAATACTCCTGCGCAGGCCTGACGCACCTAGGCCTTGACGCCATTTTTCTTCTGAGAATGACTCAGCTGCAAACGACTCAGTTAGACTGATATTTAATAAGATAACTAGGAAAGTAAAAGACACTCCTAACTTATTCATATGCAGCCCTGAAAGAAAATCTTAAGTAAAAGTAAGCAGAAGGTGCGACAATTTGTCGCGCCCTGCAATAAGATTAACACTTCTTCAGCGAAAGTGCGACAAATTGTCGCACTCAGGGTGCGGAGGCCTCTATTTTGAGTAAAAACAATCCGCGTTCAAAGGATTTTGATCTGGCTTGACAATGCTAATGGAAAGAGTAAGTTACGAGGATGGATGCACTGGGAAATATAAAGAAGAGCCGAGTTGGAGCACTTACCCGTGTGGTGTCTCGGCTACTACTAGTGGCGTTTGTCCTTAATGCGCAATTTTCCAGTTTCGAGCATAGCCACTCCGACGAAATCGTCCATCACTTAGACTGCTCCGCTTGTGCTACACACAGTCTTGATAGTGACTTTCTCGCGCCTGAGGGAGTATATTACAACTTTGAAACATCATCGAACGACTTGCTTGGCTCGAAGCTTGCAATTTATTTCTTTAAGCCACCCCTCGTAAAATCTCGATCTCCCCCGGCAGCATAGCCATAAGTTTTTATATTTTATTCCGATGTGAAACACCAACGGCGTAGAAATCAAGCTCTAGAATTTTTTCGGCTTAAATTTTCCACAAGCAGCTTCATAGGATTATGAAATAGCGAAAGTTCTTTTTTTCAAGCAATCCTCATTTTAAACAGGGCTAATGAATATGCGTGAACTACTTCTCGCTCAAAACTTGACTAAGAAATTCAAATCAAACTCAGCGTTATGCGATTTGAATTTAACTGTACGTGAATCTGAAATCCTCTGCCTCCTTGGTGCTAATGGTGCCGGCAAAACAACCACAATAAATTTGTTTCTTGGTTTCTTAAAACCAACATCAGGTAAGGCGTTTGTTGATGGATTAGATGTGTGTGAAAATTTAAACGAAGTTCGCAAGAAGCTTGCTTATGTTCCAGAGCAGGTCTCACTTTACCCGTCTTTGACTGGGTTGGAAAATTTGGATTATTTTGTAAAGCTATCCTTAAATAACAGACTCGGAAAAGCTGAGCTCCAAAATTTATTAGATCGGGTAGGATTAAATAAGAGCGCTGCGAATAAAAGGGTTAACGGATACTCTAAGGGCATGCGACAGAAAGTTGGGCTTGCAATTTCTCTCGCAAAAAATGCTCAGGCCTTGCTGTTGGATGAACCCTTGTCCGGCCTCGATCCAAGTGCTGCTAATGAGTTCACCACGATACTACGAAATCTAGCGGACCAAGGGACAGCTGTTCTGATGGCTACTCATGATCTGTTTAGGGCCAGAGAAATTGCAGATAGGATTGGGATTATGAAATCGGGATCCTTAGTAAAAGACCTATCCCCAACCTCGGTGGATCAAAGTACTTTAGAGGAAATTTATCTACAACAGATGCGAGATACAGAACTCGTTTGAAGGAATAAAAATGAATAAGGCGATAATAGCAAAAGAATTTACGGAGATAGTCCGAGATGGACGTGCGATTGTTTTGTTCGGAATTGTTGGTTTGCTTCTATTACTGGGGTTGGTTACTGGCTTTTCTACAGAGAGCACAAGGAGCCAAACTGTGTTCGATGCCAAGGTGGCTGATGCAGAGGTGTTTAACGCGCAAGGCGCTAAAAATCCGCATTCCGCAGCTCATTTCAGTCGTATGGCACATAAGCCCGTGGCCCCATTTTCCGCGTTTGATCCAGGCGTGTCGGCATACGTAGGGCAAGTGGTTTGGCTGGAGGGACATTATCGAAATCCAGCGATGTTTAGAGCCGCAGAAGATGCCACTGAGCTGGGCCGATTGGAGAATTTCAGCCTAGCCGGTGTATTGATCCTAATCATCCCGCTACTGGTCATACTACTTGGGTATGGGAGCATAGCGAAAGAACGTGAGCAAGGCACTCTGCGCCAAATTATCAGTTCTGGTACAAGCCTACGTAGCCTCTTGCTGGGAAAATTTATAACTGTCTTTAGCATTTCTTTTGCTTTCTTAGTTTTTACTATTGTACTCGCTGCTGTGACTTCACTTTTTGTTTTTGAAGCATCAAGCCAACCTTTCACTGATCTTTTTCTTCGGTCCGTCTCATTGTTGTTTGTGTATGGTCTGTATACGGCGTTTGTGACAGCGACCACGCTGTTTATATCGGCAATTGTTCAGGAAGCAAAAAACTCTTTACTAATCTTGTTGGGTTTATGGACGGTTATGGTTGTGAGTCTACCGAGGTTGTCAGCAAGTATTGCTGAGAAAGTTTACCCCAGTCCCCAATCGAGTGAATTTTGGGAGGCAATGGATGTTCGGCTGAGCGAGAACCGCCTGGATAGTTCAAGCGCCGAATATGTTGCCGCTGAACGTGCGGTTATTGAAAGGGCATTTGGGAAAAAGCTGACAGAGAGCGAAATTGAAAATTTAGCAATCAACGCACGCGGTGTTCGCCTAGAAGTATCGGAGGTGATTGACTCCGAAATCTATACCGCCGCGTATGCAGAGCTTTTTAAAAATTATGCCAATCAAAAGAATTTCCGCCGACTCTTGTCAATTTTTTCACCGACTATTGCATTGCAACATCTTTCTCAAGCTTTTTCAGGAACGGATGTGAACGCACACGAACATTTTTCCAATGAGGCGGAGCGGCAGCGGAATAAAATTGTGAGGGTGTTAAACGAGGAACTGATTATCAATGACAGTGGAGAGAACCTTCGTTATTTAGCGCCCCCTGAGTTTTGGGAAACGGTTCCGGAATTTGAATACGAGTACCCAGCACTTAAAATTGCTTGGCGTCAGAGTGGAGCTGATTTTTTTATCGTTTTCGCTTGGGCATTATTTTCAATAGTTGCAATGTTTTGGCTCGGCAAGGGACGGCTTGAGGTTTAGAGGTTAATATGAACGCATTTGATTTTATGAGGTATGAATGGAAATTACAGTTCTCCAGTAGAGCCGTGTTTTTAGTGTTTTTGGTGTTCGTATCGACACTGATTTATGGAGGCTTCGCGGGCAAAGCAGAGCGCGATGCGCGTAATGCAGCCATAGAGAATCATTACCGTAGTGTATCCACGACAATGGATAGCTGGCTTGAAGATTTACGGACCTTAGAACAAGATGATGGTTCGATAGACTTGCCTTCATTAACCGGTTCAGCGATGGATGTTATATTTGCTTCTTCATTACCTCAAGAGCCTTTATCAGATTTTTCTATAGGACAATCTGATTTATTGCCTTTCTTCGGTGAAATATCACTCAAAAATCCGAACATTAGACTTTTTTCGAAGTACGAGTTCGCTGATCCGATTGGCTTAGCTCTCGGGAATTTTGATATCAGTAAGGCTGTTTTATTGTTCCTACCCTTAATACTTATTATTTTTAGTTTTGATGTTACTTCCGCCGATAGAGACTCCAAGCGACTTGGTTTAATATTGTTACAGGGAATAAATTTAAGAAACTTTTTCTGGAGACGCATTTTTTTTCGTGCACTAATTGTGATTGGTGTGACATGTGCATCAGCTTTTGCTGTTATGATCTACAATGCAGCAGGAGTGACTAGCGATGGTCGATTTGCGATTTTCGCAGTGTGGATGACCTTTGTTGTGTTTTACGGAGCCTTTTGGTCTGTGTTGATTGCGGTTATTGCTAGTTTCAATAGAAGTGGGGAGTTTAATGTTTTAACACTTTTGGGTCTTTGGGTCGGATTGACACTAATCGTGCCGGCGACGAGCAGCTCGTTAGCGGAATCTTTATATCCCACTCCATCTCGACTGACCTATCTGGCAGAGGCTAGGGAGGTTGAAAATGAAACTCGGTTGAGTGAACCCGATGTTGTGAACGAATTTATGCTTGATCATCCTGAATTGTTGGTTGATGTAGAATCGCAATTTCCGGATTATGTTAGCTCCGCTTTTCTCGTCACCTCAACGGTAGACGAGGCCACGGGCCCAATTATTTCCTCATTTGAGGAGGCGCTTGGTCGGCGTGAAGAGTTAGTGGATGTGTTTAAATATTTTTCACCTACCATTGCTGTTCACAGTCTATTTAATGAAGTTACAGGGACCTCTGGTCGAAGGCACAATAGTTATATTATGCAGGCCAGAGCATTCAAGGCGAATTATGCGCAGTTAGTCGGGCCCAATGTCATTGGGAAGAAGCCGATCAGCGCAGAATTCTTTGAGAATGTTCCTGATTTTGGGTTTAAAGAGGAGCCGCTCGGGATGCGGTTAGGTCGCGGCTTGAAACCTATTGGTTTTTTATTGCTGATTGTTTTTGGCTTAACAATGATTACTAATCGTCAACTTATGAAAATAAGTCCAGTGTCATCTTAAATATGGGAATAAATATGCAGGATTTAATTGCTAAGTTTGACAAGGCGGCAGTGGGGTTGTCGCTTCTTTGCGTGGTTCATTGTCTGCTAACGCCGGTTGCTATTGTTATGCTCCCTGCGCTGGGGTCAACTTTTTTTGAGGATGAACGGTTTCATTATCTATTACTTTTTCTTGTGCTGCCTACTAGTGTACTCAGTCTGGGTTTAGGGTGCAGGAAGCACGGACATTTTAAAATCCTTATAACTGGATTCGCTGGTCTCATCATGCTCTTCCTTATAATAATAGTAGGTGAGGAGGTGTTGGGTGAGACCGGTGAGAAAATTTCAACAGTCGTCGGAGCCCTGATTATCGCTTTAGCTCATGTCAGAAATTTTAAGGCGTGTCGGGATAAGGATTGTAATTCACCGAAAAATGATTAGCCTTAACGATGAGGTTAAAGATGGTGATGTTGTTCTAACATTCCGTGAGATACGTGATTTTAAGCAGGTCCAGAAATTAATTTGACTGAAACCGATTTTAAGGTTCGTTGATCCAAAACCTTTTTGATGTCAAAAACCTTTAAATCTCATACCCCATGGAACAATTTTATTGTCCGCCTCTGAACCAACGATACGGTTCTTTGCCAGCGATTCTGAAATAAAGAAACATATTCCCCATATGGGTTAATAGCAAGACTATGCTTATTGATATTGACCACGGAATTTCTCTAAAATGTATATGCGCGTCTATGGCGTATAGTGAGAATCCTATGGCCGATGACCATAATAACATCACGATTATTGCTCTAAAACTGTACATGTTCTCTCCTAAAAATTGATCGTGTTAATATTAACTTCTATATCAGATTCCAAAATAGACTGACACGCAAGTCCATAGCCATTTTTAATATCGTTAGGCTCTAAAACATAACTAAAGTCCAGCTGCGGATTTATTTTTCCTTTTACCAATTGATATTTACAAGTACCACAACTCCCCACTTTACACTTATGGGGCCACTTGATTCCCTGCGATAACGCTGAATATAGAAGAGTTTCTCCGCGTTTAACTAAGATCTCCATATTGTCTGGTAATACCTTAGCGATATAACCAGCTTTCTTCTTCTTAAATAATGTGAACATTTCAGGTCCTTGCCTCGCTTGTGACATATGAATTAAACCGAGCGCCTATCTCTCTTTCTTCTTTTGTCGCGTAGTCTTTGTCCCATCTTTTTAGGTGTTGGCTTACAAAGTTCCTAAATAAGGAGGGCACCAGCGTTAAAACAAAGAGCGAGAAGTAACCTATTCCATAATTGGGCCCGTCAACATCATCTAGTTCCCAGAAGTATGTTTCTCCTCTGACATGATGATCACACTGCCTGCCTATTTCTATGAAGAACCAGCTGGTAAAAACTGAGTCATTGTCCCAGGAGTGTCTGTGGGAAACGGGTCCATCTTTACGAATAAGACCGTAATGGCCCATAAAATTTAGGGCCTCTAATAAAAAATTAGACAAACCCCATACTATTAATAGCGTAATTATTCCGAGAAAACCGCCAGACCAAACAAAAAGAATTATAGAGGGGAGGCTGTAAACGTAGCCGAGTATCCATTTATTCTCATAGCTGAAAAAAGATTTGTTATTTTTCTGCAGCTTCTTTCTCTCTAAGTCAAAAGAAAATTTTGATTGGCCCATATGAGATAACCAAGCGTGAGCATAAACGTTTCGGCCTCTCGGTGCGGTTGCAGGATCATCTTCATGGCCTAAATCTAGGTGATGGTTGTAGACATGAGCATATGTAAAATGAGAAGCACCACTCAGTGCCATTAGTAATCTCGAGGCCAGAAAACCCTCCTTCTTATTATGTGAAAGTTCGTGTCCGTAAATAATTCCAAGCCCGGCCCAAAGGGCTGACGAAAGTGTGCTCCCTAAAAGGTCAAATCCTGATAATCCGATTTGATAATTGATACCGAGGAAGGTGCTGTTTTCAATCGGGGTTGTGGAGGTGTATTCATAGAGTCTCCAAGCGAGAGCTGCTTGCAGCATTATGAATATGGGCAGCATTAGGTACATTACGAAATATTGGAAAGACTTTATGCCATAAGAATTTCCGCTATCGTCAAAATTGGCACGGAGATGGATATTTCTGGTGAGGGTATCTAATACAATATTAATTCCAAAAAGAAATACTCCCACCCATGAATAAGCCCCACCAAAAAAAATTCCAGAGATAGTTAGCAAGGTCATTATCGGTACTATCAAGTACCTAGTGTTTACAAAGAATTTCATACAAACTCCTTAGTGATTAAATTAAATCCCCGGAGTTGCAAAATTCCGTTTTAGCTCTTTATTTTACATCGCGGCAATAGGACCAAATCACGATGAATTAGGTTTAGATTTCAAAAATTAAAGTTTAAGTTTTTGGTCTACAAAATTAGGTTTTACACAACATAGTCCACAACGAATAAAATTTAGTAATCAAAGGACATGAGAAGGCGTGCTATCGCATCTGGAGCACTTATGCCTGCCAGACTTTCAGCCTGTGGGTTGTAATTTGTGTTTGTGTTTACATCATAAGCCCAATAGTTACCCTCGTGATCGAAAATAATCTCAATACCCGCGATCCTAATATCATTTGCTGTTAAAAATTGCTCAAATGCAGTTAGATTTGGTATTGAAAAATCTGAAAGGATTCGAAATTTATTCTGGCTGTCTGTAGGGCAATGGCTTTCAATTTCACAGGCTTCAGCTGGGCAGAGTTCGAAGCCCTCTGAGGTATCAACTTCTACAGCGTATAGGAATTTATAGTTGACGAATTCCATTCTGATTATGGACTGTGTCGGTGCTGAAATATATTCTTGAAGAAGCGTAATCCCATCAGGCGAATTTTCAAAATCTTCGGCCTCTAAATAGACCTTGAGCATGTCTTTATTATCGAATTTTCTGACTCCCAATCCTTTGCCAGCTCTATTGTGCTTTGTAATAAGAGGGAAACCAACGCGGTCTGACGCTTTAAGTAAGCGATCTCGTTTTATTGAACATACTGTTGATGGTGTCTTAATTTCGAACCGTGCAAGTTCTTCGTATTGTCTGATTTTGTTTATTTCAAGATCTAAAGCAGCACCACCATTAATCACTTTCATCTTGTGCCGACTTAACCAGGCTAGAATTCCGGCTGTTAATTCTGGCTCGAAGCGATGTCCGCGGGTGTGGGACGAGGCACTCATTCTGTTCCAATAAACAGCATGCGGAGGTGTCTCTGTGAGATCTAGATCCATGTCGGGTACATACCATAGACGATAGTCGATGTTTAGCCTTTGAAAAGCTTCTACGAAAGGAGGTATCCAATCATTATTCTCATGAATAACTATTATCATTGCTCTTCCTCGTTAAACAATTTTCGGTATTAAGTTGTGTCACTTCCGCTGTACGGCCTAAACCGATATCAAGCCATTCTTGCTCGCCTAAAAAGCATCCGTTTTTATCTAAGTATTCGCGCATTTCATTGGGTGTATAGATCCCAGCGCACTGGATCTCTCTTGAAGACTTATTGTGTGGAGCGTGCAACTCCCACATCGCTCCATTACTTGACGTTTTAATCCAATACTTAGTGCACCGATTAGAGTTCGGAAGATACGAGCAGCAGTGCAAACCTCTCTTAAAAATGTTTCTAAGAGATAAGCGAAGGGATCGCCTGGATTGAAATTCATATTCGTTCGCAATGTTTCTAACTATGCCAGACAAAAAAAACCCCCAGTTGATTTTCAAATGGGGGCTGACGCTGTAGTTGCCTTATGGCCACATTCCCTCTCGGGGTGCCACCTTGCTCAGCTGCAGGTTGGCGGGGCGTCAGCCCTCTCTTAATGATGGAGATATCTTACTCTACCAATTATGCCTGTCAAGATATTTTTAATATTAGTCCAATAAGACTTAGATTATGTTGCTCGATTGATCGAATCGACGGACGCCCACAGTAGCTTAAAAATCCTACAAAGTACTGAGTTAGATGGAGGCAATAGATTACTTAAGAAGCCACTTAAATCGATGTTTATCTTTGATGTTTTAACTTTTTATTAGTAGCGGTTTAATTCAAAATTGCCAAAGGAGTTTTCTATTTAAAATAAGAGCGCCACTGTTTTATATCCAAAGAAGTTTACGATTTTTTAATATCATTGTCGTTCTTTTTATATGGGTTCATTTTTGACTTAAAGGCGCGTCTCCCAGCGGGCCGCGGTTGTTTAAAGTCCATGGCGCTGCTTTGGAGGGCTGATTTCTTGCCGGCGCGCGCCAGCAAGAATCCCGGGTAAAGCATAGTTTCCCTCATGACATGCATACTCATATATCTGATCGTCTACCGAGTTCATTGGTAACTCTCCAGTCCAAGCAGTCGCATAAACTTTTGGATCGTTAACGGTAAATTGGTATAGCAGAGTGTCGCTGTCGATGCGAGAAAAGCGCTCAGTAACAACGGCATCCTGGGAGAGG
>CAJWVZ010000031.1 GCA_913048385.1 uncultured Gammaproteobacteria bacterium | reverse complement strand
TTGCCTGTAAGAAAAAATTAGGTTCTCCCATTTGTCCACCTTTAAGTGTCACTTCGAGGCCATCAATTGCAGAGTTTTTATTAGTGTGTAATCGACAAAGCGGCGCTCCTGGCGCAAGAGGTGCCACTGTAGATAGTGCTTGTGCCCCTAGTGCTGTTAAAATGTGGCCCGAGGTATCTCCTCCGCCGATGGCTATGCGTGATATGCGAGTTGTGCTTCGGATGTCTAATGCCAGTTTACCAAGAGCCTCACCTAGCCGCTCGTTCGCGCGACTGGGTGTTGAGCCTGTTTTTTCAATTGCCTCTTTCATTCGTTTTATTTTCAAATCTTCTGGACCGCGTGCTGTTGTAACCAAAACGTCATTGTTTTCTGACAGCCTTCTTAAGCTTTCATTCCGGACTCGTTCTAATTCTGCTGCCAAGCGCTGCGGCTCTGTTGCCGTAGAAGCGTCGAAGTCGAGAACCTGAAAGCCTTGGGCCTCGGCCTTGGCGATTTGAATTTCTGTGGTTAACGCACAAGAACCTGAAACAGCAAATATCTGCTCAACTGCTCTGAGCGCTGGTGCTTCGTTGTGTTGCCCAATCACTCCAGTTTTCCGCCAGTGAGCGACTAACGCGTATTCAACGCCTTGCGATCCGACCACGAAAACAGACCTTGAATCAATTGGCCAAATAAGGCGTCCAGCTTCTTCAAGGGTCTCATCATCCACGACATCAATCGCAAGAATTCTTGCTCCTTTAGAAAGACAATTGCGGACTGCCTCTTGGCCTCGACTGGCCTTCATCTCTGCGAGGGTAATAATACCAACCTTGAGATTTGTTTGGTGCGCTAAATGACTCTCTATATCAGCTTCATTCATTGGAGTGACTGGATGACGGGACATAACTGGGTGGAGATCGAGACGGTGGATGCTGTCACCTGCATTAGCGAAAAGCGTACCGAAGGCTTGATAGCGTTTAATGGCAGGCGCGCCAATCACAAATGGAACCCAGTCTGCGTTAAAGATAGATCTTCCGATTTCAGTTGCTACGCCGATTGAGCCAATATCTGGCGCAGAATCGAAAGTAGAGCAAACTTTATAGTGCGATAAAGGTGCACCGAAGCACTTAAGCCTCTCAAACACGGCAGGTAAATTACTCTTCATCCAAGCTGGATTTTTGGACCTTGCTATACCGGCAACGCCAATTGCCTGCAGGTTAGGGTATTGTATTAATACGTCCAATTCAGGCGGTTCCATGAACAACATTGTTGGTATGCCAGCAAAACTCAACACCTCCATGACTGCGGTTGATCCGGTAAAGTCATCGCCGTAAAACGTTAGAAGTGGTGTCATAGTAATAACCTTAAAATTCAGCCAAAGCTGCCGCAAGTTCTGGGTGACCTTTGGCATATTGGGTGACATCAACTTTCTGCATTGCTGCGTCGTAGGCTTGCCGCATTGCTTTCACTCCAGCAGCCACGCCAAATGGATGTGCTACTATTCCGCCACCTGCAGTGACAAGTAGGTCAGGGGAGCCTACCGACGCTACGGTGGCAGCGGCCTGCAGGACGGTTTGGCCCGAGGAAAAAACTGGTAAGGAACACATTGGAGCATGGCTAAATAACGGGTCCCTCAACGACCTGGCTGACTCGATGACACTTTCATTTGACTCGGTAAATTTATTATCTAAGCCACTGACGTGCATATGATCTGCACCGGCCAAGCGCCACAATTTAGACCATGCTGGATAAGACCACCCAAGCAATGGCTCTCGTGTGAGTGCGCCCCAGCCCGCACGGTGGGCATGAATTGGTAAGTTTGAATGCTGCCCAATACTAATCATTCCTGTCATACCTACGGCCATCAAATTGACCATCACACAAGTCCCACCTTGCTCTTGCACAAAGTCATGCCGCCTGCGCATTTCATCGATTTCACCGGTCAGGTTAAAAGCCACCATGACCTTAAACCCATTTTTATCAGCGGCTTTGTTGACAGCCTGCATGACCTCTTTAACGCGATCTTCAAACGGGCAGGACGGACCATTTGCTTGTAATTCGTCGTCCTTGATGAAATCAATACCACCAGCACAAAGTTGAGAAACCAATATGCCAGTTTCTTTTGCGGATAGTCCCACACTCGGCTTAATGATGGTACCGATCAAAGGGCGCTCGTAAATGCCAATCAATTTGCGCGTGCCTTCGCACCCAAATTTTGGGCCTGAGTAATTAGTGGAAAATGCTGAAGGTAGTCTCAGATCCATCAGCCGAATACCTGAGAGCGGTTTAAGTTCAAACAGGTTGCCAGCAATGGTTGTAATAAGATTTGGTAAGGATGGCCCCAGGTTTTCAATGGGCCATGAAAGTGTTAAATGTGCTCGACACCAATTTTTTGGATCGCCTGATGAGATCGAACCTAAAAGTGAAGGTTCTGAAACAGGCCCCAGAACCTTAAGCTTTTCAATTTGGGCTGCTGCCCGTATTTTCAATTCAGCAGTTTCTCCTGGTATGGCGCGAAATGTGCCTGAGGATTGCTCTCCTGCCATAATTTCTGCGGCCTGCCTTAGGTCAATGGCTGTTTCGATTAGATAATCTGCTTCTACTCTTTCGGGGTTTTGCATGGTCATGAAGCTTTAGCCGTATATAAACGAATTTCTTGGCGCTAGTTTTCCCAAACAATCATAGACAACGATCATTCGAACATCTGATCTGAGAATTTTTGTCTTGTAACGGGTGCCCCTGAAAAGTCATTTGGATCTGATTTGTTGAAGGCATATGGTAACTGTCTCTTGATTTGAGGCTATCAAATGTGCACTGATATGACAAGTTTATATACTCTGCAAAGGAATGGGAAGAATGAAAGTTGGAGTGATCGGTTGCGGGTTTTTTGCACAAAATCACTTACACGCTTGGCGAGATATCGACGGCGTTGATGTTGTCGCTTTGTGCGATAGCGACAAAAAAAGTCTATTTGAAACAGGCAAAGATTTTAAAATTGAGCGACAGTTCGGTGACGCGGCCGCTTTGTTTGACTATGGTAGGTTTGATATTGTTGATATTGCAACGACAGTTCCATCTCATAGGTTTCTTGTTGAAATGGCTGCGCAAAACAATAAGCACATTATTTGCCAAAAACCATTCGCTGAAACCATAACAGATGCAAGGGCGATGGTCGGTGCTGTTGCGGCTACTGGAAAGACCATCATGGTTCATGAGAATTTTCGTTGGCAGTCCGCCGTTCGGACCGTGATCGAGGAGTTGCGAAAAGGTACAATTGGTGAGCCATTCTTTGGCCGTGTCAGCTTTCGGTCTGGCTTTGATGTATTTTCTGGGCAACCCTATCTGGCGGAAGGGGAGAGATTTATTATCGAAGACCTTGGGATCCATATTCTTGATATTGCACGTGCCCTTTTTGGCGATGTGGGACGGGTATCAGCCACGACACGCCGGATTAATCCACTGATCAAAGGCGAGGATGTTGCAACAATACTTTTAGAACATAAAGGTGGTGTTTCATGCATTGTTGATTGTTCTTATGCTACAAGACGTCAAGTCGAGTCATTCCCCGAAAGTGTTATTGAAGTGGACGGAGATAAGGGCACTCTTAGTCTCGACGTAGGATATAAAATGACTGTCCAAGCTGATGGCAAATCCGAGACACGGGATCTATCGCCTCCTGTGCTGCCATGGGCCTCAAAGCCATGGCATAATATTCAGGAGAGTGTCCGCATTATCCAACAGCATTTCATTCAGTGTTTACATGAGGGGCGCGAACCTGAGACTAGTGGCCATGATAATCTACAAACACTTAGTTTGGTCGAAGCAGCATACCTGTCAGCATCTGAACATCGGACAGTTGAAACGGCAGAGATATGAGTGAGGCTTTTCGCCTTTATGGTACCGTAGAACCACCTGTAAGGTCAGAATGTATTACGGTAGGGCAACTGTCTTTCACCCTGGAAGAAGGGGCGTTGCGCCATATCAAAGTAGGCGGTGTCGAGATTATCCGGTGTATCGTATTTTTGGTCAGGGATAGTAATTGGGGGACGCTAACGCCGCGCTTATCCCTTATTTCTCGCCAAAGGGACGGAATTAGTTTTTCTCTTCATCTTGAAGCAAAATTTGAGACGAACAAAGCGAACCTGGTTGTTTCTATTTTTATTGAAGCGGTACAGGGTCAGCTCTTAGTACGAGCAGAAGGGATGCCAAATGGTGAATTCGAAACGAATCGAGCTGGATTTACGGTTCTTCATCCGGCAAAACTTGCGGGCTGCCCAGTTTCGGTTACTCGTTCTAATGGCAACATTGAGGTCTCGACTTTTCCCTCTTTGATTGACCCGTGGCAGCCGTTCAAAGATATAAAAGCGATAAAACACTCTGATGATGGCCTGGATGTCGATTGCACTTTTACTGGAGACACGTTTGAGATGGAAGACCAGCGGCAATGGGGGGATGCATCATACAAAACATATGTACGTCCTTTGGCTTTGCCTTGGCCCTATATTTTGTGCCAAAGCCAGCCCCTAGTGCAATCAGTTTCTATTGACTGGAGTAGAACTGGCAAAGGAAAACCCAAAGCGAATAATACTAGTGTAATTGGTGAGAATATATTTCCAGAAACTGCAATTCTTTTAACTCCTAAAGATTGTATACGACTTATCAAACGCCCTGAGGACATAAGACAGGTTTCGCCACAACGTTTGCTGTGCAATCTTGATGCGACCGCAGGTTCGATTGTGGAATATTTCGAAGCATATGCTAAGCTTCAAGCGGCGATGCCAAATTTTTTGTATGATCTCGAATTGGTTTGCGGCTTTGAAAATGCGCCTGAATTGGAGCTCGTTCAACTGCGTGCGGCTATGGATTCGGTGGGCTTTAAGCCAGACAGCGTGATGTTGTGTCCTGCAGTCGATCGGATATCCACGCCGCCGGGCTCTGAGTGGCCTAAATGCCCACCACTGGAAGAGATACACAGCGCAAGCGCCAATGCATTTGGCGATTTTTTTCGCGGTGGTGGCATGGTTACCTTTTTCCCAGAACTGAATCGCAAGCGGCCACCAATAGACAAACTAGACTTCGTATCGCATAGCTTATGCCCTATAGTACATGCCGCGGATGATCATTCGGTTATGGAAACTCTTGAGGTAATTCCACATATTATAAGATCTGCTCGAGAAATTATTGGTGATGCTGATTACCGGATCGGACCTTCAACAATCGCAATGCGCCATAACCCTTACGGTCAGCGGACGTTTCCAAATCAAGATCTCAAACGTCTTTGTATGGCTGATAATGATCCACGTCACCGCGCTGCATTCGGAGCCGCTTACGTGATTGGACTGGCCACAGCTCTGGCCGACAGTGGCGTCACAGTTTGGACTCCATCTGAACTTTATGGCCCAAGAGGGCTTTCTGGACCAATAACAAAGGCGATATCTGCCCTAGCAAGTTGCGCGGGGAAGCCAGTTCACAAAGCAACCATTCACAACAATCAAGCCGAACTCGTAATTGGAACCCACCAGATTAAAGCAAATCTTACGAACAATGCTTATGGAGGTTTGGGGCCTTTTGAGTTTAAAACGTCTACAGACTAGTTTTGAGCCAAATCAATATCAAAGATTTTATTTAAAAAATTAAAGACAAAAACCTAGTTAAAGTGTACTGTTTCAAAACGATCTTTTGGAGAAAGTTTGTTAAATGCGAAATTTAATTCTTGCTGGTCTGGTTGCGTACACATTCTCTATACCTGCCGTGGCTCAAGAAAGTTTTGTCAGTAGCAGCAGTAGTGCGGCCTTAACTGGAGCAGGTTCGGAAGTGGGTGTTAGTTTCGGAGGGGTTTCTGTTGCCTCTGTGGCACTGGCAACAGCCTTGATTACAGCATTACTGGCTTTAATAGTAGAGGATAACAGCACTACAACCTCAACATCAGCAACAAACTAATTTTTCTGATAAATAAAGTCACCTGTAGTAAAAAAAAATTTATCGACGACCGTCATGAATTAGTAACGCATCGAATAATATGCTCTACCAATAATTTCTCTGAAATAAAAGTTACTGTCTTTAAAGGCATGTGCTTGAGGTAGAAAATCCATAACACTTATTTTTTTTGCTGAAGAGATAAAATCTACAGCATAGGGGATAACTTTTAGGTTTTGATTTTGAAAAACCTTTTCGGCTCTGGGCATATGAAAGGCTGAAGTTACTAAAATAACTTTACTGTTTTTGGGAAGCATTCTGGAAATGGCTTTAGCTTCATCGTTCGTATTTTGTACAATCTCAGTTAATAGAATTCTATTAGAATCTATTCCCTGTGATTGAACAAATTCGGCTAAAAAATCGCCTTCTGGGACGCCTACGCTCCAAGGTAACTGTCCTCGAGTAAGAATTATTTTTTGTGCCTTTCCCGTTTTCAAAATGTTTATGCCTGCAAGAATCCTGTCAACAGCCTCTGAGAACTCATAGCGAACACCATTATTTTGTTTAATCGGTTTCACCATACCACTTAAAACAATAACTGTTTCAGCACTGACGATCTCATTTAGGGTAGTGGGCCTGTAATTTTTTTCTAGCAACTTTATCAAATGTCCGGAAACAATGGGTAATGATAGTAAAATCAAAATTACCAAGCCAATTAATGAAGGCAGCATTTTCTTTCTAAAAATACCAAAAATTAATAAGATAATTATTAGTCCTAATGGGCTGAAGATAATTGGCAGTATTTTATTGATATAAATCATTAAAGTTTGCTACTTTATCATAAATGTAAATAAAATCTTATTGGATGAATACATTATCTTTTGAGCTTTATAAGCAGCTTAGATTGTATAGAAAAAAAATGAAAAATAAACCAAGTCTTCAAAATGCGTATGATCTAAAATCGCCTGATGATAATATAAAGCTTTATTCTGTTTGGGCAGAGACTTATGACACTAGTTTTATAGATGATATGCAGTATAAATTACATTTTGCCGTAGCTGAGGAGTTTATTTTAAATGGAGGAAAGGGATTAATATTAGATGTGGGAGCTGGAACGGGAGCTCTTGCTGAAGCACTTTTACAGAAAGAAAAACTTTGCATTGAAGCTACTGATATATCTGAAGAAATGCTAAAAGTTGCTGATTCAAAATATATTTATAAGCGCAGTTTCTTGAGTGATTTAACAAAAGAAATTCCTGTGAATAATAACCATTATGATGGGGTTGTGAGCTCTGGTACATTCACACATGGCCATGTTGGACCAAGCGCAATAGGTGAATTAATTCGTGTTACTAAGCCGGGTGGGTTAATCACGGTCTCCATAAACGAAAAACATTGGATTTCCCTTGATTTTGAAAGTGAAGTCGAAAAGTTAAATCCGCACATTAAAAACTGCGTACTAAAAAAGATATCGATATATAGTAAGGCTTCAAAACATAATCATAAAGATGATAAAGCCATTATTCTCACAATAAAAGTCTGAGTAAGTTAAAAACTAGATTTTTTAGGTAAGACCAAAACCTTCTCTTGACCAAGATGCATTCTTTCGTTTTTAACAAGCTCACGGGAGAATTAATAAATGGCCAGTACTTATGAGGCAGCGGCTGATGCGCAAGACCGAAGCAAGTCAAAAAGGATCTCTGCCTTAAAAGAGCTTTGGCCTTTCTTAAAGCCATACAAATTGATGATATTCATGGCTTCTTTCGCTCTTACTTTAACGGCAGCCGTTTCGCTGATTTTACCTCTAGCCGTTCGAAGAGTTGTTGATACTTTTAGTTCAGGAAATACTATCATTTTAGACCAATATTTTTTGGCTGCGATTGGTATTGCGGGACTACTATCAGTTGGTACAGCATTAAGGTATGCGCTTGTTACCAGGCTTGGTGAACGGGTTGTAACTGACATAAGAAAAGAAGTCTTTGGTAGAGTTATTCATTTAAGCCCACAATTTTTTGAGAAAATTATGACCGGTGAGGTGTTAAGCAGAATAACAACTGACACAACTGTAATTTTGTCTGTGATAGGCTCATCGGTTTCAGTAGCCTTGAGAAATGTATTTATATTGATTGGTGGTATGATTTTAATGCTGTTAACGTCGCTAAAGTTAACAAGTCTAGTTTTTCTAATTGTTCCTGCCATAATTGTTCCAATTCTTGTCCTTGGTCGGAGGTTGCGCACTCTAAGTCGCGAAAACCAAGATTGGATTGCAGCGAGTTCGGGTAATGCTTCAGAGGCTTTAATGGCGGTTCAAACAGTCCAAGCTTTTTCTCATGAAAAACTCACAAAAAGGTCTTTTGATCTGGTTGCTGAAACAAGTTTCAACTCCGCTAAGAAAAGAATAACAACACGATCATTTCTAACAGTAATTGTAATATTTTTAGTTTTTTCGGGAGTAGTAGGGGTTCTTTGGATTGGTGCTCGCGACGTACGCAACGAACTTATGTCAGTTGGAATGCTTGTGCAGTTTGTAATCTATTCGGTAATGGTCGCGGGCGCTGTGGCTGCTCTATCAGAAATATGGAGTGAATTACAAAGGGCAGCAGGAGCTACAGAACGACTAGTTGAATTACTTAATATTGAAGATACTGTAAATGATCCAATAAAGGCCGTTTCGCCCCCAAAGCGTTGGTTGGGCGAGATTACGTTCAGTGACGTAACTTTTTCTTATCCGTCACGCTCAGATGACGCTACTTTATCAAATTTAAATATTAACATTAAACCGGGTGAAACTATAGCATTGGTTGGTATTTCTGGTGCCGGGAAATCAACGTTTATACAATTACTTCAACGGTTCTATGATCCCGACCAAGGTGAAATTTTTTTGGATGGTATCGATATAAAAACGATGAAAAGGCTGGAGTTTCGTAAGTCTATTGCACTGGTTCCTCAAGATCCCGTTATTTTTGCAGCAACAGTGATGGAAAATATACGATTTGGTAATCCAGAGGCTAACAATGAAGAAATATTTCAAGCGGCCCGATCAGCTGCGGCACATGATTTTATAAATGAGTTACCCCAGGGATATGACACATATGTAGGCGAACGCGGGGTTATGCTCTCTGGTGGGCAAAAACAAAGGGTAGCAATCGCTCGTGCGATATTACGCAACGCTCCAGTGCTCTTGTTAGATGAAGCCACCAGTGCTTTAGATGCTGAAAATGAAAGGTCAGTCCAAAAGGCTTTTGATCATTTGACAAAAGGTAGGACGACAATCGTTGTAGCTCATAGACTGGCAACTGTAAAAAAGGCCGATAGGATTATAGTACTTGATGAGGGTGAAATTATAGCAGAAGGAAGCCATGAAAAACTAATTAATGAAAAGGGGCTTTATGCTCGTTTAGCAAGTCTACAATTCACTAGTTAAATGAATTAAAAAATTTAGTTTTATTTTGTTTATCGATAAGAAATTTACAATTTCTTAAAGGCACTTGCGTTTGAGTTATAATCGCCGCAAAATGAAAAAAAATGTAGCCCTTAAGGGGTGTTAAGGAGAGTAAAAAATGGGTTTTGCGAATTTAGAAGACCTTTTAGCCATTGAAAAAGAAGTTAAGTGGGAAGACCGTGATTTACCATCGACTTTATTTGGTTTGCTATCGCGCACAGCGAAGTCGTTTCCTAACAGGCCTGCGGTAAGTTACCAGATTTTATCTGGTCCAAAAGATAAAGCTGAAACTTTGACGTGGTCAGAGCTACATGCGAAAACTGTTCAAGCAGCAAACATGTTTCGTTCACTTGGCGTTGGCAGTGAAGATGTTGTTGCTTACATATTACCTAATGCAAATGAAACTGTTTTGACACTTTTAGGTGGAGCGATTGCAGGTATTGCGAACCCAATAAATCCGCTTCTTGATCCGGAGCAAATTGGAGCAATTCTCAGGGAAACAAATGCTAAAGTCGTTGTTACTATGAAAGCATTTCCGAAATCTGATGTGCCGCAAAAAGCGGCAAAGGCCGTTTCCTTGGCTCCTAACGTAACTTCTGTCATCGAAGTTGACTTAAATAGGTATTTAACGCCTCCAAAATCGTGGATTGTGCCCTTGATTAGACCTAAAAATCCTGTTGAGCACTCTGCAAAAATTTATGATTTTAATAGTCTGTTGGGCCTGCAAAATACAGAGCTTGATTTTGAAGATTCAGCAGAAGATCGAGTTGCCGCTTACTTTCATACAGGTGGTACAACTGGTATGCCAAAA
>CAJWVZ010000030.1 GCA_913048385.1 uncultured Gammaproteobacteria bacterium | reverse complement strand
AGAAACTTAATTTTTTCTCTAACGCATCAGCCGGCCAATTTTGACGATCAGAGGCGCTGAAAAACGAAGCAAGATCAGCCTCTGATACGGAGAAGTAGATTTCGTCAGTGTATTGACTAAGGTAAGTAAATTTTCCACTATAAACTTCGTCGCCAATGAGCATCCGAGGCACAGAAAGTGTCGTGCCGTCGAAGCTTGCCGAGTCACGAATCGCTGTAATATCACTTTCAGCAGCGTCTGTGAGCTTTAAGCACAGCAGCGGACAGTCTTGAGCATTTAAGGCAGAAGCTTCAGCAGGTATAAACGATAGTTGGTACTTGCGATTATTTAATTCTAGATAGGGAATCCGTAAAACTGCCCCATCGTAACTAGCGTCATTTGGTTCGACGGCTCTAACAGAGCAGCACAACAATGTAAGAAGTAGAGTATTTAATACAGGTCGACCACCAAACATAACTTTCTCCTCAGACAAATTCTTTTTCTAAACTTGTCGACTACATCTTAGCAACGTTTTCTAGACTTGGAGCATTCAATAGCTCAGGTTTGATGGTTAAACCCACAGACTTAAGGTATAAACTCTTCGTTCAGCAGGAATAATTCAACACCACCTGTAATTTTATCGTTTGCCATTGCCTCTGCGGTCGCCGGATCATTAAATATTCTGATAAATTCGTCTGGATCATCAGTTTCAAAAACCCCAAGCACTTTGTCCTCGCCTAACGACCCCATATATGCAAGAGACACGCCCTGGCTCTTAAACAAATCATTATGGGTTTTGAATTGCTCCCTCCAGTGATCAACGTTCTCAACTTCTGCACGCACAGCAATTAACATATGATGCTCTCCTAAATTTATCTTTTTTACTCGATGAAACGCACATTATGTCGCGTTCAGCTGCGACTGTAACCAGCAATCGGTTTCCTGAACTCGACTGGTAATCCTATAGCCCCCAAAGCCTCTTCAAGCCCTTCCGAAACTTCCCCATGTATAAGAATCATTTCGATTGAAAAGTGATCAGAGAAATCTTTAAATTCATTCTCGGCAATTCCGCCTGGAGAAATATTTGTAATATGTTGCAGCGCAGCATCAGCATTTTTATAACGTTCAATGAGGTAAATTTTTGCATCCGTCCCCCGAAAAAACTGCCAACCGAAAGTAGTTGATTCATTACCGTCTACCAACTTTTGGTAAAATTCGGAAAAAGTATCGACTTGCTCCTCGCTCTTACCATTTACATTCATAGTCACAACATAGGTGACTTCATCTGTTTTCATAAGACCCATACTATATCTCCAATTGACCTTTGATGAGTGAGTTAGCCTACTACAACTACTAACCGCAGAGCGAGACCCTACCCACCCCAAAAATTTCGGACCAGTTACTATATAGCAACTGGGGTTCGAATAGTTGGTGAAGGGTGGTACATTTACTATTCCGCAATCCACACCAATCTGATCTAAATTCGGAGATACTATGATGTACAGAGCAACAAGAATTCTCTTCATTTTTTTCATCACACTCACATCGGTTTCTTGCAGTAGAGACGGTGAGAGCAACGTTGAAGTAGCTCGAGTTAACAGCCCCTGCGACGCTGATTTCGGTATTAATTATATTTGTGGTCCAATAAATGCAGAAGACCTTCTCAGTATCGGTGATACTGGGCTGATAATTGCCTCAGGAATGAATGGTGGTTTGGACGGGACGACTGTTAACGGGCATATCTATCTCGTTGATAGCACCGATGACAGCTGGGACGATTTAGTGACGGCCTCTGGCTTCTCTCAAGACTTAGATTCTAGCACTTACCCTGATTGTCCCGGGGAGCTGAACATCAATGATTTTTCTGCTCATGGTTTAGCTTTGAATCAAATAGACCCAAACAATTTTGATTTATACATCACCAGTCATGGGGCTCGCGAGGCAATTGAAATTTTTACTCTCAATATCGAAAGCGGCTCGGCAAAATTAACTTGGAGAGGATGCGTTCCTTTAGATGAGACCATCATGCATAATAGTTTAGCTATCCTTAACGATGGCGGCTTTATTACTACTCAGTTCATAACTTGGGAAGGTGGAGTTGAGTCAGCCTTCTCCGGAGAGGCTAAAGGTGGTCTTGTGACTTGGAGGCCCGGCGGTCAGCCTGCAGTAATGCCTGGCTCGGAACTCGGAGCTCCTAATGGTATCGCCGTTTCTGAAGATGAACGCTATATTTACGTAGCAGCTTTCGGCGCTGGTGAGCTTGTGCGCTTTGATTTAGCGCAAGACCCAGTCAAAACTGATTCAATTGCTCTAGATATTTTGCCAGACAACGTCCGTTGGGGAGAGTCTGGGAAATTACTCACAGCCGGAGGTGATGTTAACGGCGATGGGTGGTCGGTTGTTGAAATCGACGCAGCTTCCTTAGAAGCTATTCGTATTGGTGGTATGGGAAGCGATGCGGCTATGCAAGGCGTTAGTTCTGCGCTCCAAGTCGGTGACGATATTTGGGTAGGCACATATAGCGGTAATCGTATTGGTTATTTTGCAAAGGAATAACCGCGGGGTGATTTTTAGTGTACTTTAAAAAAGCTGCACCCAGGCACCCACAAATATAAAGGCCTCCTTATGCGAATATTCCAAGCCCTAATTTCTTGTGTAATTGCTGCGTTACTGACGGCATGTGATAACGATCAGAGCGCTTTGCACCTGGAACCATTAGCAAACGCCACACCAAAGAATGTCATCTTCATTCTTACTGACGATCATCGCTTTGACTTTATGGGCTTTACAGACAAAGTAGCGTGGCTTGAAACACCAAATCTGGACAGGCTAGCCAGTGAAGGAGCTTATTTTCCGAACACTTATGTTACCACTTCGCTGTGCTCGCCTTCCCGCGCATCGATTCTTACTGGCCTCTACTCGCACACTCACACGGTAATCGACAACGCGGCCCCAGATCCTGGCAATCTCACTTTTTTTCCGGAGTATCTCCATAACTCAGGTTATCAGACCAGTTATTTCGGAAAGTGGCATATGGGAAATCACAGTGACGATCCACAGCCGGGATTTGATCACTGGGAAAGTTTTCGAGGACAAGGTGTCTATTACGGCCCTACACTTAATATCAATGGCGAACGCACGACCTATGACGAGGCTACATATATTACAGATGTCTTAACCGAGCATGCAGTAGAGTGGCTTGATAATCGTGAGCAAGATCAACCCTTCTTTATGTACTTATCCCACAAGGCAGTTCATTCTCAATTCGAACCTGCCAAACGGCACGAGGGAATTTACGAGAATGAAGCAATAGTTTATCCGCCCAGCTTCAATGTCCCAAGCTACGGCATTCCAGAACTTCCAACCCTCGGGACAGATAGCGAACCACTGCGCGGACGCGACTACTACGGCGATCGCCGAATTCCTGATTGGGTAAAGCATCAGCGCGAGTCTTGGCATGGTGTCGACTACATGTACCATGGAGACATCAATTTTGAGGACTTCTTTCAGCGTTACACAGAAACCCTAATGGGGATCGATGATAGCGTGGGTGAAGTATTAGACTACTTGGATGCGAACGGGCTTGCGGAAGATACATTGGTGATCTACATGGGCGACAATGGTTTTTCATTCGGCGAGCATGGACTGATAGACAAACGCCACTTTTACGAGGAATCGGCAAAAGTCCCATTGATTGTTCGCTGGCCTTCTCAGCTGAGAGGCGGAACACCCATCGAAGCGCTGGTTCAAAACATCGATATTGCGCCAACAATTCTGGAGGCAGCTGGACTGAAAAGTCCACCGCATATGCAGGGATCTTCCTTTGCTCCACTATTGACCCGAGAAGACATACCTTGGCGGGACCGAATTTTTTACGAATACTACTGGGAGATGGATTTTCCGCAGACGCCTACCATGTTCGGCATACGAACGGAGCGCTTCAAATACATTCGCTACCACGGCATATGGGACACGAACGAATTCTATGACCTTAAAGCTGACCCAAATGAGATGCAAAACTTGATCGATGCTCCAGAGCATCAGGAACGCATCGCCGAATACGCGAACGAAGTTTTTGAATGGCTTGAAACAACCGGCGGAATGAATATCCCCCTCAAGAACGTAGTACGACCGAAGTTCGGTGATCATCGCAATCGCTCCGTGCTCTAGTGAAAAACTCCTGACGAAGTTTGCCACTGCAGTTATATCTAAGGAGCCAAGCTGATTGGACAAACACCCCTACCTTAAAGGCTATCCCGGGACCTGCTCGATATTCTTTATCTTGTTATTCGCGCTTTGTTATGGCCGAAGTTGGTTCTAAAGAACCAATCGGAGAACGATGACGTTAAATTCTATCTGAATACACAACGTCAACAAACTTAGGCTACGAACATGAAACCGCTTGGAATGCGCTCGCTGCTACCTTTAATCATGATTTTTTTCTCTGCACAATTAATTGCTCAGGATCTGGAGACAATTACTCACAAGGTGTCCGTTGAATACGATAACGAAAGGCAACAAAATGTTTTCTTTATCGGAGGTGTCAATACCCCGAGTCTAGAGCTTTTGAGAGGCGTTACTTATATTTTTGATCTATCTGACCCGACACTTTCAAATCACCCATTTAAGTTTTCCATCATCAAGGACGGTGTTCATAACTCAGGAGTCCAATTCACAGACAGTGTTAAGTCGGAAGGAGTCCGAGGCACTCCTGGCGCTAAGATCGCCTTAACCGTTTTCTCAAACTCGAAATCAAATATTTATTTTTATTGTGAGTTTCATCCAGGAATGGGTGGAGATTCCCAACCCTCAATCAGTGGCGAGTCTAGTAACCTCTTCAAAGGACTTTTCAATCCTGTTTCTAACTCGTTGTCAGTGCCAAAAACTTTTGTCGATACGACTCCTGCAACGCTATATTCGTTGAAGCTAAATTTGCTCTCCGATGGGAAAAGTTTCGGATTATTAGAAGCGATTAAAGGAGAGGTCAATGAACATACTATGATCGACCCATTACAACCTAAGTTTCTTATAAAAGATAATTTGCTGGAGATTCCGTCCGTCAGCGTGGAAGGAAAGCAATATGAAGTGACCCTAAAATTCGTTGATTCCGCCTTTTCAGTTTACAGCGCACAGGAGAAAATACCTGAGAGTCCACAGGAAAAACTGGTGGTTGATAGCCCAAAATCCGATTACGATCCGGATGGTTATTAACTCCCACCACAATACCTTTCGACCCGAACCGTTTACTGAAATTGTTACAGTAACATCGCGTTGAACTATCTTTAGCACCGGCCTGCTCTCTGACCAAGCCGGGCAGCTCCGCTGTCTCAGTTAGCGTTACACCAGGCTATTTCCATGATGTAAGGGACGACCCTAACCCCGAGAGTAGGATAGACATAAACCCAAAAATGAACTAAACCAGCATTTTTTCTTCTCCCTGAATTTACCTTTTTAAAGAACTCTGGAAGATCCGTTGGCGATACTCTAACCACTTTACAGCATTCTGTTACATACAAACGAGATAAGGTATCGTTGACCATCCTCTGAAACTTTGGAACAAAACAAGATGCGCAGCGACATAGAACTCCTTGATCATATTCTGAACCATATTGATAACGGCACAACCGATCTAGGTGATGAGAGTTGGTTTGAGCCCGTCGAAAACTACACTTCTCAATCACGCTTCGATGCTGAAAGGCGACTTATGCGGCGCCTACCTGTTCCTTTTTGCCCAGTTGCTGCTTTGCCTGAGACTGGTTCCTACGTGGCCCGGGCTTCCGCTGGTGTTCCACTCGTAGTGGTTCGGGGTTTGGATGGAACCATCAGGGCATTTAGGAATGCGTGCCGGCATCGTGGCATGCAATTGGCTGATGGTTCCGGTTGCACGAAGATATTCCGTTGTAATTATCATGGCTGGGCATATCGACTGGACGGCCGGCTTGAGTACGTGCCGCACGAAGATGGTTTTCCTGATTTAGACAAAGATAGCAATGGATTAGTGCCGGTTCATGCGATAGAGGTCCGCAGTGGATTGGTATTTATTACGCAAGACAAACCCGTTGGACTTGGGGCTTTAGAATCGCTACCTGAGCTGCTAACTGAGAACCAGGTACTGTTCGATTCGAGCGAATCTGTTGAAAACACCAACTGGAAGCTGACCGCCGAGGGAACACTAGAAGGCTACCATATAAAGCCAACACATCCAGAATCCTTCTATCCTTATGGATACGATAACCTAAACGTGATTGAAATGCAGGGGCCAAATTCTCGCGTGTGTTTTCCTTTTAGGCGCATTGAAAAACTGCGCGACGCACCGCGAAAAAGCCTATCGTTGAATCGTATGATCACACTAGTCAATCGAATTTTCCCTTTTACTTCTGTTAATCAGCTCTCGCAGCACTGCCATGTGAGCTTCGCTGAACCTGAATCGCCAACACGGACACGCTACTTCAACTACAACTTCACACTGCCAAAACCAGACGGAAGTACTCCTACCGATGAGGACTTAGCTCGCGCTAGAAAAGACGCCGCTTTTCTATTGGATACGGGCAACCAGGAAGATGCGAAGGTGGTGAGTGATATTCAAGCAGCTATGAGCTCTGGAGCCAACACGCACTATAGGTTCGGCCGATTTGAATCGGCGATTCATCACCTTCATTGCAATTTGGCCCGGTATCTTGAGCGATTGGACGAGTTCGAAAAAAATTAGGTTGCAATGGAACGCTTCCGACCCATCGAGGTGTGCGGGCTGACTAATGGGATTTGTATAAAAAAGAGGGCGGGTGGTAATAACTTGTGTGGCCGCTCAACGTTACAAATCCCTTCTAAGAACCGCAGAGCTTAGTATCCCAATGGAAAGCGGTGCTAGAATGTCCGTACTAGCTGGCTGAAGTAGGTCTGTGTCAACACGGCACAAGTCTCAGCATCGGCAATCGAGCAAGTTACATTCTCGAAACTAATCTGGGGGTTTTCTAAATCGCTGATTAACAGTTCGAAGCCTAAGCCCGTTTTATCTTCAGTGTCGGATTCAACAACGGTTACCAAGTTGCTCAGCCTCAACTCGTCAGAAATATCCATGGTGTAGACGCCTATATGCGAGAAAGTGCTATCACTGATGTCTTTCTCAAATAACAGAACCACAATTATTCCATTTGACTCATATAGCACAAGGTCAGCGTTCCACTGGGTCTTATAAATTGCTTTCAAAGAACCTGTCGCTAACAGTGCGCTTATCCCTGTTGATTCTTCAGACAGGTCAAGTTCGACGCAGGCTTCGTTTTCACTTGGCAAGCAATACGTCGTTTGACTAACAAACCCAGTTGGAGACTGAGTAATTTCAAGGGCTTCATTAATCCCCACGCCTGTAATTGCTACTACACTCTTTCTGTTTGCCTGGCTGCCTTCGTACTTATACCAAGCGCCAGTCACACTGAAAGTATAGAATCTTCTGAGATCACCGTTTGACAGATGAACTGCATACCATCCAGGCATCGTCGGTAATGAGTAAATGCCGTCTGCAACTTGCGCCAGAGACTTTGAGGTAATAAGAAATAGTGTAAAGAAGACCAGAAATTTAAGCTTCATGAAGAAGATCCTGTTGCGCGGTTATTAAAAAATACAAACTTATTATACTGGATGAGAAACCTCACAGATCAGAAAAGTTGTGACATCTTGTATCTGATGGAGATGATGCTCGTAACAGTAACCCGCGAGAGCCCCTAACCGTTCCTCCAAAATAATATAAATAGGATTTAGATAGAACCATTCTGACTTGTTGGGGGTGTTCCTTTAAGAAACATAAAACGACAAAAACCCTCACCCAGTGGTCGAACCCCCTTAGGCTTAGAGTTCAACTTACGGATTCAACTAAAGCTTGAACTAAGGTGTTTGTTCTCTCTTCACCAAATACGTCTTCATCCATTTTTATTGGAGCATAACCGAAAGATACATTATTTTTTCGATCTGCAATTGACAAGGATCCACCCCAGCCAGTCCAGTAGCAAGTATCTTCATTTTGGAAATACCCCATCCAAGAGTCGTTTTTTATTGGTAATCCAAACCCAATACCCCATCTGAGCATTCTATCAAGGACCAAATCATGACCAATGATTTGTTCTTCAAATACGTTGTCGATTATTGCGGGAGAAAGGATATTTTGCCCATTAGCAGTACCGTTATTGGCAATTAAAGCCATGCATTCGGCTATTGATCGACCATTGCCGTGCCCTCCAGCTGCACCTATCTCAGCCTGACGCCACTCATTCTCAAGTGCGCAGGAAGGATTCATCGCTCCGTTCGCCATAGTTTTCTTAGCTACCGAACCCTCTTCCATTTCTTCCGCAAAATCTGCAGTGCTTGGGTCACCTGGCATATAGATTTCTGCTATTCTATGAAAATCTTCAGGATCTAAACCTATATGAAAATCTGACTTTAAGGGAGTTGCGATTTCTTTCCTAAAAAAATTACCCAAGGATTGACCGGTAATCCTTTTTATAATTTCTCCGATTAAAAAGCCTACGGTGATTGAATGGTAACCCACTGCGGAGCCTGGCTCCCACATTGGGGCTTGCTCTGCCAACAAACCCACCACTTTTTCCCAGTCATAGTAGTCTTTGTAGCTAATTGGTTTTTCCCAGCCGGACAAGCCAGAAGAATGGCTCATAATATGACTCACTAGCACACTACCTTTGCCATTAGCCGCGAACTCCGGCCAATATTCTGCGACTGGGGCGCGTAAATCTAATTCTTTCCTGTCGGCAAGTATCAGTGCACAAAGCGAGGTCATATTCTTTGTGCTTGACCACACATTGACGATTGTATCTTCTGCCCAAGGATGTTTCTGCGCAGCGTCCTTGTATCCGCCCCAAAGGTCTACAACTACCTTTCCCTCAACGGTTATACAAAGCGATGAACCGACATCGAGATTATTTTTAAAATTTGTTTCATACGCTTCTCTTACACGGCTGAAGCGAGGATCGGAGAATCCATCGATATTCATAGGCAGCTCACCTTATCAGAAACCAAGTTTTTCAGTTCGTTCATTCCGCAAAAATACCCAATCTAGCCCAAGAAAACATCGTAGGAAAAAGAGGTGGAGTACTTTATCAATCGCCAGGGCTATAGACACGCTGCGTATTTGCAACCACATCATCCCAGTGAAACCACGCCGGTTTAAAGCGCCGTTCCGACAAAAGTTTTGCCTGATCGAAAAAGTGTGGTGATTCTGGGTTGTGACTCTGCCCATAGTGCAAGTAGCTCGCGGCCTTTACTCCATCCGGATGGAACTCATAAACCGCCTTGTAAGACGACCCGGTAGTCGCATACTCAAACTGCCGATTCGGATCATCCGTCGGCGATGTGTGATAAATGGTAAAAGCAACGCCAAGCGGACCGCGCACGCCCGCCACGCCCAGACTTGGATCACGATCGTCAAATGGAACGCTGCTAGAACTGCCATACGGAGCGTGCCTTTGAAGTCGGTGAACATCGCCGTAAGAGACCTGCCAATTGCCATGGCGACTTATCAGCGTCTTCGCTGCGCGGGCAAGGGCGCGAAATCGCGCGGGGATGTCTGCCACGAATTCTTCTTTCAGAGTTTCAACTGGATAGCCTCTGCCGTAAAGCTCCTCGTACCACTCGACAGCCAGTGTTGTTTGAGTCGATTTAAGTGAGCTGCGGTAATTCCAATCCAAAAGGTGCTCAAGATAGGGCCTTACTTCGCTAGCCAGCTCTGGATGAGTGTGTTGCAACGATTCGAAACGGCGTTGATAACGCGGTAGTTCCGTCATCGGCCAGTACAGTGTCGTGTCGAACGCCATCTCCTGCCACTTTTCGAACGTCACATCGTTAGCTCGACGCAGCAACCAACGAGACATTTGCGCCCGACGCTTGTCATCTGTAGCATCTTCTACCATATACGCTGGAAAATCTAACATCGACGGATTCCCATCGTCGGTTGTCGTGAATGGCGTTGAATTGGTGTTCTGCATGAAGCCAGAAGCTGGATTTAAAACTTGAGGCAGCTCCTCGATAGGATGAAAATCGCCCCACTCAAGTTCAGGATCGGAACCGTCTACGGGTTTCGTCCAATCAACACCAAGCTTTCGTTTCGCGACCGTCCCGTTGTAGAGATAGAAGATGTTGCCGTCAGAATCGGCATACATTGTGTTGAACGTTTGCAGCTGAAGGCTCGATGCTGCTGCGTACCACTCGCCGAAATTCGTTGCGCGCGACTGGGCAAGCGACTGCACCATACGCGAACCGTCGTAAAGACGCGGTACTTTTACTGCAAAAAAATGCGATTCGTCTTCTTGCTTGGTTATCGGGCCATGATGGCTCTTGCGCAACTGATAGCGCCGCGGTTGGGCTTCGTCCCTCACAGCGAGCTCAATCTCCCATGACTCTGCACGCCGCCAATCGTCACCATAACGATACAGATCAGGATCGCTTGGATGATCAAAGGTTAGACGATATACGTCCGAGATATCCGCTTCGTTGACCGTATAGGCCCAACCAAGATGGTTGTTAAAACCGGCGGTTGGGAACGGTGCACCCGGATACATTGCACCGGAAAAATCCCAACCTGAGTCGCTCTTAACGTGCATCTCGGTGAACATACCTGAGCCATACCAAGGTTGATGAGGATTAATGAATAGCATTGCAGTGCCGCCACGAGTGCGTTTGGGCCCAATTGCCCATTGATTTGAGCCTAGCGATGCGAGCTCCTCGGCTTCCAATCGCGTCACCTCGCGGGTCGGTGCATGGGCCGCACCTAACAGGCGCGGCAATATCATGTAACGCTCAAAAGCCAGCACGTGCCACGGTTCCATTCGGGTAATGAGACGCGGAGTAACATCAGGATTGCGCTCGAGAAAAAAGTTATAGCCGTCGGCAAATGCACGAGCAAGGGTTTGTATTTCTGACGGGAGCGAAGTGAAATCGCGCTGCGAACTTCCGACGATATCAAAAAGCGCGACGTCGAGATCACTACTGACTCCGGAATCACCAACCACTTCGGCGTAGCGCCCAAGCGCCTTTATGTAGGTGTCTTCAAGCTGCCAGAAATGGTCTTCACTCTGCGCCCAGGCGGAGCCGAAGACAACGGCAGCATCGGACTCTCCGCGGATGTGCGGCACACCCCATTCATCACGGTGAATAATGACCTGTTTTGCCAGCGGCGAGGCATATGCTGGGCCGGCCAAACAAAATAGGATTAACAGACTGCTAAATAACTCAATGAATTGACGTGATCGCATTTAGTGAGTACCTCTGAAGTAGGAAGAATAAAGGTACCTTTAGACTGGCAAGTTGTCTAGATCACAGCATAGCAGCGCACCCCGAACCAACTACATTCAGTCCCAGCCTCTCCAAGCCACCCCGTATTGGCTGTCCAATTAACTCCATTGGTAGAGTTATATAGCGCGATCAAAGTATCTCGTTCGATTTGCGGAACCTTCGCATAGGACGCTCCGGCTAGTGAAAAGAGAATGATTCTTATTTGCATTGATTACCCTCAATGATAATATGGCGATACATGCAG
>CAJWVZ010000029.1 GCA_913048385.1 uncultured Gammaproteobacteria bacterium | reverse complement strand
CGCTGACGATTAGCTGGCTGGTGCGCCTCGTCTATCCTTTGGTGTGGGTGTCGACACGTCTGACAAAACTGCTGGGCAAGGGCCATAAAGATGAGATCACTCGCGAAGAAATTCTGGCGCTGGCCTCACTGGGGCGCAAAGGTGGTGCGCTTAAGGCCCAGGAAAACGAGTATCTGGTGAACCTGCTTAAATTGAGCGACACCCAGACCAGCGAGATTCTCACACCGCGTACTGTGGTGCATATGCTGGATGAGACTACGACCGTCTCGGGTGCGCTTCGCCTGGCGGCTACTCGCCAGTTTACGCGCATCCCGATTTTCCGCGACTCCACCGATAACGTGACCGGTGTGGTGATGCGCGTCGGCCTGTTCGAGGCCGAGCGGGCAGGGGCCGCCAGTGACGCGATCGCCGCTTTCGCGCAGCCGGTAGTGCGAGTACCCGAGGAGCTCCCTGTTTACCGACTGCTTGATCGCCTTATTCGCGAGCAGGCGCATCTGGCCGTCGTCGAGGACGAGTTTGGCCAGACAGCGGGCATCGTCACGCTGGAGGATGCCATCGAGACGCTTTTAGGCAGAGAGATCGTGGACGAGAGCGACGTGGTTGCCGATATGCAGGCGCTGGCGCGAGACAAGCATCGCGAGCGCTTAGACAGTGTCGAAGCACAGCACGAAGAGGATGTTGCTACAGAGAGGCACTAGATAGTATCGACAACCCTTAAATTAATCCATACATAGCAAGCTTTTCAGGCTCTGAAACTTTATAATCGAAAGATTAATTCGGAATTGAATTGTATTAGTAGAGCATGCTGGTGAAAAGTAGAGAAAATTTTTTGTTGAGTGTTGTTGTCCCCTGCTTCAATGAAGCTGAAGTTATTGGTGAGACTCACCGCAGGTTATTTTCACTGATTAGTAAAAATATAGAAAAATTTGAAATTATTTTTATTGATGATGGCAGCACTGATGAAACCTTAGAAAAATTGGAAGCTATCGCAGATAAAAATGGAAATATTAAAATTCTTGCGTTATCTAGAAATTTCGGGCATCAGATCGCCATTACAGCTGGTATTGATGCCGCTATCGGAGATGCAGTTGTTGTAATCGATGCCGACCTTCAGGATCCTCCGGAAGTTATCCCTGAGATGATCGACGCTTGGAAACGAGGGGCGGATGTTGTTTATGGAGTTAGGGCTAGCAGAGATGGCGAGACAAGCTTCAAAGTCGCAACAGCAAAGTTTTTTTACAGGGTAATTGGGGCCTTGTCCGAAATCAAAATACCATACGATACTGGTGATTTTCGTCTGATGGATCGAAGAGTCGTTGAAGCATTAAAAAAAATGCCAGAAAGAGATCGTTTTATTAGAGGTATGATTTCTTGGGTTGGATACCAACAAGAGCCAGTTTTTTATAATAGAGAAAAAAGATATGCGGGCGAAACGAAGTACCCAATAAATAAAATGCTTAAGTTTGCAATCGATGGAATTTTATCATTTTCAACAAAACCATTGCAGATAGCGACATTGATCGGTATTTCTATATCATTTCTCAGTTTTGTTGGAATAGTCTATGCACTAATCCTAAGGCTTTTTGGAGAGGGCTGGGTGCCTGGTTGGACGTTATTATTTATTGCAGTTTCTTTTCTTGGCGGAATACAGTTGATATTTCTGGGTTTGATTGGGGAGTATATTGGTCGAATATACGGAGAGGGTAAAAAACGGCCGCTCTATTTTCTGAAAAAAAGTAAGTAAGCGCATAGACCGTACCCAATTATTCGCGAAATTCCGACTCTTCCATAGTGAAAAATATAAGTGTGCGCCTAAGTTAGTGGGTTCTCAGCGGCATCGGATTTTCAAAAATTTATGAATTTTTAATAAGTTTCGGTGGTGAAACTTATATTTAATAAAATATTGTAGGGCATGCCGCAGGGGCTGCGTATTATCTCTCATGAGCTTAAAGCTCAATTTTTTAAAGAGATTTTTATGAGAAAACTTTTTAAGTTTTTTCATTATGGCCTTAGCAAGGCTTTCTGCTTCCACAGTAGTGATCTAAGTTGTGGCGAGTGAGAATTACTTTTCTGAGACTATATTTAGGATAAAAAGTCTAGCCATTTTGCGCATGAAATGTTGGCGAGAGTAGGTTCAGGTTTAGTGCAGGAAAATACAAATAGATGGCGAATTCGGACAAAATAATTATTATTGGCGCAGGTTTCACGGGGCTTTCACTTGCCTATGATCTGGCTTTAGCTGGACATAAGGTGCTAGTGCTCGAGTCGATGAGCAACGTGGGCGGGTTGGCTAGTACCTTTGAGGTTGAGGGTGAAAGGCTGGAGAAATTTTATCATCACTGGTTTACCAATGATGTGCACGTCATGAGTTTGATCCGTGACTTGGGTAAAAGTGACTCTGTTCGGTTCCGTGATACTCGGACTGGTGTCTATTTTGGAAACAAATTTTTCAAGCTTTCACGACCTATTGACCTGCTTCGGTTCAAACCCTTATCACTCAGAGGTCGTCTTCGGCTCGGATTGCTAGCAATCCGAGTGCGATTCGTTCGAGAATGGATGAGGCTAGAGACTACTAGTGCTTCTGATTGGCTCATAAAAATGGCGGGTGAAGAAGTGTATCGTGTTGTTTGGGCACCTCTTCTTCGCGGAAAATTTGGAGAGGCAGCGAGCGAAGTGTCAGCGGTTTGGATGTGGAACAAATTGAAGCTAAGGGGGGGGAGTCGTGGAAAGAAAGGTGGCGAGCAATTGGCTTATTATCAGGGAGGTTTCGGAAGATTACTGGATGATCTTGTCGAAGGGATTAAGCTCCATGGCGGTAATGTTATTACTGACTCTAAAGTAACGGGAGTGGATGTAGAGAATGGCAAGGTGACTGGCGTGCATACTGAAAACCTTTCATATTTGGCAGAAAATGTTGTGGTTACAGCTCCCTTGCCCGTCATCGCTGATATGCTCGCGCCACATATTAGTGACACGAGTTTGCAGAAATTAAAAAGAATTAAATATCTTGCAAATATTTGCATTGTTCTTGAATTGAATCGCAGTTTATCTGAGACATATTGGTTGAATGTAAATGATCCAAGTTTCCCATTCGTTGCGGTTATTGAGCATACGAATTTTGAGGACAAGGATTTATATGGCGGAAGACACATCATTTACCTTTCAAAATACCTGCCAGAAACTGCTGAACTTTTCCAGATGAGTGATGCTGAAGCGGTATCTTATGCCGTGAACAATCTTAAACGTATGTTTCCAGAATTCAATTTAGATTGGACCTTAAATGCTTCTGTTTGGCGTGGTCAATATTCGCAGCCCATTGTCGAGAAGAACTACTCAGAACTAATTCCCGAATACGAAACTGAAGTTGCAGGACTGTATATTAATACAATGGCGCAGATTTACCCAGAAGATCGAGGGACAAACTATGCGATTCGACAGGGAAGGGAGATGGCCAGGCGCATGTGTAAATAGAAAATGAAAAATAAATTTTCCACAATTACTTCAAATTCAGTCATATTCCTATACATGACAGTTGTCTTAGCACTATGGTCCGCTAGGCTCTTAACTGAATGGGGGACTGATTTTGGGATTTACTATGCTGGGGCATATTTTATTAATGACGAGTACCGGTTGTATAAAGAATTATTTGATCATAAAGGACCCTTATATTATTTATTTCTCAAGGTAGTTGGCTCATTTATCGGATGGGGTTCTTTCCAAGCTTATTTGTCTTTGTTTTTAACCATGCTTGCGTTCTACATCCCGGCATTTTTGATTCTTCTGAGACAAAAACTGAGTCCGCCTTTATTGTTGTCAGGCATTACCTTATGTCTTCTTCTGTTGTTCGGCCAACCTACGAACTCAAGCATTGCTTTTTTTCAGGGCGCTTTTCTGCTGGGTTCATTTTATTTTCTCACCTCAACGGAAAATAACTTTGCCTTTGCAATCTCTATCATATTCTTTGTCTTAGCCGTATTTGTCAGAATCGACGCCCTTGTATTTTTTCCAATTTATCTTATAAACGCATTCTTTAAAGACGGTGATTTTAGTTATAAAAATATTTTTTTAAGGCTGCTGTTTATCCTGACTGCTTTTCCTGTAATATTTTTCTTAACATCGAAATATTTGGGTTTTGGGCTTTATGAATTCTATGAACACAATGTAGTTTTTAATGGTTGGTATCAGTCAAAATCTATTCTCAGTATGTTTTATAGACCAAAGCATTATTCTATCATTTCATCCTCGTTGATCATTATCCCTGTCTTTCTTTTGAGACACAGAATCTATTTTTTAACGCAGCATGGGTTCCGGTCAGTCAGGTTTTTTTTGAGTCCGAAAGATTATGGTCATCAATCGACGTTAAGTGTCACTTACTGTGGAATCTTTTTTATATCTACCATGCTTTGGATTTTTACTGGAAGTGATAAGGATTATCATATTTTAATACTTACTATTCCAATTGTATTCATTATTATAAGTAATGTTAAATATCTAAACGCTTCAAGGCCAAAGTTATTAATTTATTGCCTGTTGGCGTTATATCCCCTTGCGATTACTATCGCACATCCATCGAGGGTGATCATACAAGAACCCGAATGTATTTCGGATCCGTATTGTAGTTCGTCAAAAATAGTTAGGTACGCCGAATCAATTGATTTTCTAAGAAACCGGCCCGAGCCGGAGGTCAGTATTATCGGTGGCCGGGGTTGGGCATATTTTTATTCAGGTAAAAGGCCGACCAGATCTTTAAATGATTGGTGGCTTTATTGGAGGCCTGATCCTTTTCTAACAGAGTCTCTGAAGCAGCAGCATGAAGCGCTTCTCAGGAAAAGAATTGGTACCCCTTTCCTAATTGATAATGATCTTTTGGTTGACGTAGATACTAAGTCCCCCTTATTAAGAGAGATCCTTGCAGATTCCGTTTTGATTCAAGGCCAAGACAGATATTCTATCTATAGAGTGGTCACTAGTATAGAAAATTAATTTATTAGCGTGTTCGTCATTGCGGAAGTTCGCCTCAATCATGAGGGGTATGAGAGTATTTGGTTAGGACAAGCTGATGTCGCTTGAGATTCTTGATGCTATCGGTGAAGTTCTAGCAATGGAAAATCTACCAGCTTAGTGCGCAGGTGGTTAAGATATAATTTTGATGGATACGCTTTACAAAGAAAATATTTGTCATATGGTTTCCGGCGCGGGTGTCGACTCAGTTTGGGGTTTAGCTCCCCGCGTGTTTAAGTCCGGTTGTCTACTTCCTCCTTCTTGGGACACAGCTAGGCCTGCGGTCGACAAGGCGGTCGTTATAGTCGCTACCTGCATTGAGGATCAGGCCATCATCGAGAGGATCCTTGCTCATCTTCGCTAGACGGGACAGGGCACGCATGCCAAACAGCTCCTGGTACCGCCAAGAAGAGCGCCACCTGAAAACTCCTCTTTGCGCTGGAAACAGAATTCAGTTCTCCGGCCCTCAATTAGCAGTAAAGTCAATAATGAAGCTGGCTATTTAGGATTGTCCGTGTTGAGTGCCGAAGGGACGCGGAAAAACTCGACGAGACCGGTAATAAAAGCACAAATTACAGGTAAACTCTGACCCTCCCTCAAACATCTCATGCCTTAAGGACCGCTTTCTGAGCAATCAGGTAATCTCTGCCTGCCATATAATTGCCTATACTTTTAAGCCTCATAGGAATAGTTTATCGTATCGCGGTGCGGTCATTTGCTTTCCAGTGTATGCTGGGACGGAGCGTTTGCATCTTCTGTTTTTGCGAGGGAGATTTGGGAAAGGCGTACAAATGACATCCCTGTGCTGTTTAGGCTAATGTTTTGAGCGTATTTATGCGGAGTCAAAAATCTGGTCGCGTTATTGTCTAGAGTACTTAAACGACCTCGAGAACGACAGAAAAAATGGGTAAATTGCTGACGCTATTATGAATCCCGCTAAGCCGTTTGAATTTATTTTGGTAAGGTTTGCTGTTGTTGGGTTTTTAAACACAATATTTGGTTATTTCCTTGGGGTTCTCCTTTATATGTGGTTCGTTGATTACCTTGACGCGTACATAATCTCTGCGATGGCTGGATTTATATCGATCGGCTTTTCCCTAATGTTACAACGAAAATTTGTTTTTTTCTCCAAAGAGTCGTTAAAGCGAGATTTATATAGAGGGTTTATTGTCTACGGTGTAGTGGTTATTTTTGCCGCCTTAATTTTCAAGGTGCTAATCGATATTGCAAAAGTCGATATATTTTTGACCCAAGCCATAGTGATAGCTCAGTCTTGGATATTTTCATATTTTTTATTAAGCAGGTTCGCTTTCTCAAATCGATTGGCTAAAGATGATTAAAACTTACTCACTTGATGAAATTGACGAAATGTCAGTCAATGACGTCCACGATTTATACAAATCATATGTTAATCAGGGGCAAGTAAACCTGCTTTCTAGTTTTTCTCCAGCAAGACTTTTGGTGGATTATTCGGAAGGCCAGTACATTTATCTTAAGAACGGCACTATTGTAAGCGATTTTACGGCTGGTATCGGAGTTCTAAATCACGGTCACAACCATCCACGCGTCCTTAAAGTAAGGACTGAATTTCAAGAAAAAAAACGGATGGAAGTTCATAAAAATTTTTTAAGCCCATATCTAGCGGCCCTAGCTCACTCTGTGTCTTCGATAATGCCGGAAGACCTTTGTATGTCATACTTTTGTAATTCCGGAGCTGAGGCTGTTGAGGGCGCAGTGAAGCTAGCTTACAAGGCTTTTGATGGGAAAAGAAAGAGAATTGCAGCGGCGGATATTTCTTTTCACGGGAAATTGCTCGGAACTGCTGGCCTGACTGGCTCAAAAGAGGTTTATTTTCAGTGGCCAACTATCCCGAACATAGACCGTTTCGTATATAACGATTTTGAGAGTATTAAAAATATTATTCAAGAAGCCTTAGTAGACGGCGAGTCGGATCACTACGCCATTTTAATTGAGCCGATGAACGCTAGTAACGTGACTGAATGTAGTGAAAGATTCTTAATTCAGCTCAGGGAGCTGTGTGACAAACACAAAATCGCACTGATATTTGATGAAGTTTACACAGGCTGGGCTAAAACTGGCGCTTGGTTTTATTTTATGCATCACAGTGTAGTTCCTGACATAGTCTCAATGTCCAAATCTTTCGGAGCGGGAAAGTCGTCTATTTCCGGGTTCGTTGCTACGAAACACATGTTTAATTTGGCCTATGGTAAAGACATAGATTCTATCTTGCACTCAACAACCTATAATGGATTTGGTGAGGAGTGCGCTACTGCTCTTGAGAGCATTAAAGTGATTCATGAAGAAAAATTAGTAACCCGAGCGCAGGAAATAGAAGATTATTTACTTCCAGAATTAGAGAGCCTAAGAGACAAGAATCCTAATTGGATTTCCGACGTAAGAGGCCGCGGTGCATTACTTGGTTTGGTCTTAGATTCAGATATAAATCCTATTCTTGACAGGTTAGTTGATCTTGTCCCAGTCGGTGTTTTGGCAGATGAAGGTTTTCGGAAAAAACTGGTGGTTAGCAGTCTCATTCACTACTTGTATGAGGAACATAGCATTTTGACCTACTTTGGTAGCAACGTTGATGTGCCATTAATCATTGCTCCCACACTCAAGGCGAGTAGCGACGACTGCATTAAATTGATTCGCTCGTTAGAAGATGCGTTTTCAAGAAACAAGTTATCATTAATATATGAGTTCGCACGTTTTAAATTTGGTAATGAGTATTTGAATGATAAATGAAGCGTATTTTTCAGCGGTTCTAGAACAGTACGCATTAAAAAATACTAGAAGCTTTGAATTAATGGATCGCGAACTCGCGTATTTTCTATCGAAAACATCGTGGCCCTTATCATCGCTTCTTAAGGTGTATTTAATCATGTCGTTTCCGGTTATTTATTTACTCGGCCCCCACAAAGGTCTTACTCTTATTTCAAAAACTCCTATTATGAGATCCTTTCATGAAATAATAAAAAGCATAATTCTAATGGTACACCATGACAACTAAGCAAAGTGATCACTATGATTATGTTGTCATAGGCTCAGGCGTAGGAGGTGGTTTGGTCGTAAATCGCCTTTCTAAAGCCGGACAGAAAGTATTATTGCTTGAATCAGGCGGGGAATTTCAAAGCGATCAGACGGTATCCAGATCTATATTTTCGAATTACTGGAATGGTGGAATTGTACCAATGATTGGCCCATTCATCTGTCCATTTGGCCAGGCTAAAGTTTTTGGAGGCGGAAGCGTCATAAATGGAGCATTAGTTTGGAGAACGCCAAAAAAGGTGCTTAATAAGTGGGCAGCGCTTTTTCCAGAGTCTGTTTACGCCTCTCCCAACTGGGCAGAAGCTGAAAGCCGTATACTCGAAGAGCTTGGTGTTTCAGCAAGCCACGCATCATATCAACACGGGAATATTGCATCAAAGATTTTGGCTAAAGCAGCCGAAAGAGCTCAAATGGAGGTTGTTAAGGTGCCCCGTGCCACATCTGGGTGCGTTAACGCAAATAGATGCGGTTCAGGCTGTGTAAATGGAGCAAAAAATTCCGTTGATAAGGTCTTCATCAAAGATCTTCCGAACACTACGGTATCAACTCGGTCAACGGCTTTTAAAATAAAGAAGTCAGGTTCAAAGTGGCTGGTCTATTATAGGCAAGGCGGAGTCAGGAAAGTTGCTTGGTCCAACTCTGTGGTCATAAGCGCGGGTGCTACCGAGTCTGCTAACTTGCTAAGAAAATCAAAACTTTCTAAAACAGCTGGTGACCAGTTTAAATTTCATCTGAACTATAAAATCATCGCAAAATTTAAGGACAAAATTAACCCTGAAAAAGGAACCATGTTGACCGATCAAATTCAGGAATTCATGGACGAAGGTGTTTTAATGATGACTTCAAACTTCACTTTGCCATATCTGGCATCGTCACTTGCTCATCTAAGCCCGAATAAATTCAATGAATTTATTGGAAAATCAGAACATACTGCCATTTTTACGGTGATGGTCCACCCAGAGATTAAAGCCCTGGTTCGTAGTTTGTGTGGTCAAACGGTTTGTTTTTGGAAATGGGATGACACGTCATTCGAAACCTCGAAGCAAGGAATTACCTTGTTATCTAAGCTGCTCTTTGATGCGGGCGCTGAGGAACTAGTTTTACCCATTAAGAAAAGTAATTCCATCGTCGGCAGTTCTATGGGAGCAGAAGAAATGATTAATCATACGAGACAAAAGGATTTGGTAGGCTCCAGTGTTCACGGAATGAGCGCGTGCAGAATGGGAAATAATCCAACGACGAGTGTGGTAGATTTTGATGGACGTGTCTGGGGAGAGAAGAATCTCTACGTGCTGGATTCCTCCATCCTGCCAGATAGCATAGGTGAGTCTCCTCAGGGGACAATACTGACAACTATAGAAATGATATTGAAAAGATGGAATTTGTAGTCTTAAGTCCAAGAGACATGGAGGTGAGCTTAGGGTCTGCTACGTCATAAAAAGTCTCAAGAAGCGACGGAGATTTGGAAGCACTATATTACATTTTACGGACGAACTTGGAGGATTTTGATTTAAAAGCGGAACACCGATAGATTCGTGCGAAACTAAGAAGCCATTTCTTTCGCAACTTTGATCGATTGGATAGTTACATTAGAGTGCAAGTATGCGGCTAGGGAGTGAATTTTCATTGGAGACGCGCTTCGGGTGTTGCGAGCGATCTCCATGACAATTAGAGATTTAGGATCATCTAACTCAAGTATCCATGAAATCTCAGGGCCAGCAAACAGCAGATAAGCGAGAGCATAGTATTATAAACAGTATGTCATAGAGTGAATTATAAAAGTTCCTTAAGAACTACTACAAATTAACCCTTTTAAAATAGCTTCCCACCTGATGCTAAAAAATCGTCAACGTCATTTTTTTTGGGCGCTGAAAAGTATTGTTCGGGTAAAAAATCGTTGAAAATAATTTCTTCGTTATTGATGATATTTTTTACAGCGACGTTAATAGAAATCCAAAGTTCTTCATATACACGCTCCATCAACTCAAAATGTGAGGTGTGTAAACTGTCGATCTCATGATAGCCTAAGACCTTACCGCCATCTATTATTTCATTAACAAGAAATGTAGATATGCCGATTTTCGGCTCGTTATTTTTTAACGCCCAAAAAGTGGGCATCAAGCCTTTGTATTTTGGTAATTGTCCGGTATGAACGTTTAGAATCCCCAATGGGGGAATATTTATAATATCGCGTTTAAAAATTTCACCAGCTAGAACTGACAAGATTAGATCTGGTTCTAGGTCAGACATTATTGCAATACTTTCAGCAGAATTGACGGATGGAACTCGTTTGATTTCGCATTTAATGTAGTTGGGGTTACTTCCAAAAAATTGCGATATCTTATTTTTAATTAATTTATAGCTATAAAAAGCAAAAGCTAGAATTCCAAAGGTTTTAAGTACAGATGTACCTCTCTTTATAATTGAATGTCCATCAATCATCTTTGGCGGCGGGCCTTCAATTATGCATATCGGATCCAGATCTGAGCAGTTGGCAAAAATTCCTTCGAGAGTTTTTCTTAGGAAAAGTGGTTCGTCGTGGGTAACAATTACGGTACGGATTTTTTTCATATTCTTTCACTCCAGGATTCGGGTCGCTGTCACCACATTCGCCACTTATCTCACGGCCCGCTGCGCTTAAAAAGCCAAGGCTGCCGGGCCGGAGTCGCAAAGACTAGCAGTACGAGAATCCCACATATACTCCAAGTAGTTTATGCGATTCGGCGCAGCGCTTGACGGTAGGATGGCTCAGAACCTTGATCAAGCTAGCGTATTACCGGCAAAGAGCGAGTGGGAGACAACTTATCCCTTTGTGTCACGGGAATTTGCCGAGATAACGAATTACTTCACCATCATCGCCGTCTGCCTGAGTGTTTGGAAAAAAATCCTCATAATAGGAATTATTCAAGATCTGCGTGGCGCTTAGTTGAGAAAAATAATTTCTTGTGAAATAAAGGGTATGTGGAGGTTGAATCTCCCCACTCCTTCCACCCATCAGAGGGTGCTCACTATTTGGCACTTCGTAAAATAGCCAACCGCCGTTACGTAGCAATCTTTCAACATCGGTTTCAAATTTTTTCAGGTCTAAGACGTGCTCTAGGGAGTGTGAGCCATAGACTAGATCGACCGGCTCGTCGCAATCATCTATTCTTGCTAACGTTGTCCATCGCTCATCGTATGCGAGATTTAATCCCGATGGTTCAATGTTAATAATGCTATGGCCACTCAACCAAAGCAAATGTGAAATCCCCCCGTGCCCGGCACCAAAATTACAAACTTTCAGGTTGCCTTCTGAAAGCTCGGGTATGAGTCTTTTGAGCATTATAAAATGGTCAATGTCTCGGGATTTAATTCTTTCCTCCTTGCCTCTTTCCTCCCAGTATGCTGAGGCGTAATAGGAATTTAGTTCATCAGGCAGTGGCGGAGGGCTTACAAACCAAAAACCCCTTTCGTCCCACTCTAGTTGTTTATTTTTAAAAGCATCTTTCCCCTTCTTGAGGTTCTGAAGATAAACTTTGCGCGCGATGAGCTTTTTGTTGTGTTTCAAGGGGTACAGAAACCGGGGTAAGAAGCCACGATCGAAAAAAGCAAAAAAAATCGCCTTAAGAAATTTGTAACTATTCATTGATTTGTAGCTATTCATTGATTGGAAACCTGCTGAATTCGTTGTTTTTTGTGGCACTGCGTGGTCAAAGAGTACTCCTACCACCATCTATGACGATATTTTGCCCTTTTATATGACGGCTTAGGTATGCAGAATTTTTGGCTGTGAGTGGTGCCCAGGAGAGGACTTGAACCTCCACGCCCTTGCGAGCACTAGCACCTG
>CAJWVZ010000028.1 GCA_913048385.1 uncultured Gammaproteobacteria bacterium | reverse complement strand
GTCTGTAGCTCAGTTGGTTAGAGCGCACCCCTGATAAGGGTGAGGTCGGTGGTTCAAATCCACCCAGACCCACCAAACCGCTTAAAAGCCTGTTGATACCCTTTGATACTAAACGCCCGTTGCGCAGAATGATTTTGGTTGAGCAAAATAAAAAACCCCGCGTTGGTTACAGCGCGGGGTTTTTAGTTTCTAACCAACGTTTTATAAAGAAAGCGTTAGTAAGTTTTTTTACGAAGGCTATCTAATGGGTGCTTCAAAAAAGCCCCAGAATGTGTACATGATCAAGGTGCACGTCAATAGTGTTACAAGCATCACGGGCAGACCTTTTTTCATCCACATCAAGGGCGTGATTGCTAGACTCGGATCGCCCGCGTCTTTCGCCATCTTTTCAGAGATCGTGACAATAAATACATTTGCTGTAGAACCAATGTGGGTTCCATTACCTCCCATTCCAACTCCTGCTGCTAAGCCCCAGAAAAGTGGTGTAACATTTATCCCTTGAGATTCCATTCCTGCAATAATCGGAATCATTGCAGCTGTGAATGGAATATTGTCGATTGCAGCCGAGAGAAAAGCAGCGACCCATAAAAGTATTAATGTCGCTGTCATTAAGTCAGCTTGAACGAATGGAATAATAAATTGTCCGAGGTACTCTAAGAACTTACTGTGTTCTACACCACCCACGATAATAAATAGGGAAATGAAGAACATCAGGAGTGCTAGTTCTGTGTGGGCAAACGCCTCTTCCATATCGATGTCCTTGCTAACAAAAGCAAGCGCAGTTAAACCCAAGGCAGTTACAAACCAGGGCTCCCAGTGGAGAGCATTATGTAAAACAAATCCAATCGTCATAATTCCAAGAACAGCAAGAGCACCATACCAAGTCTTCGGGTCCGACAAAGGCTCTCTGTCGGTTAGATCAAGCTCATGAGGGGTAACTGCCAGTTCTTCTTTAAAAAGGAGACGGAGCATTACCAAAACAACTACCCAAGCCACTAACACCATTGAACCCATATGTATCAAGAAGGTGTTGAAATCTATGTCAAAAGCAGATCCGATCATCAAGTTTGGAGGGTCCCCGACTAGTGTAGCAACCCCTCCTGTGTCCGATAGAAGGGCGGCTGCCAGAAGGAATGGAATCGCGCTGACGCGGAGAGATTGACAGATAAGAATAATTAATGGTCCGAATATGACGACAGTGGTTACGTTGTCAAGAAGCAAAGACAGTCCAGTAACCAAGCTACCCATCAGTGCAAGTAGCAGAAATAAGCGACCTTTGCTGAAATCAGCAATCATGTAAGCCAGTTGCTGAAAGCCCCCTGTTGGAATCATTATAGCGACAATCGTCATCATGCCGCCCAAGAGAAAGACGACATTCCAGTCTATAGCGTGGACAGCCTCTTCAGGGTTGTAGAATCCCATGACCTGACCAACAACGATCATCGTAGCTGCGCCAGCCATGGCGCACTTTACTCTATGAATTTTGTGAAATTCTTCTGTAAAAATTGCGATAAAGGTAACGGCAAGCACTATAGCCGATACGAGCATGTCTGTATTCCAAACTAGTGTTTCCATCGTCTAGCTATCCTTTTCTTATTGATGCGGGATGTTAACGAGATCGCCGCGAGACCGCCAGATTCTAATGGTTCCTCTCAGACGATACAAGGGAAAGACGTGTTTTTTGCAGCACCAAAGCGGACAATTGAAGTTATATTAACGGGTAAATTACAGGTGTCACGAGACCATGATTAAGCCGCTAAAACTAATTTGCTAAATCGGTCCAGCTGTTCTTGAGTTAACCCTCCATTGTGCGCTTCCTTTTGATGCTGATCGTCGTATCGAGATGCCTACTTCGGGACGTAAGCGGGTCTTACTAAATTTGAGGGGTCAGCGCTTGTTTTTGGTGTCAACTTTTGAGGTCGCCCCGCCTGATTATCAGTGCCGAAGAGGTTTCCTTGGTCGTCGACTGCCATCGAGTGCATTTCAATCCATCGATCTGGCCCCTCTGTGGGCAGATTGAAGCTATACAGACGCTCCCCGTCGAGATTAAATTGAACAATCTTTGGAGGATTCAAGTCTGTCACCCAAGCAGCCTCGGCACTGACAGTAATATCCAAGGGCATACCGAGGCCGCTCCATGTCGCACGATGTTCATAGGTTGGGTACGCTGACGAACCCCGTTGAGCAGTCTGCTGGAAGACCTTAATGTCTCTTTTGTCTCTGTCCAAAGCATAGAGTCGGTCTTCAGGTCCAAGTGCAAGAGCATGAACACCCGCGAATTGGTGAGAATCTTCTCCGCGTTCGCCGAATTCTTTTATGTAGGATCCGTCAGCATCGCGAACGACGATACGCGCATTACCCAACCCATCAGCAATGAGTAACTTCCCGTCAGGTAAAAAAGCGACATCTTGAGGTTGAGAGTAGTGTGTTTCATCCGTGCCAGCGATGTTTTTTTCACCCAGTGTCATTTCTAATTTTGACCCATCGTTTGAAAATACATAGATAATATTTCCGGTTTCATCTATGAGCCAAAGGCGATTTTCATCGTCGTAGGGACTCATTCTTAACTTGTGCGGTCCGGGACCGTCAGTCCCCTCGAATAAATGGTCCCATTGATTCCAAACTTCGAGGAGGTTACCCTCACTATCAATTACATAAATACAGTTTTCCCAAATCCGGCCTCGGCCTCGTAAGACGTTCCAGCCCAACGAGCCTGCGAAACTTGTGTACTCTGGGGGTATTGGTGAAGGCAGCTGAGTCTCTCCTCTTTGCAGCACGAATATTCGCTCGCTTGATTGAATTGCGATGCCGGAGGTGCCGCCCCAGGTTCGACCCTCCGCGGCAAATGGTTGCATCCAGGTCTCGGTATTAAAATTATAAGGACTGGGCCCCGGGTCCTGTGCTGAGACATTTCCCATCGTGATAGATAGAAAAATAATTGTCGATAAAGCTTTTTTAGTATTACCTTTTCGAGACTTTTTCAACATCTGCTATATCTCCAATATGTTTTTGTTTGGGTAAGAGTTATACAGTTTTTTTGAGAGGCGTGATAGGGCAAATCGCAAAATGCTACATTTTGCCTAAAGCGGCTTTGAGTAGTTGGGGATTTAGGAGAAAACTTTTCTCAAACGGAAGTTTTATTATTTAATTTAAATTAGGCCTAACGTTCTCTTGTTGAGGTAGATCTATTATCATGAGCACATGAATGTGAAATTTAGAAAAAACCACTTTATCACTTGTAATAGGGTTGATCGCACAACATCGCGTTCCCCAATTGCTTCAATCTGGCGCGTAATTAAAACTTTTGCTGTCGTTGGATGGCTAAGTTTGACATTCCAAGAGGTGTCGGCCCAGGAAGCAATCTCATTCGATCGCTGGGTGTCTGAGCTGCGCTCGGAAGCCCTTAGTCTAGGAATCAGTATCAGAACACTCGAAGCGCTTGATGAGCTCAATGCACCCCTACAGAAAGTGCTGGAGTACGATAGTAGTCAGCCTGAATTTGTTCAAACTTTTACGCGATATCTTGAGTTACGAGTTACTCCCAACCAAGTGGCAAGGGGGCGTAGGTTATTGCAAGAACATCGCGAGCTCCTAGAGGAAGTCAGTCAGCGTTTTGGTGTGCGGCCCCATTATCTTGCAGCGTTCTGGGCAATCGAAAGCAATTTTGGGAGAAATACCGGTGGCTTTTCAGTTTTGCAAGCGCTTGCAACGCTGGCCTTCGATCCGAGAAGGGCTAATTTTTTTAGAGAGCAGTTGTTAATAGCTCTTAAAATAATTGATGAAGGCCATATATCGTCTGCTGAAATGACCGGATCTTGGGCTGGAGCAATGGGCCAGCTGCAATTTATGCCAACAGTATTCGATTCATATGCGATTGATGGCGACAGTGATGGACGAGTAGATATTTGGAATAGTTTGCCAGATATTTTTTATTCCGCTGCTAACTTTCTAAACCAATCAGGATGGCAAGGTGGGGAGCGATGGGGGCGAGAGGTTCTTCTTCCCAGCGATTTTGATTACAGTCTGTCTGGATTGATGACGCGCAAAACAGTGAATGAATGGTCGGATCTTGGCGTGTCACAGGTGTCAGGTGATAAGTTGCCGAATGCATTGATGTCCGCATCCATAGTTTTACCGGCAGGAGCTGCTGGCCCCGCTTTTCTCGCGTATAGCAATTATAGGGTAACCTTGGATTATAATCCTTCAACTTTCTACGCGCTCACTGTTGGGCATCTCGCTGATCGGTTTTCTGGTGGTGGTGAAATCCAAAGGATGCCAATTGGTGAAGAGGCATTGAGTCGCACCGATATAACCGATCTTCAAACACTTCTTAATGAAAAGGGGTACGATTCCGGCCAGCCAGACGGGCGTGTCGGTCGGCAAACCAGAGCTGCAATCCGAACGTATCAAAAAGATGTTGGATTACCGATGGATGCATACGCTTCAAGGTCCCTTCTTGAAGGTCTAATCGGCGATATTTGAACTAGTTTAAAACGCAGGAATTTTCATGTTATTTCCTAAAGAGCTGGGTGAGCATGCCAATTCGTTAGCTTTGCTTCGGTTTCAAAAAGTAGCATGGACAACCATTGTCGCTGTTTACATTCTAATTTTAGTTGGAGCCTCAGTGCGAGCGTCAGGTTCAGGTATGGGTTGCCCAGACTGGCCAACCTGCTTTGGGCAATGGATACCTCCTACTAGCGAAAGTGCCTTGCCAAGCGATTATCAAGAGACATACGCGGACCTTGGTTATGCCGAAACCCGCTTCAATGTAGTGAAAACATGGACGGAATATCTTAATAGACTGTTGGGCGTGTCTATCGGTGTTTTGATATGCTTCACGGCGGTCTGCGCCTTCGCTATCCGTGGTCATAATCCTAAGATATTTTATGCGGCAGGCTTGGCGTTTCTTTTAGTTGGGTTTCAGGGATGGCTTGGCAGCAAAGTAGTATCATCAAATCTAATGCCAGGTCTAATTACGGTCCATATGTTGGTTGCTCTTACGATCGTCGGGACCTTAATTTATGCCTTGGCGCAATCACGCAGGGCATTCATGCTGCGGCAACCGATCGACCAAATCGATCCGAGATTTGAGAGGTGGCTATATATCGTAATTGGCCTCACGGTGGTGCAGGTTGCGATGGGTACCCAAGTAAGAGAGATGACCGATTTCATAAGTCGTGAGCAGGGCGAGGGTGCTCGATCGCAATGGATTGCCGCTATGCCTTGGTTTTTCTATGTGCACCGAAGTTTTTCAGCTGTTCTACTATTTTGTAATCTATGGCTAACGTATTTGTTGGCAAGTTCCTTAGGCCGTTCTCATTCTCTCGTTAGGATGGCAATAGCTATGGTTGTTATAATCTTTGGATCGGTGATCTCCGGTGCTACTCTAGGGCACCTGGGTATGCCTGCATTTATTCAGCCCACACATTTGCTGTCGGCTTCGCTCTTGTTTGGTATTCAGTTTCTAATCTGGATAAGTTACAGGCAGTCGAGGGACTCAAATGTTGTATCGATGAGTGTAGCAACTTAGCGAGTTCCTGCACGGCGCATTGAGACGTCCAAATAGATAGAAAGAGACATATGTGTGTGGGAGGTTAAAAACGCCTTTCTACGCCAAACCAGAAAAAGGTTGAGTTTTTGTTTCTAAAATTCTTCAGGGCCAAGAAGACAACGCCAGTTTCAAATCGCAATGAGTCTAGCGGATTCCAACGTGATCGAAGTTCAAGATGCTGCCCGACGTAATTGTCTATTGTTCCTTTCCGGACGCGTTTTTTTGAACGTCCTAAGGAATCACGAGTCTCGTCTAACCAAAAGTGCCGATAAGAAAGCATAAGGTTCAAATTAGGTGTCGGATTAAAACTCAACCTTAACCCTGGCGTGATGGTGTTACTCATGTTGAATACCCCGTAGAAGCCTGTCGGTCCGTATAGTGGTGCTGTAACGCCAAATAATGAATCATATCGCTCACTCTTTTTGTCATCGGGGTCAGAGTCTCCACTACCATGATCAAACTCAAACGAGACTCTTGTTTGTTGCTTTCCTCGAAACGTGTATCCAAAAACGAAATTTCTAAAGAATGCTTTGTGCCTTAAATCTCTCTGGTCCATTGGACTTAATGAGGCGCGCTGTGTTCCTGATTGTTGTGAAGAATGAATTTCAATATCGATTTTTCCACTTTCGGGTTCAGACTTCAGTCTAAAGCCAAAAGTTCCCAGCTTTCGGTTTTTTGACTGTCTTTGCAAGGTGTCCTTCTCACGCAGGAGGTATCCAAAAAAATCGGCCTTTAAAGGGTTGATGTTCAAATTCAATGATTCTTGAATATATGAAACATCAGGAAGGTCCAGCGTGGCTCCGTAGAAACGGACCGCGCTTGATGATTTGTCGAGCGTAAAATCATTTCGAATCAATTCATCTTTTTTATTCGGTTTTCTGAGCACGGGTTGGCTTGCAAGAATCTGAATTTGCTTACCATTTTTAAAGCGGCTTACTAATTCTAGCCCGTCGAATGTATTCATGGTGTTACGATAAACAGGTCTGGCGACTAATCGCCTGTTTCCGTGATTTGTTGTGAACCGACCAATCTTAAGAGTATGGGATTTATTGAGGCCGAATTGCGTTTGAAAGTTAAGTTGTTGTATATCTAATACGTTTACGTCGCCCGTGTTTATTGGGCCGTCAGTTTCGGCTAGCGCTTGACGTGAGTCCATTAGCTCCAAGTTCAAAGAGCTTGAATTTGACGTGTAAGACATCTCTATTGACGTACGCATGGTAAGAATTTGGTTGTTAGCGCTGTTGGCTCGAATACTACCCGCATGATTTTCAAGCCTCAACCTGGAAGCGCCGCTGATACTCAGCTCTCGGGGAGAGTCAGCTGCTTTATTTAGCGTTTGATTTTCTTTTGATTCTGAGAGCTGACTAATGCTCGTGCACAAAATAAAAAATACGATGAAAAGAAAAGTTTTTGATTTATTTTCCAAAGCTAGTGTTAAAATTTTTAATCCCTCCGAGTGAAACAGCTATTCATTCTCTAGCGATCTGCGCATTCGATGCCGCGGAAAGACTAGTCAAAATTTTACTCTTTTTTTACTAAAGGAGCTTAACTTCTGCTTCGCTCTTAACAATTTTGAAATAAGTTTTTTTTTTCGATATCATAGCAACTCCTCAATCGTTTTGTGAAAATCGTAAGAATGCCAAAGGGAGTTCTTGTTGAATCAACTCATTTATAACGCTGCAGTGTGGCTAGATAATACTGAGTGGAGTACTCGTATTCATGAGTCTTACTATCTTTACAATTGGATCGAGTCAACGCATGTCCTCACTCTAATGCTGAGTCTCGGCATTTTGTTTCTTATCGATCTGCGTATGTTGGGTTGGGCATTTGCTGACATTTCTGCCAATAAACTGGCCACTCGTTTGAATACTCCCATGTTATTAGGCTTCGTAGTAATGTTTGCTACCGGAATTTTATTGGTCTATGCGGTTCCAGTGAGAAGCGCGCAAAGCGTATGGTTTCGTTTGAAGATAGGCTTACTTATTATTTGCGCCATTAACGCCCTTCTTTTCCATCGAAAAATGACGGCGTCGATAGGGTCTTGGGATTTTGAACCGCGTGCACCCAAAGCGTTAAGAGTTGGTGCGTTAATTTCTCTAATTACCTGGTCGGTTATAGTAATTTGTGGACGGTTTATTGCGTACGATTGGTATGATTGTAATTACCCACAGTCAGATTTTATTAGAGGCATTGCCGGCTGTATTGATGGCCAAACACAGTTTTGAGTCTGTATATGATAAGGGTACAGTTATGATTTTTTCACTGATGTTGAACTACCGAAAGACGTTATGCTCTAGCCTATTTTTTTTGTTGCTCGTGAGTTTTTTCTTCAGCGAGTTGATCTCCTCAAGCCACATCGCGGTCTTGCCAGTCTTTGAGTGGATGGAAACCACTTGGTTTGGTGTTGCTGGAAAAACTTGGGGAGCACTTTTTGCGGTTGTGCAAGCCGGACACTTGGTAGGATTGGGCGTGCTCGGAGGCTCTGTTATAGCAAGTGATGGTCGACTCCTTGGATTGTTTAAGGGCTTACCGATGCGATTGGTTGTAGATCGTTGTCATTCTGTTTTTGCGTGGTCGCTAGCGTTACTGGTAGCGACTGGTATTTTTATGGCGTGCGGCGTCGCTATTAAGATTTATTATATGCCGGTTTATTGGTATAAGATGCTCGCTTTGACACTCGGTGTTTTGTTTGTTTTCTTCATACGTAAGCCGATTCTAGACAGGGATTTAGATCAAGTTAACCCTTGGTTGTTGCGTCTTTTAGCGATATCTTCGATCATGATTTGGTTTACTGTTGCGGCGACAGGCAGATGGATAGGATTTAGTTGAAACAGTAATTTTTGATGGAGATGGTTGTGAGTAATAAGGACGATTTCAAGGCTAGGGACGACAGAGGCGCTGGCATTGTATTTGCTGGAGGTATTGTTGTCTTTTTTATTGTGTACTGGTACTTTGAAGTTCAATCTGTTCGTGAGCTTCTTGAAATGGCATATGGCTGAGCTTAACTTTGAGTGAACAGCCCTTTCTTTGAGCTCTTCGCTAAAATCATTTCCGCTTAAGGGTCACCGCAGCGGGCTGTAGTCAGTTGCCTTCATGTATTCACGCACTACCTTCGCTAATATTCGGCCATTTGCGTTTGAGGCTTCAGAAACCGCCGCCCACTCAGGATCCTCTGCGAACGCCTGCCAAGATTGGTCAGCTGCCACTTGACTCTCATGTTCTAAAACGTAGATCAACGTGTCGCTTGCTTTTTCAGGATCGGTTGGCGTCCAATATGCAATGACCTTCATTCCATGTTTGGCGAAAATTCGAGTCGTGTGGTCACGGAATCTTGATTGAAGATCGTCAAGCTTTCCCGGTGCGGATGTATAAGTTCTTAGCTCAAAGACCTTATCATTTTCTTCAGCTTGAGCGCTCATTGATAAACCAAAGCCAAGGATTAAAGTTAAGAAAGAGGAAGCAACCGTTAGACGTTTTGATGCTTGGTGCTTGTATTTCATTTTTTTCTCCAGATTTAAGAAGACTTATACTTTATCAACTTCGGTCGAAGTATACTAACAGACTTAATTGCTTTGCGATAATTTAAAAATAACTTAAAAATTGACAAATCTTTTAAGTTTAATTGAATTGCATAATTGAATTTTGGTGAGAAGATGCTCTCTTATGATAGTTTAGTTCAGCAAGGAGCTGAGGTCGCATTCTTTGGTATGACGGCTGTGTTTGTTTTTTTAGGATTGCTCGTGGTTGTGACGATATTTATGTCTGCATTGATGCAGCGGATTGCACCAGACGAGCCTGTTCTTCCAAAGATCGTGCCTGATGCTGTCAGTGAAATTCTACAGTCCGAAATTGATCAAAGTGGTTTGATTGAAGTGATAAGTGCAGCGGTTAGTCAGCATCGTAAAAAGAATAAAAATAAGAAAGAAAAGCGTAAAAAAAATCGAAGTGATTAGTGAGTGTTTAACGAATGATTCGGGAAAAAGAACCCTTAGGCATTACTGATGTAGTTCTCAGAGACGCGCACCAATCGCTGTTAGCGACGCGCATGAGGATTGATGACATGCTTCCCATAGCCGAAAAACTGGATCAAGTAGGTTTTTGGTCCCTAGAATCTTGGGGTGGGGCAACCTTTGATGCTTGCATTAGATATCTTGGTGAGGACCCATGGGATCGTATAAGGGAATTTAAAAAAGCGATGCCGAACACTCCACATCAAATGCTTTTTAGAGGTCAAAATATTTTAGGCTATCGACATTACGCAGACGATCTCGTTGAAAAGTTTGTCGAACGCGCGGTTTTTAATGGTGTTGATGTGTTCCGCGTCTTTGACGCTATGAACGACATGAGAAATTTAGAGTGTGCCATCGCCGCTGTTCGGACTCACGAAAAGCATGCGCAAGGTACTATTTCGTTTACTATAAGCCCTGTTTATACAATAAATAGCTGGCTTGATATGGGTCGGCGCATTGAAGATATGGGTGCTGACTCATTATGTATAAAAGATATGGCCGGTCTCCTTAGGCCTTATGTTGCTTACGATCTAGTGTCGAAATTGAAAGAATCTTTATCGATACCGATTCACATGCAATGTCATGCGACGACTGGACTCTCGACAGCCACCTACCTGAAAGCGATCGAGGCAGGAATTGATAATGTCGATACCGCGATTTCGTCGATGAGTATGACATATGGCCATTCGCCAACAGAAACGTTGGTCGCGATATTGGATGGTACCGATCGAGACACTGGCCTTGATATCGGTTTGCTTGAAGAGATTGCGGGTTATTTTCGCGAAGTTCGTAAAAAATATGCAGATTTTGAAGGGTCTTTGAGAGGCATCGATTCGCGTATTCTTGTGGCTCAAGTGCCAGGGGGTATGTTGACTAATCTTGAAAATCAATTAAAGGAGCAGAATGCCGCCGATCGAATAGATGAAGTACTAGAGGAAATTCCTCGCGTCAGAGAGGATCTCGGTTTCATACCCCTTGTTACTCCTACCTCACAAATAGTTGGGACGCAGGCTGTTTTGAATGTTTTGGCGGGCGAGAGATATAAAAATATCACAAAGGAGACAGAGGGCGTCCTTCGAGGTGAGTACGGTGCGCCACCTGCAGATGTGAATTTAGGACTTCAGAAGAAGGTGTTGGACGGTGGCGATGTTGTTACTTGTCGGCCCGCTGATCTTTTGAGTCCGGAGTATGATGCTCAGCGCGCTGAGTTGTTGGGGCTAGCTGATGAGCAAAATTTCAAGGTCGACAATGAGATAGATGATACTTTGACATATGCTCTGTTTCCTCAAGTAGGTTTGAGGTTTTTAAAAAATCGCGGAAACAGCGAGGCTTTTGAGCCACGACCCGGACTTGGAGAGAGTGGCCAGACTGCTGATCAGCTTCCAGACTCTGGTGTTTATACTGTAGAGGTCGAGGGCACAGCCTATTCGGTGAAAGTTACAGACGAGGACGAAATGCGTTGGAGAGAGTTGTCGGAGCCAGAAGTCCATGCCCATGGTGCGACACCGTTAATCGCCAAGTTAACGGGTGTCCCTGCCCCTCTTACGGGCACTGTTTATAAGGTGTTTGTAAAAAGAGGCGATGTTATTAATGAGGGTGATGTCATCGTCGTCCTAGAGGCTATGAAAATGGAAACGGAAATTCGTTCGCCGTTCGCAGGTAAGGTCGAAAATATTTATGTTAATACCGGCGATATGATCAATGTTGGCGAGACTCTAATAGGTTTGATTCAGTAAGCAAAACGAGACTAGTTATGGAGCGTCTGCTCGAACTTTGGTATTCGACGGGTATTATGCAAATCACTGCTGGGCAAGCAGTGATGATTTGTATAGGGCTCTTGTTACTCTATTTTGCAATAAAAAAAGGTTTTGAGCCGCTGCTTTTACTTCCAATTGGCTTTGGGGGAATTCTTGCGAATATTCCGGGAGTGGAGATCGCGACCGGAGCGGGAATCTTAGCCCAGTTTTATAGTCTCGGCCTTGAGACCGGAATATTCCCTTTGTTAATTTTTATGGGCGTCGGGGCTATGACTGACTTCGGTCCGTTGCTTGCCAATCCAAAAACATTGTTGTTAGGCGCGGCGGCTCAGTTTGGTATATTTAGTACGCTAATTGGAGCTTTGTTCCTCTCTGACATTGGTATATTTGATTTCAGCTTGAGTCAGGCAGCCGCTATAGGGATTATTGGTGGAGCTGACGGCCCCACTGCAATTTATGTGGCCGGTCGTTTAGCTCCGGAGCTTTTGGGAGCAATAGCGGTATCAGCCTATTCATACATGGCACTAGTGCCCATCATACAGCCGCCAATTATGCGGTTGCTGACGACGAAAGCGGAACGAGAGATAACCATGATTCAATTACGAAAAGTTTCTCGCAGCGAAAAAATTTGTTTCCCTTTGTTGCTTCTGATCTTAGTGGCATTTTTGATTCCATCAGCCGCTCCTCTTTTGGGAATGTTCTGCTTTGGAAACTTAATGAAGGAGTCTGGAGTTGTCAAAAGGCTCTCGGAAACTGCGCAAAACTCGTTAATTAACATTGTAACTATTTTGTTGGGCTTGTCAGTCGGTTCAAAGTTAGGAGCGGAACAGTTTCTGGTAGGCAGCACTCTCGGCATTCTTTTGCTGGGAATGCTCGCATTTTCGATGGGGACAGCTGCCGGGGTAATCATGGCAAAAATTATTAATGTCTTCACAGAGGAAAAAATCAATCCATTAATAGGTGCTGCAGGAGTGTCCGCAGTGCCTATGGCTGCCAGAGTAGCAAACAAAGTCGGACTTGAATCGAACCCAAATAACTTTCTCATAATGCATGCGATGGGGCCAAATGTCGCGGGTGTCATCGGTTCTGCCGCGGCTGCCGGCGTTCTCATTCAGTTTGCTGGATAATTTATTGGTTATCGATTTATTGCAAGTAGGAGACATAACTAGATGCGTTTGCATATGGAAAGATTTGATGATTTTACTTTGCTTCAGCGTTATGGCTTGCGATTTCTTACCAAGGTATCCTTTTTTATTTTTTTGATGCTATTTTACTTTGCTTTGTGCACGCTTACGGTTGCCGCCGAAGTTGCAACTAATAGCTTTGTGGCGCAGCAAAGCCATTGGGAGCAATTAGTCGCTAGAGATGAGGATTTCGCTGGGCGTGCTTCAGAAGTTGGCAGGACACAGGCCTTTCTAGAGTTTCTCGCACCTGGTTCGATCGTTTTTCGAGAGGGTCCCACGGACGCGATAGAGCGTTACAGTGATGATGCGTACGCAGCGGAACGAGAATTAGAATTAAATTGGAAGGCTCACTATGTTGATGTATCGCGAGACGGAGATTTAGGATTGAGTGCGGGTCCCATGATTATTTATTCCGAGTCGGGACAGGACTCATATAATCATCTTATTTCAATCTGGAAAAATAGCGATGCACAATGGGAATTAATGGCAGATATCGTGGTTCCAATTCCAGGATTTTTGAGTCTTGAGGTATCAC
>CAJWVZ010000027.1 GCA_913048385.1 uncultured Gammaproteobacteria bacterium | reverse complement strand
AATCCACCATCTACACCATTGACGGCTCGATGGTCGTAGGTCAAAGTGAGAGGTAAAAATTTTCTAGGCATAACTTCATTATCTTTAAAAACAGGCTTCACTATGCTTTTAGCCACCCCTAGTATCCCGACCTCAGGAGAGTTTACGATAGGGATAAAACCTGTCCCTCCTATCGCTCCGAGACTCGATATGGTGAAGCAGGCTCCTTCAATTTCGGCTCTACCCAATTTTCTATTCTTTGCCTTAGTGGAGAGATCTGCCACCTCTGAGGCTAATTCCCAAATCGATTTTCGATCAACATCACGAATTACAGGAACAACCAATCCATAATCAGTAGCGACTGCTATACCGATATGTATATATTTTTTCTGAATCAGATACTCGTCACTAGAATGCAAAGAAACGTTAAATTGCGGATACTTAGCAAGACCTAATGCCGTGGCCTTAAGTAAAAACGGGAGTAACGTCAAGTTTACGGCTTTTTTTTCTGCTTCTTTTTTAAGGCCGAGCCGAAATTCCTCTAAGTCTGTAATGTCAGCCTCATTAAACTGAGCTACAGCTGGAACGGAATTCCAATTTCGAGCCATATTTTTTGCTGTTAGCCTATCCAGCTTCGTTCGTGGTACTTCTTCTATTTCCCCAAATTGAGTGAAATCAATGTCTGGAAGCGACGACTCTCTGAATGCAGAAGGCCCTGAACTTAAGGACACCTTCACAAAATTTTGCACATCACTTTTCACTATCCGTTTCTTTATACCGGTGCCCTCAACCTGGGAAAGATTCACCCCCAGCTCTCTCGCGAGCTTTCGCACAGCAGGCCCGGCATAAACATGTCGACCATTTTTAGGAGAGGGTATGTCAGGCACCATCGCTTCTTGTGAAGCACTATCCGTTGATAACTTAATGTCGGACTTTGAATCCTCCTTAGGTTGCGAGTCTGCATCAGAATAATCGTTAGATTCCTCTGGATTCTCAATTACATCATTAGAGATCATTGATCCGATATCCGAACCACTGACCACTTTTTCACCGACTTTAGTTAGGAGTTCAGTAATTTCTCCGTTGATAGTTGCCGGAACTTCCATTGCGGCTTTGTCTGATTCTAGAGTGATCAAAGGATCATCGACTCGAACCACGTCACCCACACTGACATGTAATTCGATCACTTCAACTTCCTCACTAGATCCTAGGTCCGGAATTATCAGTCGGATGCTTTTCTCAGCTGACGAACCGATGTGATCACTGCTGACTTTTTCCTTCTCCGAGCCCTCAACTAAAGATGATTCATCTGAATCCACTGCGGCTGCTGCATCATTCAACTCCGCATCAGCTTCTTCTTCAACGACAGCGGAATTACTATCAACTTCAATACTTAAGATCAAAGAACCAGTACTTACTTGATCTCCAAGATTGACCGCAATTTTCTTGACTTTCCCTCCAAGTGGCGCAGGAATTTCCATAGCCGCCTTATCACTCTCTAAAACTATTAATGAGTCATTCTCTTTGACCAAGTCACCAACGGCGACGAGTAATTCAATAACCTCCACCTCAGATGAGTCACCCAAATCAGGAACATTAATCTCTTCTAATTTCAATCGATCTCACTCCTAAAAAAGAATCGTCTTAAAAATGTTTCCATTAAATCACAGCTTTCCTAGCGATTACTCAATTAACTACCGGATCCGGCTTGCTGACGCTGATACCATTATTTTTCATAAAACTGCTTATGTCTTTTGAAGAGACCACTTCAAAGTCACGGAGTTCAGTAAGCGCAGCCAGCATAATGTATTTACTGTCGATTTCGAAAAAATGTCGGAGTTTTTCTCTTGTATCACTCCTTCCAAATCCATCGGTCCCAAGCACTCGGTAGCTGTCCGGCATAAACTCCCGCAGCTGATCCGAATATATTTTCATGTAATCAGTTGCTGAAATAATCGGACCTTTTTCCTTATCTAGTTGATCCGTAACAAACGGCTTAATTTGCTTCTTGTCCGGGTTGAGTATATTTTTCCGTTCAACCTGCAGAGCCTCTCGACGGAGTTCGTTGTAACTTGTAACGCTCCATACATCGACAGTTATGTCATACTCTTCTCGCAATCGCCTCGCCGCCTCACGCACTTCCAAAAGTATTGTGCCACTCCCAAGGAGTCGGATTCGATTCTCACCGAAGGATTTGTTTAGGTTTGTCGGTTGAAACTCTTTACAACCCCCATCTTCTAGACGATAAATACCCCTCAAGATTCCCTCTTCAACACCCTCGGGCATTTCCGGCTGAAAATAGTTTTCGTTCATCGTCGTAATGTAATAGAAAACGGAATCCATATCCTCGTACATGCGTTTGAGGCCAGACCTTATAATTACTGCAAGTTCGTAAGCGTAAGTTGGGTCATAAGCAATACAATTTGGAATTGTTGAAGCCAGAAGATGACTGTGCCCATCCTGATGCTGCAATCCCTCTCCATTTAATGTTGTGCGCCCCGCTGTCGCTCCAATCAAAAATCCTCGCGCTTGCGAGTCTCCGGCAGCCCAAGCCAAATCGTGAATACGTTGAAAACCAAACATCGAGTAATATATGTAGAAGGGGATCATAGGATAATTACTGACGCTGTACGATGTCGCAACTGCCAGCCAAGCGGAAAATGCCCCCGACTCGGTGATTCCCTCTTCCAGCATCTGGCCCTGTTTGTCCTCTCTGTAAAACATCACTTGATTCGAATCTGCAGGGTCATACAACTGACCGGCTGAAGAATAAATTCCCAATTGTCTAAAAAGACCTTCCATGCCAAACGTTCGAGCCTCATCCGGAACGATAGGAACCACCCGCTGACCGATATCTTTGTCCTTCGTGAGAGTTGTAAGTAATCTGACGAAAGCCATAGTCGTTGAAATTTTGCGATCACCGCTTGATTTAGTTTGAGCTTCGAACGACGAGATTTTCGGTGCATTAAGGGGCTCAGTATTCGTTCGTCTTTGTGGAACAGGCTCTCCAAGATTCTCTCTTACCTTCCGCATATATTTTAACTCAAGGCTATCATCTGCTGGTCGGTAATATGGAACGTCTGAGAGATTCTCGTCTGATATCGGTATACCAAAACGATCACGGAATTTTTTCAAAGAATCTACATCGAGTTTTTTCACCGAGTGCGTTGAATTTTGCGCTTCAGCAGTATCCCCGAAAGCATAGCCTTTAACAGTCTTAGCCAGAATAACTGTAGGCTTACCGTTCGCCTTCACAGCCTCTGCATAAGCAGCGTATACCTTATATGGATCGTGACCCCCGCGATTCAAAGCCATGATGTCCTCATCGGAAAGGTGCTCAACCATCTTCAGTAACTCATCACTTTTTCCAAAGAAGTTCTCTCTAGTATATGCACCACCCCGACTGACGTAGTTTTGATATTCACCGTCAACTACCTCGTCCATTCTTGATTGTAAAATTCCGTCTTTATCGGATTGCAGAAGTGGGTCCCAATGCCTACCCCAAACCACTTTGATTACATTCCAGCCAGCACCGCGAAAGACTCCTTCAAGTTCTTGTATAATTTTTCCATTACCCCTAACCGGTCCATCAAGACGCTGCAAATTACAGTTGATAACAAAAATTAAATTGTCTAGCTTCTCTCTTCCTGCTTTGCTTATTGCGCCAAGTGATTCCGGCTCATCCGTTTCGCCATCACCCAGAAAAGCCCAAATCTTTCGTTGTGAGTTATCTAAGATCCCGCGACTTGTCTGATACTTCAAGATATGTGCTTGATAGATCGCCTGTATTGGGCCAAGCCCCATTGAAACTGTTGGAAATTGCCAGTAGTCAGGCATGAGCCATGGATGTGGGTAAGAGGACAATCCATTACCGTCCACCTCTTGCCTAAAGTTATCAAGTTGCTCTTCGCTTATTCGACCTTCAAGGTAAGAGCGAGCATAAATGCCCGGCGAGGAATGACCTTGAAAGTATATGAGATCACCCTCATCGTCTTTATTAGGTCCCCTAAAAAAATAGTTAAACCCTACGTCATATAGCGTCGCTGCTGATGAAAAAGTTGAAATATGACCACCGATGCTTGGGTCCCGCAGATTAGCCCGCATTACCATAGCCATCGCGTTCCACCGAACAATTCCGCGGATCTCTCTCTCCATAAACATGTCACCCGGCATTCGATCTTCGACTAACGGCGATATTGTATTTCGATATGGAGTAGAAACTGAGCTCGAGTCCTCTGTAGACCCGATGATCCGCGCTCGATCGGCAAGAGAACTCAGGAGAAACTGAGCGCGACCAATCCCTTCCTCTTCGATGACAGAATACATAGCATCAAGCCATTCTCGGGTCTCTTCAGGATTCTGATCATCTTTCTTGCTCATTTTTCAGCCTCTAACGATTAGATTAAAAAACCAATTATATATTCCTGCCCAAACCTGAGGTTAATGCGGCCATTGCATTGCCTCCAAAATGTATCTAAATTACAAGACTTAGTATTATATCCAATTTTTACGCAAAAATCACCGAGGTTTAACCTGCTATATGTAGTAATACTACAAGAAAATGACGCTTTTTCCTCGTAAAAAAAATCAATGCGAAATAAAAAAAATGATATTAATTAGTGGTGTAGGAGGATTTATCGGGTATATGCAAAATAATAATTAAATGAAAATGCGAGTAAAACTACACAAGATATCTAGTCTTCGGTCACTCAACCCTAACGGACCCATGAGCGACTTTATAAGACTTGCTGACTCAAAAAATCTCTTTTATTTTTTTAGCCGCTCTCTCAGTCCAGGCCAATCAAAGTGAGGTCCCGGGTCCGTCTTTCGTCCGGGCGAAACATCACTGTGGCCAACAATCCGTTGTGAAGTTATAGCAGGATATCGACACTGTAGTGCTTTGACTAAACTCAAAAGATTAGAATACTGCAAATCAGTAAATGGGTCCTCGTCGCAACCTTCGAGCTCAATTCCTATAGAAAAATCATTGCAACGGTTTTTACCTAAAAATTCCGATGCGCCGGCATGCCAGGCCCTTAATTCACAGCTAACGAACTGAATTACCTCGCCATCCCTTCTTATCAAAAAATGCGCCGATACTCTTAAGTCTTTTATACTCTCGTAGAAAGGGTCCTTTGTTGTATCTAGCTTATTACAAAAAAATGCTTCGATGTCCCTCTCTGCGTATGCGCCAGGGGGCAAACTTATCGAATGTATAACAACAAGATCAATACCAGCCTCTTTTGGACGAGCATCTTTGTTGGGCGATTCCACCTGCCGGACATTGCACAAAAACCCTGAAGAGTTAATATCATTCACGACGAATTTCGCTCCGATAAATCAAAATAAAAAATAAAACTATTTCAGAAAATCACGTAATCAAAATTTTTGAAGAATATAAACCAATTCTTAAACGTATTATACTAAATATAATGCTCCAATTATGGACCCCCTCGACATAGAAAATAAAATCTTTCGGAAAAAACTCAATGGAAATTGAAACACCCGATGACATAGATGAAATTGTGAGCACCGCCTTGAGCGAAGATATTGGCTCTGGAGACATAACCGCCCTTTTAATTGACCCCGCGACTGAAGCTAATGCTGAGATTGTTGTCAAAGAAGACGGAATCATCTGCGGAATACCCTATGCGGAATCCGCGTTTAGGCAATTACAAAACCACAACCTCTTATCTCTAAAATGGCTCTTTAATGATGGCGACACGGTTAAACAAGGGCAAACTTTAGCTAAAATTGAGGGCAATGCAAGACAACTCGTTAGCGCAGAGAGGACAGCTTTAAATTTTCTACAAACGTTATCAGGGACAGCGACTAAAAGTCATTATTTTTCAAATTTGATCCAGCATACCTCCACCAAAATTCTAGACACACGTAAAACTCTTCCTGGATTAAGAAATGCGCAAAAGTATGCAGTCCGAGTTGGGGGCTGCCATAACCACCGCCAAGGTTTATATGACGCTTTTCTAATAAAGGAAAATCATATCTCTGCATGCGGCAGCATTGGATCTGCCATAACAAAAGCAAGGAAATTAGCTCCAAAAAAAACAATTGAAATCGAAGTGCAAAACATTGAGGAATTAATCGCAGCCCTTAACTCTGAAGCCGACACGGTCATGCTTGACAATTTTGACCTACCAACAATAAAAGAGGCTGTTAACCTAACCGATGGAAGAGTTAATTTAGAAGTTTCGGGAAACATAGATGAGACTTCACTTATCTCAATCGCCGAGGCTGGTGTAGACTATATCTCTATCGGCGCCTTAACAAAAAATATCCAAGCACTCGACTTATCCTTGATTTTTTCCGATAAACAAAAAAATATAGGATTCGTTCTTTAGCAATCAAAATTTCGATTACCAATAAAGAGAGGCCCAACATATGCGCTATAAAACTAAATTTAGAGGGCAAGGGCTCTTGACCTCAACTACCATTTTATTGTTTTTAGGTACCGTATCACATCCAGCACTTAGCCATCCCGGGAACTTAGACCAAAACGGCGGTCATTACCATGGAAACTCCTATCATTGTCACCTAGGGAACTGTGAAATCCCCGACACTTTTTCTTCTCAAAGACGAAGAAGAAATGGTTTTGCTAACGACCGCAGGGACATGGAGAAATTTTTCAATGACGACGATTGGAATTATGAAATTGACCTTGATCAAGATTGTCAATCGACGCGGCAGGAGATGCTAATTCTGACCAGCCGCACGCCAGTAAAATTCACCAATCCCAGAAACTGCGTAGTGCGGAGCGGGATGTGGTTTGATGAATATACTGGCGATGAATTTGAAATAGCTAGCAAGATAGATATCGATCATATAATCCCTCGCTTATATGCTCATAGCTATGGCGGTGATCGGTGGTCGGCGCAAAAAAAAGCACAATTTTCGAACGATCCAATGAACCTGATTCTAACGAGTCGGAAAGAACTTCGTAAAAAAAATCAAAAAGGTCTGGCACGATATCTACCCCGAGAGAAATTTGTCTGTGAGTACATCGCGCTCTGGGATAGCATCGCCAAACGATACGATTTGGAAATTGATCGTCGAGACAGAAGAGTCATTTCAAAGACACAACAAAGTTGTCGAACCAATATCGATTGATTCAAAAATTCCAATACCAAAGTAAGAGGGAAAGAGTCTTATATAAAAGGCTAAAAACTTTAAATTAAAAAATTTTAGGGCGAAACAATTAAAATGTCTCCCATATTACTGTCTGGATCAAGGGTTTCTTCTCCGACTGGGAAACCATTTTCGGCAAGAATGTAGGCTACGACATCGGTATATTCTTCGAGCATTAGCGACCCTGGGTTGTCAGCCGGCATGGTGCCCAAAATAGCCTCCCACATCCATAACACTGGCTGACCATCCCAAGATTTTAGGGCGTCTCTGTAAAATCGCATGTCATGGCAGGTCTTGCAGCTGTTATCGTAGACTGGTTTACCAGCGTCAACCTGAGACTGTGTAAACACCCCGTCATCCACGGTCTTACCTTGTCCAAAACCTGCGCCCACTGGCGTCACGCATAACAGAGAGACAACCCAACAAAAAAACGCTTTCTTGGTATTGAACATTATAAAAACCCCTAGAAATAAAAATGAATCTTCCTTGCTAAAAAACTGCAACGTCCTGTCAAACAACCAATCAATCGAGTAATATTATATTGATAAATCGGAGTAATTGTTACTCAATTTAGCTTACTTTTGGATCATAATTCCATCGAGACACGATCCACATTTTGCAAAAGAGAACTATTAAGCAAAAAATGATCATTATTGACTTATTTCTCTCAACTAATTTTGACACAATATTGACTGCTATTTTGATAGGGTTAATTTCAGGCAGCTTTGTAAATGTTGTAGCTTACCGACTTCCCTTGATAGTGCATTATCGTTGGTCTACTCCCAAAAATCCTGAGTCCGAATGTGCAGCTAAAGCTAAACACCCAAGCGATGCTTATTTGAAAAATCTTAGCTTACATCTTCCCAGGTCCCATTGCCCTGTCTGTAAAGAGACCATTAGAGCTTGGGAGAACATCCCTCTGGTAAGCTACATTTTCTTAAGAGGGAAATGCTCAACATGCAGTACTCCAATATCCAAACAATACACTATCGTTGAACTGATAAGCGCAGCGTTGGCATTATTCATTGGGGTAAGATATTCAATCAACTTCCAGTTCATAACTCTGCTATTCTTTACGCTAACCTTATTAACCCTAACGGTTATTGATATTAAGCATTTAATTCTCCCCGATGAACTTACGTTATCACTACTTTGGTTCGGATTACTCGTGAGTTTGACAAATTTAGGCTTCGATATAAGTCCACGTGAGTCCATACTCGGCGCAGTTCTGGGTTATCTTGCTCTTTGGATTTTTTATTGGGGCTTCAGGCTAATAACAAACAAGGAAGGTATAGGATTTGGCGACTTTAAATTGTTAGCAGCGCTAGGCGCATGGCTTGGATGGCAAAGCTTATTACCCATAATCATGCTAGCCTCTCTGTCAGGTGCAATCTTTGGCACAGTGACTCGGTTCAGATCGCATGAAAAAGCTTCAAGGCTAATTCCTTTTGGGCCATTCTTGGCTGCCGCTGGTTTAACAATGGCGTTTGGGGGGAACGAGATAATTTCATTTTACATCGAGACGGTTTATGGTTAAGACGGTATTTTTGTAAATTTATATTTACACGACTTAGGAATGGAACTTTGACTAACATAGCACCGATGCTTGTCGGACTGACTGGTGGAATTGGTAGCGGCAAATCCAAGGCAGCAACATACTTTGCGGAATTAAATATAAATATAATTGATACGGATATTCTTGCGCGTGAAGCCGTAGCAAAAGGGGCAGCGGCACTCGAGAAAATAGCTAAACATTTCGGAAGATCAATTCTAGAAGCAGACGGAAATCTAAACCGAAGACTTTTACGAGAAATAATTTTTTCAAATCCTTTTGAAAAACAGTGGCTGGAAAGTCTTTTACATCCGATAATACATTTGAGAATATTAAGACTATTATCAGAGCTAGAAGGGCCATACTCTATTTTAATGTCACCCCTTCTGCTTGAGACGGAACAAAAGAACTTAGTCCATAGAATACTTGTTATCGATATTGAGGAAGACACCCAGGTAACAAGAACACTTCAACGGGACGGCGGCAACTCTGAGACAATAAAGGGAATAATAGCGTCCCAACTTAATAGAGAAACTCGGCTATCGTTTGCAGATGACATCATAAATAATGAGGGTAGCCCCGAGCTTCTTCGCGACTTAGTTTATGAGCAACATTTACGTTACCTTGAACATCTAGAGGGCGGTGCTGTTGCCGGGAGTAAAGAGGATGACTAAGAATTCCTTTAATCAAAGTTTCGTGACTTGTCCTACTTGCCGAAAAAACACTTTGTGGAATCATAAGAATAAAGCGCGGCCATTTTGTAGTGAACGCTGCAAACTCATAGACTTTGGAGAGTGGGCAAAAGAGAATTACTTTATCCCTGAAACCGAAGAATCTAAAACCGGTGAAATAGACCAATAGACGCAAACCCCTCTAAAAAGCGCTTGCTTGGTTTTTAAACCAAGTGTCTCATGCGTACTGTCTTAGGCCTCAGTTATCCGATTGTTTTAACGCACGAATAATCGACCCATTAGCGGCAGGAAAATCCTTGCAAGCGAGTTCGTTGATATAAACCCATCGAATCTCTTGACCTTCATTGCCGACCGGCTCGCCCGAAAATTCTCGTACCTTATATACCGTGAGTTCGACGGTCTTATCTCCATAATCAAACTTAGTAGTAAGATAAAACTGCGAGTCTGTCACTGATATACCAAGCTCTTCTTTCAGTTCTCGGGCTAAGGTAACGGCTTCAATCTCACCTGGCTCTAGCTTGCCTCCAGGAAACTCCCATAGCCCACCTTGGTGTTGGTGCTTTCCACGCAACGCAATTAAGATTTTTTTCTGTAAATTATAGATCAAGCCGACCACAACTCTCGTCATACATACACCCACGTAAAACTTATTGGTATGTCCTATCGACAAAAGTCACTTAGCTGCGATACTCCGCGTTAATTTTAACATAATCTAACGACAAGTCCGAAGTAAATACGGTCTCTCTAAAACTCCCACGTCCCAAAGAAACGTTCACTAGCAAGTCTTCTTTCGCCATTTCTACTTGACCGACAGTTTCGGTGTAGGATGGGTCAACGCCTCCATTACAGACGACACGTGTATTCCCGATCGTAATCTCAACCGCATCAATATCAAAGTCGTTAATACCGGATCGACCTACTACAGCTAGAATACGTCCCCAGTTTGGATCAGAAGCAAACATTGCAGTTTTCACCAACGTCGATTCCGAAATCGCGTAGGCAACTCTTAAACACTCCTTAGAGTCCGCCCCCCCTTCAACACATACAGTGATAAATTTCGTCGCCCCTTCTGCGTCCCTTATGAGGGCGACAGCAAGGTCTGTAAAAAAAACTCTTAGCCCGTCCTCTAAGTCTTTATCTCCCTCAATTTTTACTCCGCTCGCCCCAGTTGCAACGAGCATGCAACTATCATTTGTTGACGTGTCACCGTCCACCGTAATACGGTTAAACGATCCTTCTACCAATTTCCCAAGGAGCACCTGCAGATAATTAGTAGAAGCAAGCCCGTCGCAAAAAACAAAGGCCAACATCGTAGCCATATCAGGCCGGATCATTCCCGAACCTTTAGCAATTCCAGAAACTCTAATACTGCCGTTTTTTGATTGTATTATTCTAGAGATAACTTTGGGTTGGGTATCAGTGGTCATAATACCGCGTGCAGCGCTTAACCAATCAACTTGAGAAAAGCCATTAACCGCGGCCGGTAGAGCATTTAAAATCTTTTCAACCGGCAGATGTTCTCCAATGACACCTGTCGAAAAAGGGATCACCGAGCTTTCGTCGACTCCAGTTATGTCAGCCAACTCTGAGCAGCATCTTCGCACAGCCTGAAATCCATGCTCTCCAGTTCCCGCGTTAGCGTATCCGGTGTTGATCAAAAAATATCTAATTTTCCCAAGGCGTAAATTTTCTCTTGCAAGTTGAACAGGTGCCGCACAAAATTTGTTTAAAGTAAAAACGCCTGCCACCGAAGATTTTCTGTCAATTTCAAAAACAACAAGGTCGAGACGGTCCTTGACCTTAATACCACTCTTAACAGCGCTGACTCGTACCCCGGATACCGAAAAATTCTCATTTAAGCCATTCGTTAAATTTTTCATTTTACTCATCTAGACAAGTTTTCCACAGCAAGCTTTGTATTTTTTACCTGAGCCGCACGGACATGGTTCATTACGACCGACCTTCGGCACTTGACGCACGAACGGAGGAGGTGTCTTAGCGTTTCCGTTAATTGAACTCGTCTCATCCAAATTCCCATCAGATAACTCAGGAGCTTTTTGGTGTTGAAAATTTACTTTTTGCATTTTTAGCTCTTCGGCTCGTCGTCTATCTACAGCATCAGCCGAATCGTCTTCGCGTATTTGAACATGGCTTAATACTTTTATCACCTCATGTTGCAAATTTGTGAGCAGGTCCTGGAATAAAGCAAAGGCTTCTCTTTTATATTCTTGACGAGGATTTTTCCCGCCATAACTTCGGAGGAAGATGCCTTGTCGCAGACCGTCCATTACGGCAAGATGCTCTTTCCAAAGGCTATCAAGAATTTGCAGCATAATCTGCTTCTCAAAGCTCCTGATTTTCTCTCCTACTAATTTACTTTTCTCATCGTATACGTTTGTTACCGCATCTATAACTTTCGCCTTTATATGTTCCTCATAAAGCTCTTCATCATCTTCGAGCCATGCTTGAATTGGCAGCGAAATGGAAAGCTCAGTATTTAGGTTCTGTTCTAAGCCCTCAATGTCCCATTGCTCAGCGACAGTGTTAGGAGGAACAAACTGATCAACTAATTGATTAATAACCTCAACTCGCATATCAAGTATCAAATCAAGGATCTCGTCCCGAGCCATCAATTCGTTGCGCTGACGATAGATAATTGTCCGTTGATCATTAGCTACGTTGTCGTATTCGAGTAATTGTTTTCGGATGTCAAAATTCCTACCCTCGACTTTTCTTTGAGCCTTTTCAATCGAGCGCGTCACCATGCTATTTTCAATTGCTTCACCACGTTCCATTCCCAGACGCCGCATTAAATTCTTTACCCCGTCGCTGGCGAATATTCGAAGAAGATTATCCTCCATAGATAAGTAGAATCGGGAGTATCCGGCGTCTCCCTGTCGTCCAGATCGGCCCCGTAATTGATTATCAATTCTGCGCGACTCATGGCGTTCCGTTCCGATTATATGCAACCCTCCCGCCTCAATGACCGTTCTATGGCGCTCTTTCCAGCTTTTTTCTATCTCTTTGATCTGTTTTTGGGTTGGGTTTTTGGCTTCTTCAATTTCTGCCTCTAGATTTCCACCGAGCACAATATCCGTCCCTCGGCCTGCCATATTCGTTGCGATAGTAACAACCCCAGGACGACCAGCTTGAGCAATAATTTGAGCTTCTTTTTCATGGAACTTCGCATTGAGAACCTCATGTTTCACATTCTTTTTTGTCAAAAAAGCGGAAATGATTTCAGACGTTTCAATCGAAGCTGTTCCGACTAAAACCGGAGCACCCTTTGTGCTAATTTCCAAGATATCTGTAACTATAGCTTCCAGCTTTTCTTCCATAGACAGGAAAATAAGATCGTTCGCGTCTAATCGAATCATTGGTTTGTTGGTTGGTATAACGACTACATTAAGCCCATAAATTTGGTTAAATTCGAAAGCTTCAGTATCAGCGGTTCCAGTCATTCCGGACAAATTATTATACAACCTGAAATAATTCTGAAAGGTTGTTGACGCAAGGGTCTGACTCTCACTCTGAATATCAACGTTTTCTTTTGCTTCTAACGCTTGGTGTAAGCCTTCAGAAAGTCGGCGGCCCTCCATAGTGCGGCCTGTGTGCTCATCAATTAACACAATTTTTTTATCTTTCACTATATACTCTACATCTTTAGTGAAGAGCTGATGGGCTTTTAATGCAGAATGCACATGATGGAGCAATGATAAGTTCGTTGCAGAATACAGTGACTCTCCTTCGGTCAAAAGTTTCTGCGAGATTAATAAACTTTCAACGAACTCGTGCCCTTGTTCAGTGAGCTCAACCTGCCTGCTTTTTTCGTCAACAGTAAAATGACCGTTTTCCTCTGGGACGTAATTACGATCCATCGTTTCTAATTTAGACTTTTCTTCTTTAAGCCCTTTTTCGAGCTTTGGTACTATCTTGTTGATTGCTTTGTAAAGCTCCGAGCTATTCTCTGCTGCGCCCGAAATAATGAGGGGAGTTCGGGCTTCATCAATTAATATTGAATCAACCTCATCAACAATTGCAAAATTTGGTTCGCGTTGCATCTTATCCTCGAGACGAAAAGCCATATTGTCTCGAAGATAATCAAACCCAAATTCATTATTTGTACCGTAAGTAATGTGACATTGATATGCAGCTTGCTTTTCAGTCGGAACTTGCCCTGCCTTTATCACACCAATACGCAAACCTAACAGTTCATAAATTGGGCGCATCCAATTAGCATCTCGTTCAGCAAGGTATTCGTTAACAGTCACTATATGCACCCCGGATTGTGTCAACGCATTCAAATAAGCGGGCAGGGTGGACATAAGGGTTTTGCCCTCGCCAGTTCGCATTTCCGCGATGTTGCCCTCATGAAGAACCATTCCACCAACGAGTTGTACGTCAAAATGCCTGAGCCCCAAGGTTCTTTTTCCGGCCTCTCTTACGGCAGCAAAGGCCTCTGGCAACAAGTCATCAAGGCTTTCAGCCTCATCTGAATGCCTTCTCATTAAATCAATGGTTAAATTCGCGAGATCTTTATCTGTTAGATCGGAATAGGCTTTCTCCAACTGATTTATCTTTACAACCTTACGTTGTAATTTCTTTATTTTTCGAGAATTACTGCTACCAAATATTTTACTTAAAAAATTCATATTATTTTCTTTCAGTTTTTATTAATTAATTATTCAGAGGGTGCCCTAGTCTGTGATTTAAGGCAGGAACGAAACTTAGATCTTTTTAGGTCTAGCGAATTGTATTACTGAGGTAGGCTGCAGGATCGACTATTCGACCGTTCTTATAAACTTCGAAATGCACATGCGGCCCCGTCGATCGCCCTGTGGAACCTACGTGCGCTATCTTTTGACTTTTCGTAACTACATCACCGATCGCGACCAATAGTTTTTCCGAATGTGCGTAACGCGTTACGAAACCATTACCATGATTTACTTCCACCATTAAACCATAACCTGATCGAGGGCCGGCCCAGGTAACAACGCCAGATGCAATAGTCTTAATTTCAGCTCCAGCCTTACCGGTAGTGAGATCGATCCCAGAATGAAAACTATTTTTCCCAGTAAACGGGTCCGGACGATTACCAAATCTTGAAGCAACCCAGGAATATTCCAGAGGTTGACCGAAGACCTCAGCATTATTGAATGTTTCCCTTTGATCAAGAAAATCCTTGAGGAGCAATAGTTGATGTTCTCGATCCTCAAGCTGAATTGTTAAGTCTGAGATCGCTTTGTCAGCAGTCCGATAATCATTGGATATCAGTGACGATAGGCTTGAATCCGAAAACGAAAAGCTTGGCCCCCCTACTGGTAACTTTTCATTAAAATCAAATTCGCCATCATCCAGATTAGCAAGTTCAGTAATCCGCAAACCTAGCGAATCTAAACGCGACAATCTTGCTTGAAGTGCACCAAGGCGCTCTGTGAGCGCGTTAATTTCATTATTTGATTTTTGCTGCAAGAATCCTATTCGGTCAGCTTGCTCCAAAAGTCGCTTCTGTAAATCAATATCAGAAGCAAGGTCAGAAAAAGTAGGAGATTCAGAGGTATGTTCTTGAAAAATATAGTAAGCGACGGGGATTGTGGTACCTACTAAACACAATGACAACAGCCCCTTCAACCACCCGCGGAAAAGGATGGCCCTACTTACCCCTAATTTTTCATTAACAAAAATCAATTTCATCTGTTGGAACATCTCTGTTGGTATAAAAGCAATGTAAAAATAACATAACTGAAACCAATCTTAATAAGTTACGCACACTTATCAAGCATAAGAAAGTATTTTAAGGAGATTCAAGCTAAATGGCTAGAAACACAATAGCATACACAAACAAAAAATAGAAAATTTATTGATAAAACATGCAGTTCAGTACCTTATGCTGCAATACCTGGTTTCGAATAAAGGATAGGAACGTTTGTATCTTCCTCAAAACTGACAATTTCCCAAGCGTCTTTATTAACCTCCAACATTCGCAAAAGCGCATTATTAAGCGCGTGCCCAGACTTGTAGCCTTTAAATTCACCGATAAGGCTATTACCAAGTAAATAGAGGTCACCAATTGAGTCAAGTATTTTATGCTTAACAAACTCGTCTTCATACCTAAGTCCGTCTTCATTCAAAACCTTGTAATCACCCACGGCAATAGCATTTTCCATGCTCGCTCCAAGCGCCAAATTCCTATCCCTAAGTTCCTCAAATTCATGCATAAATCCGAACGTCCTTGCACGACTGACCTCTTTTACAAACGAAGTACTCGAAAAATCTATTGTTGCCGAAGATGTATGGCTCTTATAAACAGGGTGATCATATAAAAGTGTGTAACTAACTTTAAAACCGTCAAATGGCTCAAGGCTCACAGACTTGCCATCTTGATCGAGTGTAAGAGGTTTATTAATTTTTATAAAGCGCTTTGCCTTTTCTTGCTCCTCTATCCCAGCAGACTGGATTAGAAATACAAATGGACCTGCACTACCATCCATGATGGGAACTTCTGCTCCACTAACATCGACATAAGCGTTGTCTATTCCTAAACCACACATAGCGGACATTAAGTGTTCAATGGTGGAAATTTTCACCTTGTCTTTTACTAGCGTCGTCGAAAGTGTAGTTTCACCCACGTTTGAAGCTTTTGCTGCAATTGAAACTACAGGACTAAGATCAACTCGGCTGAAAATTATACCAGTGTCAACTGGAGCTGGCCTAAGCGTCAAATAGATCTGCTTGCCCGTATGTAATCCAACCCCGGTCGCTCTTATTATGTTTTTTAGGGTTCGCTGTCTAAGCATAACTCGACCTTATTATTATGTTTATTATGAGAATTAAGCAGATTTGGAGCCGCTCGAAAATTCTATTTCATAGGTTACTCGGCGAAAACACAACGTCGACCCTAAATTATGACACTTAAAACCCTTGATCCTAGCAAAAACGAACACACAATCCAAAGACTATACCCTCAAATAATGCGATTGAGACTAATCTGCTTGACGCCGCAAAAAAGCCGGAATATCTAAATAATCCATTTCAGCGTCTCCGCCCACGACCATTGACGAATCTGCTGCTCTAGCGGTAGCAGTCGACGAACGCCGCTCTGCGGACATACCTTTTCGAAAATTATCGGTGCTGTGCGTGTTATCGACAATCTTCGTTGGACGAGCGTGCGCACTACCCAGCCCTGTTGCCACAACGGTAACTCTCATTTCATCTTTTAGCCCTGGTTCAATAGCCGTTCCGATAACGACGGTTGCATCGTCTGATGCAAAATCTTCGATTATCTCCCCAACTTCAGCGAACTCCCCTAAAGATAGGTTTTCACCCGCAGTAATATTTACCAAAATGCCTCTTGCACCCTCTAAATTCACATCTTCAAGCAGCGGACTTCTAATAGCGGTCTCAGCTGCATCTCTTGCTCGGCTCTCGCCGACACTTGCACCAGTCCCCATCATAGCCATTCCCATTTCCGACATAACTGTTTTTACATCGGCAAAATCTACATTTATATTGCCGGGGTTCATAATCAAGTCAGCAATTCCCTTGACAGCACCCAATAACACGTCGTTAGCGGCCTTAAAGGCGTCAAGCAGAGAGGCATCAGGACCCAGAACATCTAAAAGCTTCTCATTAGGGATCGTTATAAGCGAATCTACGCTTTGTGCGAGAGATTCAATACCTTCAGAGGCGATTTTTGAGCGTTTTTTGCCTTCAAACGGAAACGGACGAGTAACAACAGCTACGGCAAGAATTCCCATCTCCTTCGCTACCTCCGCAACAATGGGTGCTGCTCCTGTTCCGGTGCCTCCCCCCATCCCAGCGGTAATAAAAACCATATCAGCGCCGGAGAGCATGTCAGCGATTTCATTTCGATCTTCTAAAGCTGCCTGACGCCCAATTTCGGGGTTGGCACCAGCTCCCAAGCCTTTGGTCACTGTGGATCCAAGCTGCAATGTTTTTTTAGCATCAATGTCGTTAAGCGCTTGAGCATCCGTATTTGCACAGATAAATTCAACGCCCTCAACCTCATTGCTAATCATGTGACGAACGGCATTTCCCCCGCCGCCCCCAACACCGATAACTTTGATCACTGCTGATTGTGTCACATTCTCGATTAACTCAAACATATTGCCCTCCGAAAGCAAAATAAACTGTCCATACAATTTCCACAACTACAGTCTCACTTTAATAAAAACCCTAAAAACGCCCCCCTTTTCAATTAATCTCCACCTCTAAACCAATTTTTTACACGGCTCACCAAATGAATCTGATGCTCACCACTACCTTTGGCTCCGCCTCGCTCCTGATATTGCTTCAGTCCATACAACAACAGCCCCACCCCCGTAGAATAGATAGGGTTACGAATTATATCGTCCAATCCCCCCACATTATTAGGGGAACCGACCCGAACCGGAGCATGGAATATTTCCTCAGCCAGATCTACTACTCCCTCCATTTTGCTCGTACCACCCGTCAAAACGATCCCTGCTGCAAGCAGTTCTTCAAAACCACTGCGCTGCAATTCAGCTTTTACAAGGCTAAATAACTCATCGTATCTAGGTTCAACAACTTCAGCCAAAGCCTGGCGCGACAGCTCTCTTGGCCTGCGCTCTCCAACACTAGGAACCTTAATGTAATCTGTCGGACTGGCTAACTGAGTTAGTGCACACGCATATTTCATCTTAATTTCTTCGGCGTCTTCTGTCGGAGTTCTAAGTGCCATGGCGATGTCATTGGTAACCTGATCACCCGCGATGGGAATAACTCCGGTATGGCGAATCGCTCCCTCAGTAAAGATCGCAATATCGGTGGTGCCGCCCCCTATATCCACTAAACAAACACCCAATTCTTTTTCATCCTCGGTCAAAACAGCATAAGCCGAAGCCAATTGTTCGAGGATTATTTCATCAGTTTCTAAACCGCAGCGCTTTATGCATTTATCAATATTTTGAACAGCGTTTTTAGCGCAGGTAATGAGATGAACTTTGGCTTCCAATCTAACACCAGACATTCCAAGAGGATCTTTTATTCCCTCCTGAGAATCGATCAAATATTCTTGTGCAAGGATATGAAGAACCTTTTGGTCAGCAGGTATCGCGACGGCTTGCGCTGCATCAATGACCCTCTCAATATCAGCCGCAATCACTTCTCGATCGCGAATAGCGACAATCCCATGCGAATTCATGCTGCGAATATGGCTTCCTGCTATTCCTGCAAAGACTGAATTAATTTGGCATCCTGCCATTAGCTCAGCTTCTTCGATCGCCCTATGAATTGATTCAACGGTTGACTCGATATTTACAACAGTTCCCTTTTTCAAGCCTCGAGACTTGTGACTTCCAATACCGACAATACTGAGGCTTCCATCCTCATTAATTTCACCAACAATCGCTACAACTTTAGAGGTCCCAATATCCAAACCGACAATCATGTTATCGTGCTCTACCTTTCCCATTCCTGTGTTCCTTCACTCTTTAGTCAAATTTGCTAGTTTGTTATTGCCAGTTCATTTGCCGTTAACGAGTCTAGTGGTGCTGCTCGTTTTTGAATTGCCAGCCCATTACTATATCGAAGGTCTACGGTTTTAATTTGTGCTAACCCTAGACCACGTTGATGTGAATAAAAATCTGCAAATCGCTGCACTTTTTCTAAAACCTCGTTACGCCCTGCGAAAATGCTAGCCCCTCCGCTCAAAGACAAGACCCACCCACCCCTCGTATCAAGCCTCAAGCCCGTAAGCTTCAGCTCAGCATTTGATAAAATGTGACTTAAAGAACGATATTGGCGCATCACTACTCTTTCTTCACCAGCGATGCCACTTAAGGAAGGTAAATTTGTGAAGTCCTCAACATTATTGGGCGAAAAAAGCTCTCCGTACTGATTAACAAGGTATTGAGAGCCCCAACGGGCTATCGGGAGCTCCTCCTCCAGCTCTAAAAACAGCGTATCAGGCCAAACTCGCGTAACTGTTGCTGCAGAAACCCATGGATTTTCCTCCAACCTATTCTTTACGGTCTCGACATCCAGAGTAAAAAAATTTTTCCCTAAAAAACTCCGTAAGCTTGCCTTAACATCAAGCTCGCTCACATGGACCAATTTGGTCCCGATCTCAACAAGTGTTATCGAACGACTAATTAATCGTGAAAAATCTTTATAATAAAATCCGAAACCAGTAATGCAGATTACAATACTAGCAATTAAAACAGAGGTTCTTAACCATGCTTTTTTACGGAGAGGCTGCCTGCAAAAAAATGAGTTTAAACCAAAACTCTTTTTATCAAGGCTTGAAGTAATCCTCTGATCTTTAAAAGCTCTCACAATAAAACTCCAAACAATTTGACAAAATAAGAAGCATAAGATCATCAAAACCTATATCGATAGCTTGAGCTGATTTTGGAACAAAACTCTTAGTCGTCATTCCTGGGATAGTATTTATCTCTAATAAATAAAAAGTTCCTGCTGGGTCGCGAATAACATCTACGCGAGCCAAGCCTCTGCATCCTAAGCTGTCATAAGCACAGCGAACCATTGCGGTCAGCTCAAACTCAGCATCGCGAGATAACTTAGCGGGACAGCAGATCGGGATTTCCTGAGCCCCGTACTTTCGTTGATAATCAAAAATACAATCTTTCTCGAGGAATTCTATGATAGGAAAAATTTGCTTGTCTAATATCGGGACCGTATATTCTGTTCCTCTTACCCGAGATTCCGCCATTATGTTTTTCCTGCCTAAACTCTGATCGTTAAAGATTCGCTCTAAGTCCTCTGCAGTCTCTGCAGGCATAAGACCTAAACTTGACCCATCTTGGACTGGTTTAACGATAATCGACCCCAAGTTCGATGCTATACCTTCCCAGTCACTTTCCTCTTTAAGAAGTGTAAAATCTGGTGTTTGAAGTCCAACATCTCTCCAAACTCGCTTGGATATGACCTTATCCATTGCTAAAGCGGAAGCTGTTACCCCACTTCCGGTGTATGGGACACCTAATTGTTCCAAAAGCCCCTGCATACTGCCATCTTCACCACCCTCACCGTGCAGCATGTTAACAACCAAGTCAGGGTTCAAAGCGACCAAATCATTAACAATTGTTGGGCCGACATCAATCATCGATACAGCTACTCCAAGACGGCGTAAGCTTTGGAACACAGCAGCGCCGCTTTTCAAAGAAACTTCTCTTTCGTCCGATTGCCCGCCCAGCAGAACAACCACTTCACCAAGAGAATCAAGAATTGCTTGTTTTTTTATCGTTCTCATTGTTTACTTTCTTTACCTCAAAAAAAATCATTTGTGATTTGCAAACCGTTAACCTCGAAACCCAATATCCGCAAGCCGCTTTGCAAGACCACCTACACTTCCCGCTCCTTGAGTAAGAACAACATCCTCCGGCCGAAGAATGGGAACAATAATCTCATGTAGTCCTATCTCGCTCTGAACAAAAATAGGATCAACCTTTCCCCGAACTCGAATACTATGGCAAAGGCTTCTTGAATCAGCTCCGGCAATCGATTTCTCACCGGCTGAATAAACCTCCATTAAAAAGAGCACATCAACCTCACTCAATACTTGAACGAAATCTTCGAACAAGTCTTTTGTGCGACTGTAACGATGCGGTTGATAAATCATTACCAAACGTTTCTCAGGCCAACCAGTTCTAAAGGCCTTAATCGTTGCTGCAACTTCTGTTGGATGATGACCGTAATCGTCGATTAACGTAACCTCGCCTCCCACAATCGGGAATTTGCCATGAATTTCGAAGCGTCTTCCAACTCCAGAAAAACAGTCCAGCCCCTCTACGATCGCTGAATCAGGCAGCCCCTCATCACAAGCGACTGCAACAGCTGCAGCAGCGTTAAGCGCGTTATGTGCCCCAGGCATGTTCAACGTCAATTGAAGTACTGAACGCAACTCTTTGCGAAAAATTTCAAATCGCGTAACAATTCCTTTTTGACTCACATTCTGAACCCTAAAATCGGCATCATCAGAAAACCCATAAGTAAGCTTTGGTCGAGAGATTTTTGGCAAAAGCTCGCGAACAGCTGGGTCATCGATACACAACACTGCAAGTCCATAGAAAGGCAAGTTATGAAGAAAGCTTATGAATGCCTCCTTTAATTTGCCAAAGTCTCCCCCATACGTTCCCATATGGTCATTCTCAATATTGGTAACCACCGCTACAATTGGTTGAAGATGCATAAAAGATGCATCACTTTCATCGGCCTCAGCGACCAGATAATTACTTTTCCCAAGACCAGCATTAGCGCCCGCACTGTTTAATAAACCGCCAATCACAAAAGTTGGATCAGCCCCGCCGGCGGCCAGTACAGAAGCTAATAAGCTAGTAGTGGTAGTTTTCCCATGAGTTCCAGCGATGGCTATAGAATGCCGATAACGCATAAGCTCGGAAAGCATCTGCGCTCGCGGAATCAATGGTTTAACCGTACTATTCGCCGCAACCATTTCAGGGTTATCTGCTCGAATTGCGCTTGAGTAAACAACAACGTCTGAACTCTCAATATTTTTCGCTTGGTGGCCAATATAAATTTCAGCCCCCATTTTCTTAAGTCGATCTGTATTAGCTGAGGGGATCACATCGGACCCTGTGATTTTATATCCTTGATTGAGTAAAACTTCAGCAATGCCGCTCATTCCTGCGCCACCCACCCCAATAAAGTGGATCGTCTTAATGCGTCGCATTTCCGGAACGGAGCTTCCAATTCTCTGCTCAAGCATTTGCTATCTCCACACAGTAATCAGCGATTAATTGATCAGCATTTAAAACCTCAATGTTAGCCTTTTGTGTACGCATCTTACTTAATTTATCATGATCGATCTCAAACGATCGAAGTAACTTTTCAATTCTATTAACCGTTAATTCATCCTGAGGCACCAAAATTGCAGCACCCTTTTCTACGAGGAACTGCGCATTATGGAATTGTTGCTTATCGGCATGAAATGGATAAGGAACAAAAATAGCGGGCAGACCCAGTGCAGCAATCTCCGAGCAAGTGCTAGCTCCAGATCTACATAGAACCAAATCAGCCCAAGCATAAGCTTCGGCAATATCTTCAATAAACGGCGTGCATGAAACAATGCCGTTGTCCAAGTCCACACCAGCGTGGGAGTATGCAGAGCACGTTTTCTTAAAGTCAATTTGACCAGTTTGATGTCGCACTAAAAGTTTTTTACTACCTTTAAATTCGA
>CAJWVZ010000026.1 GCA_913048385.1 uncultured Gammaproteobacteria bacterium | reverse complement strand
ACGTGTGCTAGAGCCCATGACAAGGGTTTATTACAAATAAACCGATTTATCGGTGAACTTTTGAAAAAAAACCTTAAATCGTTCGAGGTAACGAACAAACAAAAAAGTCAGAGAAGCTTAACGAGATGGAAAAGCTTTTTCCCTCGCTTCAAAATGAAGTACCCTCCGTCCAGCGAGCTTTCTCTGTCAAGCGCGAAAGCTTCGTCCGTTACGAGAGCGCCATTCACACTAACCGCACGATTGCTTATGAATTCACGAGCCATTTTATTCGATTTTGCCAAGCCAACCGCCACCAAAACCTCGACGATACCCAACCGTTCATCACCGAGCTCACTGCTCGGCAAACCATCCATCGCGAGCTGCGCCAAATCGTTCTCATTTAAAGCCTGCAAATCGCCTGAAAATAATGAGTCGCTGATTCTCACCGCTCCGTTTAACCCTTCCTTCCCATGAACTAGCTCAGTCATGACGCGAGCTAGCAACAATTGTGCTGCCGGTTTGGCTGCAGACTTACTATCTTCGACCTTTACGGTCTCAATCTCACTCGTCTCCAAAAAAGTAAAAAAGAGCAAAAATCGATAAACATCAGCATCCGAGGTGTTTAACCAAAATTGGAAAAAAGCATAGGGCGAGGTTTTCTTCGGATCTAGCCAAACAGTACCTAACTCGCTCTTGCCAAACTTAGATCCATCAGATTTTGTTATCAATGGCATTGTGAGACCAAAAACTTGGGCTTGATTCATTCGACGCGTAAGGTCGATACCTCCGGTGATATTGCCCCACTGATCACTCCCGCCAATCTGCAAAGTGCAGTCAAACCGTTTGTTGAGTTCGCGAAAATCATACGATTGCAGAATCATATAAGTAAATTCAGTAAAAGATATACCCTCTCCCTCTCTGTCTATTCTTTGACGGACAGATTCTTTTTGAATCATTGAGTTGACTGAAAAATGCTTCCCAATATCTCTCAAAAAAGACAGAACATCATAGTTCTGTATCCAGTCCAAATTGTTTACTAAAACAGCCGAATTGAGGCCACAATCAAAATCAAGAAACTGGCTAAGCTGAGGCTTGATCCGTTTTACCCAATCGTCTACCGTAGTAGCAGTATTAAGTTGACGCTCATTGGACTTAAAACTGGGGTCTCCGATCATTCCTGTAGCACCCCCGACAAGCACTATTGGCCGATGTCCTGCCAACTGAAAGCGCCTCAATGCCAGCAAAGGGATTAGATTCCCAATATGCAAGCTCTCTGCAGTGGGATCAAACCCGCAATATAAAGTGCGCGATGCGCTCGCTAAGTGTTCTTTTGAGTCCTCACCTCCAGCCAACTGCATGATCAGTCCTCGACTCTCAAGATCCTGCACTGCATCTCCAAAAAATGTGGTCATACTCTTTTCATACCCTTAAGCGTTTGTTTTGGTCGTCAAGGAAAAGACTTATGGAAGATTTACCCGAAACCTACTGATAATGTTACAACAGATTTATCCCCACTGCTAAATTCAAGCCAAAACCCGCCGACGTACTGCTATAATCATACGGTTTCGCCCTAACATGAATTTTTGGCGGCCGGAGAATCCATGAAATATCTGCCCTCTTTCAAGAAGCATTTACATCGCACCTTTGCGGTGTGGGGATACTTTCCAACAAAGCACGCGACGGTCGCCTGCTGCCTCGCTTTTATTTTATTCGCAACAATTATGTTCACTGAAAAAAATTTGAAGCCGGTTGAGGTTGCGCGAGTGCAGACATCACCACAAACTTTCCCCGATGTCTCGTCAGCACCTTTGTCTGAAAAATCCAAGCCGCCAGCCGAACCTAACTCTAAAAGCACCAACGCACAGACTAAAAAAATTCAAAAAGTCAGTTCAACATGGAAGACTTTTAATGTCTCAGAGGGTGACAGTTTGACATCCATTTTTGCCAGAGCAGAGCTCAGTAACCAAGACTTATTTAGGGTTCTCAATAGCAGTGTGGAAGCTCAAATTCTCAACAGTATTTACCCCGGTAATAAGCTTGAGTTTTTAATCGAACCCTCAGGCAATCTACAGAAAGTTAAATTGCAAATATCCCCACTGGATGGGTACCTTTTCACGCGATCTGCTGACACGTACAAAACAGAAGTAATCACCAAAATACCAGAGGTTAGGCAGGCATTTAAAATCGGGACAATAACTGACAGCCTTTTCGTTGCCGGGCAGAGAGAAAAAATACCTGCTAGCACTATCATGGAAATGGCCAATCTTTTTGGTGGCGTTATCGACTTTATACTCGACCCGCGCAAAGGCGATCAGTTCAGTATCCTGTATGAAGAAAAATATCTCGACGACATCTTTATTGGCCACGGACAAATACTAGCGACAAGCTTTGTAAACCAGGGCAAAAGATTTACTGCACTCCGTTATGAAGACTCTGAAGGCGAGACCGGTTACTACAATCCCTTGGGCGAAAGTATGCGAAAAGCGTTTTTACGAAGCCCCCTTGACGTATTTCGTATTAGTTCTAATTTCAACCCTCGCAGGCGCCACCCAATCCTAAATACAATTAGAGCGCACAAAGGGACTGATTATGCAGCTCCAACAGGCACCCCAGTCAGAGCCACGAGCGATGGAAGAGTCACCTTTGCTGGTCGCAACGGGTCTTTTGGTAATCTTATCACTGTGGAGCATGCGGGAGGCTTTCAAACTAAATATGCCCACTTAAGTAAATACAGCAAGGGAATAAAAAAGGGCAAGCGAGTTCGTCAAGGTGAAATCATCGGTTATGTTGGCTCTACCGGTGGGGCCACAGGCCCCCACTTACACTATGAGTTTCTGGTTAACGGAGTGCACAAAAATCCGAGGACTATAGTTGATAAGCTGCCGAAGGCAGTCTCATTAGCAGCGAAGGAGTTGCCGAGATTTAAACAACGTACCCAAAGCTTGCAGGAGCGTTTTGGAGATTTACAGGCCTCCAGCCTGCTTACTTACCCCTAAAAAATTGAGCCCAGATATGGCGAAATCAGAGAATCTTTTTCTTGGAATGATGTCGGGAACAAGCCTAGATGGCATCGACACCGTCTTAATACGCTGTTTGACAGCGGGAGGAATACCGGAGCTGATCGCTACAAACTTCCAACCAATCGACGATCAAACAAAGAATGATCTCCTTAACCTCTGTAACGCCCCCGAAGTAAAGATTCAAACCCTCGGTCAATTGGATACGAGAATGGGTCATATTTTCGCGAGTGCAGCCCTCAATCTCCTACAATCAACCAAGACAAAACCTCAGGAAATTAGTGCGATCGGTTGCCATGGACAGACAATTTACCATGCCCCAAACGATTCGTATCCTTTCACGATGCAAATCGGCGATCCAAACTTAATTTCAGAACTCACCGGCATTACAACTATCGCTGATTTCAGGCGGCGTGACATTGCCGCAGGCGGGCAAGGAGCACCTATAGCTCCTCTTTTTCACCGACTTATCTTCAAAGACGACAAGCAAAGTAGAGTCATCCTCAACCTCGGGGGTATAGCTAATATTACACTCTTGGACCCAAATAGACCCGAGGCAGCTTTTGATACCGGACCTGCAAACATTCTGATGGATTACTGGGTAAGCAAGCATAAGAATAAACCTTACGACCACTCAGGCGAATGGGCTTCTTCTGAGAGTGTAAACAAATCATTGCTTAAAATATTTCGGGAAGAAAATTACTTTAATTTACCGCAACCGAAAAGTACCGGCAGAGAGCTCTTTAATGCGAGTTGGCTAGAATCGAAACTCGCCGATGCTGCACTCGACCTTTCGCCGTCTGCCGTGCAGGCTACTTTGCTAGAACTCACAGCCTCAACAATTTCAGACGCTATAAAACTGCTAGAACCTGTAGACGAAATTTTAGTCTGCGGAGGTGGAGCGCATAACTCATCGCTTTTAAACCGTTTGCAGACTCTACTCACAAAGTCAAAAATCACGAGCACAGCAGTATTAGGGTTGAACCCCGATTGGGTCGAAGCGACAGCGTTTGCTTGGATGGCAGGTGAAACTCTCGCTGGAAGAAAGCTCGACACTCGCTCTTTCACCGGAGCCGAGCGTTCAGTTTATCTCGGAGCGATTTATCAAGGTTAAGCAACTAGCTCTATGACCTTAAACTGAGAAGGAGGCACCACAACCGCATGTGGTTGTCGCCATAGGGTTGTTTACCACAAATCTCGAACCCTCCAGCCCTTCTTGATAATCTATCTTTGCTCCTATCAAATACTGATAACTTAAAGGATCCACGAGGAGGCTAGCCCCATTGTTGACAACAACAGTGTCGTCCTCAGCGATGGATTCATCAAAAGAAAACCCGTATTGAAATCCTGAGCATCCGCCCCCAGTAACGAAAACTCTCAGTTTTAACGCTGTGTTTCCTTCTTCGACTATCAAGCTTTGTACTTTTTGAGCCGCTTGCTCTGTTAAAAACAGTAAAGTCGGTTCTTGCGATTGCACTACAGACATTTAGTTATCCACTCGATTCCAGTTTCTAATATAAGCACGACACTTTCTCAAAATCTGACTCAGCTAAACATGCTGATGCCTTTTAGTCTTGAGTTACGGAAAGCCGAGATTGATCTTGCTCAAGGCGTTCCACTTCAGGCTTGCTCGCATTAATATGCATCAGCTTCCCGTTTACCTCCGACCCCAACACCATTTCTATCAAATTGTAATGAAGGTCACCAACCACTATGGCTTTGCTTGCAAGCTCAATATGTTTTCCGCAGAACACATCGCCTTGAACTAAGCCGTTTATAACTGCCGACGGAACACGTATGTTACCCTCTACAACTCCCTTATCGGCGATTCTTATAACCGCCGAAGAATCTTCGAGAGCGTGAATAGAGCCTTTTACGCGACCCTCTATAATCAGTTCCCCATCAAAATGAATATCACCCAAAATCTCAGTTCCATTCGAAATTAACGTAGGTACAGATGATGCATTGGTTTTCACTACTTCGATATTTTTAAACATAATGTTTCCTTACTCAAGTACGTTGCTCAAAGACTATTTGAGCAAGTCCGCCCAAAGAACGCTCTCTTTAACGATCTTTTTGACAGGCTCCTTAGAGGAGGCCTCTATATCAATTCGAACTGGTTGGAATCCATCCGGTATTTCGAGTTTGCCCTCTACATTTTGAAAGTACTTAAATCTCAACCGAATATCCAGTCCATCTTGGTCCGCAGATAGCTCGTGCAGCGGGATTGCCAAATCAATACCTGCTTTCTTGCCAACCAAGTTAACGGATAAATTTCCCTCAAGGTAGGAGTCTCCATCAGCATCCTGCTGCCGCAGTACGACTCTATATCTATACTTGTTAACAATATCAGTCTCAAACAAATCAAAACCTGAAATACTGAGTCCGGTGTTGCCTGCTTCCTCACTAACAACCTTACGATAATATTCTACATTGCGCTCTAACTCTGAAATTTGGGACCGCAACGTTGCAGAGGACGCATTACTTTGAAATGCCGCTTTTTTATCAACCTCACTAGTGCGCTCTAGAAATGCGATTTCTCGGCGCAAGGACTCAATCTCAGTGATCTTCTCGTTAAGAGCAAATTGCAACTGTGCTGACTCGGAACCGCTGAGCGACATTAAATTGTAAGCATAGGCTACCAAAAACCCTGTAGCGCTCGCGCTAAATACGACCAGAAACACTGCGCCAAAAACGAAAATTCGTCGTAAAGGCCGGTCAGCTACAACCTTCATTCGATGCTGTTTACTCCCTCTCACCACATTGGGCACTTAGTGTACTCCGATTAAATTGGCTCTTCTGATTACTGCAATGCGCTCTTCAGAACTGCTAAAAACATTTTAAGAATTAGGGGAGTAACGCTGGCAACATGAGGCCTGTAGTTTCACCGAGCCCGAACATTAGATTAAAGTTCTGGATCGCCTGACCCGATGCACCCTTAACTAAGTTATCCTCAACTACGATTATTATCGCGGTCCTACTCTGTTCTGAGTATGAAATTGAAATTTCACATCGATTTGAACCCCTTACATCTCGCGTTTCAGGTAGCGTTCCCAGAGGTAATACTTCTATAAAGGATTCTTTCCGATATCGTCTTTCGAACATTCCATGAAGTTCTAAAATATCAGACTCAACCCCGGCTCTAAGGGGCGCATAAAGAGTTGCTAAAATCCCGCGAATCATAGGGACTAAATGAGGCACAAACACTAATCCAACGCTATTTGTTGAAACTCGATTTAATTCTTGGCATATCTCTGGGAAGTGCCGGTGCCCCTCCACTCCGTATGCTTTTACCGACTCGGCAACCTCAGCTAACAGTCCATCGACTGAAGCTTTGCGTCCCGCGCCGCTCACACCAGACTTTACATCAGCGATGAGTCGATCTTCAGCGATTACCTTATTTTCAAGTAATGGCAACAATCCCAATTGAACCGCCGTCGGATAGCAGCCCGGAACCGCAACGAGCCTGGCGTTAATAACGGCATCACGATTTATTTCAGGGAGCCCATAAACCGCCTCTGCAAGCAATTCTGGACATTCGTGACGCATCCCGTACCAGCGCTGCCAGAGGTCAGCGTCTTTAAGCCTAAAATCCGCTGACAGATCAATTACGCGAACCCCGGCTTTCAATAATTTAGGCACACGCTGCATAGCCACGGAATGAGGCGTAGCAAAAAACACAACGTCACATTCATCGAGCGCCGGATTATCAGGTTCCGAGAATTTAAGATCAATGATACCTCGAAGATTTGGAAAAAGCGTATCGACTGGCGTTCCACACAATTCTCGAGACGTTATAACCGAAATGCTAGCATCGCTTCGCGGCCCTAAAAGACGCATAAGCTCAACGCCAGTGTATCCGGTACCACCAATTATTCCAATTTTAACCAAGCTGTCGTCCCCTTTAACGTCGCTCCGAGTTAGCATTTTTTTTCGCAGAAATTAAACCAGCAAACAGTAGAGCAGGTAATGTTACACTGCGTCACAAAGAAAGCAATTTCAAACGCGAACCGTTTTTTTTGACACCTGGGCCTATTTCGCTTGCTATAATTAGTGATCTCATCCCAAAACGGAAAGTTTTAAATGCTCTGGATTAAGGCCTTTCATATAATCGCAGTGATTTGCTGGTTCAGCGCCATTTTTTATTTACCTAGGCTCTTTGTATATCACGCGTTAAGCAACGACCAAATCAGCATAGATCGGTTTGTTGTAATGGAATCGAAACTTTTTTGGGGCATCATGACGCCTTCAGCAGTTGCAACACTTCTCCTCGGCGGCTGGTTAATCAGCCTCAATACTGACTATTTCTTCTCTGCAACTTGGATGAAACTTAAGTTAGGATTTGTCGGCGGACTATTGTTTTATCATTACCTATGTTGGCACTACATGATGCAATTAAGAGAAGATACCTGTTATAAAACACATCGATTCTTTCGGCTTTTTAATGAAGCTCCTGTTTTGATCATGGTTGCAGTAGTCTTACTAGTAGTAATAAAACCCACAATTTAAGAATAATAAGCAGGCTTTTAATGGCCTATCTCCAACATTTAAGCGTAGGGAATTTGAGTCGCGTCAAAAAATAGTACGTCAATTAAACGGATTAACGGGAAGACTTTTTATGATGAGTACAAATTCTCAGCGACTTTTTGATGAAGCTCAATCTTATATTCCAGGCGGAGTGAATTCTCCTGTCCGAGCCTTTCGTGGTGTGGGTGGCAACCCACTTTTCTTCAAAGGCAGCGAGGGAGCCTATCTCATAGATGTCGATGAAAATCGATATATTGATTACGTGGGCGCATGGGGGCCCTTAATACTTGGTCATGGAAACAAAAAGATAGTCGCTGCGATCCTGGAACAATTGCATCATGGAATTGGATATGGAGCATCGACTGAAGCAGAAATTCAGCTGGCAAAAAAAATATGCGAAGTTGTTCCATCAATAGAAAAAGTTCGTTTGACTACGTCCGGCACTGAAGCCACGATGAGCGCTATCCGAGTCGCCCGAGGATACACTGGGCGAGATGAAATAGTTAAATTCGAAGGTTGTTATCACGGACACTCAGACGGCCTTCTCGTCAAAGCTGGATCTGGCGCCCTTACCCTTGGCAAACCCGACTCGCTGGGTGTGCCTGAGGACTACACTAAACTTACTCACGTACTCCCATATAACTGTTCAACAGCAGTTGAAGCATTTTTCTCAAAAAACGGTGACCGTATTGCCTGCGTTATAATAGAGCCAATCGCAGGAAATATGAATTTAGTCCCTCCGTTACCCGGATTCTTAGAAAAACTCAGAGCCCTATGTGATATGCATGGCGTTGTTTTGATCTTTGATGAAGTAATGACTGGTTTCAGAGTCGCGCTCGGCGGTGCCCAATCTGTATATCAAGTGAAACCGGATATGACGTGTTTAGGCAAGGTAATTGGTGGTGGCCTGCCTATCGGTGCATTCGGCGGAAAGCAAGAAATTATGGATATGATTGCTCCGCTGGGAGGCGTCTACCAAGCGGGTACGTTATCCGGAAGCCCTCTTGCGGTCGCAGCTGGGATTTGTATGTTAGATTCAATTTCCGATCCGAAATTTCATACCGATTTAGCGAAAACGACTCAACGCTTAATGGACGGGCTCAATGAGCGAGCCGAAGTCAACAATATCCCATTTACTACCAATCACGTCGGAGGAATGTTCGGGTGCTTCTTCAGCGAAGAAGAGACGGTTTCAACTTATGATCAAGTTATGAACTGCAACAGTGATAGGTTTCAAAAATATTTTCATTTTATGCTCGAGCAGGGTGTCTACCTTGCTCCGTCAGCCTTTGAGGCAGGCTTTATGTCGATAGCGCACCAAGAAGTGGAAATATCAGCGACACTAGATGCTGCAGAAGTTGCTTTTTCAAAATTATAAAGTTCATACCACCCGCATTTAGAAAGGATTTTTCTATGCAATATGACGTTTATGCTATCGGAAACGCGCTGGTCGACAGCGAATTCCAAGTTGAGGATTCTTTCTTGCGAGAAAACAACATAGAAAAGGGTCTGATGACGTTAGTCGATCAAGAGCGGTTAGACGCTCTGGAAAAAGCCTTGATGGAAAGGTCGGAACTTCAAGCTCGAAACTGCGGAGGATCGGCTGGGAATACCCTTTTTGCCCTGAGCAAATTTGGTGGTAAATCTTTTCTATCTTGCAAAGTTGCGAACGACGCCGTCGGCCAGTTCTATTCGCAACAGATGACTAAAGATCAAATCCACACTAACAAAACGCCCTCTGCGAAAGATGGGAAAACCGGTCGATGCCTGATTATGGTTAGCCCTGATGCTGAGAGAACAATGAACACGCACCTTGGAGTCTCTGGTAGTATCGCGTCATGTGATCTTGAGTTTAGTGCAGCAAAAAATGCAAAATATATATACATCGAAGGCTATCTCGTAACCTCCCCGAGCGCTCGCGAAGCCTTGCTCGATCTTAGAGAATTTGCAAAGAAGAATAATATAAAGATTGCAATGACCTTCTCTGATCCTTCCATGGTCGAATACTTCCCAAAGGAGATAGATGAAGTCCTCAGCGACGGCGTTGATCTTTTATTCTGCAATGAACAAGAACTTAAAATATGGGCAAAAACTGAGAACTTAGAACCTGGCTTAGAGAAGTTAAGGATGAGAGCCAAGCAATTTGTAGTTACTTTGGGGAGCAAAGGCGCAATCGTTTTTGATGGAAACCAACTAATCGAGATAGATGCTTGCCACGCTAGAGCCGTCGATACAAACGGCGCAGGCGACATGTTTGCTGGGGCAATGCTGTACGGGATCACGCACGGCCTGTCACTTAAACGAGCCGGAAATTTAGCGTCTCTCGCCTCGTCGGAAGTTGTCTCCCAATTCGGTTCAAGATTGCCCGAGGAGCGTCATTTACAATTACTTGAAATAGTAAAGACGAGCAGGTGAACACCGGGTGCAGATTTTAGGTCCTCAGCTCGTCGATGAAATTTTTGACACCGTCAAACCAATTTGATTTTTTCGGATTCTGCCGATTTCCTTCCTTTTCTTGAATTGTTTTAAATTCTTGCATGAGCTCTTTTTGTTTTTTAGTAAGATTGACAGGTGTCTCGACTAACACACGACAGAGCATATCGCCGCGAGCGCTCGCATTGACTTGAGTTATTCCTTTACCCCTTAAACGAAATAGTTTACCTGTTTGAGTCTCCTGAGGAATTTTCAGCTTAACCTTGCCCTCCAGAGTAGGAACCTCTAGATCGCCCCCCAAAACGGCATCACTGAATCCAATCGGAATCTCGCAATATAAATCGCGACCCTCTCTTTCAAATATCTTATGCGTTTTAACATGCATCTCAACATACAAATCACCAGACGGCCCCCCATGCTCTCCAGCCTGACCCTCGCCTCTCAAACGAATTCTATTCCCCGTATCTACTCCAGCAGGAACCTTTACAGAAAGCGTCTTATTTTCTTTGACCGCTCCACTGCCGTGACAAACATAACAAGGATCCTTTATCTGCTTCCCCGCTCCCTGACATCGAGGACATGTCTGCTGGACTGTGAAGAAACCCTGTTGCATCCTAACTTGTCCAACTCCCCCACAAGCGGAACAATCTACCGGCTTCGATCCTTTTTTCGCACCGCTTCCCCCGCAGCTTTCGCATGACACCGTTGTTGGGATGTCTATCTTTACGGTTGTCCCGCGAACTGCATCTTCCAAACTTATTTCGAGGTTATAGCGCAAATCTGCGCCCTGACGAACGTGGCTTCGGCCACCTCCACGACCTCCCCCAAAAATATCTCCAAAGATATCTCCAAACATGTCTCCAAAATCAGCGCCACCGCCACTCGTTTGCCCGTCCACGCCTGCGTGGCCATATTGATCGTAACGAGACCTTTTTTGACTATCTGACAACACTTCAAAAGCTTCATTGGCCTCTTTAAATATTGCCTCGGCCTCAGGATTGTCTGGATTTTTGTCAGGATGATTTTTCATCGCAACTCTGCGGTATGCTTTTTTCAAAGCAGCCGCATCTGCGTCTCGAGAAACACTTAAAACTTCATAGTAATCACGTTTAGACATAAAAAGCTGACTCGCTACGTACTTCCTAACTCCACCTGTGACAGGTAAAAATTATTTCAATTACTCACAAATAAGAAAACTAAGTCAAAAACTGACTTAGTTTTCCGTGGTCCTATCTGACTACATTTGAACTAAAACTCGCTCGCCGAATCTTTCCACTACCTCATACACCGGCTAGCTCTCGTTCTCTTTTTTATCCTCGTCACTCACTTCTTCAAACTCAGCATCAACCGCATCATCGTCGCTAGTTGCGGAATCAGACTCGGTACCAGATGAGGCACCACCTTCAGCTTGATCCGCATACATCTTCTGCGCCAGCGCAGAAGACGCCTCACTCAACTCAGTACTTTTAGCTTCGATGTCTTCTTTACTGTCGCCCTTGAGAACCTCTTCAAGATTTGCAATAGCTTTATTAATGGCTTCTTTCTCTTCTTCACTTGCTTTGTCGCCGGCCTCCTCAACCGTCTTTTTAGTTGCATGGATGAGGCCATCAGCCGCATTGCGCACCGTCACCATTTCTTCAAACTTTTTATCATCAGCTGAATTTGCTTCCGCGTCCTGAACCATTTTTTCAATTTCTTCGTCAGACAAACCGCTCGATGCTTTTATTTCAATTGACTGCTCTTTGCCCGTCGCTTTGTCCTTCGCAGAAACGTTCAGAATCCCGTTTGCGTCCAAATCAAAAGCCACCTCAATCTGAGGCATACCTCTCTGAGCAGGGGGAATATCAGTCAAATCGAACCGTCCAAGCGATTTATTTTGCGCGGCTTGCTTCCGCTCTCCTTGGACAACGTGAATAGTAACCGCCGTCTGATTATCGTCTGCAGTAGAGAAAATCTGTGTCTTTTTAGTAGGTATCGTTGTGTTCTTTTCGATCAAGGTACTGGCGACTCCACCCATGGTCTCGATCCCCAGAGAGAGAGGGGTGACGTCTAACAACAAGACGTCCGTTACGTCACCAGAGAGAACCGCTGCCTGGATCGCCGCTCCGACTGCAACAGCCTCATCCGGATTTACATCACGTCGCGACTCTTTACCGAAGAACTCAGAAACCTTCGCCTGAACCAAAGGCATTCTCGTTTGACCGCCAACCAAAATGACATCGTCGATGGCACCAGGGTCCATGTCAGCATCCGCAAGGGCAAGCTTTAATGGCTCGAGTGTTCTATCAACTAAATCCTCGACAAGAGCCTCAAATTTTGCCCGCGTTAACTTCAAAACCAAATGCTTCGGCCCTGACGCATCTGCGGTGATGTAAGGTAGATTAACTTCGGTGGCTTGCGATGATGACAATTCAATTTTTGCTTTCTCAGCGGCTTCCTTCAACCTCTGTAGAGCCAGCGGATCATTGTGCAAATCCATTCCAGAATCTTTCTTAAATTCATCTGCGAGGTGATCAATCAATCGAAGGTCAAAATCTTCTCCCCCGAGAAAGGTGTCCCCGTTTGTCGACAAAACTTCAAAGGTATGCTCGCCATCAGTCTCTGCGATTTCAATGATTGAAATATCAAATGTGCCTCCTCCTAGGTCATAAACAGCTATTGTTGAATCGCCACCCTTTTTATCCATTCCATATGCTAGGGCAGCGGCCGTCGGCTCATTGATGATTCGTTTTACTTCCAACCCTGCAATTTTACCCGCATCCTTAGTGGCTTGGCGTTGCGAATCATTAAAGTATGCCGGAACAGTCACAACCGCTTCAGTGACAGATTCGCCGAGAAAATCTTCCGCAGTCTTTTTCATTTTTTTCAGGGTTTGAGCAGAGATTTGCGGTGGGGACATCTGTTCTCCGTCAACCTCAACCCACGCGTCCCCGTTATCCGCCTTTGCAATTTTGTAAGGGACCATCTTAATGTCTTTTTGCACTACGTCGTCTTCAAATTGGCGGCCAATAAGTCTCTTAATCGCAAAAAGCGTATTATCTGGGTTAGTGACGGCCTGCCTCTTCGCCGGCTGTCCTACCAGAACCTCTCCGTCGCCTGCATATGCAATTATCGAGGGTGTGGTACGATCGCCCTCGGCATTTTCTATGACTTTTGCTTCACCACCATCCATCACCGCAACGCACGAGTTCGTTGTACCTAAATCTATTCCTATAATCTTTCCCATCTTTTATATCCTCAGCCGACTAAGTTTTGGCCAATTTCAAAATTAAATTTCTGTTCAATTGCTTCTCTAATGCCCTATATATTGGCCCAAAAAGATCATTTTCAAGCCTATCAAACCACTTAAAGCACAAAATCTTGCGTTTATTTAGATACCATGACCATGGCCGGCCGAAGAACCCTATTATGCAAGGTATAACCTTTCTGCATCACAGCAACCACGGTGTTTGGCTCTGACTCAGGACTGTCTTGAGTTCCTATCGCTTGATGGAACAGGGGATCAAAAGGCTCCCCCATTGGATCAACAGCATCGATGTGGTTGCGCTGCAAACACTCAATAAAGCCTTTCAACGTTAAGTTAACGCCTTCATGAATCGCTTTCACAACGGCATCTTCATTACCATTTGAAGCCTCAAGCGAACGTTCGAGATTATCCACCACGGCAATCAGCTCGGTACTAAATTTTTCTTGTCCGAATTTATGTGCTTTTTCAACGTCCTGCTCTGTGCGACGACGAAGGTTTTGCATCTCAGCTTGCAATCGAACGTAATCATCTTTCGCGCTCGCCTCAGCAGCCCTTGCCAGCTCTAACTCCTCATCTGATGTGGCAGAAATGCCATCATCCAGCGCCTCTTCAGAGTTTTCGAGTGCCTCATTCAAATCCTGTTCGCCATTTTCAGCATTGTCCGGATTATCTTCCTCAATGTTCTCATCATTCATCTGATTTAATTCCCCCCTATCAAAGGCCTATCCCAGCAACCTTTTAATTCAAACCGATCAGATAGAAGACGAAAATACATTCTGTGATCTGATCACAATTTTTCACTTAACCCTAAGGTGGGGGCATCAATGATATATTCAAGCAAAAAAATATCACTCTTTCCCTTGAACAGGCGTACCCACGCACGGCCCGATCCCATATACTAAAGCCAGATGATTCAACAATTATTAATTCAAAACTATGCGACCGTAGAGCACCTCGAAATCGAGTTTAGCTCAAACCTATCTGCCATCAGTGGCGAAACGGGCGCCGGAAAGTCAATTATCCTTGGCGGCCTCAGCCTTGCGCTCGGCGATCGCGCTGACAAAGGCATAGTAAGATTTGGTTTCCCGAAGGCTGAGATTACCGCAGTCTTCGACGTGAGCAAGATTAATGAAGCAAAGCAGTGGCTGATTGAAAATGAATTAATAGATTCAGATAACCCGAACTGCTGCGCGGTCCGCAGAGTGGTTGGCAGTGACGGCCGCTCCAAAGGATTTATTAACGGCTCTCTATCACCAATGATGCACCTCAAAACGCTTGGCGAGATGCTTGTAGACATTCACTCACAACACGAACACCAATCCCTGCTTAAAAAAGCCACACACCAACGATTGCTTGACGGGTTTGGTGTTCCTGAAAAAGTACGTGAAGAATTAGAGAGCAGCCATAAAAGTTGGCAAAAGAATAATCAGCTCTTAAACGAGCTGCGCACAAATAAAAGCGCAGACCAAGCGAATCAACAGCTACTTAGCTATCAGTTGAGCGAACTTGACGAACTGACCCTGTTAGATAATGAATTCGAAAACTTAGAAAAACAGCACCGAAGGTTGAGCAATGCTGACGAAACAATTCTGAGCCTGCAGGCAGCACTTGAGCTATGTGCCGGTAAAGAACATAACTTAAATGATGACGTCAAGAGCATGCTTGAGAAAGCCATTTCTCTACTCGCTAACTTAAAGGATACCGATGAGAGATTTGGCTCGGTCCTGCAGATCATCGAAAGCGCTAGCATTCAAATTGACGAGGCTGTTAACGACCTTAGACGATTGTTAGACGGAATACAGACTGATCCGAACGAGTTAGAAAAGATCAACAGTCGAATCGGGGTTTTGCATGAGACCGCACGAAAACATCGAGTAAAGCCCAATTCCCTTGTTGAGCTGGCAGGGAAAATAAGGGGGCAACTAACGGCTTTTAGTCTCGAAGACTCAGAACTAGAACATCTAAGCAATGAAGATACTCGCCTGCAAGACAGATACAAAAAAGTTGCAGCTAAAATTTCGAAGGAACGGCACAAGATTGCAAAGAGTCTTGAAACCTCAGTAAACCAGCACCTAAAAGAACTAGGCATGCAACACGCCCAGTTTTTCGTGGCACTCACACCAATCGAATACCAAAAACCAAGCCCAACCGGCTTAGAGATGATCGAGTTTTTAGTGAGCACTAATCCCGGACAGTCGCCTGGACCGTTGAATAAAATTGCTTCAGGTGGAGAATTGTCACGCATTAGCCTCGCAATACAGGTATCCACAGCCCAAACAACACAAACACCTAGTTTGGTTTTTGATGAAGTCGACGTGGGCATAGGTGGCGGGATTGCTAAGGTTGTGGGCGAACTTCTGCGACGATTGGGTGAACACTCCCAGATCTTATGCGTTACCCACCAAGCTCAAGTTGCGGGCCAATGTCATAATCATTTTTTTGTCGAAAAAATTGATAGGGGCGACGGGACGAATCAAGTGGTAACTCAAATAAGGCAGCTTAACAAAGCCGGCAGAATTGAGGAAATTGCGCGAATGCTTGGTGGTGACGATTTCAGCAAAGAGTCATTAGCTCACGCAAACAAATTATTTGCATCTCAAAAAGAATGAATTTAGCAACCTGAGTTCACGGTCAGCGTTAACCGAATGCAGGTCTGAGACTAACTTCCTTGGCAAGCAGAACAAAAGCCATAAAGATAGAGGCTATGGTCGGTGATTCTAAATCCATACTTTTCAGCTATCGCCTCTTGCTGTCGCTCAATCACTTCATCAAAAAACTCTTCAACGCGGCCACACTTATTACACACAATGTGATCATGATGGTCTACCGAAGTGAGTTCGAAAATCGAGCTCCCACCCTCAAAATGATGCCGCATCACTAATCCGGCCTTTTCAAATTGAGTAAGAACACGATATACGGTAGCGAGGCCGACCTCTTCCCCCGCATCTCGCAGCGCCTTGAAAACATCCTCCGCACTCAAATGCTTCGTTTCTGAGTGCTCTAACATGTCCAAAATTTTTATCCGCGGCACCGTAACCTTCAATCCTGCATTACGAAGCTCTTGTTGTTCCTCGCTCACAAAACTCTCCTCGACGGCGGCGCAAATCAACGCCAACTTTTACTCAAATTTAAACACCGATGTTACTGGCAGGCTTTTCAGGTTATTATGCACTTATGGTCTTTGGGCCGCAAACTCAAATAATTTAGCGAACGTGTGCGTAAAATCACTAATCATCGAAAAGCAGGATATTTTAGGTTAGCCATGCGAAAGAAAACCTACAATCTAACCAAGGTAATCAGCATATTTGTCTTGGGGCTGCTAGCAGCTTGCAACAACCTTGGCTCAATGGACTTTCCCGGAGTCTATAAAATTTCTATACCTCAGGGCAACATCATAACCCAAGATATGATAGACCAACTCCGTCCCGGAATGTCCAAACGCCAAGTTATGTTTGTTATGGGAACCCCTTTGATAAGAGACCCTTACAACCAAGACCGCTGGGACTATGTCTATAATTTCCAGCCTGGGGGAGGCGTTCGCGGTCAAGAACGCATATCTGTCTTGTTCGAAGACGATGGCCTGGTTCGTTTTTCTGGTGATTTTTTACCTACCCAAGAAGAGACTGAAATGACCTCCGCTCAGGTCTCTCCATAGGTCCAGTCAAGTTGCGTTCTAGAAATTTTTGGCCATCTTCGCCAACGCGTCAACACCAACCACATCATGAGGAAACAATGAAAGGTCTTGTCGCGGCAACTCCCCCAGGGATGCCTCAAGACTCTCCAAATGCTTTTCCTCTTGGCGCAAGCGTTCTTCCATGAATTCTCCCATGCCCTGAGGCATACGCTTATTAACTACTAGCCCGCCAATATTAATATTAGACTCACTTAATTGCCTATATAACTCAATTGTCTCCAAAACAGGCAACCTCTCAGCCGCTAACACAATAATAAATGCGGTACCGTCACTATCCGAAATTTGATTCCGTAAGGTTTCGAACCGCTTCCTTCGGCGGAATAAAATTTTTCGGATGCCTGACTCTCGCAACCGATCTTCATCTTTTGCATCGGCATTAAAAACTTTGTCCTCCATACTCGAATCACGACTTAAATCCTCAACGACCTCCGCAAATTTATCTGCTTTCTCTTGCCTCTTAATCAGCCCTTCGGTCCAAGCAGACATCATCTCAGGCAGCGCCATTAACCGTGCGGTATGTCCCGACGGAGCCGTATCAAAAATAATTAAGTCGTATTCCTCAAGTCCCTGCTCAACAACCTCACAGATCCGCTCCATCATTGCGGCTTCGTGCATGCCGGGCGCATCTTTGGAAAGTGCCATATGCTTATCCACTTCGCCACGAAGGTGAACCGGCATCAATCGGTGCAAAGATCGAGTTATCTCGTTCATGTGCAGCTTTATAGTTTCTTCAGGGTCGAGTTCAAGCCCATCCAAACCCGGCGCAAGTTTTGTGGGTATTGAGCCAATTTGTCGATCAAAAAGATGGCCAAGGTTATGCGCAGGGTCCGTAGAGACTAGGAGGACTCTCCCGCCCGCACTCGCGCGGGCGACTGCGGTGGCGGCAGAGACTGTAGTCTTGCCAACACCGCCTTTACCGCCAAAGAAAAGAATCTTTTTGTTATGTGCGAGTTCTAACAGCAATGTACATGGTCCAGTGGCGATCTCTCCATACCCATCCGCTGATGCCAGTCGTGAAATCGATCATAAACTACCGGCAACAATTCCATAGTGTAGTAAGCTGCAGGATTTGGAACACCCATAGTCTCTGCGAAAACTAACAGCATAAAAAGGTCTTCTTCATCACGCTTGGCTCTGGCAAAGGATCTTCGGTATGGCACAACATAAAATTCATAGAGCCCTTGCTCGATCCGCGAGAAAAAATTCTTAAGTCGATTTCTTTTATTTTGCATTTTTCTTACCTTTCGCTGATTCGGCCCTTAAATCTGAGCGCTTTCGGCGGAGTTCCATTGGGGAAATTATTAGGGGTCGATAAATTTCAACTCGATCATTCTCTAACAGGATATACGTCTTTGAACTTGGGCGGCGTTTCCCGTCTAACGGACTTGAGAATACCCCCAAATCGGCCTCATTTATATCGATCTCCGGAAAAATATTCGTAATCTTTGACAAGATCACTGCGTCATATGCGACGGTACCGCGAGGCACACGAAGCTGCACTATTTCCTGCTTCTCAGTGGAAGCGTAAGCCACCTCTACCAATATTGAATCGGTCTCATCCTCTATTCTGCTGTTCGGCACGTCCTCTCTCTGATACCCAAAAAGACTGTTCATCCTATCCATAGACCTCTCGAGCCCGTCTTAGGACCGCGTCTACCAATGAGTTTGCTGAACCCTTGAACAACTTATTGGCGCCCGCATTAAGAAAACCCGACCCAAACTCAAATCTCATCGACAAACTTATCTTGCAGGCGCCAGACCCGAGGGAATCAAATCTCCACGTGGCACTAAAATTTTTAAAGTTGCCCTCTACCAATTCCATATCTATCCTCTGTGGAGGACACATCGTGTTGCGCGTGATCAATCGCTGTTTTATCCCAGCCTTGGCCAAAAACAATTCTCCCATGAGTTCTTTTTCCTGACGACTTATCACTTTTGCATCAACGCAACCGGACATGAACAGGGGGTATTTTTCAATATCATTTACAAGGTCGAACATCTGTTGCGCAGAATATTGAACCAACGCACTGCGATCTATCTCTTCCATTGGCGACTTAACCTTGCATACGACGTTAAACGAAAATCGCGTAAACCGTGCTGACAAAAACTGAAAATAACACAACCGGCACCACCGTCCCAAGGGACACATTAAGGTACCTTTGCATAAGAGACCCATCGTACTTTGGGTCACCAACCGAAAGTTCCTCGTTCAACCCCTGAAGCTTCCAACGATATACACAAAAAATGCACGCTGTGAAACCAACAAGAGGGAGTATCGTTTCATAAAAAACATCGTATACCACATCAAAAAACGATTTAGATAGGCCGCCATAATTTGTGAAATTGGTAAAAAATTCCGATAGCCCAAATGACAGCGTCGCAGGAATGGCAAATAGCGCAAGGAGGAACGCCTGCGTTAAAACTGCTCTTTTTCGGGTCATCTTCCACTCATCTATCCAGTAAGAAATAGGAATCTCAATAATTGAGACGAGCGAGGTCAGTGCTGCAAAAAATACTAACAAGAAAAAAATGAATGCAACCACTGAGGCCCCGAAATATCCAACGGCGGCTTGCATCGATAAAAAAATCTTTGGCAAAAAGCTAAAAATCAATCCTACGCTGCTAGTTGAAAGGTCATCGGTATTTGTGTTGGGGTCAAACGCGAAAATCGCGGGGAGAATCAAAAGCCCGGCAAAAAACGCAATACTGGTATCCATCGTCGCTACCATGCGTGCCGAGCTCGGTATGCTATCAGTCCGAGAAAAATAAGACCCATAAGTGATTAGGATTCCCATACCTAGCGAGAGAGAAAAGAATGCTTGGCTAAGAGCCCCGTTGACGACCCCCAAATCCATTTTGCTAAAATCTGGAACCAGGTAATAGGCAATACCAGCACTCGCGTTATCAAGCGTTAAAACGAAACAAACAAGCACAACTAACATCACCGCAAGCGCAGGCATCAATACCCTCGCGAGACGCTCAATCCCGCCCTTCACGCCACCCACCAAAATAAGAAACACTGCCGCAAGAAGCAGAGAGGCGTATCCGAACAAAGACGGTTCTTGGACCAAGTTAGAAAAGGTTGCATCGCTTGACAGTATGTCGAGATTTCCGGTCGCTAACTGTTTTAAATAAACCACCAGCCAGACCGTGATCACCGTGTAGAAGACTGCGATCATGAAGGGAGTCACTATGCCAAGCATGCCCGTGAGCCGCCACACCTTCGAGTGATCCGAGAGCATCGAAAAGGCCCCGACGGGATTGCGCTGAGTTCGTCGGCCCATGGCGATCTCTGCGAGCATGACTGGATAACAAATAAACGCGACGAATAACAGATAGATGATTAAAAATGCAGCTCCACCATTCTTAGATGCCATGACCGGAAACGCCACAAGGTTCCCCAGCCCAACGGCAGAGCCAGCAGCCGCCAGAATAAATCCCAACCTCGAACTAAACTGACCTCTATCTTGCTCCATAAAAATCCTTTCTATTTCAGTTTGTTATTATCATTTTTTAGACACCTAACATGGCCGATTCTATCAGTAGCAACGAAACAGGTAAAATGAAGCACGCTGCGGACAACTTTTAAAAGATCTAAAGGTTGTCCGTCTATCACTGCTATACTCTGTTGATGGCAAAGAAGAAACCCAAATCGCTAGACAATACGATTGTCCTCAATAAGAAAGCGAGGCACGACTATTTTCTGCAAGACACCTTTGAAGCGGGCGTCGTCTTGGAGGGATGGGAAGTGAAGAGCCTGCGCCTCAAGAAAGTTCAACTCATCGATAGCTACGTGCTAATAAAAGACGGCGAGGCATTCCTGCTTGGGTGCAATGTCACCCCATTAAACACGGCCAGTACTCATGTCATTGCCGACCCAGGTCGGACCAAGAAACTACTACTCCATAGTAAAGAACTAGCCAAACTGTTTGTCGCGGTTCAACAAAAAGGGAACACCTGTGTCGCAGTGAAACTCTACTGGAAGGGTCACCTTATCAAGTGTCAGATAGCACTGGCAAAAGGTAAGCAAGACCATGATAAGAGGGCTACTGAAAAAGATCGCGAGTGGCAGATTGATAAACGCCGTATCTTACGCCAGGCCAACAGATAGGTTTAAATGCATCAAAATGCCCATTGTGTTATCTTAAAGGTTCACTGAGGGGGCGATTAGGATTCGACGCCGGTATCAAGACCCTAGGTGCATGCCGAGAGGGTAGTAACTCTCGTTAATCAATTACTGCAACTTTTATAGTTGCCAACGACGATAGATACGCCCTAGCAGCTTAAAGGCTTGCTAGCGATTGCTGCCGGGATGCCCGTAAACTGGTTTTTAGCAATCGTCATCTAGAACGGGATCGCTAGTGGAGCGCGCTTGACGCGAAGCGGCTAAAAATTATCAAGCTCGCCCAAACCACCCTGCTCGTCGGGCCGGTACGGGTTAACTCAATAGACGAAGCTATGCATGTAGAGCCGAAGGCTGCGAACTGACGGACGGGGGTTCAAATCCCCCCGCCTCCACCAAACAATAGTTCAGGGACGTCCCAAAACGTCTCTAACACCAACAATAACTATGTCAGAAAAATATTTTTGGTTTTAGCGTGGATTCCAAATAAAGGGGATGGCTAGGTTCACCCGACCGATTTAATTTAAGGTAATGCAAATCTTTGAGAAAATCTTGAACATCTTGCGATCGATTCAAATGTTTTCCATGATTTCCCCATGCGACCACTGTAAGACCTGCAGCTTTCGAAAGCTTCTTAAGCCACTTATTATTATCTTTTCCAATGGGGTCTTTAACCCTTAGCATATCGGTCGGCTTGGTTGCTCGGTAGGCGAATAAATTAGCAACACACACACCGCCGTAGCCCCATCTTTCCGCATAATCCATGCACCGAGTCAGGGTAGGATCATTATTGATCTCGTCGGCGGTAGAGGGATTTAAACCAATGAATAAAACGAAGGGGCTTTGTCGATTCCATACTCGTTTTAGTGAATATCTATATTTCCGACAAGCAGAAAAATTAGCGGACCGCATCATCATTTAATGTGAAATCAAGGCTATCAACGAATAGTATACGCTTACTCATCTTCCACCCTTCCGATTTTTTCTCCCAACTAATGCGGTAGACACCAGAACTTCTTATTATCGGCTGCTGATCATCGGCAGTTTGATGAGTTATCAAAGCCATATTTTCTGTAATTGCAGCAGTTTCAGAAAGAGTTTTAAATACTAGCCCGGAAAAGTGATGCCGCGTTTGACGATCGATGAGGCGAACTTTGTGCGACTGCTCGGCGTAACCCAAAATGTTTTGCTTCCCTTCTACCTTGTTAACTAAGACTTCCCCACGCCAAGTCTCTAAAACAGAATCATCGGTAAAAAGGTCAGCAAACTCTTCCGATGCTTTAGCGTCCCAGCGATACGAGTATTCCGCAAGCATCTCTGAAATAGCAAATTTGTCGGCTATCTCATCGGCACAAGAAATACTGACCAGCATCATTAGAAAAGCTGAAGTGATTAATTTCTTCATATTCATACCGGAAAGATACTATAGATATCGGCTAACAAGGAAGCGCAATGGTTATCGTCGCAAAAGTAATAACCAGCGACCGATGTTTAACACATTCGCAAGTGCCGACGCAAAATAAGTGATTGCCGCCGCTCTGAGAACATTACGTATGTTAGGGAGTTGATCTTCGGCAACGTACTCGCCCTCCATTAGTATAGGAAGAGCTTTATTGAAACTCGCATCCCACTCCTCCGGCAAAATTATCAAGTAGGCTAAAGCCCCAATCAGTTGCAGCAACAGACTACAACCAACGGCTATACCCATCGCGGAGGGAGACCTCAGAACTAAACCCAATACTGGAAAGGACCACATGATTGCGATACCAGTCCGATTCAAAACATGTGCAATCGGCAAGTATTTTTTTCGTAACTCAAATATTTTTTCTTTTCGATGAAATTGAATAGCATGCCCTACCTCGTGTGTAGCAACTGCAATTGCCGTTAAAGACTTACCATAAAAATTATCGGGACTAAGTCTTACGGCTTGATCCTGAGGATCAAAGTGATCTCGAAGAGGTTCGGTTTCCTCTACTTTTATGCCACTGAGCTCAAAACGCTTAATCAAATGCTCGGCAATCTCTCCTCCAGTTCCAGGAAGATCATTTAATTCTTTCCCATTCTTAGACATTACGTGCCGAACCCAGACAGAAGGTAAATACACTAAAGCTGCTAAAACCGCAGCGAGTATTAGAAAAAGCATATAGGATGCCTGCTAAGGGTTCTTGAGTATCTTTCCACGAAGCCGGTCAGAACAGTCCGTATGGCGGTGGCGTTTTAAAGACCATTACATGAGTTCAACTCACGCCGAAGAAATAAATCCTTTGATTGAAAAATTCATTCTTGAATATAGCCTTCCATAATTAACCTCTAGTTAAACCGTTGCCGTTCACCTTTTTCATTAGAAAAATAGAACTTCCCATTATCTTGGGTTATCCCTTCCGGATACTTACCGCCGTCCAGCTTTGTCTGTACATCAAAATGAGGCTTTAGAATCAATGGTGAACCGTTATAGATTAAATCGACCGTGCCATCAGTGTTAATTTCTACACCCGCCACCTCTGGTATCGCATAGAGTGCAACACTTAAGCCATCCTGATCCTTAAATGCTGGCGAAAGAACTTGAAGAGACCCGTCGGACTGAACAATCTCTATCTTTTCATCCACTCCAGAGCCTATCGAATAAACTCCAGCTGACCTAGTTGAAGTGCTTGTTAAAGGACTGGGAATACCAGCTATAGGGTTCACTCGTCCATCTCCCAGATCGCTAATAATAGTTTGCCCGCCAGACGCTATCGTAATTGCGCTCAAGGGCGGCAGCAAATTCTTAACATCGTCAGGGTTCGTTAGCGCAGGCAGGAGAGGTATGGAGTAACCCTTATCCGTAATAAGGACATAAGCACCTCTAGAATCAATTGAGATACCAGGCACAAAGTTTTTTGGGGCTTGTTTGATCTGATCTTTGTCTGGGAGAAATGCTGCTACAGGTACTTGTTCTCTCGTTGCGCCAACAGCTCGTAAATTTAAGATTCCATCGCTTCTTTGTTCGAACTTATAGCCAATGCTATTAGAATCAATAGCCTTATCTAGCCCCTCTAAAATCCCTTCATTACCTTTACCACCCAAACTAAAACTCTTAGATAAATCAGGAAGCGGAGGCAGAGACGTTTTGTTAATATTAGTAACCGGGTCTAAAGACTTAAAACTCAGTTTCGACCCAGCGGGCGCCTTGAGTTCTCCCGTTGCTTCTAACACCCAATCAGAGGGAAGTAGTTGCTTAACGTTGTCATTTGTAATTTTACTTGAGTCCAACTCAGTAACAAATTTCGAAAACTCTTCAGGCGGCATTGCCTTGAGAGCCTCTGCAGATAAGTTAGATAATGTCTCCGAAGTAATTGTCGCGATTACTTTTGGCTCTAAGCCACCCAAGTTATCTTTTGTTAGGCCACTTAGGCCAGCTGGGCTTAACTGATTGAATTGATTAGTTGTGAAACCTCCTATGGCAGCCTTACTGAGGTTAGTAACTTGATCCTTTTTAAATCCTCTAATCGCCTCGAGGCTAATGTTCGCAATCTGATTGGATGTAAGCCCACTTACCGACTCTGTGCTCAACCCTTCTATTTGAAGTTTGCTAAGAGCCGCCACCGCGGAACCTTTGAGCTTGCTAAGCCCATCAGCAGTCAGCAAGGTGATTTGAATCGAATCGTCAGAAACTAATAGCTCCTCAGGCGCATTTCCCGTCGCGGATTTGTCAGATTCGTCATTTTTCTCATTAGCGACTTCAGAAACAACCGAACTTTTTGTGGCTCCAAACAACTTTAAGTTAGGATTAGTCAAAGCCGTATGATAGAAAATACTCTCATCGAATGAGTTGCCGCTTACATTAAGGGTTCTTAGTTTACTTAAACCACCTAGTTGCTTTGGGATGCTTCCAGTCAGAGAGTTAAAGGATAAGTTGAGATTCCATAAATTCTCAAGATTCCCCAATTCAGTCGGAATTTCACCGTTCAGCATATTATTGTATAGGCTGATCTGCTGTACGTTTGGCAAGTCACCAAGCTCACTTGGGATATTTCCTGTTAATGAATTATTTGCCATCCAGAAGAGTTTGATATTAGTTAGTGACCCTAAGGCTTTCGGAATTTCTCCGGTTAGGGCGTTTCCATATATTGATAACGTCTCTAAGTTTTTCAACTGGCTTAGTTGCGAGGGAATACTACCAGTAAGATTTTGGTCATAAAGAAATAAAAACTTCAAACTTTCTAAATTGCCAAGTTCAGCAGGAATCGGACCGGTCAAAGAAGCATTACCAAATATCCCAAGGCTTTCTAATTCTCCAAGCCCTCCTAGCTCTTTTGGGATGCTACCACTCAGAGAATTAAAGCCAAGGGTGAGACTTACTAATTTTTTTAGATTACCTAGCTCTGGCGGGATACTGCCGGTGAGGTTGTTCGAGTTGAAGGACACTGCTTTTAAATTTTCTAAGTTACCTAACTCACTCGGGAGAGACCCTTCTATGGAATTAGAGCTAAGTATTAGGTTCTCTAAATTTGCGAGATTTCCTAAGGCAGGCGGAATACTCCCGCTCAGTGAATTATTGTTTAGCCACAGATCGGTCAAACTTTCTAATGCACCTAATTCTGGTGGGATGGTTCCCGTCAACTCATTTATAAAGAGGCTCAAATTATTGAGGTTTTTGAGACTCCCTATTTCACTAGGAATGTCTCCACCAATAGCATTTCTGGATAACAAAAGCTGCGTAAGATTTTCCAAGTTTGATATCTCTTGAGGAATTTTGCCTGTAAGTAAATTGTCAACGAGAGATAAACTGGTGACTGAGTCAGAGGTACAAGTAACACCATACCAGTTGCACTCGGTCCCTTTTATGCCAAGCCACTCCGTGCCGTTAGCAATTGAACTGTGCCCGTAACGCCAGTTGTCGCCGTTTGTCGAATTATATATCGCGATTAAAGCGACACGCTCAGAGTCACTAACCTGCGAAAACGAATTCGTTGTGCATAGAACGAATAGAAAACTTAGAAATGCTAATTTTTTGATACCTTCGACCCTCAGAAATTTGTTAAATTTTTTTAATAATCGGTTTTAGTTCCCCATTCATAAACTGCAAGACCGTTATCGATACCGCCGTCGACCAGATCCCCCGTCTTATCCAGATCACCCTTATCGGTTCGCCAACTTACGTAGTTATCATGGGCAGAGAAGGTTTCCCACTCCTCTACTAACGTGTAGGTAGCGGCCAATTCGTCTGCGTACACGTCAACTTTTACACATCCATCAAAAGAACGCGTATCATCTAAGACAGCTTTGAAAAAGTTTCCAAGCGCCTCAAATTTCCCCTCGGCCGCTTTAAAGTTTTTTACGACTAACGCCGTCATTCCTTTCTCCTTTGTTTTCAGATACACCTTTAGTAAGTGGGATAGCCTACTATAACTATTAAGCGCAGAGCTAGACCTCCCCGCCCCTATATTTGTG
>CAJWVZ010000025.1 GCA_913048385.1 uncultured Gammaproteobacteria bacterium | reverse complement strand
GCGGGTTGTTTGGCGTTGAATTATTCGTAAAGGGAGAAGAGGTCATATTTAGCGAAGTTTCACCCCGTCCACATGACACCGGAATGGTCACGCTTATCTCACAGGATCTGTCGGAGTTCGCGCTACATGCTCGGGCAATTTTGGGCTTAAGCATACCGGCTATTCGGTTCTTTGGTCCCTCCGCATCGGCGGTTATATTAGTGGAAGGTGAATCAGAAAGTGTAAGGTTCGAAAACCTAAGGGCGGCAACTGCAATCGTAGATACGTCGGTTCGTTTGTTCGGCAAGCCCGAAGTGAAAGGAAAGCGTCGCATGGGTGTTGCACTTGCGCGTGCCGAGGATACAGACGAGGCGACAAAAAAGGCACTCGCTGTAGCAGATGCGATTAAAGTAAAAATGTGATTTTATTTTTTATACTGTGCGGGAAATTATTGGTTTGACAATGGCCTAAGTTGTGACTAATGTCGATAGACAAAGTTATGCTATAAGGAAAAAGAGATGAAGAAAATAAATTTCCTGGTACTCTTTAGTGCCATAACAATTTTTACTCAAGCTACCGCGGGAGAAGGTTATACCGCGAATGAAGCGTTCCAAACGATGTTAAGTTTAGAGGGCGATTGGGTTGGCGAGGCACGGGTAGTTCCAGTTGGTGGCGATATTGCGGAAGCAACCGTTTCATCAACCTCCGTGTCGTTTAAGATTATTGGAAATTCTTCTGTGATGCAGACATTTGCCGCAGGAACACCTGCAGAAATGGTTAGCATGTATCATCAAAATGGACAGAATGAATTAATCCATACGCATTATTGTGCAATTGGTAATCAGCCCTCTATGACTTTTCGGAATAGCGATCAGGGCGGCGCAATTGATTTTCAGTTCACTAAGGGAACGAATATGGATGTGAATCTTGATCCGCACGCGCATCATAGCTTTTTTAAGATAATTGACGAAGATACATACGAAAGCCGAACAGAGAATTGGGGTGGTGGTAAGGCAACGTCGTATCGGTACACCGTCATGCAAAGAGTTAAGTAAGACAAGAATTCCTGCAAGCACTTTACATAATTAACGGGGAAGTTACATAACTTTCCCGTTTTTTATTGAACGACATATAATATTCAAACTGCTTTTTATAGAGGCTTGATTTTTGTCTTATCGCTAAGACATAAAACCTAAATTAGATTTAACTCAGGTATTCACTAATGGTAATCATAATTTTGTTGGCTTGTTTACTCTACCTTATTCAACTTATGCTTCATTTTAGGTTTGCTCGGGAGACTACACAACGAGCTAGTGCATTGAAAGCTTTTCAAAACTTGGCCGAGTCAATTCCAATTTTTTTTGTCCTCGGTGTATTGTCCGTCGTGCTCGATGTTGGGAATAACACATTTGTGGGGTCTGCTTGGGTTTTGGCAAGGACAATATTTGTCATTGTCTATGTGAGCGGTGTTGGAAGAAAACCAATGCTCGAAGATGGTTCTGAATATGAACCTCAGCCGCCAAGGTCCTTGGCTTGGCTAGTTTCAATTTTGCTTTTGGTCTGGATGGCGATTAACGTTTTGACTGTTAATTAAATTCAGTGTTTCCTCAAAGGCCTTTCCGAGCTTGTATCCCTTCGAAATAGTCCGTCCAATGCCGCTAGCTAGGACTAGACAGGTCTTTGGGTGGTTAAAATATTGCTCATATTGATGTCGCAATACGATATCAAGAGTTGGTAATGATTATTCTAGCTAAAGCGCCGACGAATTTTTATAGGCAGATGTTTGTTTAAAAAACCGTTGTGCGACGTCAAAAAGTCCAACATATAGCAAGGAACTTGCCAGTAGGCGTAAATCAAAGATCATAGCTTCCGGCGTAAACGGCGCAAACCCTGGACCGGACATCACGACGGCCCCGTTGACTGATATATGCCATAAGAGAACACCTGCGAGTGTCGCAGAATATTTGTTAAGTCGGCTTGAAAGCAAGGTGCTGGCTCCAATACAAAAATAAACGACCGGATAAAAGTTGCCGGACATGTATATGTCTGTGACGATCATTATAGAAATAGGGAGAGAATACTGAACGATTTTGTTTTGTGTGAGGTAGGGAAGAATGATTGCAGTCGCTAACACCGGGGTCCAATTAGCATCCATACCGATAAGTCTGCTGCCGACAAGAATACTGGCCAAGATAATTAGTTGTAGCATTTAGTCATAACCCCTGTTTCGATACCATCAAGTCTTATAACTCAGTTTAGCATAATGGGTCTAGTTAATCTTTGTTCTGATTCAGTATAGCCTGAAGCAGAAAAAGGGCCCGAAGGCCCTTTTTTTATTTCTTTAAATGAAGTCCGATCTAGCCGGATACAATTTTTCCTTAGAGGTCAAACTGCATTCTGGCAAAGACAACGCGACCTAACGGGTCCTGAAGGCCGCCGATAACACCAGCGTATTCTGGGGAACGTTGAGCCTGTCGATCGAAGGCATTTCTCATACCAATACTTACGCCCGCTTCGCTTCCTAAAATTTCTAAGCCTCTGTAGGTATAGGTAAGGTCCATGTCTGTCCAGGCCTTGACTCCAGTCGTTCTCATCCCACCGGGGCGGAAGTAATTAGCAAAGCCATCCAAGTGAGTGAACAATGGTCCGTCGTACGGCATGTCGTCGATATAGTGGACAGTGCTTGTAACGGCATGGTTTCCATTTAACCAGACTGCGCGGAGGTTTGCCTTTAACTGAGGTAGCTCTGGAGCCGCACCAGTTGTGTCGTTATATCCGCCAGCAGCTTCAATCGTCGGCTTTGTAGAGTCAACTTGATACATGAACGAGTCAATATAGGTTGCTTGTAAGTTGAATCTCAAGTTACCCATATTACCTAGGTCAAAGCGATAGTTACCCTGCAAGTCATAGGCAGTTATGTCCACGCTCGTCGCATTGGCAAATCCGATACCCATTTGAAGGATCGTCGACAAGTCGCTTGGGTCTCTAATAGTACGAGGATCGCCGAGGCCACTAGCAACCCAGGCAGCGAGCTGATCTGCACTTGGTTTCTCACCTAGGCGGCCAAGTCCAGTAAATCCGGACCAGTCCTTAAACGCTTGGAACTCAATGTCATTGCCCTGCTGGGTAGTAGAGCTGATGATTCGGTTCACAAACTCGGTGTTGTTCCAAGTCAAGTGGAGATCCCAATCCTCGAAGACTAGGTCGAAACCGGCAGATGATGTTTGCGCAGTTTCATTTTCGAGGTATGGGTTACCGCCACGACAAGTCGTGGTGAATCCGCTGAAGTTTGAAAAGTTATCAGTCACGTCCTGAAGACCACATGCGACCGGATCATAGAGTTCTTGAAGGCTCGGTGCAATAAACGCGTCACCCATTGTGCCCCGCAAGGTGAGCCAATCGGTTGGCGCGTAAGTGATACCGTACTTCGGGTCTGTCGATGTCTGCCCAGTACTGAACTCCTCGCGACGGACGGCAAGTTCGACCTCTAAATTGCTTAGAAGCGGGACTGCAAGCTCCACAAACATCGCGTCAACTTCTCTGTTGCCAGCCGTAATTGTTTCCGGCTCGGTTCCGCCGATCCAAGTATCGCCCGAAAGCTCAACTGCAGAAGGCGTGTTGCGATAGAACTCTTCTCGGTACTGGTACCCGACCGCAGCGCCTATGGGCCCGCCAGGGAGCTCAAAGCCGAATAATGGAACTTCGCCATTAAACACTAGATCTAAGACGTTTAGGTCATTGTAGTTGAGTTCTGCATCGCGAGCAGCGATAGCGTTCATAACGTGAATGTTTGTTAGATTTGACGCATCTGTTACAAAGAACGGGTTGTAGCAGGCATCTCGATCATTGATGATGTCGCAGGCCAACCCTTTTTTCATCTCTTCAATGTCGTAGTTTTGGTTGGACATGAAGGTGAAGTCTCGCTTGTTGAGCGTGTAAGACGCTTGACCTTCCCAGCCTTCGATAAAGGGGACTGTGAAGTTGGCATCGACACTAAAGCGCGAGATCCTGTCGACGCTGTCCGCTAGGTTATCAAAGTCTGGTGCGTGACCAATCGGCAAGACATTCGTCTTGTTTATTGGACGAAGTGTTCTTGGGCGCACGTCCTCCATTAGAGGAACGCCGTTGGCGGTTGTGCCTGCAATCAGATAATCCATCAAACCGTCGTCGTTGCCGTCCAAGGTGCCTCGGTCTGGGATTCCGTCACCGTTAGCGTCAACTCCATATAGCTGGTTGCCATTGGCGTCCATTGCCTTAAACGGGTTACCGGGGAGTTCGCCCCTGATTTGACCGAGTTCCGCAATTCTTGAGTTACCTGGGTTTGACGTTGATGTGTAGGTCCTCTCTGCTAGGCGGGTCATGAAGCCCTGGAGGTTTATGGTAAGGTCATCGCTGACATCCCAAGACGCATTCGCAAAGAATTGGTTGGTTTCAGTTGGCTCTCGATAGCTACGAGAGTCACCAAAGTCGAAGAAGCAGCTTGTGCCTAAAAGCATCCCGTAAGGGCTAGCCACCGTGTCGCGTTGATAGAAGTCTCTTTCTGATGCTGGAGCACAAGCGGGATCAGGCGTCCTCACATCCTTGCCTGTGTATGCGCCATCTTCGTCGCGGCCAGGCACATACCAGTTACCAGGCGAGTTCGAAGATACAGTAAGACCTGAGTTAGCGAGCAATGGTCTCTCGTCCCAACCAAGACGGCTGTTCGCGCGGAACTGGCCGGCAACTACAACGTCTAGGTCGCCGATGTCTCCGCCCCAAAGGAACTGGGCTGAGTGCTCGTCGTAATCTCCGGAGGAATCTTGCTCAACGTAAGTCTCTACTCTTAAGCCATCATATGACTTGTAAGGAACGAAGTTTACAACACCGGCAACCGCCTCGTTACCGTAAAGCGCCGCGGCACCGTCAGCCACGATGTCCATCCGTTGGATTGCGATTGTTGGGATCAATGCGTTAACGTTCTGATTAGCTAATCGCTTGCCGTCTAATAGTGTGAGCGTCGATCTTGGACCGAGTCCGCGCAAGTCGATAGTGGAAGAACGGGAATCTGTGCCTTGAATCGTGTTAGTAATGGCTGAGGAGGCACCGTTTACAAATGACAGATTTTGGATGACCTCGCCAAGGTTCATCGTGCCCTCTGCTTCAAGGTCTTCAGCGCTGAGCTGAGTAACTTGCGATGCAGCTGTGAACCCCTCACTTCGTCGAATAAAGGAACCTGTTACCACCACTTCCTCTACAGTTTGTTCTTGTGCAAGCGATGTTTGAGATATCTGAGCCACTGACAACGATATTGCGGCGCATAACAAACTTCGCTTATAGACAGTAGGAATCTGCATAAGTAAATCTCTCCGGTTTTATTAGTTTAATTCTTATTTATATTTATTATTTATAAACACGCGTAAATACAATGGTGCTTTTTAATCAGCCTGAAAACATTAGTTTTTACGCCGGTCACCTAAAACTATAGTCTTATTGCTGCATAGATTCAACATCAAATTTCCGGTTACATTGTGCATTTTTGCACCGATATTCCTGTAAATAACTCGTTTTCCATCAAGCCAGCTATATTGGTTTATCAATTAGAGAATTCTGCTGAATGATAAAAGGGGATTGCTATTATTGGTGTTTCAAGGGGCTCATAAAATAAAACGTGGGGAGTGGCTTTTAATTACTAAATAAACTATAAAAATCAATATTATAGGACAAAAACGTAATAGTAAATGGTGTTTGAAATACGTGCTTACATCGCAAAGCTTATGTTTCGGATGTTGGCGTTCGCAATGCGCGCTGGCTGATATTAAGTCTTTTCAAATGGTTTTTGAGCAGCGGGGTTCTGTGGAGCGCGACCCCGGTCGCTATGACATCAATCACCACTAAATGCGCGATTCTGGATGAAACCGGAGTGTGAGCTATATTGGTTTCTTCCTGGTTCACCTCTATGGAGATATCGCAGAGCTCGCTTAAAGCGGTATTTTTAGGAGCGACACCAATGATATTCGCGCCCGCTTCTTTGGCTAGTTTTACACTTTGAAGGAGAGCTTTGGTCTGACCCGACTGTGAAATAGCCACGACAACGTCGTTAGAGCCAAGGGAAACAGCAGACATGTGTTGTATATGCGGGTCCGTGTAGGCCGCGGTCGACAATTGAAGTCGAAAAAACTTGTGTTGTGCATCAGCAGCTACAGAGCCAGAAGCTCCAAACCCGTAAAATTCAACACGAGAGGCACTGACAATTTTGTTGATCGCAGTTTCTAACGCGATTGGATTGAGCTCGTCCCGAACCGAAATTAAAGTACCAACTGTTGTATCAAATACTTTATTCCTTAAGACTTCAGTTGAATCAGTATCGTTGACGGCAAACTGAGTGTAAGCTCCGCCCGTGCCTAAATTTTGTGCAAGCTGCAGTTTGAATGACTGATAGCCATCGAAGCCGATGGCTTTGCAGAAACGAATCACGGTGGGTTCGCTTACACCTGATCTCGCCGCTACGTCTGCTATGCGCATACTCAGAGACTCATGAGCGTGCTCTAAAATAAATTCAGCCACTTTAGACTCAGATTTTCTAAGACGCTCGCTTGCTGCTGAAATTCTGCGTATTAAGTTCGGGGAATCCAAAGGCTACCTGCTGCGCGTTTACGCTTTAGTTGAAGTGCGATTTTACAGAAAGACGTCGATCCGACGGTTTAGTCTGAATGCCAGAATTTCCATCTAATTTATTACATCTATAGATGATCATGGTACAAGAACTTATCATGCCTGAAACCCAAGAAACATTCCCTTATTCAGACTTACAGCATTATTTTGCCAGCTCAATTACCGAGATTGAGCGTGAGGACTGGAATCGTTTGGCGGGAGAAGAAAACCCATTCACTCGGTACGAGTTCTTTAAGGCGTTAGAGATTTCGGGATGCACTTCAGCGGACACGGGTTGGCAACCGCACCATCTCGTTATCCGAATCGAAGGCGAAACTGTTGGGTTGGTGCCTTTGTTTTTAAAAACAAATTCCTATGGCGAGTATGTCTTCGATTGGTCCTGGGCTCGCGCGTACCAGCAAGCTGGGTTTAATTACTATCCAAAGTTAATAAGCGCCATTCCATTTACCCCGAGCACTGGTGAGCGAGTCTTTTTAAGTAAGGCTGTAGCTCGAGCCTCGCTTTTAAAATTGATAGTCTCGATTCTTAATGATGAAACTCGCGCAAATAAATTTTCTTCCTGGCACCTTCTTTTCCCTGAAGCTGAATTGAGCAATGAACTTAAGGACCAGGGTACCATTCAACGTGTTGGTACTCAGTATCACTGGTTCAATCGCGGATATAAAACTTTCGATAGTTATTTATCAGCGATGTCGTCTCGCAAGCGTAAGTCAATTCGAAAAGAAAGGGGCGCTGTATCGGCGAGTGGGATCGAGTTTAGGGTTATTGAGGGGGCGAGCATAACGCCCGGCGACTGGGAAAGATTTATTTTGTTTTATTTAACCACCTACGCAGTTCGCGGTCAGGCAGGGTATTTAAATAAAGAATTTTTTGAACGCATTGGCGAATCAATACCACATCAATTGTTTTTGATATTCGCTGTTCGCAACGGAGAAGATATTGCGGGATCGCTTTTTTTTAAAAGCAAAACTCAGTTGTTCGGTCGGTATTGGGGGTGCCTTGAAGAGGAAGCATTCTTGCACTTCGAGACTTGCTACTATCAAGGAATTGATTATGCTATTTCGAACGGCTTTAAAGTTTTTGACGCAGGGGCACAAGGTGAGCATAAAATAAAAAGAGGCTTTGAGCCGATTTTGACGTATTCAAACCATTGGCTTGCCGATTCTCGATTTTCCTCTGCTGTAACCAATTTTGTCAACGAGGAAAAGCCACATATCGAAGATTATATGGGCGCTGCCTCGACAATGCTTCCTTTCAAAAAAGATCTTTGAATGTTGTCGATTTTCACACCAAAAGCATATGAGTATGTTTATTCCTAGGCAAGGACAGGGCTAGACAATCATACTTTCTTAAAAAAAAGTAGACGGTTATTTGCAGGCATTGCAAAGTCTGTTTCTAAAAATAAGTTTTCTGATGCGCACAGTTCGCATACCCACTCAAAGTCTCTAATAGCGCTATCAGATGATTTTTCTCGTAACATGTTATCGAAGTCTGCATTGCTGCTACTAGTGAAACGCTGGTTATATTTGAAAGGACCGTAAACAATTAATTGCCCGTCTTTTTTTAGCATTCCTCCTGCTTTCAGTATAAAATTTTTGACCGATTCTTTTGAAATAATATGTAAGCTGTTAGCTGTAAAGATAGCTTCAGTCTCTAGAACACCCCATTCTTCTTGATCAACGTCAAGCTCAATCGCTGGCAACAAATTCATACTCTGCGAAGCTGTCAGCCTTAAATTTAGGCTTTTGATTTGCGGGGGAATTTCTGTAGGCTGCCACGCGAGGTGAGGTAGTTCTTTAGAAAAAAAAGCTGCATGTTGCCCAGTCCCACTGGCAATTTCGAGGACGTGCTTATTTTTGGCCAATATTTTTTTAATTTTTTCTAGTATTGGGCCTTTATTATTTTCGCATGATTGGCTAAACGGAAGGGCTGATTCAATGCTCTGACTGGTCACAATTGTTCTTTTCGTCTGAAAATAGGTTTGTTCACCGTGGAGAGTTCAGTGCAATATTTGTATCCGTTTGAATCAAATGTAGTCAACTCAGAGGGCACTGTTAGTTTGTTTTTAATAACGTATGCAGCCATCTCTCCTCGCGCTTTTTTTGCATAAAAGCTTATGATTTTATATTGCCCATTTTTGTAATCTTGGAAGACAGGTGATATCACTTCTGCTTTTAGCGAATTTGGCTTCACCGAATTAAAATACTCGTTTGACGCTAAATTTAATATAAAAGGAACCTTTGTATTTTGTTCTTCAAGGTCCGTATTTAAGCTTTTGGTGATGCTTTCTCCCCAGAACTCATAGAGAGAGGTCTTTCCGTTTATATCAAACTTGCGACCCATTTCCAGCCGATACGGCTGCATGAGGTCAAGAGGTCGCAGGACTCCATATAAACCAGAGAGAATTCTTAGATGCTTTTGCGCAAAATTTATGTCTGCTTTTGAAAAAGTCTCAGGCTGTAAGCCTAAATATACGTCTCCTGTAAATGCAAACATTGCTTGTTTTGCATTTTTTAGGGTAAACGGGGTTTTCCAATTAGCGAATCGTTCTTGGTTTAATTTTCCAAGAGCGTTACTAATTCCCATAAGTTCCGATATGTCTTCGGGAGAATAAGATTTTAATTCTTTTACTAATTTGCGTGAATCAGCTAAAAATCGCGGAGTGGTATACGGGACTTTCTCGAACGTTGATTCAAAGTCAAGAGACTTGGCTGGTGAAACTACTATAAGCATAATTAAAACGACTCCATTGACCTAACCCATGTTAGGTGCTTTACGAATAAAATAAAAGAATTTCTACCGCTATATTTCTTGTTGCTCAGCCCACCATCCTAGGGGTGTTTTTCCATCCGTATCATCGTATACATTCCCATAAAACCATATGGATTCATCAAACGCATCGCAGGCATCATTAAAAATCTCTTCGATTTGTTTAAATCCTATTGAAAAATGGATGCTATAGACCAGGGCCCTGTCTGTTTGAAGGTCGAGGGCTCCTCCAAGTTTCTCAATTTCCGGCGTGAGCGTGTTTGCTAAGCTATCTAGTTCCCCGCGACAGAAAACCCGCACACTTAGGTTGCCGCTGCGTTCAATTAGGTCATATTCGCCCCGCTCTGGATTGGTTGGTTTAATCTTATCCCCTGCTGCAAGATTTCTTGTTAAGAGAGGGGATTTTAATAATCTAACTTCTTCAGTCTCAGCATCTAACCGCTCTACCGTTAGATTCTCAAAAACTGGTTGATCTGTCTGATCAAAACCTGCCAAGAAAGCAATATCTAATCTATCCGCAGAATGGCTCACGTCGTGTCCTTATGTTTATGTAATAGTAGTTGGGTTACAATTTCATTCTATGATAAATCGCATTCGCTTAATTGCCAGCAATTTACGAAGCTTTCGGATTATATTTTGGTTTATATTCATAACAAGCCTGGGAACAACGCTGTGGCGATTGTGGTTGAGTTCGGAGCTGGGGCTTGATTTGCAACTCGATCGTTGGTTTTTCCCTAGCATTGTCGCCGGATTATGGGGATTAACGGCTCTGAGTTTCCAAGGGCTGTTTTCTGCGATACCTGTGGATGCTGAACCTAACGCTAGTTGGCGAACCCGATTCGTTATTTGGTTGGTCAAGATGTTTTTCTGGCCACTTAGTATAATTTTCTTTTTCTTGATACTGGCAGTAGTTTTTTTTAGTTATCAACTACTCAGGCTTTGGTTTTTTTCTTAAGCCGATCGGTTCAAGAGTTACATGTTTGAGTTTCTATGATTTCAAAAATAGATTATCTAGCTCGAGTCAGCTCAACTATTGATAGCTTCACCCAACGCTTAGGAAAAATAGCTTCATGGTTCGTTTCAGTTCTCGTCCTGCTTGTTGGGTTAATTGTCGTCCTTAGATATGGTTTTTCTTTTGGATCGATTGCGCTCCAAGAATCTATCATATATGTCAACGCGGTCATTTTCATTTTTGGCGCTTCATATACATTGAAAACAGGTGGTCATGTCAGAGTAGACGTGTTTTATTCCCGAATCGGAGAGAAGGGCAAATCGTTTATAAACGCGTTAGGTGCGTTACTATTTTTAATGCCGGCAATGATTTTGATCATCTTTACTAGTGAAGATTATGTGATGATGTCTTGGAAAATTCTTGAGCGCTCTCCAGAGTCCAGCGGCCTTCCTTTTGTCTATCTCCTCAAAACTCTCATCCTGGTAATAGCGATGCTTCTGGCTCTCCAGGGTGTATCAGAGCTGTTAAAATCCTGGCGAGTATTAGCGATGTTACGCTCGGCGCAACAAAATGCGAACACAGGAGAATGATTGAGTGAAACTGGCGTCGCGGGTGCGGGTACAAACATGTTCGTAGAATTATTGCCTTTGTTGTTTTTTTTAACTATTTGCGCGGCACTGATGCTTGGTTACCCAGTCGCTTTTACTCTGATGGGAGTATCATTTCTTTGCTCTGGACTCGGAATAGTTTTCGGGGAATTTGATAGCGCGTACCTTAGCTTAATTCCAAATCGTTTATACGGAATTCTGACTAACCAAAATTTAATCGCTATCCCCCTTTTTATATTTATGGGTACGATGCTAGAAAAATCTAACATTGCTGACGACTTGCTTAAAAATATGTCTCTGGTTTTTCGGGGGCTTCCGGGGGGGTTAGGCATTTCCATAGTGGTGGTCGGTACGCTCCTTGCGGCTAGTACCGGAATCGTTGGTGCTACCGTGGTTACGATGGGAATACTGTCGTTACCAACTATGCTGAGAGAGGGCTATAAACCAAGTTTAGCTGCAGGGACCATATGTGCAACCGGGACCCTTGGTCAAATCATTCCCCCTTCAATTTGTTTGGTCCTCCTCGGTGAAGTTATGTCAAATGCGTACCAACAGTCACAGTTGAATGCCGGAAAATTCGATGGCGGTTTTGTTTCGATTGGAGATTTATTTGCCGGTGCTTTGATTCCAGGAATTATTTTAGTTTTTATTTACGCATTATATTTGTTTTGTGTTGGGCTCGTAAAACCCGAGTTTGCGCCTTCCACTGAGTTGGATGAGGCACACGCGCTTAAATCAACATTCCTCGCTTTGATAAAAGGATTGTTTCCACCTCTTTTCCTGATGGTTGTTGTGCTCGGTTCGATCGTGCTTGGTATTGCAACACCAACTGAAGCAGCTAGCGTGGGCGCTATGGGAGCAGTTTTTCTTGCTTTATTGAAACGAGAATTGACTTTTGAAGTTTTAAAAAATGTTAATTTAGAAACGCTACGAGTCACTTCAATGGTGTATTTAATTTTAATTGGTGCGGCGATATTTTCATCAGTGTTTCGAGGTTTTGGTGGGGATATTTACATTGAGGAACTACTGGTAAATCTTCCTGGAGGAGTAAGCTCTGCGGTGCTGGTAGTCATGCTTTTGATATTCTTATTAGGGTTTATTTTAGATTTTATTGAAATTACTTTTATGGTTATACCAGTTGTCGGTCCAGTGATTCTCTCAATGGGAGTCGATCCTATTTGGTTCGGTGTTATGATCGCAATAAATTTACAAACCTCCTTTTTAACACCGCCATTCGGATTTTCATTGTTTTATTTGAGAAGTGTCGCGCCTCCCGAACTCGCAACCATAGATATTTTCAGAGGCGCAATACCTTTTGTTATTTTTCAAATATTTTTGCTGTTGACTTTGACGTTGTTCCCGGAAGTTGTAACTTGGCTGCCGCGAGTGTTTTCTTAGAGAGCGCGGTGATCCCTAAATAATTTCAGAGGCGGCAATATTCACTGATCAATCAATAGAAAAATGGCTCTATTTAGTTAAACGTCTAGCGCTTGTGTATGCCTCTTCAGAGATGCTGTGATAGCTTTCTACATTCTTTTGAAAATCTTTATAAGATTCATAAATCTTGCGTGTTTTAGCGTCGCTGGTTCCCAATTCCTTGACCACCTCCTCAGAAATCCGGCGTAACTCTTTAAGTACATCATCCGGAAGTTTCCGGACCAATACACCATGATCTTGGACTAGGGTGGTTAATGCACGGTTGCTAAGCGCTGTGTATTCATCCATTAATCTTTGATTCATCGCCTCCGCTGCACTGAGAAGTATTGCCCGCAGATCTTGGGGCAGCGAATCAAGTTTCTCCTTATTAAATACAAGCTCTATCGTGGATCCTGGCTCATGCCATCCTGGATAGTAATAATATTTCGCGACGGTATGATATCCGGTAGCTAGGTCGTTGTAGGGTCCTACAAATTCTGTAGCGTCGAGGTTACCTGTTTGTAAGGCTGTGAAAACATCCCCAACAGCCATTGTGGTTGGAATGCCGCCCGCGCGTCTAAAGACTTCGCCACCGAGCCCAGGAATGCGCATCTTTAGGCCTTGTAAATCTTCGAGAGAGTTAATTGGGTTTCGAAACCAACCGAACATTTGAGTCCCTGAGTTTCCTCCCCGAACTGGAAAAAGATTAAAAGGAGCATAAATTTCTTGCCAAAGCTCATTTCCTCCGCCGAATGCTAGCCAAGCGTTCATTTCCTGGCCGGTAAGCCCAAAGGGTATGGTTGAGAAGAAGGGGGTTCCAGCAATCTTACCCTGCCAGTAATATGCGCCGGAGTGTCCAATCTCAGCGACGCCCTGCCGCACCATGTCGAATATCTCAAGCCCTCCGGCTAATTCGCCTGCGCCAAAAACTCGTATCCGCATTCTCCCATTACTCATTTTCTCTACGATATCAGCAAAATATTCGGGTCCGGTTCCCAGCCCCGGTGTATTTTTAGGCCAAGACATTATCAGTTTCCACTCATAAATTTGCTCTTGATTAGTGGCTACAACGGCATTGGTCGGTTGTGACTTGTTGTCGCAACTGACGATAGTCGTGATAATAATCGTAAAGATGATTGATTTAAGGGGTCTACGCATTAATGCGCTCCTCTGGCTTTTAGATTAATTTGAACAAATTGAAGCTATATGATCGATTTCAATTTGGCAAAGGACAATACGAGCCATTTGCTGCCGACATCATCAAAATTTACTTGTACTCGCGCACTGGTTCCTTGCCCTTCATAGTTGAGAACAACGCCTTCACCAAATTTTGGATGCAACACTCTCTGTCCCAGAGATAGACCTGTATCCGGAACTTCAACTGAACCATTTAAGCTTTTTGCTATGTTGTTTTGACTTAATCGGGTTCCTCCAACTGCAGGGCGTGAAATAGAGGATTTAAGCCGAATTTCTTCTATTAAGTCGCTTGGAATTTCTTTGATAAATCTCGATGGACGACAAAGGTTGATTTCACCGTGGAGCCGACGCGATTCTGTATGACAAACATACAATTTGTTCATTGCTCGGGTAATGCCGACATAACAGAGTCTTCTCTCTTCTTCTAATCCGTTGAGGTTGTCTATGGACATTTTGTGGGGGAAAAGGCCCTCTTCGAGGCCAACTAAAAAAACCAGAGGGAATTCTAATCCTTTTGCAGAGTGCAGGGTCATTAGCTGCACTGCATCTTCCTCTGCAGCAGCTTGCCCCTCGCCGGCATCGAGAGCGGCTTGATCCAAAAAAGCCGCCAAAAATTCAGCAGATTCTTGTGAAGGAATCTCAGTCAACTCAGTCGGCTCAAAGTTACTGGCTGCATTTATAAGTTCGCCTAAATTCTCAATACGGGTTCTTGCTTTTTCTCCACCCTCTTTTTCATGATGAGGAATGAGCCCGCTATTCTTTATTGCGGCATCTACTTTGTGCTGTAGGTCAAGATCTCTAGTTTCCTCCTCGAGGTTATCTATTAGTTCTAGAAATTTTAGTAAGGAATTAGCGGCACGAGGAGGAATAACGGATTCATTAACGCAATTGATACATGCCTTCCATAGTGATAAGTTATTTTCCCTAGCGTTCTTGCGGATCGCTTCTAACGTTCGACCCCCAATGCCCCGAACGGGAATGTTGATGACCCGTTCTACCGCAGTATCGTCATCACGATTTGCAATAAGACGGAGATATGAAATTGCATTTTTGATTTCCAGGCGTTCGTAGAAGCGTTGACCTCCGTAGATCCGATACGGCATACCCATTCGAAGTAGGGCCTCCTCGAGTTCACGGGATTGCGCATTTGATCTGTATAAAATTGCCGATTCTGACCGACGATTTCCGTTATTGAACCAGTCTTGTGCACGATCAACAACGAAACGCGCCTCATCTTGTTCGTTTAGAGCTGTATATAGACTGATCGCTTCTCCATCCCCATCCTCCGTCCAAAGGTTTTTACCCAAGCGGCCAGAGTTGTTGCTTATAAGAGCATTAGCAGCGTTGAGAATATTAGAGGTAGATCGGTAGTTTTGCTCAAGCTTTACGAGTTCGGCCCCAGGGAAGTCGGTATTAAATTTTTGAATATTTTCAATTTTTGCACCCCTCCAGCCATAGATAGACTGGTCATCATCACCAACGACCATAAGACTGCTGGTGTGCCCAGCGAGAACTCTGAGCCAAGCATATTGAATATCATTTGTGTCTTGAAACTCGTCAACGAGGATGTATTGAAAACGGCGTTGATAGTGTTCAAGTAAGCTCGGATTTTTAAGCCATAGCTCGTGGGCCCTGAGTAATATTTCTCCAAAATCTATCATCCCGCCGCGTTCACAGGCGACCTCATAGGCCTCATAAATTTTAATCATGGTTTTTAGATATGAGTCGTTTATTGGATCAATATTATGGGGTCGTTTGCCTTCATCTTTTTGCCCATTGATATACCACTGGCATTGTTTTGCGGGCCATCGGTCTTCATCTATCTGAAGCTCTCGATTAATGCGTTTTAATAATCTGAGTTGGTCGTCGCTGTCTAAAACCTGAAAGTCTTTAACGAGGCCGGCCTCCTCCCAGTGCTGCCTCAAGAGTCGATGGGCTAGGCCATGGAAGGTACCAACCCACATGCCGCCGAGAGCGAGCCCCATTAGGTCTTCGATTCTTCCTCGCATCTCTCTTGCAGACTTGTTAGTAAAAGTCACTGCTAAAATTGCGAAAGGGGATATGTTCTCAGCTTCGATTAACCAGGCGATGCGATGAACCAGAACTCGTGTTTTGCCGCTGCCGGCTCCTGCGAGTACGAGAAGGTGATCGTTTGGATTTGCAACAGCGTTACGCTGTTGATCGTTTAATGAACTGAGTAAATGTGAGACATCCATATGCTTTTATTCTATCAAAGTATCTTCAGTAATTTCCGTAAAAATGCTGGATTTGTTTACTTGTTATCAAAAAGAGTATCGCGGGAGGTCCTATGATTAGTGGTATACTATGTTTAGAGCCGAGCATTTTTAATGCAGACGCTATTAGCTGTTTAATATTAGGAGTTTAGTATGGCCGTTCGTTCGGACAAGGCATCATTTAACTGGCAGGATCCTTTTAATTTTGATTCTCAACTGAGTGAAGATGAACGCTTAGTTCGAGATACTGCGCGTCAATACGCGCAGGACAAGTTACTGCCCCGTGTTCGGGATGCTTATCGAAAAGAAGAGACAGACCCCGAAATATTCAGAGAGATGGGTTCCTTAGGGCTGCTCGGATCAACAATTGAAGGGTATGGATGTGCCGGAGTTAATTATGTTTGTTATGGTTTAGCCGCGCGAGAGGTAGAGGGGGTGGATTCAGGCTACCGCTCTATGATGAGCGTGCAATCCAGTTTGGTTATGCATCCAATCAATACGTTTGGTAGTGAAGATCAGAAGCAGCGATTTCTTCCAAAGTTGTCATCCGGAGAGTTGATTGGTTGTTTTGGTTTAACGGAACCAGACCATGGATCAGACCCTGGATCTATGATTACACGAGCACGCGCAGTGGACGGTGGTTATTCGATTACCGGTGCTAAGAACTGGATAAGTAACTCACCTTTTGCTGATGTTTTCATCATCTGGGCTAAGGATGATGACGGCGTGATTGGTGGTTTTATTTTAGAGAAAGGCATGACGGGTCTGTCTGCGCCGAAGATCGAGGGTAAGCTTGCGTTACGCGCCTCTGTTACTGGTGAAATAGTAATGGACGAGGTGTTTGTCCCTGCCGAGAACAAATTGCCTAAAGCCTCAGGATTGAACGGGCCGTTTAGTTGTTTAAACTCTGCTCGTTTGGGCATCTCTTGGGGTGCAATTGGCGCCGGTGAAACATGCTGGCATGCCGCTTTACGGTACACTCTTGACCGAAAGCAATTCGGTCGCCCATTGGCTGCTAACCAATTAATCCAGAAGAAATTAGCCGTAATGCAGACAGATCTCTCTCTTGCCCTTCAGGGGTGTCTACAGGCCTGTAGATTGAAAGATGATGGAAAGCTTCCAGTACCGTTAATCTCTCTTTTGAAACGTAACTCCTGTGAGAAGGCCCTTGCCGCCGCGCGTGAAGCGCGAGATATGTTGGGTGGCAATGGTATTTCGGATGAATATCCGGTGATGCGTCATATGCAAAATTTAGAGGTCGTAAATACCTATGAAGGAACTTCTGATATTCACGCGCTAATTTTAGGCCGTGCGCAAACAGGGATTCAAGCCTTTACAGGTAGCTGAGAAAGGTCCCGCAAAAAAGCGAGGCGCCTACCCAATTGTTGCTTTTGAATGCTGCGAGGCAGTTGGTCGGTGCTCGCTCAATTGTTATCCGAGCTTGGTAATAAAACAGGCCAGCCGCGAACACTAAGCTGAGATAAAAATAACTATTTAAGTTGAAGTATAGTCCGGCAAGAAGAGTTAGCGCGAGGAAAAATATCTGAAAAATCCCCACAAATTTTCTGTCGTGCTTGCCGAATAAAATAGCGGTTGATCGAATACCAATGACTAAGTCGTCCTCACGATCGGACATAGCATATTGTGTATCGTACGCAATGGTCCAAAAGATGTTGCCAAAAAATAAAAAATAACCTGCTGTAGGAATTTCAGGCTGAACTGAGCTGAAAGCCATAAGTATACCGAATGAAAACGCGATCCCTAGAACGACCTGTGGCATATCCGTTACTCTTTTCATAAATGGATAAATGGCCGCTAAACAAAAAGCTCCAATAGACAAAATTATTGTTTTCAGGTTGAGAAAAAGAACTAGTATGAATGCCAAAGAACAGAGTGCTCCGAAAGAGAAAAGAGCCTGCTTGCGTGTAATCTCACCAATAATAATGGGCCGATTTTTCGTTCGATTGACGTGTCCATCAAAATTTGCATCGGCGTAATCATTTATGCAACATCCGGCGGACCGCATCACGAGCGTTCCAGCAGAAAAAATTACAATTAGTTTGACGTCAGGAATGCCGCTTGATGAGATCCACAAAGCGGTTAATGTTGGCCAAAGCAATAACAGTATACCAATAGGACGGTCGATCCGAATTAGTCGGCCGAAGGCTCTGATTGACCCCAATAAAACAGAACGCTTAAACATTGGACATTTTTCTCGCTAAGATAAATTTCTTACATGAATATTGTTGTAAATAGATGTTTGCCCAATAGGCAATAATTAGAAAGTAATGGACTATACTTGTGCATAGTCCTTTTTGCCGCCAATCCACCTATCTATTAAAGGCTGAATGCTATCCGGATAATCCTCGAAAATTGCTTTCTCTGCTTTTTTTGCGCTTTCAAGTAGGTCCGCGTCGCGATTTAAATCTGCAATTCGAAAGCTCATAATACCGGTTTGCTGTGTGCCTAAAACCTGACCTGCACCCCTCAGCTCTAAGTCTTTCTCTGCTATAACAAAGCCGTCGTTAGTTGCGCGCAAGGCTGCAAGTCGCTGGCTGCCATTTGTCGATAGGGGAGCGCGATATAGCAGTAAGCAGTAACTGTCTATCGCCCCACGCCCTACACGGCCCCGAAGTTGATGTAGTTGGGCTAGGCCGAGGCGCTCGGAATTTTCGATAACCATTAAACTCGCGTTTGGGACGTCGACCCCGACTTCGATCACGGTCGTTGCCACTAAAAGATCTATATTATTTGCTTTAAATCGCTCCATAATTTTGATCTTTTCGTGTGGCTTCATACGGCCATGGAGCAGCCCAACCTTTACGTTTGGGAGGAGTGTTGCTAGTTTTGTAGCAGTAGCCTCCGCTGCCTCGGCTTGCAAAATATCAGATTCATCAATTAAGGTGCATACCCAGTAGGCTTGCTGATTATTTGTGCAAGCTGTATCAATTCTATTGATGACTTCTTTTCGTCGTGCATCCGGTATCACCGCAGTTTTGACTGGAATTCGCCCAGGAGGTAGTTCGTTGATTATTGAGTTATCCAAATTAGCGTAGGCACTCATAGCGAGTGTTCGCGGTATTGGTGTTGCGGTCATCATGAGCTGATGAGGGCTTATTTTCAAACTAAGTGCTTTGTTTCTAAGAGCAAGTCGCTGATGCACCCCGAATCTGTGTTGTTCATCCACAATTATTAGACCCAATCTATGGTAATGTACCTTTTCCTGAAAGAGAGCATGGGTTCCAGATACAAATTGGCAGCCGCCAGTAGAGATCGCACCGAGAAGTTTTTCTCTCGGCTGTCCTTTTACCTTGGCGGTTAGGCATCCTACGTTGATATTTGAAGGTCCGAACCATTTTTCAAAGGCCAAATTATGTTGTTCGGCGAGCAGTTCCGTTGGTGCCATTAGCGCAACTTGAAATCCGGCGCCAATAGCTAGCAAACTAGCCGCAGCCGCGACAACAGTTTTTCCTGATCCGACATCTCCCTGTAATAGCCTTAACATTGGGTGGGAGCGGTTTAAATCATGAGCGATTTCGCTGATCGCCTTGGTTTGAGAATTAGTGAGTTGAAAAGGGAGGGAATTGAAAAAATTTTTGAGAAGCGAATTTTGATCGGGGAACTGAGGTGCTATTTGCTTGTTAAACTCATTCCTTGACTGACGCATGCTCATTCTGTGTGCGAGTAGTTCCTCGAACGCAAGTCGCTTGATTCCGTCTGCAGAGTCTTTGTTTTCATCTGCCGCTAATGATGATGGGCGAGGCCGATGGATTTGTAGAATTGCTCCAGTTACATCAGCAAAACCTAATGCGGCGCTGAGCTTTTCGGGGAGGAAGTCTTCCAAAGGGTGGGCGTCATTAATTAGATCAACGGCATGACTTATTATGGCTTTTAGTCTTGATTGTTGAAGTCCCTCCGTCACTGGGTAAATCGGTGTGAGCGTCTTTGACAAACCATCGTGGGTAAGAGATTTGATTATCTTATATTCCGGATGATAGGTCTCTGGACCGAGTCGCCCGAATTTTATATCTCCATAACATCGCACTTTAGTTCCAACTGAAAGCGCGGCTTTTTGCGAGGCATTAAAATGGAAAAATCTCAGTGTTAAGTGCCCGCTGGTATCGTTAAGTGTACAAACAAGTGACCTGCGTCTCCCAAATTGAATATGACAATTAGTAACCTCTCCTTGTACTTGGAATTTTTGATTAGGTTGTAATTCGCTTATCTTAGAAATTGTTGTTTTGTCTTCATATCTGATTGGCAAATGAAAACACAAGTCTTGTATTGAATGGATTCCAATAGAGCCTAGTTTTTTTTCAAGAGCTGGCCCAACTCCTTTGATATAAGAGGTCGGCAAATCACACAGTCGGGGTCTGGTCACGTGACAGGTGCAACTGACGAATTATCTGATTTTTGATGACACATTTTCTAAATTCACAAACCTAGAATCGCATCGATTTCAATGCTGACGTTTTTAGGGAGGGCGCTGACCTCAATAGTCGCGCGCGCAGGGTATGGGGACGAGAAATATTCTTCCATGATTTGATTGACGATCGAGAAATTCTCTAAGTCTATGAGGTAAATCGTTAATTTAATAGCACTGCTAATGGAGCTGCCGGATGCATTTGCTACTGCGATTAAATTTTTGAAAACCTGATGAGTCTGCTGTTCTATGCCACCTTTAACCACCATCATCGATATCGGATCCAGTGGAATTTGGCCGGATAAGAACACCAGGTCTTTTGTTTTTATTGCTTGTGAATAAGGACCAATGGCAGCGGGTGCATTTTCAGTTTGAACGGATAATAGTTTGTTCATTTTAATCTCTATATTTGTTAATAAGTTTTCGCTACGACTGCTCTCTAAAATTCTCTAAATTCCTAGTCGTGAGCGCCTAACATCTTTTTGATTGTCTTTCGTGTTTTGGAACTTTTCGTTCTGGTTACTTTATTTACGGCTCTAATAAGTCTTACTTTTTTCAATACACTTGCTAGGTGGATTCGGCTTCGAACATTGAGTAAAAGATTTACAATGCTGAAATGCGCATCGCGTTCTTCCGTTGAAACTCGCTCTATGTTTGCTTCTGTGCTGGTAATGGTTGTTGCCAATACAGCAATTATTCCCCTCTCATTTTCCAGTTCGATTCTTAATTCTACTGAGAACTCCCCAGTAACATCTGGGTCCCAAGCGGCTGCGACAAATTTTTCAGGGTCGTCTCGAAATTCTGCGATATTGTTGCAGTCGTCAGTGTGTACGACTAAGCCACGACCTGAGCTTATGTGAGCTATAATGGGGTCTCCTGGGATTGGATGGCAGCATTTTGCATAGCTCATGACAACCCCCTCTGAGCCTCTTATATCAATCGACCCAATGCGATCTGATTCTTTTTTCACTGCGACGAGAGACAAATCTTTATTCGCTGTTAGTCTATTTGCGATTAGTCGTTTGGCGACGATATAGGCCATACGATTTCCTAGACCAATTTCTTCGAGAACCTGATCTAAAGAACTGGCATCAGATTCTTGAACCATATTGTTGATATCGGTTTGAGGAATGCTTGCAAGTTGCTTTCCAAAGCCGGCAAGAGCTTTAGTTAATAGTCGTCTTCCAAGGGCAACAGATTCTGAGTATTTTTGATTTTTAAGATAATGTCGAATATTGCTGCGGGCTTTCCCACTGACGACGAAGCTTAGCCATGCGGGATTCGGTCTCGTTCCAGGGGCTGTAATTACCTCAACTGTCTGCCCGCTTTGTAATTTCTCGCTAAGTGGTGCGAGGCTACGGTTTATGCGGCATGCTACGCAGGTATTACCAACGTCCGTGTGAATTGCATACGCAAAGTCGACGGCTGTCGATCCAGAAGGTAACTCGAGAATAGTTCCTTTGGGCGAAAAGACGTATATCTCGTCAGGAAATAAATCAATTTTGACGTTTTCGATAAATTCTAGAGAATTTCCGGCATTCTTTTGCATGTCTAGCAAGCCATTTACCCACTCACGAGCTCTGTGATGTGCGTTGTTTGGGAGTGCATCGCGGGATTTGTAGAGCCAGTGAGCCGCAATACCATTGTTTGCCATGGCCTCCATTTCTTCGGTACGAATTTGAATTTCAATTGGGACGCCATGCATAGAAAAAAGCGACGTGTGCAGAGATTGGTAGCCGTTGGCTTTGGGAATCGCAATGTAGTCCTTGAACCTGCCGGGGACCGGTTTATACAGACTATGCACAGCGCCTAAGACGCGATAACAAGTATCAACACTTCCCACAATAATTCTAAAGGCATAAACGTCCATTATCTCTGAGAAAGGCTTTTGCTGGAGGCGCATTTTTTCATAGATACTATAAAGATGCTTTTCACGACCCAAGCACCGCCCGGGAAGGTCTTCACGGTCCAAGCAAGCTTCAATAGCAGTTTGAATTTTCGTGAGGATTTCTTTTCGATTTCCTCGGACAGATCGGACTGCGTTATTAATACGTCGAGCGCGCATCGGATAGAGCGCACCAAATCCTAACTCTTCAAATTCAATCCGGACATCATTCATTCCTAAGCGGTTTGCGATAGGAGCATAAATATCGAGCGTTTCTCTTGCTACTCTGCGCCGTTTCTCTGGTGTAAGTACGTCGAGCGTTCTCATGTTGTGCAGTCGATCGGCGATCTTTACCAATATGACGCGAAGGTCTTTTGCCATCGCCATCGCCATTTTTTGAAAATTTTCAGCTTGTGCTTCAGCTCGAGTCGAAAAATCTATTTTATTAAGCTTGCTAACGCCATCAACCAATTCAGCAACGCTATTGCCAAATTGGTTGCGAATCGCTCGTTTGGTAATGCCTGTATCCTCAATTACATCGTGTAACATCGCCGCAGTGAGCGACTCTGGATCCATATGCATTTCACTGAGGATTGTCGCGACGGCTAAGGGGTGGGTGACGTAGGGTTCGCCGCTTTGCCTTATTTGTCCATCATGAGCTTGCTCAGCAAAATAAAAAGCTCGTCGAACCTGATTCACTTGGTGCTTATTTAGGTAACCAGCTAAATCGTCAACAAGGGTGTCAACAGTCTTTTTTATGGCCACTGCGGGTCGCAAAGTGTGATTCTCCAGATTTTTCAGAGAAGTGCGCTTAGACTTTGCACGGAGTCGTGTAAGGGATTCTTAGTGCAATAGCCGTTGAATTCTAATATTCGGCGCACGGGTGCGGGTTTCTATGTACAAGCTCGCCCGAGACAATAATTCAAACCATAATTTGCAGATGTTCTAATGCGTTCAGTCTTCGGTCGCTGACTCAGGCGCGCTATTTTCTTGCGAAGGCTCCGGAATTATAATATCAGCTGCGCCGTCATTAATTGCTGCTTCAGCTTCGGCTAAAGCAGTAACTTCAGCTTCCATAGCGCTTGCATCAATCTCAGCCCTCGGTTTTGAGACTAAGATTTCGGCATTGATATGACCATCGGCTATTTCACGTAAAGCTACGACCGTTGGTTTATCTTTATCTGCACTGACCATGGGGTCCTTGCCGCCAGTTTGAATTTGACGTGCTCGCTTGCTTGATACCATCACTAATTCAAACCGGTTGTCTACTTTGTCTAAGCAGTCTTCAACTGTAATCCGCGCCATGTTAAGTTCCTAAATAAATTTTCTCTTTGAGCATTTTACGCTAAATCAACAAAAATTGAAGCCTTTGTTTGGGATTGGCTGCGATCAAATAAGGGTCAGAAATGGGAGAGATGCGAGCGATTCTAGTTTATGCATTTCCACTATTAAATTTCAGTCTCTCGGACCGTATTATCGCAAGTATTTCTTCAAGTGCCACGTCAAACTGATCATTTATAACCACATAGTCAGCTTCTTTGGCGTAAGACAGGTCTTCAGTGGCTTGGTTCATTCTACGTTCAATTATGCTGTTATCGTCCTGCCCTCGTGCTTTTAATCGTTTTTCTAGCGTTTCAACTGATGGCGGTAAAATAAATAGTGATGCTGATTTTGAATTTAGTTTTCTAGCTTGTCGCGCGCCCTGCCAGTCAATTTCAAGGATAACATCTATCCCTTCTTCTAATTTAGATTGAATCCACGAGGCTGATGTGCCGTAGAAGTTCCCATATACTTCCGCGCTTTCAAAAAACTCGTCTCGGTCGCGCATTTCCTCGAACTGTTTAAGAGGTGTAAAATAATAATCTATCCCATGAGCCTCATTGTCTCGAGGTAACCGAGTTGTATACGAAATTGAGACACAAATTTCATCGCATCGTTTGAGAATTGCGTCTACAAGTGATGTTTTACCGGCACCTGAAGGCGCTGTTACAATGAATAGGATACCGCGTTGTACTTTCTTGATCTTAAAAACCCTCAATTTAGCTTCGTTGGTAACGTTTCATATCTACTACGGCCTCAGAGTATTAACAGTAATACTTAAAGTTTCAAGGATCCACGAGTTTTTATTGTTTCTCGGGTTTTGAACTACTGACAGAGGGTTTAGTTAAATTTTGTACAAAATTAAATTTTCTGGCAAGGTGCGTAAAGGTTCAGTTTACTCTTACATTTAATTTTTACTGGTTAGAGCAAGTTTTCACGAGCAGAATATGCCTTTTAATAAACTTCAAGATTTTCTAGCGGGGCTTATCGGTAATCAAGCACATCGGCTCTTTTCCCCTAAACCACATCTCAAACTAGATGATCTTTTAGAAAAGCTTATGGGGCTGACTGGCGAAATTTCAGCTTTGATTACGGCCAGAGAAATCCTCGACCGATATCGCGCCCTATCTTCCGATGAAAAGGTAAAGTTTTTTTTGAGTCTTGAAAAAAACTTTGGCGCGAAGCCTGAATTGATTTCATATTCATTTGATAAATACTCCAAAAATCCATCAAGTGAAAATTTAAACGATCTATATAAAAATGCAGAACCAAAAAGAATTGAATTACTTCGGAGATTAAATCAAACACCAAATGCTACCCACGACCTTGTCGCTATGCGTGTAGATCTATTAGCACTGATAAAGGACTACCCAGTTTTAAAAGTTGTTGATAGTGAATTTAGACAATTATTTAGCTCTTGGTTTACGAGAAGTTTCTTAACCCTAAGTCAGATTAATTGGTCAACGTCTGCTGAAGTTTTAGAGAGAATTATTCGTTATGAAGCTGTTCATGAGATAAAAGATTGGAACGACCTTCGTAATCGAATACATCCCCCTAATAGACGATGCTTCGCGTTTTTTCATCCAGCGTTGATTAACGAGCCGTTAATATTTGTAGAGGTTGCACTGACAGATACGATACCAAAATCCATATCCGATATTCTCGATGACCCTTTGTCAGTTCCAATTAGTGACCGAGGCTACACAACAGCAACTTTTTATAGTATCAGCAATTGTCAGCCGGGATTGACTCAGATATCGTTTGGTAATTTTTTAATAAAACAGGTAGTACAGGAGCTAGCAATAGAATTTCCAAGTATAAAAAATTTTGTAACATTATCTCCGGTCCCAGGATTTTCGAAGTGGTTAAAAGCAAAAAAGAAACCAGTGAGTAACAATGTCGTAAATCCAAATATAGAACTGCATGCTCAGGACGAAAGTATCTTAGATATTGAGGAAAAAAGCCTTAGAAAATTAGTTTTTAACTATCTATTAAAAAGTAAGAAAAATGATTTGCCCGCGGATCCCGTTTGCCGTTTTCATCTTGGGAACGGGGCGAGTATTTACGAAATTAACGAGAACGCAGATCTAAGTGAGAAGGGGATGTCTCAATCCTATGGGGTTATGGTGAATTATCTTTACGATTTAACCAGTATTGAAAAAAATCACGAGGATCTTTTTTCTAGCGGGGAAATTACTTATCGGGATAAGCTAGGCTCATTACTAGATAAGGATTTAAGACTTAATTAGGTCAAAATCGTATGGCGCTGGTATCATCGCGCTACGGCTAATGCCAGAGGATTTCATTAGCTTTTGCTCTTTTCTCCGTATTTCTCCTTGATGCATGAGCGTTACGCGATTTGAATCATCAACTTTTAAATAATTTTCTCGCCAAGATTGATCGCTATTCCAAATAAAAGGCGAACGTTCTATCAGAGGGCTCTCTATGTTTTTACTGAACAGAGAGATTGCTTGCTTTAATATTTGATTCTGCATTGCTGTGTTATATGGCTTGCCGCATGGATTGCCGAGCGGAAAATCGACATGCAGGTATCTAGGAATGACACAGGATTTTACTATGTCCAGAGCAGAGCCAATAACAACTGTTGGTATATTTTTTGCTTCAAGATACCTTGCGACTAGACTCACGGTCTGGTGGCAAACAGGTCACAAAGGGACTAGGATTGCGACATCGATTTTATTTTCAATAAATTGCTCGAAAATCCGAGGACTATCAAGGTCAGTTGTGTTTTTTTGAGAATAATCGGTTGGTACCGTGTAAAAATTTGGAGCAGTCTTTCCAATGAGCTTTTCTTTTTCTGCGTTTTTAAGAGCCGCAATTGGTAAAAACGAGCCGACATCTTTAGTGTGCGTGGCGCCTTTGTCCCAGGATAACTCGTTTGTATACATCGAGTTGGGAATTGGGTCACACTTTACTGAATAAACGTCCCTACGATTTTGACCTGACTCAGTGTCTGGCATCGCGGTTGTGATAAGACCAACACGACAATCAGCAATATTTTTGGTCATTTTTGCGATAGGCGTCGTATCGTTTTTTGCCCATTTGTAATCAGACGAATATCCTTGCGCTTGATAAAATATTTTTGTCCTTTCTATATAGGAAATGTCGTAAATCTTTTCATCAAATAAAGCAGTCATAATTTTTAGGTACCTTATAATATTTTTGATGCAACCTTATCTCTTACTCAACGTTTTGAATTTGTTCTCGCATTTGTTCTATTAAGACTTTTAGGTCAACCGCAGATCGAGTTGTTTCTGTAACAATCGACTTAGAGGAAAGAGTGTTAGCCTCTCTATTTAACTCCTGCATAAGAAAATCTAAACGCCTACCTTTAGGCTCTCGTAAGTTCAGCACCCTCTGTACTTCGTTGACATGCGAGCTTAAGCGATCTAGCTCTTCTTCTATATCGGCCTTTTGGGTAAGTAGTACAATCTCAGCTTCGAGTCGAGAAGTGTCGACATCAATATTTAATTTCGATATTTTTTCAAGTAACACATGGCGCTCGTGGGTTAAAATTTGAGGCATTAATTTTCGAATTTCAGCCACAATCTCCAGGGCTGAATTTGAACGTGTTTGGATAAAGGAGTTGAGCTCTTGCCCTTCTCGCGCACGAGAGCTTTTGAGCTCATCAATAGTCTTTGTGAACAAGGAAATTGCATCAGATTCGAGCGTTAACGAGTCGGGGTCATTATCAATGACGACTCCTGGCCATCTTAGAATTTCACTCATTCCAAGGGGAGGCGTCTCTTCTGAAAGAGCTTTAATTTGCTTAGTGGCCGATAAAAGGTGTGAGACAAGTCTAGCGTCGATTCTAATTGAATCGCGAGAACGCTCAACGACTTGATAACGCAGATGACATTCAATCTTCCCACGAGTAAGGTTGCTTCTGATCGCGCCTCGAATCGAGTTTTCAATACTCCTCAATGAGTCCGGAACTCGGATATTGATTTCGAGGTAGCGGTGATTGACCGACCGCATCTCCCAAACCAGCAAATACCTTTCGGTGCTCGCTTCTTTCCGAGCAAAGGCCGTCATGCTAAGTGTCATCTTACGCCCCCCCAGGTTTAATCGTTTCTTGATTAATCAATTTAAGACAGTCAAAAAGAAGCTTTATTCGCTCTGAACAAAAAATTCATAGATAATCAGCTTCTTGAATAACACGAACTTGGAATTCTAATGGAAATTACGGAAAGCTTATTAGTTAGACCCAGTGGACGTCAAGCGGATGAGCTGAGGCCCATTAGCATTACTCGAAACTATACTATGCATGCAGAGGGCTCGGTGCTAGTAGAGTCTGGGGAAACAAAGGTTTTATGCACCGCTTCGGTTGAAACCTCGGTTCCGCATTTCTTGAGGGGTTCCGGACGAGGGTGGGTGACTGCAGAGTATGGAATGTTGCCTCGATCCACCGGTAGCCGAATGGATCGCGAAGCTGCCAGAGGAAAGCAAAGCGGGCGAACTCAAGAAATACAAAGATTGATAGGACGTGCGTTGCGTGCAGCTATTGATCTCAACAGTTTAGGTGAAAATACTATAAAAATTGATTGTGATGTTATTCAGGCTGACGGCGGCACTCGCACGGCTTCAATAACGGGCAGCTGTGTTGCGCTAGTAGACGCCATTAATTACTTATTGAAATCGGGTAAACTGAAAGTCAATCCGTTGAAACAAATAATTGCTGCTGTTTCTGTGGGCATTTATCGCGGTCACGCTGTACTCGACCTTGACTATGCAGAGGATTCGTCAGCAGAAACAGATATGAATATTGTAATGACTGAAACCGGAGGGTTCATTGAATTGCAGGGAACTGGGGAGGATGGAGATTTCAGCAAAGGTCAGTTAGACCAAATGATTTCTTTGGGAGAACAGGGTATTTCAGAAATAACTTTAATTCAAAAAGCTGCGTTGGGTAGTAATTAGTATTTTATATCTAATAATTTTGGGTAGAGAAACAAAAAAATGGAGAGTTTCCAATTAAAGTTCCTTCAATATGTTATTGATCATCGGATCTTGTGTTTTGGTGATTTTGTTCTTAAATCAGGGCGAAAGAGCCCCTATTTTTTTAATGCCGGGTTATTTAATACTGGAGAAAAACTCTCTTTTCTTGCCGATTGCTATGCAGACATGGTGATGCATTCAGGTCTTGAGTTCGATGTTATTTTTGGTCCAGCTTATAAAGGTATTCCGTTGGCGTCTGCGACAGCAACAGCTCTTGCAAGAAACCATCAAATTGACAAGCCATATAGCTTTAATCGTAAAGAAAAAAAAGCGCATGGTGAGGGTGGGAACTTGGTCGGAGCTGATCTTAAAGGCAAAGCATTAATAATTGATGATGTAATCACAGCCGGAACTGCTATCCGCGAAGCTGCGAAAATCATAAAGGACAATGATGCTATTTTGGGTGGGATGCTTTTTGCAATGGATCGACAAGAAAAAAGTCCTTCAGGTATATCGACAATACAAGAAATTAAAAAAGATTTTAACGTTCCGGTGTTAAGTATTATCACTTTAGAAGAAATTATTAAATTTCTGGTTGTAGCAAACGATCCTGACTTGCAGAAGCATCTGAAAAATATCGAGGCCTATCAAGAGCAGTACGGAGTATAAGGTGGGCTTAGTGTGTCTATATGTTTAATGTGGAGGAGAATAGTCGGACGCTAAGGAGTTCCGCTATTTATAATATTATAGAAGCTCCGAGACTTTAGATTGCATCATATTTTCACGCAGGAAGATCCATTGCGCATCCCAATATTGGAGCGGAGATGCTTTGAACTCGCTTCTAACGAACTGTATTAAGCGTCCCTCAACTGTTCCCAAGAGTAAGCTACTGAGACAAGCAGGTGAAATTGAAGTTTCTAGATTCTCCCTGATCTGTGCTTCCCGAAGTACCTGTTTAAGCGTGGAATCTAAGCGATTATAAAATTGAGAAATCCGCTCCCGTAGTCGTTGCGTTTCTCCTGCTAGGACATCACCAGTTAGCAGTCTAGTCATGCCGGGGTTTCGGTCAAAGAATGTAAGTATTAGTGTCAAAATATTCTGACATTTTATTTCAGTGCTTTTTTCTTCAGCGATGATGCGATTAATTCTAACGAAAAGAGTTTCTTCGATAAATAATATAAGACCCTCAAACATTTTAGCTTTGCTTGGAAAGTGTCGATAAAGAGCGGCTTCAGAAACGCCAACTTCGCGAGCAATTGATGCGGTAGTTATGCGCCCCCCCGGTAATGTTTCTAGCATCCGAGCAATTGACTCTAAAATGTCATTTTTGCGAGAAAATTTTTTAGATTTTGTCATTAATCTTAATGCTTATTAATTTCTTCACTAGTAATAAGAGTTCCCACGCCTTGATCAGTAAATATCTCTAACAAAACAGCGTGCTCGACTCTGCCATCTACGATTGTCGCGCTATTAACGCCGTTTTGGACCGCATGTAGCGCACACTCCACTTTGGGAAGCATTCCGCCCTCAATCGTCTTATCGGCAATGAGTTCATTTACTTGTTTAATCTTAAGCCCAGTAAGAATATTTCCTTGCTTATCTTTAACTCCCGGAACGTTTGTAAGCAGCATCAACTTTTCCGCTTTTAGAACCCTCGCTATCTCTCCCGCCACGGAATCTGCGTTAATATTATAACTCACGCCATCTTTATCAATACCAATTGGCGCAATAACCGGAATAATATCGCTGTCTTTCATTACATCTAAAATTTCGGTATTTATACTCAAGACTTGCCCAACCTGCCCGAGGTCAACTACAGGCTTAGAGCTAACCTTGTCTTTATTAGGCACTTTTAATTTTTTGGCATAGATAAGATTCGCATCTTTTCCGGTTATTCCAACTGCTTTTCCGTTGTGCTTATTGAGAAGTGAGACAATTTGTTTATTAACTAGCCCACCAAGGACCATTTCAACAACGCTCATGGTTTCGCTATCTGTGACTCTTAAGCCATCAACAAAATTAGATTCAATGCTAAGTTTTTCGAGATGCTTTCCGATTTGAGGCCCGCCACCGTGAACTATAATTGGATTTATGCCCACCAACTTCATCAAAACAATATCACGCGCAAAGCTATTTTGAAGGTCTTCGTTTGCCATAGCGTTACCGCCATATTTTATAACGATGGTACGCGACGTGAACTTTTGAATATAAGGTAACGCCTCCGTTAAGATCGTCGCAATATTCTTTGCATTAGCTAAGGAATTTGACATTTCTTTTCCATTTTGGAAGTTATTTTTTGAACTCAAAGCATGCAGTTCTAACGTTTTCAATGAAGGGCTTTAATTTGCCGGAAGCTTACTAGCTATGATTTGCAGCATGTGACGCGCAACAGCTGATTTTTTACCAGATTTAATGGTGAAATTCGCATCTGCAAAAATTGCAGTTGAGGCCACAACATCGCTTCCAAAAGTTTCTGTAGCGTCATTAGCGAACAGCAAATCTAAATTTTTTCTGGTTAATTTCTCAATGCCATTTTCTAATATGTTTTCAGTTTCAGCCGCGAAACCTACAATATACGGTCGATTAGGCAATGATGCGACCTCAGAAATAATATCAGGATTTTTTATTAAGGTTAAATCTATTTGATTTTTGTGTTTTTTGATTTTTTGTTTTTCTTCTTTTGCTGGTCGATAATCAGCTATCGCAGCTACACCAATAAAAATATCGACGTCTTGCATGCGCGACAGAACGAGGTGAAGCATTTCGTCTGCTGATGTCACTTTTAAGCAAGTCACGCGTTCCGGGACTGTTTCCATAACCGGTCCGCTTACGAGCAGCACTTCTGCTCCTGCGTTAACAGCCTCGCTCGCCAAGGCATATGCCATTTTCCCAGAGCTGTGATTACTTATGTATCTGACAGGATCGATTGCTTCACGTGTCGGACCCCCAGTTATCAGTATTTTACGCCCAGTGAGAATGTCTGTTTGGAACGATTGTGTTACGGAATCAATGATTAATTCAGGCTCTAACATGCGACCCAATCCGACATCACCGCAGGCTTGTGACCCCGACGACGGCCCGAGTACTATGACGTCTCTTTTTCTCAAAATTTCTACATTAGTTTGGGTTTGTTTGTCTGTCCACATTTCGACGTTCATCGCCGGTGCTATTGCTATTAAAGATGGGGTCGCCAGAAGTATTGTTGTAAGAAGATCTTCGGCCTTACCTTGGGCCGCTCGAGCAATGAAATTTGCGGTTGCTGGAGCGATTATTATTATGTCTGCCCAACGAGCGAGCTCAATGTGTCCCATCGCGGCTTCTGCTTCTATGTCTAAAAGATTCTGGTGCACTCTATTTCCCGACAGCGCTTGAAGTGTGAGGGGTGTAACAAATTCTTCCGCAGATTTTGTCATGACTATTTTGACGTCTGCGCCTGCTTTGACGAACCCACGCGTGAGTTCTGCACATTTGTATGCAGCGATTCCGCCAGTAATTCCGAGGATAATTCGTTTATTTGCAAGGGGCAGCATTCAGTGCTTCACTCAGCTATTAAAATCAGAGACTTAGGTTAACAGCGCATCACTTTAAGGGCAATTAGCAGTCAATGTTGTCGAATTGATCTATGGGCAACCGTCGGCCTAATCCCCACAAAGACATTGGATCAAGAGTTATTATTACAGTCTCAAAGAAGAATTTGTTTAATGTTCATAAACCTCTATAATTGTTGCGTTCGGATGATGTTTTTGCTATAAAACGCAGCTATTTTGATGATCTCACTTCCCTCTACCCCGTGTCTGTAGATATTGAGTCTAAAAAGTGACTTAAGCATTCAAAGGGTGCTTTCCAAACGAATTATAAAATTTTGTTAAGAGAGGCTGTAAAATGTCCAAAGTTTGTATGGTAACTGGAAAAAAACCAATTACCGGGAATAATGTATCTCACGCCAACAATAAAACAAAGCGTCGATTTTCTCCGAATCTTCACACACATAGATTCTGGGTAGAGTCAGAAAATAAGTTCGTTAAATTGAAGTTGTCGACAAAGGGCATGCGTATTATTGATAAGTTAGGGATAGATAAGGTCCTTGCCGATGTTCGCGCAAGTGGCGTTCGCGTTTAAATTTTCCAATATAAAGAGATTGTAAATGAGAGATAAAATCCGATTGAATTCTACGGCTAATACCGGTCATTTTTACACGACAGACAAGAATAAGCGTACTATGCCCGATAAGATGGAGATCAAAAAATTTGATCCAGTCGCTCGGAAACATGTAATTTATAAAGAAGCCAAGATCAAATAATTAACATCAATTTTGAATAGTTAATTTCTTGCGGTTATAACTACTCGCTTCGGAGCCAAGTACCCTTCCTTTGTAAGATTTGAATTTCTATCATGTAGTCCGTCTTGTAATGATTTATAGGGCATCCAAGCGGTGGCTCTTTGCTCCAGTACCGTTGTTGGAGACTCATCAATTATTTGCACATCTGAAAACGCGGCTCGGCTCAACCATTTTTTTATCGTTAAAATTGTCGGTATAAACCAAACATTTCGCATGCGAGCATATGTCTCTTTTGGTGTTAGGCAATAGCCGTCCGGCCCATCAACATAAATTGTTTCTAAAACAAGTTCGCCTCCAGGTTTCAGAGCTTGACGAAGCTCGAAGAGATGATCAATTGGCGATTTCTGGTGATACAGAACCCCCATCGAAAACACCGTATCAAAATATTGGCATGGGTTCGGCAGTTTGTTGAGCGGAATTGGCAAGATGAAATTATTGATACTTGGCGCAAAATGACTCAGAGCCCATGCTTGTGCGACGTAAGCCAAATGTGGCTCTAGTCCGATTACATTACTGGCCCCCGCTTCAATCATTCGGTATCCAAAATATCCATTCCCAGAACCTACATCTAGAACGTTACGCCCATCTAATGGCGAAATTTTATCTGCCATTCTTTGCCACTTGTACCCGCCTTTCCATTCCGAATCAATCCGTATTCCAAATAAACTAAAGGGGCCTTTTCTCCAAGGAATAAATCCCCTAAGCTGTTTTTCAACTTTTGAAATTACAGTTTTCGGCGCGTCACTAGCACGCCCAATTGTAACCTCCTCGCCGAGGTCAATAAAATCTGTCTCGATTTGCGGCATTGCGCTTATCAGTTTCAGCCATTTTGGGAAATCTCCTTCTTTAATGCTGCTTAAGTAATTCTTGTCAAATAAATAATCTAGTGGTTCCAACATCGAACCTGCGATCATATGTCTAAAGCGTTCGTTTATCATGAAAGTAAGCTCATTAGAAAAAATTGACCTAAAGTTATTTTTTAAACGCGATAATTGACGCAAAGTTAAAATACTTGAGCCAAGTTTCAATCAATTCAAAGTCCGCAGCTAGAAGCCGTTCATAATGTTTCTCTAAAGACTCCGGGATTAAGACGTTCTCTAATGCATCTCTTTTTTGACTGATTTCAAGTTCACTGTATCCTTGCTTTTCCTTAAATTTGTGATAAAGGTCGATAAAAAGACTATTCATCTCCATGTTTGTAAAAGAGACTTTTTCTGAAATAATCAGTAGGCCACCAGGTCGCATTCCCGCACTAATTTTTTTTATCAACTGGTCCCGGTCCTTTACATTAATAAACTGGAGAGTGAAATTGAGTATCACCATTGATGCCGACTTTATTTCTGATTCTCTTATGTCTTCTAACTTAACTTTTATTTGCTTCGTAGCACCTTTCTGATTTTGCAGATCTGCTTTAAGCCGTGAGACCATGGCTTCAGAATTATCAATTGCAATAATTTCATAATCGTTGTGTTCAATATGTCGAGTAATGGAGAGACTGCTTGCGCCAAGACTACAACCAAGATCGTAAATTATACTTCCATTCTTGCAATAACGGTGAGCAAGCTGACCAACCATATCAATAATAGCGCTATAGCCAGGCACTGATCGATTAATCATATCGTCAAAAACGGTCGCCACTTGCTCATCAAAAGTGAAGCTTCTGTGCTCGTTGGGCGTGTTGAATAAGGTGTCTTTAGATTGGCGGTTATTCATGAATACCACTTCTTTTTTAAATGGGTGTATTATTCGGTATCGTCAAGTGTATAGGCTTGGTTTTAATACTATACCAAGAAAGATCTCGTATAGCGTGACCCACCGCCGAAATCAATTTAGTATTTTGCCAAAGGCAAGCAATTTCAGTAAATTTACGTCTGCTAGTAAACCGATGACACGTATATTAGAGAAAAATTTCTTGGTTACAAACGACCCAAATAGAGATGGATGTTTAGACAAAAGCAGCATGCCTAGTTTTTCATTTATGGAAAATGGAGTTAAGTTTGAAGTTTACCGGAAGAGCCGTAAAACACTTGGCATTTTTATTGCGCATCGTAAAGTTGAAGTCCGAGTTCCGAGGTACACGTCGAAGAAAGAAGTCAATAATTTTGTTCTAGGTCACCGTGTTTGGATTGCCAAGCGTTTGCGTGATGAAAAAAAACGCGATTCTGAACGATTAAGGTTTAGAAATGGCGGAGTTATTTTTCTCAGAGCAAGAGAGTTAAGAATTGAGTTTAGAGAGTCAAGGCTGTCAAAGGTCAAAATTGATGGCAATCAATTCATTGTTTATGGGCACGCTCTGAATAAAGCAAAAGCTGAGGAAATAGTTAAGGGTTATTTAATCGAAAAGGCTAAGGCATATATGGTCTTAAGAACGATGAATATTGCTAAGCATCTAGGTCTGGATGAAAAAATAACTAATATAAAATTTAGAAAAACAAAGACAAAATGGGGGCATTGCACCTCAAAAGGAGTGTTACAGTTTAATTGGCTTATTATGTTGGCTCCCCTTGGGGTGATTGACTATATGATTAGTCACGAGGTCTGTCATCTGCGTTATATGAATCATTCTCCGAAATTTTGGGCGATGGTAGAATCGATTTGCCCGAAATCAAAGGAATATGCTTTATGGCTGAAAGAGAATGAACATCGACTTTGGTTTTAAGTGCCGGTCTTTTTTGTGAAAACCAGATCGTAAATGCTATGACCTAAAAGTTTCCCTCGTTTTTCGAATTTTGTAGGTGGTCTATCGGGGTTAAGGGAAAATTTTCTTGGTCCCATCAGGTTGAAAGTCCCTTCAGTTGATTCGAGCACTTCCATCATGTGCTCGGCATATGGGTGCCAATCAGTTGCTAAGTGGATGCACCCGCCCTCCTTAAGTGTTGGCAATATAGAACCTATAAAATCGGCCTGTATTAACCGTCTTTTGTTATGCTTTTTTTTATGCCAAGGGTCAGGGAAAAAAAT
>CAJWVZ010000024.1 GCA_913048385.1 uncultured Gammaproteobacteria bacterium | reverse complement strand
GGCGAGGCAAATGCTGGGGCAGCCAAACAAAATAGGACTAACAGACTGCTAATTAACTCAATAAGTTGACGTGGTCGCATTTAGAGAGATCCTCTGAAGTAGGAAGAATAAATGTACCTCTAGACTGGAAAGTTGTCTAGATTAAAACACAGGGGACACTCACAACTTTACAATTCAATCAGTTTTATTCTTGGCCCATTGGCAAGAAAATATACCGTCCTAGCTGTTGCTAAAACTATTACAAAGCTGGGAGCAGTATCAACCAAAGCCTCTCGATGAACCAATAGCTGGCCGTTCCTCCAACCAGGTAGACAGGCATGGTTAGAATCCGTTTCGCAATCTTAAATTTAACTAGCCCTAAGAGGCCGAGAACAACAACCACTATTGCGAGCTGTCCAACTTCTATTCCCAAATTAAAAAATAACAATGCAGCTATTTGGCTTTGATCAGGGAGTCCAATTTCCCTCAAAGCCCCAGCGAACCCGAGTCCGTGTAAGAGACCGAACCCAAATGAAATGACAACGGGAAAGCGATGAGTTAAACCCGGCTTGGCTTGCAAATTTTCATAAGCAAGTAACACTATACTAGCGGCAATAACGGCCTCCACCGCAGATTGCGAAAGACTAAGTAACTCATACACAGATAATGCTAGGGTAATTGAATGGGCAACGGTAAAACTCGTCACCACCCAAACGATCATCACGCGTGTTCGTACAAGATATAAAAGCATTAAAATAAATAGTATGTGGTCATACCCAAGCAGAAGATGAGTCAAACCAATAGAAAAATAGACAGGAATTGCCGGCGCTACACTCGCAAGATCTAATCGTCCCTCTCTTGCTGTGATCAGCCGTTCGGTGCGCGATTCATCAAGCCAGCTAATACTCACAAGGGTATCTATTAATGTCCTGTCTAATCCGGCAATCTCAATAGATTCCAATCCAATCTCATCACACGTAATTATAGCCGAATCCGTCAACGCTCCCTCAGTAAGTCGAGACCCAGTAATTTCAAAATCACAATTCGTCTCAACGACCAACCCTAGAAAGCGACCCTCAACTTGCGGCTGGCGAAAGCTGGCCCTAAATTCAGTGCTAGCATCTTCAGTTCGGTTTTCAATAAGCTCCAAATACGCAGGGCGAACCTCGTGAGAAGCCGCGGTTGAGGCTGCTAGATTTAAAAGCACCCCAAGGAAAAAAACAAAGCCCCTCACTGCCCCTCGTACCGAATGAGATAATCATCTAAAAGTGCGTCCACGTATCGTTGCCGCGCATTCATCTTCTGAAACTGTTGGTAGTCTGACCCGACGCTGTCCAGTACAGAATTAAGAGGAGCGGCTTCTTCTGCATGAATGTTTGTGACGTAAACAAGATGGTAACCAAAACTACTTTTTATCGGTCCTTGCCATTCAAGAACAGAAAGACCAATCAATTGCGAGGAGAACCCTGAACCAAATGTTGCATCGATATCCAGCTCACTGCGAAAAGCGTAGGCGTCGTTAAGCATACTCGTGGTGCCGGTTGACGAAATATCCTCTCCCAATTTCGCTTGGCCTAGTTGTGCCTGGGCACTGACTTGATCTGTAAAGTATAGTTGTCTGAATGAATAACGAAGCGGCAAAGTATAATTGACAATATTCTGAGAGTAATAAGACTCTAATTCACTAATCTCAGGTTCAGATCCCATTTGAGCCTCGGCGATAAACCCGAGCTTCTGAACTAGACGACGGCGGACGATAGAGTCATCTTGATCTAACCCCAACCGCAGAGCTTCACGAAATAGAACCTCTTCCTGGATCCAGTTGTCGACCAGAGAATCAAGTTCTTGGATCGAAGCATCCGCACCGGTTTGCGTTTTCCAAAGCAAAGCTATCCGATCTTTCTGAGCGTCACTCACAATAATTTCGTCTCGCGCTTCTGGCATTAAATCATCAAGGATAAAAATGCACAGGCTAATAACAACGAACCATAAGAGAGGTTGCGCGACTAGCCTGCCCATTGCATTCAATCCTTAAAACTAATTACTGAACTGGGGTGATCCAGATTGGTGATGACCACGCGCGCTCCTGCAGGGTTGCTGCCATATCAGGGCGAGGTTCAACACCAGCACGAATAGCGTCCCAAGTGGACCAACGACACGTCGGGTTTTCCATTGCCCTAACGTAATAAAATGCATTCTGAGCCGCATCGTAGTCTGGATCACTCCAGTTTGCTCTCAACTCTGCGGCGCCAAGTCCGCTAGTGATACTGCAATCGTCCAGATTAACTTGAGCACCATTATCAGGGCAACGATGGGTGATAGAGTCAACAATGCCGCCGTCGGAGCAAGCAACATCATAAACCTCTTCCATTGCTTCCCCGTCTTCCATCCAACCTTTGATAATCTGTAAGCGCTGAAGAGCAGCGCTATTTGGATCTCTGGAAACCCACGCGATAAACTCAGGTTTACGGCCTGCATATGCGAGCAGGTCGCTTCCCATCGCAACCCCGTTGTCATAAGCCTTTGAGATCAAATCACCATCATCAATCGATGGAAGTTCATAGCCAGCGAAAAAGCGGACCCGCATTCGAGTTCCGGACGTGCCAAATGTTTCTTTTCGCCGAAACGAGTCGTATATAGAAGCGCGAGTATTTTCTTCAGCCCAGACTCCGGCCAAACCTGATGCGCTCCAAGTATTGAAATAAGTTTCTGCATAATTCTCACCCGGTGCCCGAGGCTCCCGCAAGGGCACTGATCCTCGCCGCACGCCATCAGAATCTCTCAAGCCCACCTTGCTCCAGTAGTCATCCTCGTCACCTGCGTAAGTAGCATTGTGAGTATCGCTTGAACCAATAATTCCAAATTTATAAGGATTAGCACCTTTCTCTTCTTGATTCTTCAAGCCATTAAGATAGGCCTCACGAAGATAGCTCCCATTAGGCTGGCTAGATCGAAACGACGCTACTTGGAAAGGCATGATTTCAAAATCTGCCCACTCGTCATTGGGTGACAGCGCCGGGTGCGTATCTGACGTGCCTTTGACTTGAGTTATTTCAACTAACGGCTCATTGCGCATGCGCTGGTCTGCATAGGCATCATCAAGAGGATTTCCCGAAAAGTCAGTCATCATAAACATTGAACCATTGGAGCCATTAGAATTATGCGGAATAGCTAAACTCTCAAACCCTTGCTCTCGATTCGCATCCATCCAATCCCAGAGGTCCTCCGGATTAGCAGAGTCTAATCGTGAAAAGGGAAGTTCCGGTGCCACATCATCTCGGTAGATGACATTTCTGTGGAGGTTGCCGCCATCACTGTAAGTGGCTGTGTATTCGTAACCTATAAATGCGGTGAAGTTACCCGGATCATTATGACGATTCGCCGCAGCTATAATGTCTTCCCATGCGGACCTGCCGATGACCGGATCATTGACTTCACTCGCGCGCGGGGAACGCAAGAAAGCAAGAATCTCATTAAATTTTTCTCCACGCTGAACAGAACCGCCGAGAGTTGACATCCCAGCGGCCACCTCATGCTTAGAAATTTCACTGAGCGGGTTTGCCATCTCACGAAGCACTCCTAAATAAAACGCGTGGTCGGTAACACCATAGAAATCCAGAGGGACGTCTAATTGCATGTCAAAACCCGCAGGGTGAGTTATCTTTCCACCTTTCGCAAAGGTATAAGCATCGCTGGGAGACGAAGTCGTACCAAAAATAAACGCATCAAAGGAATACATCGTGTGTACGTGAAGATCACCAAAATAAGCGTTTCGCTCTTTATTGTAACCCGCAGTTCGTGCTGCAGGAATCTCAATGGCCGCGTTAGTCCCTGTCGGCGGAAGTTCCGCGCTCTGCTCTAGTTGTGTTTCTGTGGCGTTGTCAGAGCATGAGACAGTAATTGACGCAATAAAAATGAGGCTTAAGATTCTAGTCATGGTCACATCTCCACTTCTTATTATTTGAACTATCCATTTTATTGCTCCGATAATAGAGCCTTATTCTGATGGCGATTCTATTTCGTAATGGTTATACAACAGTTTTTTACCATATAAAAGAAAAGACCTGATGACCTCTGATGGCGTGACACCACAAATATACGCAAACAAAATTTGCTTGAGACCAGCCCACCGCCAACCTCAAAATGCAAATACCGGTTAGTTTATCTAACGTCCCGTCCATTTTGGTTTACGCTTCTCGATAAACGCAGCTTTCGCTTCTTTACCGTCTTGACTGTCAAAGGTCGCAGAAAGAGCTTTCAATGCTGCCTCAGGAACTTCTTTAAATGGCATGTCTTCCATCTGATACATGAGATCGCGAGTTCGTCTAAGTGCCAAGGGCGACATCTGGCAGAGTTTTAGAGCCAGCTCTTCGACCGCGCTCGCGAGTCTAATGCGCGGCACGACTTTCGTAATCAATCCAAGCTGATAGGCTTCCTGTGCGGATATAGCATCGCCGGTGAAGATAAGCTCAGCGGCTCTCATTCGGCCGATTAGGCGTTGTAAAAACCATACATGCATGCCCGGAGGACCAGCAAGGTTTGGCACTCCAGGGTAACCAAAGTCGGCATCATCCGCTGCGATAATCATGTCGCACGCAAAGGCTAATGTGCAGGCGCCTTCCCTCACGTAGCCGTGCACCTCAGCTATCACTGGAATGGAAAGATCGCGCACTATCTTCAATGTTTCGACATAAAACAGCCGTAAAAACCGCTCCATATCCACACTTTCAAATTGCATTAAGTATTTCAGATCAACACCAGCTGAAAGGCCTTTACCCGCGCCACTAAGAATAAGAACACGTGCTGTCTCATCATCATTTGCGGCACGAAGCGCCGAGTGATATTCAAGGGTTGACTCTTCAGTGATCAAATTTAAGGGAGGGCTATCTAGTTCTATTCTTGCTATCCCTGATTCGACTGAATAATTGAGGGTCTTATAATCTGATTTCGGCACTCGCATTTTCCTTTTGTTTTGACTCGTTGCCTAATTGACTTCGATCACCCTGGCCCCGATCCGGCAACCATCCTCTTTTCGCTATTATTAAGACGAGAATAAGACTCGACGCCACTTTAAGATGCTTGGTGATATAGGGAAACCTATTCTCCAAACCTCAAGAGGGATATTGCTACTTTTACCGTACAAGAAGAAGTTTTTTTTAATAGATGGGTGAATCTTATGGCGAAATATCCGATTAATTTGGCTCTACCGTTTGGGATATTACTAGCTCTCAGCACGGCTATTAACGCTCAATCCTCTGACTCCGAAGGACCTATTGTGAGACCAGAGTTGATGCGCAAAATTACTGAAAGTGTATATGTAATTCCAGATAATTTTGTAAGGCTAGTGCCGAACATTGGCATTGTCGTTGGTAACACAGCCATTTTGATTGTCGATACTGGCTTGGGAATTGAAAATGGCTCTAGGGTTTTTGAGACAATAAAAGAACTGAGAGAAGATAAAACGATATACACAACGATTACACACTACCATCCAGAGCATTCTCTCGGTGTCGAGGGCATTGGCAACGACGCCATATTTATAGCCTCAGAAAAACAGAATCAAGAGATGCAAGCTGGAGACAGGATCAAGAACCAGTTTTCGCGCCAGTCCGCTGCGAACCGCGAACTGATCAACAATGCGCCCTACCCGATCCCCGACATACTTTATGACGATAATTACAAACTAGATCTCGGTGGTCTAACGGCCCAACTTACATCAGTCGGGCCCCTCCACACCGAAGGCGACTCAATCATTTTTATTGAAGAGGAGCACGTTTTGTTTACAGGGGACGTAGTGATGGGTGGTATAATGCCATCAATAGATCAGCAACACTCAACGTTTGGATCATGGAAAACTGCGATAACACGAATCGCTAAACTCTCCCCGCAAATTATCGTCGGCTCTCATGGCGATATTGGAAATCAAACGCTAATCGATACATGGGACACCTTAATTTCTGAAATATCGGGGGCATTACTCGAGTATCACGCATCAGGATTTTCAAAATCACAAGCTACGAAAGAATTGACTTCAGTTCTTAGTCAAAAATTTCCAGATTGGCGAAATGATAGAAGAAGAATGGGCGCCGCAGTAGAGTCTGGGTATCGATAAGATTAGCGAACAGTTCATCCGTTTCTGTATAATTAATCCTGTAGATCTCACTGGAAAACTTTGAGCCCCCGCGCGTTCGAGACCCAAAGCCAGTCGCTGAACACACACAAGAATCTTAATAATTACAAAGAATGGATAACGGAATGAAACTGCTAGTAAGAAACTTAGCACGCAGCACGAGTGAAGAAAATCTCAAGGCTATGTTCGAATTTTTTGGTGCTGTTCAATCCTGCTCGCTGGTATTGGATCAAAAATCAGGCAGCTCAAAAGGCTTCGCCTTTGTCGAGATGCCCAAGCCGGGCGACGCAAAGGCAGCGGCCAAGAATTTAAACGGTAAGGATGTTGACGGACATAAAATTCGGGTCAAAAAAACCGAAAAGTAATCAAGAGTCGATCGAATTACAACGCGGCTGACCTTTACATGTGGCCGCAACCCCACAAAGATCTGGGCGCCCCATTAAAATGTAAAAGTACTTTTTGTGCCGTTGACGTTCACCGAATAAGTCCCTGATTCCAACCCCGTTATATCTAAAGGAATTTGCGTTTCGAAAGGGGCCAACATCTGTATGCATATTTCTGCAGGATCCGGACTTGTCTCAGCCAGAGCAACGGTGAAAGCGGAACTGCTCTTGAATATCGCAGGCGGTTGCAATTCTACACAGGGTATTGATTTATTTCCCCGAACAAACAAACTCACCAAAGGAGGAAGCGACTTAGTAAGAATGACGGAAACACTATCCACATAGGCTAATGAGCTTCGCTTCGCTCCTATTAACGTGAAATTCCCCTCACCATCCTGCGCCATCTGAATATCACTGTAATAAAGCGCTTCACCCTTAATCAAGGCCGCACCCTGTGGAATTTTAAATATATTGTTCTCAAAAGTTGCGGGCTGAGCTACACCCAATGTACTCAAGGTAACGAGGCAAAGTATCGCTAAATACAGGTGTAGCTTAACAACCATAAGTTACTGCCATCGATATTCACAGAACAGACTAGGGAAACTGTAAAGCAAACGACCATGCTTCTCAATAACGGTTATCTTTGTTCTCCCCTATCAAAAACTGAACCAAACACCCTAAAAGAAGTGTAATGTCAGTATGACAAATCATCTAAAACATTTTTTACACCGCGTTGCTGTGCGTTGGAACGCAGCTTTATTCTGCCTACTACTCGCACCACTGAGTTTCTCGGAGGCTGACCAATTGGACACCCTACCCCTAACAAGCTTCAACGGAGATAGCACTGATTTTGGCTGGTACGTACAGAATGATAATGTGATGGGCGGAAAAAGCGAGGGTGGTTTTGATATTGCACAGGGAGAGCTATTTTTTTCTGGAAACACCAATACCGATGGAGGCGGATTCAGCTCGATTCGCACACGATCCCTAACGTTAGATTTGTCGGCCTACACCGGCATCAGAGTCAAGGTGAAGGCGGATGGGCGTCGCTACACTTGGGGGGTTCAAACAGATGCCCGGTGGCGTGGTCGACGCGTCAATTATTGGGCTGATTTCGAAACGATGGTGGGGGAAACGGAAACCATCGATATCCCTTTTACGAAATTTTTCCCTCAATTTCGCGGTTTTAAGCTAGATGGGCCCGAAATTGATACCAGTCAAATCAAAGAATTTGCATTATACCAGTACGACAAAACCGACGGTCCGTTTGCTATGAATTTGATATCTGTAGAAGCGTACAGGGAGGAAGAGTAGCATTAAAGGTTACTGCAAGAAGTGACGCCGGTAGATTTAAAATCATTAATGGAGAAACGCTATCTTAATCCTCGACGATCCAACAGTGGACCGATGCTAGCATTTCTCCCCGCAAAATCCCGATACAAAGCCATGGCATCCTTACTACCCCCCTTCGACAACAATTTTGTTCTAAAACGATCGCCGTTACTCCGACTCAGTCCTCCATTCTCTTTAAACCAATCAACTGTATCCGCATCCAAGACCTCGCTCCAGATATAGGAGTAATACCCGGCAGAATACCCGCCCATAATGTGACTAAAATATGTCGAGCGGTAACGAGGAGGCACGGACGGCAACATAAGCCCAAATTCTTTTAATGTGTTTGATTCAAAGTTCATAATTTCAGCCGCACTTGGAATATCCTCTTGATCGAGCTGATGAAGCGCTTGATCAATGATCGAAGCTGACAGGTACTCCAAGGTCGAAAAGCCTTGATTAAAAGTCTGTGTGGCCAAGACTTTATCGAGAAGCTCTGCTGGCATCGACTCCCCCGTTCGATGATGCACCGCATAGTTCTCTAAAACTTCCGGCCAAATAGCCCACATTTCGTTAACTTGACTGGGAAACTCCACAAAGTCTCTCGGAACTCTTGTCCCGGAAAAAGATGGGAACTCTACCGAAGAAAACATGCCGTGAAGCGCATGCCCAAACTCATGAAACATCGTGGTTACTTCATCAAAAGTTAATAGTGTCGGCTGTCCACTCGTCGGCTTGGTAATATTTAAATGATTTGCAATTACCGGTTTAGTTCCTAAGAGGTGACTCTGGGAGATATACGCATTCATCCAAGCGCCCCCGCGTTTACTCGGACGGGCATAAAAATCAGCAATAAAAAGCGCTAGAGTCTCTCCATTAACGTCGTAGACTTCAAAAACCCGAACATCGTCCTGATAGACCGGCAGATCAAATCTTTCTTGAAACGTTATTCCAAAGAGGTTTTCAGCCGCATAAAAGACCCCTCTCTGAAGAACGCTATTTAACTCAAGATAAGGGCTAAGGTCATCAGCATCGAAATCAAAGCGCTGAACTCTTAGCCTCTCCGAGTAAAAGTCCCAATCCCACGACGCCAGTTCAAAATCTCGCCCATCATCAATTATCATGTCTTGGAGACCTGCAAACTCTTCTGAAACATTTATGAGAGCTGATGAGGCTAGCTGCGATAGTCTTTCGTTGACCGCTTCAACCGTCAGAGCCGTTTGATTCTCCAAGATATATTCGGCATGATTTTCGTACCCAAGCAATTTAGCTCGTGCCGCACGCTTTTCTAATACGGCTGATAAGACTCCTCGATTATCAAACTCTCCTCCGCGATGACCACGGGACAGAGAAGCTTTGTGAATACGTTCTCTCAAATCCCTGTTTTGTAATTGTGCCAGCGCCGGTTGACCGCTCGTATTTAATAACGGAATAACGAACTGCCCTTCCCTCCCCCTGTCGACTGCTTCTTTAGATGCCGCATCAATTCGCGACTCACTCAACCCGGCTAGTTCTTCACGTGAATCAACAACGATCGAAAGGTCATTGACCTCACTTAAAATATTTTGTCTAAAATTTGTCTCCAGCACAGCTATTTCTGCGTTAAGCCCTTTCATCCTATCTTGTTGATCTACATCTAACGCTGCTCCAGCCCTAACAAAATCTTTATATGTCTTCTCAAGCAACCTAATCGATTCATCACTCAGACCTAAGGCACTCCGTCTCTCATATAAATCACTAATTCGCTCAAACAATCTACGATTGAGCATTATGGAGTCTTCATAACTCGCTAACCTTGGTGCAAGCCTCTGCTGAAGATCTAAAATCTCATCATTTGTGTGGGCGCTGGACAGTGCGAAAAAAACACTCGCGACAGCGTTATAAAGTTGTCCTGATGTCTCCAAGGCAACGATTGTATTCTCAAAAGTCGGCTCCTCTAGTTGTGACGCAATCATTTCAACTTCAGTTAGATGATTGTCTATACCCTGTTTGAACGCGGGTTCATAATGTTCGTTCTTTATCTGATCAAATCTTGGATAACCGAGATCTAAAGTGCTGTCAGAAAAGAAAGGATTGCCCGTTGACACTATCGTCTCCTCTACCGATTCCGTACTCACAAAAAACCGTCCCTGCTCACTGGCTCTGTTTGAGTCTGAACAACTTGTTAAGATCAAGAGCAAAAATAAAAGTAAATTTACATGTAATTTCATGTTGAAGCCTGCATCGATATGAAGGGTTACGTTCAGAGTAATCTTTATAGTTGTGTAAGGAAACTATTCTCACTTATCAAACCATCGCATAAGGATACAGCGTATAATTAAATATGCTAAAAGCGAAACAAAAATGGCACAATCGCCTTACGTGCATTATTATTCTCGACCCAATAACGGGTCGCTTTGCGGGAGAAAGCTGTTATGAAGAGTTATAAAAACATAGGCTTAGTGCTCAACGCCCTGCTGTTCAGTAGCGTAGCCAACGCGCAGAGCGCGGTGGTGTTGTACAACGAGCGTGTAACCGAAGTCGATCAAACCCTACCTGATGCAACAGAGTTGTGGGTAAAGCCAGAAGATTTGACTCGAATAAACGATTTCGTGTTGAAGCCTCAGGGCGCCTGTCTGGATGAGCTATGCATACCGGTCCTCCAAGACAGGGACAGCGATATGTTCGTCACTCGCTCAAACCAAGGGTGGTTTAATGTTACTGGGCTCGCAGATAAATTACAGCAGGCTTACATGACTGACTATGGCGATGGGGTTTGGAGCTTCGGCACAATGCCGCTTGAACGCCAGTCGTTTTTTAACGCCGGTGAAGCGCCCGATTTTGAGCTGCCAGACCGCGATGGAAACATTGTAAGGCTCTCAGATTTTAGAGGTAAGAAAGTATTACTCCTGACTTGGGCCTCTTGGTGAGGATGTCGTTTAGACGTGCCCGTGTGGCAAGCCATTTACGACGAGCTCAAATCAGATACCTTCGAGATTATTTCTGTTGCGCAAGATACGGGCGGCGAAGCCGCAGCCGGTGCGATTTTTGATAATGCAAACGTAACTTACACTTCGATTATTGATGTAAATCACCACATCAGCTCCCTCTATAATTTGTTAAATGTGCCCTCGGGCGTTTGGATCGACGAAGCCGGTAAAATTGCCCGAATAAATGAAGGTACCTACGCAAAAACATATTTTGATGGTGCGTGGGGCACTGACGACTATGTCCCCATCGTACGAGATTGGGTCGCTAATGGCGCGGAGAGTCAATATGTTTGGGATAGCGAAAAAGTACAGGATAATATTTTCCAGCGCACGCCTGAGGCAGAAATGGCTCAACCCGCCTTTCGACTCGGCTCTTATTACTTCACTAACAATAATGACGAAAAAGCCGAGCAATACTGGACCTTAGCGCAACAACTAGACCCCGATAGCTGGAACTATTTGCGCCAAGATTTACAATACGAAGATGGTGGCTCGGCTGGTCCAGAGTGGAATGAAAGACGGGAGCGAGTAGAAGGTGCTGGCGGAACTTACTACGCCCCTTTGGAAATCGAATAGGTTAATCAGGTTCGTCTTACGCTGTTGAGTAACAAAACCGGCACAGAGATTTGCTCTGTGCCGGTTTTGTTACTCAAAAAAACTCAATCAAAGCCTCCGAGGAACATCAGAACATCCTTGCTTAAAACGTCAGCTTGACTCCTCCATTAATTACAAAACCCTCTAAAGGCGCGTAGATATCAGCAAATTTAGGTTTTGATACTAAGCCTGTAAAAATTGGGCCATCCCGAGTCTGCCGTGTGTCACCAAAATTTTCGAAGTTAAGAAACAATGAAAACTCATCATTAAAAATCTTTTCGGTCATTAAGCCAAAGATCCAATAGTCCGAACTTAACTTGCCTGAATTTAGGGTCTGCTGCCCGTAATAGTATGCCTCGAGTCCCACACGGATATCGTCTTCCCTTTCATAAACAAAGACCATATTTATTCGATCCTTAGGAATCAAAGCCGACTCAATCGACTCACGTTGCCGGCGCTCCTTCACATCGGCATGGGTATAACCGAGGAAGAATTTATAATCATTCCAGCGCCACACTGCATTTATTTCAGTGCCGCGGGTATCGATAGAGGGCACCGGCTGTTCAAACATGTATGTCTCATCGCCCTTAGGAACCAACATTAGGGGATTCTTCACTCTCGTATAAAACAAAAGCAGATTAAGATCGAAAGATAATGAGTCATTCAGTTGCCACGAGCGATTTACATCCGCATTTAACCCAGCCGAGCGCTCCGCGGAGAGATTATTGATCTGCAGTGGCTGCAAGCCCCGAAATTGAACGCGTTCCGCATCTTCGTAAAAAGGAGTAGGCAACTTGTATCCGAGGCCACCTCCGATCCGGACAGTGGTACCCTCTAAACCGGTATACAACATGGAAATTCTTGGAAGAATAAACTCGCCGTAATCACTGTCGTAATCGAGGCGCAAGCCGGCCTCAACTGCCCAAGACTCTGATAGGTTTCTTGTGCCCTGTGCAAATACGCCCAATGTCTCTTGATCATAATCAAGCCTAGTCGGTGATGAGCCAGAGTCTTGATCAAATTTTTCAGTCCATAGATTCATACCGAAAACCCAATCATTACTATTCGAGCCACCCAACAAATGCGCCTCCCAAAAACTAGAGAGTTGAGTACCACTAAATTCAAAATCTGGAATTAACAGTTCACGAGTGAAGCGACTGATGCTGTTCCTTATCACCAACTCATTTCCCGAGTCTAATGTGCGCGAATAATCAAGCTGAGTCGAAAAACGGAGTGTTGTACTGTCTTCAAAATAAGCAGGCTGCGATCGATTTCCTGCAATGTAATCCATACTGCCACCGAGTCTGTCTTCCTTAACTACGCTCAGCCCAAGCATTAATTCGCTATCATCACCGTAGACGAACAATTTAGGATTAAAAGTCCAACGTTCGAACTCAGGTATTGCGCTCAAACCGATACCGGCAGGATCAAAGCCCTCGCTGACATTGTAAGAGGCGAGCACCGTGGTTCCTAATAAGTCATCGCTCGTACTGAAAAAAGTACTCGCATCAAACCCGTCCGCGGATGTCGCATTTAGGATCACCGATAGTTCCGGTTGATCACTCGGCCTCCTCGTAACCAGATTTACGAGCCCTGCAATTGCCCCGCCTCCATACAGCGTTGAGCTTGCTCCCTTGATGACCTCAACCTGACTTAGGTCTAAAGGCGCGATCTGGAGCAAGCTCAGTCCGCCAGAAAACCCATTATAGAGGGGCATTCCATCGCGCAGTAACTGCGTATATCTGCCATCCAGTCCTTGCATACGGATTGTTGAATTGAAGCTCGTTGCTGAGGTCTGCTGAACATAAATTCCAGTGCTTTCATTGAGCAGCATGCGAATATCACCGGGCTTCATATTGGTCTTTTCATTAATCTCTTCAGCACCGAGCACCTCTACTCGCGTCGGTAAATCTGCAAAGCTCCTTTTCCCTCGTGTAGAGGTGATTACAATCTCCTCGACCTCTTCCTCCTGAGACATCGATAGGTCAGGGAGAAGGCCTGCAACGCCGATAATCAGGATAAAAACCCGAACCGAACATATTCCTCGACACGAATAAGAACATCTCATTTGATTACAAATCCTCTTTTGCACTTGGCGAAGAATAACAATAAGCATAAAACTTACTAGATACTGATTAAAACTGCTGCGAGCGGTCTTAATTCGAATATTAACATACTTAACAGACACTTAACTCCTTCCGTTATAATCAAGCGCATCCAACAAAAACCGAATCGCCCTGATAAGCGCCCAAGCGTCATTCCTAGGGGGTATCAGTCAATTTGCCAAGGATTTCGCTGCTATACTTACCTGAGCAATAAAGGCGATTGTGCTAAATATGCTTTTAATATCAATGAATACCGTCATATTTATATGCGAATAGCTTTTGTCTGAACCGCTTTGTTAGTGTATAACTAGCGTAAATTAGATAGCGAGATTGATCATGGCTAAGAAAAATGCAATCAGGTTTGGAGATTATATTCAGGCGATGGCAGTGGATACACAAAAAGTTCCCTTTCAGGAATTGATGCCAGAACCTCTTTTTGATCGTCATGGAAATGAACATCCGCAGCGAGTACCCAAGATGAAGCTCGGCGGTGGTGACGTCGTCAAAGTTCTGCAACCATACCTGTCTACTCGTTTTATCGACCAAGCCAAGGCTGTTGTTCCATTGGCTCTTTATTTAGCTATTTTTCAATACGCGATTCTGCAGACACCAGTACTAGACGCTTCTATCATCTCTGGCGGATTATTTGCTGTAATGATTGGCCTTATGATGTTCATGGAAGGTTTAAAACTGGGTCTTATGCCTTTCGGTGAGGTCATCGGAAACACCCTACCACGCAAGCTTCCACTTGCCGGCGTCCTTTTCATTGCTTTCTTGCTTGGCATTGGCGTCACCTTTGCTGAGCCGGCAATAGGAGCACTGCAAGTTGCAGGTTCACTTATTGATCCTGTGAAGGCTCCTTATCTGTTCACATTGCTAAATGACAGATCCGGTGCGACTGTGCTGCTAGTTGGCTTAGGAGTGGGCTTGGCTGCGGTTCTCGGAACAGTTCGCTTTTTGAGGGGTTGGAGCCTGAAACCGCTCATCTTTATGGCCCTCACTCCGACGTTAATACTCAGCGCGATTGCATTTAACGACCCAGAACTGATACTAATCGTGGGGTTAGCATGGGATTGCGGCGCTGTAACCACTGGGCCCGTAACCGTTCCTCTTGTGCTCGCACTTGGTGTTGGTGTCGCTTCGGCAGCCGGTAAGGGCGCAGACTCTTCTCTGTCCGGATTTGGAATAGTAACCTTGGCATCAATATTTCCGGTTCTAGGTGTCCTTTGTCTTAGCTTTTTCACTAAATATACGGTCTCATCTGAAACCATAATCGCTGCGGCAGCTGAAATAAAATCAATGGCGGAGTTAGCTGCAAGCCAACCTGAATGGTACGAGGTATCGCCATGGACTGAAGTAATTCTTGGTGTTCGTGCAATTATTCCTCTCGTCATTTTCTTAGCGATTGTGCTATTTGTTGTACTGCGTGAAAAAATGAAAAACGCGTTTATCACCTACTATGGCATTATTCTAGCAGTCGTAGGGATGTGTATTTTTAACGTTGGGTTAACTTACGGTCTCGCAAAACTGGGAGACCAATCAGGTGGGCTGATCGCCGGCGCCTTTGCTTCTATCGACACGATCTCAGCAAGCCCACTTTACAGTGTAACTGTTGGCGTGAGTATTGCGGCTTTGTTCGCTTGGGTGTTGGGACTAGGCTCTACGCTTGCTGAACCTGCATTGAATGCGCTTGGATTGACTGTGCAAAATTTAACTAACGGCGCTTTTAAAAAATCTATGCTGATGGGCGCGGTAGCGTTCGGCGTTGCGACTGGCATTATGCTCGGAGTTCTAAAATTAATTTATGACTTTCACATTATGTATATTCTCATCCCAGGATATACTCTCGCGCTGATATTGACGTTACTTTCAACCGAAGAATTTGTGAACGTTGGGTGGGATTCCGCCGGAGTAACTACCGGCCCGGTTACGGTACCACTGGTTCTTGCTATGGGGCTTGGGTTCGGTAATGCACTTGGATCAACAGAAGGTTTTGGTATCCTAGCATCTGCATCAATCGGTCCGATCGTGGCCGTATTAACCCTTGGTTTATACGTTCAGTTTAAGGTAAAGCGAGAAGAACGCCGTCTAGAGCGAGAGCTAAGTCAAGAAGGAGAAATCGCATGAAACGATCATTTACGACCCTCACTGAGGCCACGTTAATTACCGCCGTTGTGCAAAATGGTTTTGGCGAAGTAATAACAGATGCCTTACTCGAAGTAGGCATCCAAGGATCAACGATTCACGCTGCGATGGGCGTCGGTATTCGAGAACGCTTGGGCGCACTTGGTGTAGCAGTTGACGCCGAACGTGAGGTTGTCACTGTTATGGTATCGAGCGATGAAGTCGACCGAATTTTCGAAAGGATTTTCCTGGCAGCCAAACTAGATATTCCTGGAATGGGGTTTATGTATGCAACACCATTACTTCAAGCGGCTACCTACGTACCCCCATCAATTTTATCAAAGTACGCCGGTTGAAATTATGACCTTACCAATTTCAAAACTTGATATCGAAAAGCACTACCTTGACTACACTTGGTTAATATCCGGCGTGTTATATGAAGGTGGCACGGATTTATTAATTCCCGAGCTTATGAAAAGAGGAATAAATGAAGCGCATTTTTATAATGTGGCTGGATCCCCAATAGGCAGAAAAGCGGTAGCAGGCGTCGCTGACTCGTTTGATGTTGAGCAGTTCCATGTTGTCGTCTCCGCTGACCAAGCAGAAAACGTCTTTGATTTTATCTACCGCACGTGTGGCCTATCGCAACCAAACAGAGGATTTATTAACATGAACAAGCTGTCTCGCTCGACACAGCTTGATCTACCAGATTTAAACGACACCGAAACTGAAGAGATGTCCGACTAACTATCAGGTGAACTTATGACCAATCAACACGATGTAGAATTAGTAGCAGAAAATAAAGTAGGAATTCAGAAAAATAAGAGGCGAATTTTTGAACTTGAGGCTGAGGTCTCAACGACATACGCAGAGCTGATGCTATTGCTTGCCGATATTGATGAAAATCGTGCGCTGCTGACAAGAAATTTCACTTCTTCATTCAACGGAAATAGAGCAATTGCAGTTGATAATGTTGATGATCTGTTCCGCTCTCGCTTGATTATGATTGATTCTCTGGAACCTACGACCGACGTTGAGGCTAATTTCCAAACCATGTTTTCTAACATGACGAAAATTGATCAGCTAGAAAATAGAGCAAACTTAAATGGAAAGCTCAGTGAAATCATTAGTAGAGTGCAGGAAGTTAATGTGATGTTGCAGTCTATCAACACGCTCATCGGCGATTCTAATGAGAGTGTTGTTGAGCAAACCGACACAATGATCTCCGAGAATGCCGCATGGGTAGACGGCGAATTAAGCAACAAAATGAATTCAGCAGCGGCCAATGCAAATAAGCAAGGCGTGAGCGCAAACTTAGATCGTTTAGAGAAGTTGATCGAAAAATCACATATGGCAGAGGAAGATGCTGCAGCGATTTTGAAACGTGTGGGATCAGTTACACAAAATATACTTGAATCTGGAGAGGATATTTCAAGACGCCGCGACTCAATTCAAGCGGACCGCGAAAGGGTAATAGCCAATCAAAGACGCACCGCAGATATGATTATTAAAGCGTAATCAGTCTTATTATTTTTTTTGGCCAAAGATTTTGCAAATGTAGCTTAGGACACAACTTCACTGCTTCACCTTTGATGAAGAAAAAGGGCAAGCCCAACTATTGCGTTACCGGTTATCTTATAGTGATAATTTCACTGGGAGCAAAACCAAGGCGATGCGCGACTGCAGCAAGCCTTTGAGTATCATTTATAGTTACGGGTTCTTTATAAATCGTCCATGCTTCATTTACCGATTCGCCCTCTTCCAAAATTTGATATCCGATACTTGCTCCGTCCGTGCCGCTTCGGAGTGTTATTTCTAAATTATTCCTACGTTTAGTTGCGACTGGGGTCGAAGTTATCGGTTGTATTCCGCCCGGCCACATACTGACAATCAAGTCACCCTCCGACATCAATCCTTTATCATCAACCAACCGCACCCACTCGTCGAGCTCGTTTCTTAGCTCAAATAACTTTTCAGCGTGGATAGGGTCCTTTGCGAGATTAACTAACTCATGGGGGTCATACAAAGTATCAAAAAGTTCCTCCTCATCCTTAGAAGCCCTAAACCATTGTGCTTGAGCTTCATTTAATTGTTCATTGTCACGAAGTTTCAGAAGTTCCTGCATTATGGGCATCTGCTCTCGATAAGCGAGCGGCAAGTAGTAGGGTTTTTCCGGATTAAAATTTCTAAGGTACTTGAACCGAGCGTCTCGAACCGCACGAATCATATCGTACTCAGAATCAAAACGATCGGCCGCGGCATGAATATAACGCCGATTCGGTGTATTCACGTAGTCTCCGAGAAAAGCTCTGCCATCGACATATTGTGGAGGTTCTATTCCGGCAAGCGAAAGTGCAGTTGACTTAAAATCAACAAAACTTACTAGCTGATCATCAATATCTCCCGCTCTAACTCCATCAGGAAACCTTATGATTAATGGAACATGGATACCAGAATCGTATAGCAGTCGTTTTTGTCGAGGCAGCGGGCCACCATGATCGGTGTACCAAAAGATTACCGTCGAATCCAATAAGCCATCCTCCTCAAGCTGGGTCAAAATCTCTCCTACCTGCCGATCCATTGCGACCACGTTCGAATAAACTTGTCTTATATTCCCGCGGCTAATATCCGTATCCTGAAGATAAGGTGGAATTGGAACATCAAGGGCACTAGGTATTAAAAGTGGTTTATCCGATTGTCTCCAAACTTGTGACTCATGCGTAATTCCAAAATTAAAAACAGAAAAAAAAGGTTGGTCCTCATTCCTATTCCGCCAGTGAGCAGAATCACTACTATCATCCCACGCAACTAAAGACTTCTGAAATTGATAGTCTTCCTTTGCATTATTCGACGTGTAGTATCCAGCCTCTCGAAAATATTGACTATGCATTTTTACATGTGCCGGAGGAACAGCTTCATAAGCTGTGAGACCCTCCACGCCGAAATTTCCAATATTTGTCGTGCGCATATGTTGAGCACCAATGCGATTTTGATACATCCCAGTAGCAATTGCCGCTCGACTTGGCGCGCATACTCCAGAAGTAGAATAAACTTGAGTAAATCGAATTCCCTCAGCTGCTAAGCGAGACAAGTTAGGTGTCATAACAGTCATATCGCCAAAAGGCGGAATAATGGCGCTAAGGTCCTCAGCAACCAACCAAACAATATTCAATCTCTGCGATTTTTTAACCTCAGCTTCTCGACTAACATCTGCAATTTCTCTATCGCTGCAACGTATAACCGTCAAACATGCCAAGACAACTCCAATCCGACTCAGAAGAAATGTATGCTTTTTAAACAATTCCTAAGCTCCTAGTGCTTAAATAAGCACACGCGTAAAAAGACAAAAATCCAGATTCAACTAAATCTTACAGAAATTATCTTATCCCCTAAAGTACGATCATATTCTTAATGGAAACTAACAGAGAAATCGTGGATAAAATCCGAAATTAGCCTTGCATACCTAGGGGTGCTCGTACTTTTTTCCAAAATTTTTAAAGCCCTACTGGTGTTTTAAAAAGCGGATTGGAAGAATTTGTTATTCACAGATAGAATGCATTCACGCAAAAGTTCAGTCAGGAGCAAAAATGAAAAAAATCCTTATCTATTGCCTATCCGCCTTCATTCCGAACTTACTCAATATCGTTTATGCGCAACCTACGCAAAAAACCAATTTCATCGTAATTATGGCCGACGATCTTGGTTATGGCGATATAGGGGTCTATGGCTCAGAGTTGATCAAAACACCGAATCTAGATCAAATGGCCCAACGAGGCGCTCGGCTTAACAGTTTTTACTCCAGTGCAAACGTATGCACGGCTTCTCGGGGCGGCTTATTGACTGGCAGATACCCGATAAGGCTTGATATTGTTAGTGACGTCGCTCGGCCCACCAATAATGTTCACTTAGCTGACGATGAGTTAAGTCTCGCTGAGGCCCTAAAACCGGATGGGTATCAAACAGCTCTTTTTGGAAAGTGGCATCTAGGTAGTCGCTTGGAATGGTCGCCGATCACCCAAGGGTTTGACGAATTTTTTGGCGTGCTCCATAGCAACGATATGACACCATTCGAGTTGTATCGACAAAACGCAGTTATAGAAACGCCAGTTGACCAAAGCACACTAACCGAACGTTACACACGGGAAGCTGTCCGGTTTATTGAAACCAATCAAGACGAGCCTTTCTTTTTATACATGCCACATACCTTTCCCCATGTTCCGTTATATGTATCCAACCAATTTAGTGGCCAGTCTGATGCCGGCCTCTACGGCGATATTGTCGAGACTATAGACTGGAGTGTCGGCGAGGTTTTACGCACGCTCGAACGCTTAAACTTAAGTGAGAGTACCTTAGTCATTTTTACCTCGGACAATGGCCCTTGGTTCGAAGGAAGTCCTGGACCTTATCGAGATCGTAAAGGTAGTTCGTGGGAGGGTGGTCAGCGCGTACCCTTTATTGCGCAGTGGCAAGACCATATACCACATGGATTAGTATCGGACGAACCTGCGATGAATATAGATATATTCCCGACTCTCCTAAACCTTGCAGGCGTCGAACTGCCATCGGACAGAAATATAGATGGCAAAGACATCTCATCCCTTTTGACGAATGGAGCATCGTCACCTCATGACGTCTTATTTCTTTTCGATCGAAATCGCATTGCTGGCGTTCGGAGTGGCCAATGGAAACTAGTCGTGGAATCACATTATCGCGCCGCCGTCCCCAGTTTTGATAATGCCAATTCTTACTATGCCCCATATGGTTTGTTATTCGATTTAAAACGAGACCCATCAGAGACATACAGCTATACTCGGGAGCAATCTGAAAAGGCGGCCGAACTCCATAATTACATTATCGATGGACAGGAAAGATTCAGTAGCACAGTTTTAAAAAACATGTGGAACCGGCCTTAATCAGTCTTCTCAGCTTCGCACATCCAGCGAAAAGAGTCATTCGGCAGGGGAACGGAGCCCGAGCGGAGGCTTCCTATGATGAGTGGCCTGCTCGAACCCATAAGCAATTTCAATCAACATCCCCTCAGAGTAAGGTCGACCCACAATCTGAATTCCAGCCGGAAGCCGACCTCTCCAAAATCCCATCGGAACAGTTACCGCGGGCAAGCCCGCGGCAGGAACCCATCCTTGGCTATTGTCGCCCAAATATTCATCAACAGCCTTATTTATGGGTGCAGGTGGATTCGACCATGTAGGAAAAACCACAGCATCTAAATTAGCGTCATCCATAGCGGCAACTGAGTTTTTCAAAAGCAAATTTCGTTCTGAATGATCTGGCCAAATCGCACATGGATTTTCACGCTCGTCTGGGGGGTCTTGGTAGGAAAACTGTGAATAAAATTCCAAAGCAAGTCGCGATTCGACGGCAAAATCGCCCGACTGTAAAACAAGACCAATATCGTCTAATGGCGGTTTTTCAAGAGTCTGAAAATATTGGCTAAGGTCATAGCGAAAACTATGACATGATTCAACTTCAGCACTAATTAAATCAAAATTTTCTATCGAAAAAGAATTTACGATAATAGCGCCAGCTGCCCGCATATCATCAAGAGCTTTAAAAAAAATTTCGTTTATCTCTACATCAGCCGATTCTCGATCAACAAAGAGGTTGAATACACCAATTCGTTTACCCCGCAGGCCATCTGTCTTCAAAAATTCACGATAGTCTGATTCTCTCTTGTCTGGAACGGCGAGCGGGTCATTTTCGTCATAGTTAGACACAACATTAAAAAGCTTTACGCCATCCTCGACAGTGCGGGACATGGGTCCAGCTATATCCCGATCAAAAATTAACGGGATAACTCCGTCTCGACTGGTGAGTCCTATTGTGGAACGAATTCCGAATAAGGCCAGATGCGACGAAGGCCCTCTTATCGAGTTTCCGGTATCACTCCCCATTCCAGCTACTGCAAAATTAGCAGCAACCGCCGACGCTGTGCCCCCTGAAGACCCTGCAGGCACAAAATTTGTATCATAGGCGTTAGCCGTTCGACCAACTGATGAAGATACTGTTTCACGCGGACTGAAAGCCCACTCCGCCATGTTTGTTTTTGCTATTATGATTGCGCCCGCGGATCGAAGCTGACTTACCATAAATGCGTCATCGGGCGGATAACTGTTGCGCAAAATAACAGACCCACCCGTAGTCGGCAGGTCATGGGTATCAAAGTTATCCTTCACGACGATAGGGACACAAAATAACTCAGGCAATGCACCGCCGGCCGCCAGAACCCGATCAATCTCTTGGGCCTTGGCCAACGCGTTTGAATTAATCATCGAGATGGCATTGATTCCCTCAGGGTTATCAAACTTTTCTATACGCTCGAGATAACCTGAAACCACTTCATAGCATGACGTTCTTTTCTTCAACAAAGCTTCTTGAATTTCACTGATTGTAGTTTCAACAAGATCCAGCTCTTGGGAATTTGGAGAGCACGAAAACATTCCTAAAGACAAAATCATAACAGCGATAGGTTTTCTTAAAGTGTTTCTTGAACTGATATCCATCTCATTGCGCCTCATCGACTCTCAACTAACAGTTAACGTGCGACCTAACCTAAAATCTTAACACTCCTTAACGACGAAGGCATATATCAGACTGTTCTTTATCACTGGACCTACAAGATTCAGCTTCCTGTAACAAATTAAACGCCTAATTCTCCGACCTATCTCAGCATATTAAGAAACCAAAACGCCTTGCAAAACAGATTGTAGTTAAATAATCTCTAATCACAAATACGGCATCTTTGCGACGTTTTGCATTCAACCTTGGTCAGCGATTGCGCTCAGGTATTTAAATTTTCATTTTCAAAATAAGGTGATCTATGAAGCCAGTTTGTCTAGTGATTGGAGCGGGAGCCGGCATAGGTGGAACCGTTGGCGCAAGATTTTCTCAAGAAGATTATCACTCGGTATTATGTAGACGCAGTGATCAAGAGGGTCTCGACAAATTAGTTTCGAAGATACATAAAGATGGTGGGGAAGCAACGGGATTCTTGCTCAATGCTGTTGAGGAAGGAAGCATCGAGGAGCGGATTTCGTTTATAGAAACCGAAATCGGTCCCATTGAGGTTGTTGTGTTTAACTTAGGTGCACAAATTGGCAACCGGCTTCTTACTGACACATCTTATAAAGCTTTTGAGATTGGCTGGAGAATGGCAACATTTGCTCTTTTCCGAACCGCCTCCGCGCTTCTCCCTCAAATGGAAGATCGGGGCAGAGGCACACTTCTTGTAACCTCGTCCACCGCCTCGGTCCGCGGCAACGCGTCACAGCATTCGCATGCCGCGGCTATGGGTGGTCGAAGAATGCTTTGCCAGTCATTGAGCGCAGAATATGCGAGCAAAGGAATACATATCGCTCACGTAATTATTGATGGAGCGGTCGAGGCGCCAGATACGCTAGGTAAGATGTTAGGTGCAGAAAAATTTCAGCAATTGAAAGAAGAAAAAGGAATGGGGAAAGATGGCTTGATGCTCCCCGAAAAAATCGCAGAAACTTATCTGCACCTCCACCAGCAACACCGCTCAGTTTGGACACACGAATTGGATTTACGCTCTTTTTCAGATTTGGCTTGGTGGAATCACTGATTTCTGACAACGTTTATACCTGCAATTTACTATTTGATAACTGAATTTCTATGAATACAAAGCAAATCATTCTCTGGGGGGCCGGCACAAGTCGAACAATTCGTCCGATATGGGTTGCAGAAGAGTTAGGACTTTCCTATAAACTTAAACCCATCGGTCCACGGACAGGAGAAACTCAAACCGACGCATTTACTGAAATTAATCCAAAACAAAAAATTCCTTTACTTCAAGATAACGATTTTTTCATCTCAGAGAGCCTAGCCATTTGTCGCTATCTTATAAATCAATATGGATCAGCAAGAAATATTGGCGCGCCGATATGCGCAAGAGAAAAAGCACGGGAAGATGAATGGCTGAGCTTTATTTACGGCGAACTTGATGAGACTAGCCTTTATGTAATTAGACGTCACGAAGCATTGGCACCAATATACGGAGAAGCACCTAATGCTATCGCGGCGGCAAAATCATACTTCCAAAAGCATGTCTCTGTAGCAGAACACCGCTTAAAAAACAGACGATTCCTCATCCAAAACAAATTTGGCATCACTGATATATTCCTAACGACATGCTTAGCCTGGGCAGACGGATGCCAAATAGAACTATCTCCTTTATTAAAAAAATATCTATTTAATATGACGGAAAGACCGGCGTACAAAAGAGCAAAAACTCAAAACACTCCAAAAATTATGAATTAGGAAGAACTCCATGGGACCCTTAGACGGCATAAAAGTTTTAGATCTAACCAGCATGGTCTCCGGACCTGTCGCCGCTATGATGCTCGGTGATCAAGGCGCTGATGTAATAAAAGTCGAACCCCTCTACGGGGAACAGCTGCGGCACCTTGGTGAAAAACATAACGATATATCTGCCACTTTTTATTCGTGTAATCGTAACAAAAGATCTCTTGCACTGGATTTAAAAACCACTGAAGGACAGGAGGTGCTCTGGCAACTTATCGAAACGGCCGACGTCTTACTGCAAAATTTCCGCCCGGGAGCAATCGAACGAATGGGTTTTGGCGAAGACAAAGTCCGGCAACGCAACGCAGGTATAATCTTTGTTTCTATTAGTGGCTTCGGAGAGGACGGGCCGTATGCTCATAAAAGAGTTTATGATCCAATAATTCAAGGTCTTTCAGGTGCAACTGACATCCAAGCCAATCGAGAAACCGGTAGGCCAGGCATGTTCCGTATTATTATAGCTGACAAAATTTCTGCTCTGACGGCTGCCCAGGCCGTGTCTAGCGCTTTATTTCACCGCGAAAGGTTTAACGAAGGTCAGCATATTAAGTTATCAATGCTCGCTGCGACAGTCGCTTTTTTCTGGCCCGAGGGCATGAATGGGCTCACTTTTGCAGAGAAACAAATGGATCACAGCAAGAATTTTTCATCTATCGATTTAGTATATGAGAGTATAGATGGGTTTATTACTTTGAGCACAGTTTCAGACAAGGAATGGAAGGCACTTTGTGCTGCGCTGGAAAGAGACGATCTTCTTACAGATAAGCGTTTCGCAACGGGGATCGCTCGCAGAGAGCATACTAAGGAACGGAGAGCGATCATAGGTGCTGAAATCCAGAGACGCTCGACCAACGAGCTACTTGAACTGCTTGATCGTCATGATGTGCCGTGCGCCCCATTACTTAACCGTGGAGAACTTTTAAATCATCCTCAAATTGTAGAAAGCAACACAGTAACTCGTGAAGTTATTCCTGGATTTGGCGAGGTGCGTCAACCTATTCCTGCTGCGCAGTTCCAATTAACACAAAGTTCATTGCGCATACCCGCGCCCAAGCTTGGGCAGCACAGCTCAGAAATTCTAGAGGAACTTGGATACAGTGCGGCTAATTGCGCTGATTTAATAAACGCAAACGTCGTTGTTCAAGCTTGAGCTCGGTTGAGCTTGTAATCACAATCCTAAAATGGGATTAATTGCTCGAAACCACATTCCAAAAAAACCTAAAGGAATATTTTTGAAATAACTAGAACGTTAATTCCGTAATTAAAATTAATTAAAGCTCGCTAACCCCTTCCAATTGAATAGAACTCATCGTTAGGTCTTATTCCGGCCATGTTTGCTATGCGATTTGAAAGAGCAAACAAAGCAGTAATCGATCCAATATCCCAAATATCGTCTTCCGTAAACCCGTGAGATTGAAGAGTCTCGAAATCAGTCTTGCAAATTTCGTCAGCTTGCTTAGCTACCTTGACTGCGAATTCTAACATCGCCTTTTGTCTGACCGAAATGTCAGCCTCCCTAAAGTTGACGGCGATTTGATCACCCAATTTTGGAATTTTTTCCCTTATCCTTAAAATCGCTCCGTGCGAAACAACGCAATATGTACAATTATTCAGAGAAGATGTTGCAACTACGATCATCTCCCTTTCTCCTTTCGTCAGTCCGCAGTTTTTGTTCATAAGCGCGTCATGATAATCAAAAAACGCTCGAAGCTCTTGAGGTCGATGTGCGAGCGAAGCGAAGATATTCGGGATAAAACCCATTTTGTCTTGAATCTCTTTAACCCGGCCCTGCAAATCATCAGGAAGTTCACTTACATCAGCAAGTGGAAAACGACTAATATCTTTGTGAATCAAAATATAAACCCTTCTTTTAATGATCAACTAAAACAAAATTGCAATTTTACTCCGTCTTAGCTGTGTTGAATAAGCATAGTGGGCACGTTGTGATTATGAGACTTTATAGTCACCACACGTGTATCTTTTTTTAATCCATTTTTTATATTGCTTACTTCAACACCCTCAAGAATCAATCTCTCACATGCTGCATCCAAATTTTTCACTTCCCAAGCCAACCCCCATAGGCGGTCGTCATTATTTCCTGTATCAGATTTTTCTACGACCTCAAGCGTAGTTTTATTCAATCGAAAAAAAAGCATCCGATGTCCCCAGTGCTCTATGACCGTATCGAGAGCTAATCGAATTTGAAAAAAATCGCGATAAACTTCGATAAATTTATCGGCGTCAGTAGTATTTATGACAACGTGATCTAGTTTACTGACACCGGAAGCCCCGACATCTTTAATCGGAAGCTCACCCTCAACATGCTCAATAACGAATGCAAAAAGGCCGCGCATTAGTTCAACAGGTAAATATAAATTTTTCCAGTGCCGAACCTTATTTTCTTTTTGATTCACACCCTCTCCCTTTGACGGAGAGGCATCAACAAACCCTTTTTGCCACAGTTCGGTTTTTATCTTCTCAATATTGCGGGTGCCCAAAGCAATGCCACACAGCCCTTCTCCTTGCGTACTTAAGACCTTGCTAACAAAATCTGCTCCAGCGCCTCTGCCGCTTGCAGACAAAAGCTCTATATATGTGTTGCTAAAATTAAAAATCGAATTGCGTGTTCCTAATTTTTCATGCTCGCCTTGCCAAACTGGAGGGAAACCAAAAATTTTTTGATAATTGCTCTCTGCGTTCTCCAAATTTTCAACCGCTATAATAAGGTGATCAATGGAATCTATCATATTTTCATGCATCCCTTACTTTTGAAGCAACAGAACTAATACCGCTCGTTATAATATAATCTAATTACAAGGCTCAGTGTCAGCTTTTACAAGCTCTGTTAAAGCCCTGTCTGCATAAGTTAGCGCAAGATCACTTACAAAACGCACGTCACAATTACTGTATAAATTTTGCATAGACGCTACTTTTGCTTCCCACACACCTTCATCCATTAAGCCAAGCTTATGCTGAAGATGGTCATTTTCATATAACATCCAAAGCTGATAAGCAGCATTATTGCCAAGCTCTTTTTCGTGCCCACTTTCGGAGTCAAGAGTGGCAGAAACCATATCTCCCCAATTTGCCGGAACTACTGCCTCAGAAAAAGAGCCAATGATCGAGACAAGAGCGGCGGTTCTGGCTTGCTGTTGCGCGGCAAGCGCTATTTGTTGTGATTGTTTCATCTCGAGGCCGACAAAGATTAGCCCTCCAAGAACCCCGAGCATTCCGATTAGCTGCACCCATACATCAAAGCGAACGTTTACCTTTTGCATAATGGCCTCTTACGCTTATCACTTTATTGGAAGTACTCTTCCTTCATGCACTGTACCCCAAACATTTATATCGCCAATTTTTTCAGGCGAAACTGCAAGTGGATCTTCAAATAGCACAGTAAAATTAGCGAGTTTACCAGCCATTATAGAGCCAACCTCATCTTCCATCCTTAACGAGAACGCTGCATCTATAGTTACCGCTCTCAGCGCTTGTTCAGCCATAATGCGTTGCTTTGGCCCCACTAAATTTCCGTTGACGGTCACTCGATTTACTGCATCGGACATCAATCGCAATGGCTGTCCAGATGCCATTGGTGTGTCGGCATGCAAGGATAGAGAAACTCCTGCTCGGATCACATCCCCCGCACGAACCATTTCTTGTGCACGCTCCGCACCAATACCTTCTTCGCTATAACGATCGGCTAAAATTATAGGATAAAATGGGTTCGCGCTGACTATTGCACCAAGCTTTGCGATCCGCTCAACTTGATCCGGCCGAGAGAACCCAAAATGGACGATAACGGTGCGATGGTCGATGCGGGGTGTACGCACCATGTTCGCTTCTAAATTATCGAGGACCATGTCGAGCCCGGCATCTCCATTCTGATGGACGTGAATTTGAAATCCGGCATCCCAATAAATTCTAAAGGCTATCTCAAATACTTCAGGATCCATCAGCCATTCCCCATGATGTCCGTCTAGATAACCATCGCTCATCTGCATCAACTGACTAAACATCGCTCCGTCAGCAAACAATTTAACTTGATTGGGAATAAATTCTGTCATCCCAATTGCCGCCGTGTAGAGCTTTTGAGTTTCCGTTATTACGCTATCCTCTTGGAAGTTCGATACAAATGATCTCCCATCAGCGATATAATACATCCGGAACGGTGTCTCTAAATCCCCTAGCACCTGATTTTGCGCTGCAATCAGGGCGGGTGAAACAATGCCGCCTGGCTCCGCCACTAGCGTAGTCCCCGCCGCATGCCAATAGTCCTTCAGCTTTTCCAAAGCAGGAAGATAACGACTGGGTCGAAAAAGATCCGCAAAAACAGCGGGAACAATAAGGCTCTGACCCTGCTCCCAAAAATGCCCTTCACTGAAATTGGTCTGAGCACGAACCGACGGAGAAGCATCATCTATAAGAGATTGGTCTATTCCAAAATGGTTTAACGCGGCCGTATTATGAATTTGCTCGTGCAACGATCTTTGAAGGACAACAATAGGAATCGTGCTGCTAATCTCATCCAAATCCGCGCGTGTCAGCTCCCCATGAAATAATTGATGAAACCCCCACGTGTATAAAACGTCGCTCGGATCCGAGTGCAAACTTACAATATTCTTGAGCCGCTCGCGATATTCAACCGCACCCTCTGCGCGCTTAACTGTCCGATCAGGCAGCACCCAATCCTCAATAGAGAGAATCTCGGTAGAAAACAGCAGACTCGCCAGCCAAGCATGCTCATGCTGGTTAATTAATCCGGGAATAAGTATCAGACTCTCAAACGTTGAATCAAATATCAGATTTTGATCAGGAAAAAGTTGTTGAATATCTCTCACAGAACCCGTTGCAACAATTCTCTCATTTTTGACAGCCACTGCCTCAGCTGTTGGAATATTTGGATCTAACGTGATGATTTTCGACGCACTATAGACAACGATCGAAGATTGATCCTCAGCCGACGAATATTCGGAGAATAACATACTGAGAAAAACTGTAGTAAAGCCAATTATTATTCTAGTTGTGCCCATAGTTCCAACGGATCCCTTGAAATGTGTCAATCCAAACTCACTAATTTAAAGTCGCTATCCATAAGACCAATAATGTCGTCAAACATCAATGAAGCCAAGCAAACTGTACATTCCAGTAAAATTGTATTAAAACACAAGTGTACGATTAACTATTAATTCATCACAAATAGGAACAGGATAAATGGACTCAATTACTATATCCAGAGAAAACGACTTTAATTATTGCCTTTTAAAATTTACTCCCTCGATGATTTTTTCTTTAATATTGAGTGGGCTTGCTTTTTCACCGACAGTATTCGCCGATGACGAAAGTGATGTCTTGGAAATCGTGTATCAATATGGCGATATGGAAAATGACCTAGAGGCTCAAGCTGAACTGATGACGGCTGACAGAATCTATATCACCGGGGGTGTCCGTCAAACGGACGAAGCTAAAAATATGAGAAACCAGATAGCGGGCCGGAGGGCTAATGAAGCCCTTAACGGCGGGAAAACCGAGTTCGTGACGACAATTGAGAACCCTATCGTTTCGATTCATGGCGACACGGCAATCGCAAGCTTCGTGCGGTGGTGGAACGTTTATCCACATGACGGGGCGCCAAACATGAGTCCGCCGACCTGGGTTTCGCTTGTGTTACTCAAGGCGAACGGCGAGTGGTTAATAAAACATACACACCAGTCGCCAGTTGGGGGGTAAATAGATTTCTACAGGGCGATCTGCTATCTAGATCGCTCTGCTTAAACCATCCTCTTATCTGTCAGCGGGTTCCAACAGGATTACGCGCGTCCTATAGAGTCTTGAACAATTGATCCAGCGCGCGTGTCTCAAGCAAACTCTCGCTATCTTCCTTTGAGTCAAACATTTCGTCTATAGCTAATGCCCTCTCCGCGATGGCTACTTCATCTATATCAAGGTCATCGCTTCCTTCAAACAGATACTTTGATAGTGATCCGAGTGCAGATTTTTCTGTGCGGTATTCGTTCATCTCAATCTCCAAACATCCTTCGTAAAAATAGAAACGATTTAAGTTTTGATATGGTTTTTAAGAACGGTTCGATACTGACAGAATTCTGTCGATTTAATCGTCCTTCTGAGATTTGAGAATTAACCCGATCCAAGTTCTTTTCATTCCGTACTCAATCGGGGATCAAAATGATTTTATAGAACTCTCTAACCTCGGGTTTACACAAGTTGGTTAACCGAGCAGGGTCCATAGGGTTTTGAAAGATATTTAGGAAATATCTTCCCACCGCAAAAATTAAATCTTGAACTGTCGCGAACAAATGATGCACCTCTGTAGTACACACTGCCCAAGAAGCAGCGCTCTTTTGGCGATTTCAAAAATCCTTATTTCAACCACATGAATCCAAAATTTCGGCAACTATATAATTTACATATAAAAATAAAACTTGGCACACTCATTGCTAATTTGGGGTTGTAAGTAAAAGAACCACGGTCAAAAACTGCGGTGAATTTTTCTTACGACTCACACCCTAACCATTAATGAGGTAACAAAATGAAAACTTATAGCAGACGAAGTACCAGCATTATCTTCACCATTCTTCTTTCCCTCGTAGGGACTGTCTCGGCGGCTGAATCCTTCAAAATATTCGATGGGTTTGTTGCATTTAAATCACTCAAATCGATGAAAATTGATAAGGCGCTAAGCGAAATAACTGAAATAAATCCCTCAAAGCTTGCACCCGGGGACTTTAACAACATCTGCGTTGCGTATGCCGTAAATAAAGAATTTTCAAAAGCGTTTGAAGCTTGTTCGACGGCTCAGGTTCTGGCCAAAGCAACAAGGGGATTTCCAAGATTGGGATTGAAAGACATCATGTCTAATCTCTCAATCGTTTCTGGGAAGGTCTCGTCATTAGCAATGGTAAGCTCCAAGGACTAATCTACAAATCCTTTTTGAAATAACGTTGCTATACCAAATCGTTTCGATTTTTAAAAAGTGAAGGGCAAGAGGTGAGAAATTCATCACTTGCCTTTAATCACGTTTAGGGAATTAAGAAACTTCACACATTTAAAAGGTTCCGCGAATTTTAAAAGCGAGTTTTAATCCAGCGTCACCACAAGAAAATTCAGTTTCATCCACCACGCCGGTAGCGATATTCCCATTAATGAAACGAGTCCGGTTGCGACATCGATCACGATTGTCGCCTGCTTCAAAACGGTAAACCAGCCCCCCCTGAGCCTGAACTTCGACCCAACCAAAATAAGAACCGACTTTGGGATATTGCTCAATTTTATCTACATCCCATACTTTGAAGTCATTATAAAATTCTTTCCGGTAGTTAAATCCCCAGTTCATATTGTTTATCGAAGGAATATCGTGTCGGAATCCGAAATTATAGGTGCTGCCTCCGTTGCTAATAGACCTCTCTCGCTCTATCTTTAAGATGGGGTCGGTCAGCGTTGGTTCCTCAATCCTAACTCCTGTAGTGAACAACATATTAGGTTGATCAAACATAGTCAGTCGAATACTGCTGTTAAGGCTAAGTCCGAACATCTGTCCACTACCGATGTTGCCCCGAGCACCAAGGATCTCTGACCCCCGCGACACGTCAACATTTTCGATAATGTCATCTAACCTAAATAAAAATACGTTACCACTGAGAACGCCAGCATCGTTAGGTAAACGATATTCTAAATTAGTTTGGTAACTCCAGACTTGAGTTTGACGCAAATCTGCGTTGCCCTCAAACGCGTTTTGTTCGTCGTCGCTCCCGTCAATACTTGCCGTAAAGTCAGAGAAACTCAACTGAAAGATTTGCTTTTCAACTGTGGCACGTAATTGCACTGCTGGCGTAACATCGAAACGGTAATCAACTTTTGGACGGAAAAAAGTAAAGTCACGAGATCGCTGGTAATCGCCAACTTGGGAAATAGTGCTTTCTTCCAGAAGCAGCGTTGTTTCAAGACTCATTCTTTCATTAAACTGCCAGTTGTGTATGCCGAAGTACTCGTATCGCATTTCTTCCACTGTGCCGTTCGCGTCAGTGATCGGTACCAAACCGCCAAACCTTGGCGAACCATGATTTACAGCATGGACTGGACCCAGCAGTCCGAGCTGTAAAGAGGTATCGAGAATAGTTTGAGCACGCTCTACTCCTACCTCTAAAGATTGTTCTTCTACAACGTCAAAGACGTAAGATGAGCGTAAGATCCGTTCTTGCGTGCGCAAGAAGTTAGACAAAAACAAATCCTTCGTTCTGATGTCTCCATCAATTTGCAGTCGGTCGCGAACCGAATCGGTTTCAGATTCATTTATAATAAAAAGTGTTCTCCAACGACTTCCGTCGCCAAAAACATGCATATAGTCACCTCCAACCTCCCACGAACCCTCTTCAGTAGGGGTCTCATCACGCTCTATTCTCACGTCGTAGGGAGCGACACGAAAATTAGTTATTATCCGATCGGCAAATGATAAGTAATCATTATCGGTGAGTTGAAAATTTAAGTTGAAGACGTTCTGATCGTCAAATTCAAAACCCAAATTCGCGGCTAGTGCTGAGGGCAACGAATCACCACCGTAATCGCGATCAATCGTTTCATTCAGACCACCATCGAGACTCAAGCTTTTTTCAAAACCGTCCCGGAACTCATAGCGCGGCTCAATCTCACCACTTAAAAAGTAATTAAATCGTCCTCGTTGTCCTGTCGCCGAAAACTTCCCTCCTGGCTGATATTTTCCATCATGATAATGATCTACATTTACTTCGTATGCATATGACGTGCTGGACTCTGCCTCTACCAGCACAATATTCACTATTTGGGTTCCACCACGTACGTCAAGGTCTCCAGAGGTGCCTCGGATAATCTCAATGTACTCCACCTCAGAGGCTGGAATACGCGATAATTGTTGACTACCCTCATTCCCCTTACCCGCAATACGGCGACCATTAATTAAAACTTGGTCCCCACCCGCACCTAATCCTCGACGGTTCCCGCCCCTACTCCCGTTTCCTCCGAGCGCCGAGTTTATTCCAGGAATCCTTATGAGCATGTCGTTCACTGAGTAAGGTTGATATTGGTCAAAAAAACTAGCGGGGTAAGTGACGGTAGAATTTTCGTCAATGCTCGGTTCAATCTGGCCATATATTGATCCAATCATTCCGAAAGACACAAGAAAAACCATCGAAACTACAGTACGCTCTAAAATTTGGAACTGCTTCATAAATCTACCCCAATTTTATATCGTAAAATTCGCGCTTTAAAAAAAGAAATGTCCATACACTTACACCAACTAAATAAGGGCTCGAAGAAACTAAGGTCGATAGAATCTAGGCTAATATCCAATGGCAATAAGTTTTATTGTAGTGGGTTAATAACATAATCCTACCACGGCCCGTCCTCATTCTTAAGATCCTAATTGGTTCTCATACAATCGCTCAGCGATTTCTCAAAAATTGTTAATGCATCCCTCCAGGTCGCCGTTGGGTGATCTGAAACAAGAAAATTTTTCAGGTAAGGAAATAACAAAGCAGAATACTCTTCAGAAGATTCTCGAGGCAATAACGTTGGCAAATGATCGATCGCTTGAACATGAACAGGAAAATTTGTTGTTCCTTTCACTCTTACAAAAGGGTTCTCCAGCGTTGTGACAGAATCATAAATAGGTATAGGATTATTCAAGCTAGTTGGATCGCAACTCACATCACTAATCACCGATAGTCGCGAGTTTCTAGCAAGCAATGAATGTGTAATCATTGGAGTAATTTTTTCTCTCAGATAGACGCAATTAATAAAAACATCGTTTTTTAATATTTCAGTTATTGGCTTGTCAGCATTATTAAATTCCGTGAGGTCCCAAGACGAAATTTCCATTGGGAACTGCAAATTATCTAAAAAATCTTTTGCACCATGCCCGCAGCGACCCAACGCACCCATTAACATAATGCGCAGTGAGCCACAGTTTCTCGCAAAGGGAGAGTTCTCGAGCGCTATATTCACCTCACTTACCATGGCTGCCCGATCAGCAAATGCTCTCAATGAAGGGAACGGAGGAAAAGAATCCTGCCAACCAAGGTCTTGATTTGCCTGAGCAAAGTGGGAGGCTCCGAGGACGCCTAATGCTGCGCCAACAAACCCTGCCCAGTATCCAAATGCGGCGACACGTTTCCCTGTATTGTCGAGTAAAAATTCTAAATCATATATTTTCCCACCACCGCGAAAAAAACGACTCAAGGTGAGCTGTGCGCCCTCCTGACCCTTAAAGGTATGCGAAAAATATATGTGCGTATGCGCAATTGGCACCCCTGACTCGTTAAGTTCTTTGAGGCCCAGAACGACCGCGCTCAACGGCGCACTTTGCCAGGATTTGTCAGTAAGAACAGCACCGGCAGAAGCATAATCTTTATCTGCAAAGCAGCGGTAGTTCGATCGTTCGACAGTCACCTTCACTCCGGACGCAACTAAATCAAAAACTTCCCGGGGAGTAACGGGCACTCTCTTTTCATCTTTTTTATCCTCCTTTCTCAACCAAAGATTTTGCACAAGAAGCGACCCCTTTGCATATCTAGATATTTACCTCTTTTACGAATCGATATTTCGATAAATACCAATAAAAAAGCCCCAATAAACCTAACATCGATACAACCGATAAATACATTGGCCCAAGCCCCTCGACAAGGGAGGCTAAAATAAACCCAAAAAAAGTAAAGCCGGCAGTAATCAATGCATAGGGAAACTGAGTTTCGACATGAGCCATGTGGCTAACCCCAGACGACATCGACGAGAGTACTGTCGTATCCGAGATAGGGGACGTCTGGTCTCCAAACAATCCACCACTCAGCGCCGCTCCTAAACAAATAGGAACAGAAATCTCAAGTGCTATAGCTAGAGGCACTACTATCGGAATAATTAGTGCAAAGGTTCCCCATGATGAGCCAGTAGCAAGTGAAAGACATGCTCCCACTAAAAAAACCATGCTCGCTAACATCCAGCTCGGGAAGTTCATTGCTTTAAGCAACGCCGCAATTGTCCCGCCGGTATCCAACGCTGCCAATACATCACTCATCGTCCATGCGAGGATAAGAATGCAAAGTATTGGCATAATTTTTCCCATACCGCTAAAAAAACTAGCCGAGCTTTTTGACAAACTAAAAAGATTAAATCGACTCAGCTCGGCAATTGTAACAATCGTAGCAATTGTATAAGACATAGCAAGAACGACACGAATCGTTGGGCCATCCAAACCACCAGTTTGCGAAACAAATATTGTAAACATGAGCAACATGGTAACAAAGAGGGTCCCAAGAGCCATCAAGGTCACACGAGCACCAAATCGTAGCTGATTATCTGATAACGGCTTGTCTTTAATTTCTGAGTCTTCATAAGTTAATTTTCCCTCGAGCAGAGACTGCTGCGCATGAGCCATGCGCCCAAGATACAGATTTAACGAGGCCACAAAAAACACACCGCCGAGGGTCAGCAACGGATACAACTGATAGAACCAAACCTCACGAAAAGCGACGAACCCATCTTTTGCTATCCCCTCGCTCGCGTAGGCCTGCTCCATAAGTCCCATCGTGTAAGCGCCCCAACTAATAACGGGAATTAAAACGCATACCGGTGAAGAAGTGGAATCGACGATATAAGCAAGCTTTTCGCGACAGATTTTAAGTTTGTCATAAACTGGACGGAAAACCGGACCCAAGATCAGAGAGTTTCCAGAGTCCGTGAAGAAAATAGCGATACCCGAAAAAAAAGTACTTAGCTTTACCCTAGCGTTTGACTGCACACGATGGCTCATCGCAGTCGAGAAAGCACGCATCACATTCGAAGCCTCAAGCAAGTAGATAAACCCAGAAATAATCGTAATCA
>CAJWVZ010000023.1 GCA_913048385.1 uncultured Gammaproteobacteria bacterium | reverse complement strand
TTTTGCTTTTTGTAACACATTGAATCGGTCGTCCAACATAGAAATTAGGGAACATTACTAGGCGAAGTTGTGACCTCTTCATTTTTCATGTTAGTAACTCATCAAACTGTCATCGCTCGATCATTTTTAGGTAAAAGCGCTGATCTCGCATTCAGATGTTAGCCTTGCTTAACTGTTTCAGCATCTTCTGCTGGCTATTTTTTTGGTACGAATGTAATGCGCTTGCAAACAGGATTACTATACTATGAGAACGCTGCTTTAATATCTAAATACTTCAGGTAACAAAAGTATGAGCCAAGCCATTCCGGTTGAGCGAAAAAATAGGATTGCGTCGATCGACACGTTGCGAGGAATGGCTCTGCTTGGAATTTTATTACTCAACATCATTGCCTTTTCTGGTCCCCTAGCTTCGTATTACGATCCTTCGGCTGCTGGCTCGATCGAAGGTATTAACCTTGCAATTGCCATTTTTGTTGATGTTTCGTCTGAGGGTGCTTTTAGAGCCATATTTTCAATGTTGTTTGGTGCCGGGGTGCTTATTTTTTTTGCTAAGCCAGAAGCTGATAGCGGGGTTGTAAGGTCGCTGTACTATCGGCGGACTTGGCTGCTAATTGGATTTGGTCTTTTTAATGCTTATTTGTTGCTGTGGGTCGGAGACATTCTCTATGCTTATGGAGTGACAGGGTTATTGTTATATTTTTTTAAAGACCTGACGGCTAAAAAACTGGCCCTGTGTTCTTTGTGTCTTTTTTTATTTCTTGGTGTGATTCATACAAGCTCATATTTATTTACTCGGTCCCTTTACAACGCGTTCAATGACGTTTCTGCTTTGCCTATCGAGATAGAAAAATCTAATGATCAAGAACAGATCTTAAGGGATTGGGAGAGCTATATGGAACAGCAGCTTGCTCTACCTGATCAAATACAAATGGAAACTGAGCTGCGAAGGCGAGGGTATATTGATAATTTTAAGTTTACCGCTCAAATCAATATATTTTTCCAGACTGTGAATTTTTTATTTAATGCGTTTTGGGATGCCGCTGCGATGATGCTTATGGGGATGGCGTTCATGAAGTGGAGGATATTTGATGCATCTCGTGATCTAGGCTTTTATATAAAATTTATGATCTATGGGTTTGGGGTTGGTCTCTCGGTTAACTGTTGGGAGGTTATTACTTACGTGCGGGGAGGGTTTGAGCCCTTTTGGGTAGCAACGTTAAGACCAACATACGATTTAGGACGATTGGGTATGGCGATTGGCTATATCGGAGCAATCATGACTGCCTGTAAACTTGAAATTTTACCAAGACTTCTTCATTCTTTTGCCTGCGTTGGTCAAATGGCGCTAACAAATTATTTGGCGCAATCGGTTATTTGCAACATTATTTTTCTTGGGTTTGGCTTTGGAATGTTTGGTAAGTTGGAACGTGCGGAAATTTATCTCATTGTGTTTGCCATTTGGGTTTTTCAAATTATCTTCAGCGTTTTTTGGTTGAAGCGATTCTTATACGGGCCGGCTGAGTGGTTATGGCGCAGTCTTACTTATAAAAAAGCACAACCCTTAAAGCTACAATCTTACTAGAAATGTTTTCATTTAACTTTTGACTAGTAGATGTTTATAGGCAACAAAAGGCCCCCTCGTTGCCCCTATACGAACACTTAAGTAGATAATTGCTTGAGTATTTTAGTGAGCTTATAAGCTACTCCGGCGGGAACAACTAATATGTCGTCGTTATCAAATTGCTAATACATTCTTATTAAATTGATAAAAGGAACACCAGTAGATCGTCAGCTTTAATTTGCTAAGAACACCGAAGCGATGGAAGTTCTTTGTTTTTAATCAAACAGGGTGCGACATTTAGTCACTAGTATCGACAATGCTAACGTGTAACATGCGCGCATCAGAATTAGCTGGAGAAATTGATGATTTCAAAAGAGGCGGGCTTTAGCCAGTCCTCCGTTTTGAGCGATCGATTGGGGTCGATTGACGCATTGCGTGGATTCGTAATGATTCTTATGTTGGTTGATCACATGAGAGAAACTTTCTATCTGCACGCGCAAGTATCAGACCCTGTAGATGCTCTTACCACGAGTCCTGAGCTTTTTTATACGCGGTTAACTTCCGCGATCTGTGCGCCTGTTTTTATTTGGCTGACGGGGCTGTCTGCGTGGCTTTACTCACAGAAACATTCGAAGACTGAAACGTCAAAATTTCTGCTCAAGAGAGGGATTTTCTTAGTATTTCTCGAGTTGACGCTCATTGTTTTTTTGTGGGCAGGCAAATACCCCCCCGATATGTTTTTTCTCCAGGTTATATGGTGCATTGGGTTATGTATGATTTTGCTCGCTGGACTTATTTTCCTCCCTCCGCTAGCGCTTATTCTGCTTGCTGTGAGCATCGTCGCCGGACACAACCTCCTGAGCGGCTTTAGGGTGGAGGAAGGTGCTTCTTTTTATGTACTGTGGGCCGTTTTATACCAGCGTGAGGTCCTCGAAGTTGGATCGATTGTTTTTAGGACAAGTTATCCAGTACTGCCTTGGGTAGGAGTTATAGCGCTTGGTTACTCGGCTGGGCCGTGGTTTTCGAATGGGTCCTCTCCCGTTGAACGTCAGAGGAAGCTAGCTACCTACGGGGTAGTGGGGCTATTTTTGTTTTTTATAGTTCGTTATCTTAATTTTTATGGTGACTCACCATGGATCGCTGGCGAAGAGGCTGCGACTACCTTAATGAGCTTTTTGTCTTTGACTAAGTATCCGTCATCGTTCTTATTTAACTTATCGATGATAAGTTTAGGGTTACTGCTTTTAGTATTATTTGAGAAATTCCAAGACCGTAAGGTCTCGCAGGTCATGTCGGACTTCGGTGCTGCCCCCATGTTTTTTTATGCCTTTCATTTAGCCGTTCTGAAAATTATCTATACGATTGCTTATTCTATTTACGGTCCATCCGACGGTACATATCTTTCGTTTCCAAGTGTTGGGTATATTTGGCTGGCTTCTGCTGTTATGGTTCTGGCCCTCTATATTCCCACGCGTTGGTTTGCAAAATATAAACAGGCCCACAAGCATGTGGAATGGCTTAGATATTTCTAGCGCTAGATGAGTTGCCTCGATTCGAGCTAGGCGGGAGAAAGAAAAAAAATTAAAGTGTTATTAAAGTAGGCAACAACGTTGCCGACAAAAGTTGTTAATATAAGTCTTGCACGGTTGCTGGCTTGGCTTGAGAAGTAGGTAGTATTGGTAGTATGAAAGCCACATTTTTTGCCATTTTTTTGTTTATCTTTCAAACGTATCACCTTAGTCATGCTGAAGCCGTTGAGCCCTTGGAGCAAGCTGAGTGCGTTTTTTGTTTGGAAAATTCCGAGAATGACTATCTACTGTTCGACATTGCTTCCCTTCACAGCCAAAACTATTCTGCAGAAGGATCTGCGCAATTATGCTTTGATATACTTGTCGGCATAGCTCTGATTAAGGTCCGCGGACCGCCTTCCCCTAATTAGCTTCATTATCGATCTCTTAATGCCGTCTTGCTAGACATTTACTGGTCAGCCCACGCTGGGTTGTTAATCAATTAATAGGTAAAAATCATGAATTATTTTTACAGTTACACGATGAAAGGTGTTCAACCATCGCAATTTAGTAAGTTCCTGCGGGAGAAACTGAAAAAGCAGGCTTTTTTTCCTGCTTTAGTTTTCTTTGGCTTACTGGGTAATGGCAATATTATTTTGGCGCAACAGAACGATTCAATTGAGTCTATATTTGTCACTGCGGAACGGAGAGCCTATCAAGGGAATTTTGATTCACTGGAGAATCCGACGTCAGTACAGATGATTGATAGTCAGTTATTAAAAGAGGCAGGGGTTTTAAACTTGAACGACGCCCTTGATCTATCGGCATCAGTAGCTCGTCAAAACAATTTCGGGGGGCTTTGGAATAGCTTCTCGGTTAGAGGGTTTTCGGGTGACATTAATTTGCCGAGCGGATTCTTAGTCAATGGCTTTAATGCGGGTAAGGGCTTTGGCGGCCCAAGAGATATTGTAGGTATCGATTCTGTTGAGATTTTAAAAGGACCGAGATCAGCATTGTTCGGCAGAGGAGAGCCAGGTGGAAGTATCAATTTGTTAACGAAACGGCCAGAGTTTCGAGTGTCTGGTGATTTTAAAGCATCGTTTGGTAAATGGAATCAAACAAGATTGGAAGCCGACTATCAGACCGTAGTAGGCGAATCAGAAAATATCGGCATACGCCTTGTGGGTTTTACAGAGGACTCGGAGAGTTTTAGGGATACGGTTGAAACGCAAAAAGTTGGGTTTTATCCTTCGGTAGCATTATCTCTATCCGAGCAAACTAAACTTACGTATGAACTTGAATTTACCGAGCAAGAAATCCCCTTTGATCGGGGCGTTGCTTACTCTGAAAAATTCGGTTTTTCACCACAGAGCACCTTCAGTGGAGAGCCGGGTGATGGCCCAATCGATACTGAAGTCCTCGGACATCAGCTTGAGCTTCAGCACAACTTTAATGAAACTTGGAGTCTGTTGGCAGGCCTTGGCTATCGAGATACTGAATTTAAGGGTAGCGCGTCTGAACCAAATTTCGGCGGACGTCAAAGCTATTTTAATGACGGTAAGACGTTATCCAGATTTTATCGGTTCAGGGATTATGAATCTGAGTACTCTGTTGTTCGGGCTGAGGTCGCAGGCGAGTTTAGCTCGGGCGCTCTCCGCCACAGGTTGATTTTTGGATCCGATTACGACCAATTTGAAAATAATCAGCTGGTTCTCCGGTACAGACCCGGTTGGTTCGGTCCAAATGGAGACGTCAGTGCGTTAGACCCCGCTAAGTATCTTTTATTAGACGTCTATAATCCCGTTTATGGTCAGCATCCACAGCCCACGCCTGGACCAAACACAGATCGGAAAGAAAAGCTTGGTGGTCTCGGTATCTATTTTCAGGATCAAATTGACATAACTGAAAAGTTTCAGATTCGTTTTGGAATGCGCTGGGATGACTTTGATCAAGACTTAACGAACTTGCGTTCGACTCCTGCTAAAACTGTAAGCACTTCTGATTCGAGGATTTCACCGCAATTCGGTGCGGTTTACCTGGTCAACGATGACTTGAGCGTATATGCGTCGTATGGCGAGGGCTTTCGTCAACAATCTGGTTCTGATTTCAAAGGGAATCAACTCGATTCGAATTTAACAGAATCAAGTGAGATAGGATTCAAATTTGAGGGTTTTATATTCGACACAATCCCAAGCTCATTATCCATGGCGTTCTTTAAAGTAAATCAAAGCAACATCCTCGTTAACGATAATAGGCCAGAAGCACAAGCCGTTGGGTGGTTTTCTGCCTCTGCTGGCGAAGCTGAAAGCACAGGCCTTGAAATTGACGCTGTTTTAGAAACAGGGTCTGGCCTTAATCTTTGGTTTTCATATGCCTACACGGACGCAGAATTTACTAACAGCAACCCTGACACGGATTTTGGCGCCCAAATTGACGCTGGAGATCAAATGATCAACTCGCCAAAAAACCAGGCGAATATACAGATTTCTAAGCTACTGCCCTTGGGCGGGCTTGAGGCTCAACTAGGTGCTGGTGCAGTCTATACCGGCGAGAGAGTTGGGTGGACGGCGTACGATTTTTATCTTCCAAGTTACACCTCAGCCCGACTTTTCGGTCAAGTGGAGTTATCCGATTCTTGGACTGTTAGAGTCGATGTTGACAACGTCTTTGATGAGGAGTTTTACACTAATTCCTACGCAGACGTATGGGTTGAGCCTGGAGCGCCGACAAGATGGCGGTTCTCGGCATCTTATAGCTTCTAAAGAAAACTAGTTACGTGATAAGGCCGTTTGAGGGCTTGGACCCTCTCGGCCCTGTCGTAACTTGGGGATCCGGATAAGCTAAGGATTCGAAATGGAGCAGTTACCTGTCAGGAATTGGTGGCTTGATTTCTTCTATAATTCGCGGAATATTTTGCTTGAAATTAAAAAAACCTTTATTGCAAAAGTTTATGCAAAATAAGTCCTGTCTTCGGTGCAGGAAAGAGATATCCAGAGCCAATTCTTTCTTAATGCCATTGAGGTAATCAAGACTTTCACCAACAAACGGGTAGACCACATCGAAGCTCTTTTCTTTTTCCGTTATCAAGTTGAAATTGTTCGTAATCACTGAAGGGTGAGTGACATCGTTTTGAAAAGAATGGAGAAGGCTTTTTTTAAACTCCATGACAGGGTTTGCGATTTTAAATTTTCGTTGATCGTTGTCCAAACAAACTAAGTAAACATTTTTGTATTCTGCATAAAAATCCTCGCGGCCAGCAAAATTCAAGTCGTTCTCAAAAATTATTAAGGAATCATTTCTCTTTGTATTAAATGGGGCATATTCAGGTGGAATAATAGGATGATTTACCCGCTCCTCAATAGGATCTGCATTTTCATTCAACCTCACGTTAGCGTACCGTCCGTTTGTAAATTTACCGATGTTCCAGGACTTCGCGAGATAGTGTTTGCCTTTAGTTTGTATTCCTGCAACCCATCGCCAACCTAATGTGTTAGAGGCTGCGTCTCCATCCTTCAGGTGCTTCAAAAAAAATGCTGCGCCTGACTGCCACGAAAGGTTTAACGTAAAGATCCAAATGCTTGCGAACCACATTCTTGTGTGGTTGTGGAGGTAGTTTGTCTCCCTTAGCTCTCGGACCCAATCATCAAAGCAGTCAATCCCAGTGTCTCCGTTATAAGCATTTGACAGATCCTGCTCATCGTCCTTAATCTCGAACCGTTTAAAGTCTTCCCACACGGTTGGCCGCATTTCGAGCCAACCCTTCCAGTAAACCCGCCAAAATATTTCTTGGATAAATTTTTCTGCGGCTTTATAGCCCTGTCTGTTGAGTGTTCGGAGGACGGCATCATATTCGAGCACTACGCGGTGCGATATAAAATGAGACAAGTTTGATACATTAGTTCTGTTTTCGGGCCCCCAGTCATAATTCCGATTCATTTCATATTTTTTAACGTTTTCGGACAGGAATTCCTCTAACTGATCATCTGCAATTTTAAAAAGGTTCATGTTGTGATTTCGCCTAGCGTGAATTCTGTGTCGGGCACCTAAAACGACCAACGGAAAAGCCACGCATGGACGCGTGTTTTGTTTTTCTGCCGCTCACGCGGTTCCGCCATAATCTAAAGGAGGACCGTTTCAGACTCGATCGCATTAGCTTAATGACATCTGATTCCGTGTGACCAAACTCAGAAAATATTGCTTCGAAGGGGGTTCTATCTTCCCATGCCATTTCAATTATTCTGCTAATGTCTTGTTGGCTAAGTTTGGAGGGCGTCATGTTATTCCTAAATTTATAAAGGGTGAAAATCTAAACACGCGCAGAGAGTTTTACTGCAAGTAAGGACCCTAGGCTGACCGTCCTGCACCACAGTCTAGTCAGTGGGCTCTGTGTCTCATTCTGGAGGGACTGCGCCTCGTGACAATGTTCTGCCTCGTCAGCCGAACACTTCCTTAATAACTCAAGTATATTTGCTTGCTCCTCAGATGCAGTTAATATCTCTATTTGCTTTTCGTAGTGGTCCACTACAAATGTTTCTACTGCCTCAATGGTTGCCCAAACAAAGGAGGGACCGATTAAAGCGGGCACCGCCCCGATTATAAATCCAGCGAGCCTCCAAAGTGGTAAAAGTCTTGATCTATTGGCCGCATCTAATGCTGATTCCAACAACTTTAGATGCTCTTGTTCTGTTTCCAAGTGCCGCGTCGCGAACTCAATAACTTTTTTGTCACGGGACGCACGGAGGATGCCCCTGTAAATCCAAACGGCTCCGGTCTCTCCAGCGTGATCAGTCCGCAGTGCCGACAGAAGCCATTCAGGCATTTGTAAAACTTCCTGATTTTCATAAGTTTTGTGCATGATTCTGTTACGTGATTTTCTAGATTGTGGACCTCTTTTATTTTGTTGCTTCGCTTCACGATAAAAATGACCTGCACAGACATTTCCATTAGAATTGCCCAACTTCAAAAGCGATTTATTTTTAGGTTTCTGAACTATGAACGACTTTTCTGACAAAATTATTGTGGGGAGCGAGGAGTGGTGTTCGTTGCCGATGATGGGTGTCCCAATCATCAAGGCACGTATAGATTCGGGTGCGAAGACTTCAGCGTTACATGCCTTCAATATTAATAGGTTTACACGTGAGGGGGTTGCCTGGATTAGTTATGAGTTGCATCCAGTGCAGAACAATAGAAGGGTGGTTGTGCGATGTGAATCTGAGGTTGTTGATCGGCGGTTAGTCAAAAGTTCCAGCGGCGTATCGGAGAAGCGTTACGTCGTAAAAACCCTGATGCAGCTCGCGGGTCAGGCGTGGGAGATAGAAATTACTCTTACCAATCGCGACTCTATGGGTTATCGGATGCTTATGGGTCGAGGAACCATGCAGGATCGAATCTTGGTAGACCCCTCGTCAAAATTACTTTGCGGTGATTTTTCCCGCGATGCTGTGCTTCAGCAGTACGGACAGGTGCTCACTCCGGTAGGCGGTTTAAAGATTGGGTTATTGGCCAGCAATCCTGATCTTTATAGCAATAAGCGCATTATTGAAGCTGCCGAAGAACGAGGTCATGAAATTAAATTTTATGATATTAAGCAGTGTTATATGAAGCTAGATGCGGATGAGCCAGAAGTTCATTACCGCGGTGGAAAAACACTCATACTCGACGCAGTGATTCCAAGAATAAAGCCAAGCATAACGTTTTATGGGTGTGCTCTGGTCAGGCAATTCGAGAGCATCGGAGTCTACTCACTTAACTCATCACAAGCCATAACGAGCGCCAGGGATAAACTTTTTTCGCTACAGGTTATGTTGCAGAATGGTTTAGACATTCCCACAAGCGGGTTTGCAAATTCTATCAATGATACGAACGACTTGATTGAGATGGTTAACGGTGCGCCTTTAATTGTTAAGTTATTGGAAGGCTCGCAGGGGCGGGGAGTGGTCATGGCGGAGACTACCCAGGCAGCAGAATCAGTAGTGAATGCCTTCAAATCATTGCGGGCTAACCTCCTCGTGCAAGAATTTGTAAAGGAAGCTGATGGAAAGGATTTGCGATTGTTCGTTCTCGGTGGAAAAGTAGTTGCTGCGATGCAGCGCCAGGCAGCGGATGGTGAGTTCAGGGCAAACGTGCACAGGGGAGGGCGAGTCTCAGTTGTCAAAGTCACCCAAGCAGAACGGCAGATGGCGGTAAAAGCGACGAAGGTTCTTGGTTTGGAAGTAGCTGGGGTTGACATCATCCGATCAGCAAAGGGTCCATTGCTGCTTGAGGTTAATTCTTCCCCGGGGCTTGAGGGAATTGAGACCGCCACCGGTACTGACCTCGCGCGGAAAATGATAAGCGCGATCGAAAAGAAGTTGAAATGGGAGAGGGTTGATTCATGATCACAAGGTCTGATTGATAAGACCCTGCTCTGACGTTAAATCATCTCGCCATAAAAGGCTACGCCTTCATAATTCCAGCCGCCCACTAGGGTGATTAACGCTTTTTCTTCCAGGTCCGCGGTATAAAAATGTGAGCCAAGGCTGGAATTGTAAAACCTGTGCACGGCGGCTTCTTTCCCCTGAAAAGTTGGTGTTGGGTCATTCAGATAAACATCGAACATAGATCCTGAATAAGTGAACGAGGAATCACCAAGCGCTATTTTTTCCTTCAGCGTGCTAGCCTCAATACTCGAGGCTGTATAGAAATGAGCGCCAGTGGTTGTATTGTAGAATTCTTGAAGAGGAACAATTTTTTCATAGGAGCTTCCGTAAAGCTTGGCCGCGCTGAAGGTGCTCCCTTGGTATATAAACGGCCATTTCTCTCCTTTGGAATTGGCGATATAGCTCATTTTTTCCACGTATTGTTTTTCGTTCAGGTCAGCCGTGTAGAAAAACGCTTCGGTTTCATTATTATAAAATCGATAGACTGGTGTCTCGGCATTAAGCGGTACCACTGATATTTTCCCTGTGTAAGAGAAAGAATTTTTCGTAACTACCTCATGATCTGGGAATGTAAATACTTCGACGTCATTATCTATTGAGCCTAGTGCTTTGCTAGTTTTTGAGTAGACGTATATTCGGTTATCAGAGGGATCCTTTGAAAAAAGATACTCGGATTTTTTTTGGTTCATGTGGACGGTATCAATGCCGGACCCGCCAGAGATAACGTTTATACCCCAGCCGCCGGCAATATGATCATCACCATCCCCGCCTGAAATAGTGTCGTCGCCATCCCCGCCATCTAAAATGTCGTTGCCTTCGCCACCTCTAATCTCGTCACTGCCAGTATAGCCCCAAATAATATCATCGTTGGGGGTTCCGGTTATGTCGTCGTCCCACTGGTATTGTACTTGATTCAGTTTTTGACCACTAAATCGCACAGCATCAGCAACAGAAAGTTTTAAATCTGTCCAATCTGCGACTACTGCGTCATTTTTTGTGGTAGCAAGATCAATTAAATAGTTACCAGACCTAACATAGGCTTTTGCAGAATTTTTATAATTATAGTCCTCTTCGTAACCGGTATAGGATTTAACGGTATAGGTCACCTGATAAGCGTCGTTCTTGCTCTGAAATTTTTTAATGATCGATTGTCCAGAATCGCTATCAGTTTTCCCAATGATCGTGTCTTTACTGTTACTAGGGTTTGAAAACTCAATTCTAATCGGAGCTGCAGGAGAGTTGTTAAAAATCTCTTGATAATTGAGGTAAATAGGATACGGGGAGTCGGCCACTTTTGCTCCGTTTACTGTCAGTTAATTTCTATCGAGTATTTTATATTAGGTTGTTGTAACAATTCTAACAAGAAGTCTCAATTGATTGCCTAGTCAGAGTGTAGATTTAATTGGCTTGTATTGCAGTCTGTAATTTAGAAGATGTATTTCCGAGGGAGAAGACAGCTTCATCAGCAGGATCCGTTGCGCACTTGGTAATGAACTTTTTGAGAGATTTTTTGCCGAAAGGTTTTTTGTTGAAAAAGGTATTACGACAAGGCTGGAAGCAATAAAGACATGAAGAATGTTTCTGATGTTGCTATAATTCAGCCGCCTTTGATTTACCGAATGGCTGGGTGGCAGAGTGGTCATGCAGCGGACTGCAACTCCGTTAACGCCGGTTCGATTCCGACCCCAGCCTCCAAAGGTGAGCCGCATTGCGGCATTGTGCCCGGATGGCGAAATTGGTAGACGCAAGGGACTTAAAATCCCTCGGTGGCAACACCGTGCCGGTTCGATTCCGGCTCCGGGCACCATCTTCAACTGGGCTCCCGCCGATTTATTGCTCGGCCAAATCCTTCATGCTTGCGAGCGCTCCTTCGAACATCTGTCGCCTTTGGGCGATGTTTGCGTTTTTCGCTGCCTGGTCTGGTAAATTAGACACGTCTAGCATTAGTGTATAAATAAGCTTTGTGCTTGCTTCGCTCAGTGGCCGCGCCTCTAAAAAGCCGTGGTAGAGATCGTAAAAACCCTCTTCGGGCGCAGGCTGAGTATAGCCATATGAGAGATCGGTTTGTGCGACGAGCACCTCAATGACTCTTCCGCCGATGAGTGACCTTACTGTGCCAATGCCGCCTTCACCTGAAGTGATTTCGCAAGGGAGATTCAGCCAGTCCGAGATAGCACAGTAGCCTCCGACCTTTGACCAGACCTGCGAGGCTGGGCTGTCAACGTTAATTTCCATCTCGATGCTCACATATTCGGGTTGTGCGCTTGCTGCCGAGGCGGACAGGAGCAGTTGAACTGCAGCTATGCTAAGTAAAATTTTTCTCATGAAGGTATCCCCTAAACCGATTGCTGAAAGTGTAAAAAGTGGCGTAAGACTGGCATAGAAATGAGGTCGGTGTAAATGGATGCCAGCAAGTTTTTGGAGGGGGCTTCAAGATTGACGTTCGTCTGTGACCATCTAAAAAACGATCAACCAAGTCCGCGCAGGGAGTCAGGCGGTTGACTGGTCTCTGGGCCCTCAGGTGCGCTGGTTATCGCGACAAGAGCCGCTTAAAATCGTAGGCCGTCCTATGGTACCCGTTGGTCTCGGAGCAGCTGTTTACACCGACCAGCTCCCAGCCTCTGTCCCCCAATGAGCGCATCTCTCGATCCACTTCTGTTAGGGTGCTGGTCTCGCGGCGAGCAGCTTTTTCGGTGGAGGTTGAGGCAGCGCTGCACGTGTTCATCACAATGCTGATCGTTTCCCAATTACTCACGTCTTATCCCCGTCGATGTGCTTGAGGTATGTATCGATCAATAGACCGATCTCTTTACTGGTTTTTAGCAAAGTAAACCATCAAGGAAAACTTAGCGTTTCAAACTTTTCCGGATGACGAGTACTTAGTACGCCATCCCTAATCATGGAGAATTTTATGTTTAATACGTTAAGGATTACTTTTTTAGCTGGCCTGTTGTTGATCTCTGCACAGTCAGCGTTGGCTGACCATCATGAGGGTGGGCACTCAATGGACATCGTCGACACTGCGATAGACGCGGGATCGTTTGGTACGCTAGTGGCTGCGGTTCAGGCCGCTGGTCTGGTAGAGACGTTGAAGGGAGAGGGACCGTTTACTGTGTTCGCACCCACAGACGCCGCATTTGCTGCACTCCCTGAGGGAACTGTTGAGAATCTTTTGAAGCCTGAAAACAAGGATCAGCTGGTCGCTGTCCTCACATACCACGTTTTATCGGGCAAGGTAATGTCGGGCGATATCGCCGGTAAAGAATTGTCTGCGGCAACAGTGCAGGGCTCAGAGCTTGATATTGACGCAACAGACGGCGTCACTGTAGACGGCGCTAATGTGGTGACTGCTGACATCGAAACGTCAAACGGCGTAATACATGTTGTTGACGCTGTTTTACTACCATGATCTAAAAGCCGGTTTGGCACGTTACGAGTCTATCGATGAGCATTATGTGCCGTTCTCGATTTTATTAGTTTAGACATTTGCCCCGAGGCCCACAAGGCGTCGGGGCTTTTTTTTGCATGCGCGTGCCTAATCGAGCTGTGTAAAGCTTTCTAGGCGGAACAGGAGGTTCTCGCCATCAAACAGCCTGAACTTCATCTCAAAGATGTTAACGATCTTGACCTCCATATCCCTTAGCATAGGGTGTATGAAGGTGCTCTTAACCACGTCAGTGTAAACATTGCTTGTTGTTTCAAACGTGCCGCTGCACGCTGGGGGGTCGCCCTGCTCATTAACTAGATTAAGAGGGTTGAAGCCGCGACTATTCGCTAACTTCAGTATTCCGAGCTCATCAGAGACTACCGCAAAATTCACCTCTAAACTATTGATTCCGTTGTAATTAAATATTTCTCCATCCTTTAGCAGCCTCAGACAGCTTGAGAGGATCTTCTTTGAAAAGTCATAGGTACCAATATTGTTGAAGGGAAGTCCCAGAGACGGGTCTGGGATTACCCCATTAAAGGTAGCGCTCCAGCCCGTGTCGACGGTGAAAGGGGCAAGCACTTCAATGGCCAGTGTGGCGGACGTCATATCAAAATCAGTATCAGTAACCTCAACGGTGAGGTTAGTGGTCCCGTCACTCAAATTTATTTGCGGTGCCGAGCCAGTCGCTATGATTTTGCCGTCGATCAGCCAGTTGACTGACGCAATTCCGTAATCATCTGTCAGGATGGGAGTCAGGGTTACTTTTTCTCCGCTCACCCCATCAAAATCCTTTATGATTTTCTCAATGCTACGTAAATCTATCGTTGGCCCCGTATTTTCAAGTCTGTAATTGTAAGTCGTTGAAAGAGCATGGTCGCTTTGATTAAAAAACATGCGGGCCTTCCCTTTTGTCGATTCCCAAAAGTTGTACCTTGAGTCGTTATCGTCCGCTTTTGGAGATTGAAACCAGTAAACGTCTGAACTAAAGTCATTGAACTCTTCTTTGGTTAAAGGTTCACTTGATATGACCACTTGCATGGCCTGGAAATCTTTTTGAGATGTTAGATGGCTCGGCTGTCGTGGGCCATTTAATTCAATAAAATCATCCATTGTCGTGGTTTGGATTGAGGCGGCAGAAAAAGTCCGGTTAGCTTCGTCTACCCAGGTAAACCCTGTGGCGAGTTTGATGTCGTGGCCGACTTCGTCTGGACCGATTAGCCCCGCGAGATAGAGTTCGAAATTTCCATACGGCATTATGGGTGCAGACCAGCCATTAGGCGCAATAGTCGTATTAGAAGATATCATGGTCTCTATGCTATACCTGTCTTGACCGAGTTCTCTCAACGTGCCTGGTTTCCAACCACCTAAGATGCCTCCAAGATTACTGTACCCATTATGGCCTTTGTTTCCCGAATTAAACATTGAGGGGGCTGCCCATGCATGCATCATTTCGTGTGTTCCCGGACCGTTCTTGAGCATTGAGGTTGAAGTCAAATACACAAACGAGTATAGGCCTCCTTGGGAGCCATAGGTTGATGAGATATCGTCGCTACTTTGATTTAGGCCTAAACCAGTAGCGCGAGGTTTAATTGGCCGGTGATAGTTGGTGCCGAGGCAACCATTACATACAGGAGCGACAATTAAAAAGTCAAACTGGTCTTCAAAATTATCGTATATAATGTTCGCAATCGCTTGATCCGATTGGCGGCTGCTTCCATTTACTAAACTCTCATAAAGGCTGGGGTGAACCAAATTTACGATGACATTGTTGTCGGAAAAAATTATTGCGTAGTCGGTAGTTTGTATTCTCTTATATGCGGCCTTTATCGCTGAGTCATTGTCATATTCGTCGGGAATACCATCATTGTCGTTATCCAAAGGAAAAAATTTAAGGTTTGGTAAGTCGTCACTTGTTAAGTTTTCTAACTGCCTTAAGGAGTTAGGTAATGCGCCTGAGTACCTTTCTTTGCTGTTTAGATAAAGCGTTTTTAGCAAAGATAAGTTTCCCAAAGATGACGGGATAACCCCGGTAAATGAGTTATTCCTCAAATTCAAATAGTCTAGCTGCAGTAAATTACCAAGCCAGTCAGGAATTGCCCCCGAGAGTAAGTTATTAGCCAGAGTTAAATTCTCTAGGTTCAACAAATTACCAAGCGTATTAGGAATCGTTCCCGAGAGCGAGTTGTCTTTCAGCCACAAAGAAGTCAGCTGTGTTAGGTTTCCAAGCCAGTCAGGAATCGTTCCCGAGAGCGAATTTCTGCTCAGCAGCAAAGAAGTCAGCTGTGTTAGGTTTCCAATTTCCTCAGGAATCGTTCCCGAGAGCGAGTTGTTGAACAGGCGCAAAGCAGTCAGCTGTGTTAGGTTTCCGATTTCTTCAGGAATCGTTCCCGAGAGCGAGTTGTCGTACGCATACAAAGAAGTCAGCTGTGTTAGGTTTCCGATTTCTTCAGGCAAAGTCCCTACCAGGTTGTTGTTCACTAACCCTAAATAAAAAACCACATTGTCTCTGCAGTAGACTCCGTGCCAAAAGCATTCCGTGCCGGGCGCCCCGGTCCAGCCATCACTGTTGGTCCAATCATCTCCATTGGTTGCATTATACAGAGAGATAAGCGCCTCTCGCTCGCTTTGTGGAATCGCCGCTTGAGCTGTGCTTAGTTCGAGTAATAAGGAGAAAAATAGTAGGGTCGGGAGGACAGAACTTATAATCCTGACGTTTTTACAAGTGGCCATAATAGATACCAATGATTTAAGTCCCATACAATTTTTACGATTCACAATGACGCAGTGGTTCTAACGCAGTTCAATTTTTTAGGTGTTGTGACTATATGCGCCAGTACCTATCTGTGACTTCGAGATGGACTTAAATACATAATTCGGTTTCTACACGAGTTAACTGATCGGTAATGTATTACTAATATGGTGTAGATACCCAATAGTAAGAGTATATTGTTCAATAGTACATACAATAGTGAGAGTCCCATGGCAAATATCACCCTTTTGGATGGATCTATCGGGCAGGAGTTAGTCAATAGGTCAGGGGATTCTGCTACCCCTTTTTGGTCGACTACCGTGATGCTCGACAAGCCAGATTTAGTAGCGCAGGTGCACGCAGATTATTTTAGTTCGGGCGCCACAGTCGCCACGACCAACACATACACAGCGCTGCGAGAGAGACTTAAAACGGGTGGGCTTGAGGATCGGCTGATTGAGCTATGGGACACGGCCATTAACGCCGCAAGGGATGCTCGCGACGCTCACGGCTTCGGTCGGGTAGCCGCCTCGATCGGGCCGTTGTTCGCCTCGTATCGTCCCGATATTTGTCCACCGGCGGAGGAGGCAGCGAGGCTCTATGCAGAGGTGGTCGAGGCGCTCTCTCCCCGAGCAGATTTTTTGTTAATTGAGACAATGTCGTCTATCGAGCAGGCTGAGGGTGCCTTGAGGGCGGCAAAAAAAGGTTCGCTCCCTGTCTGGCTCTCCTTTTCCGTGGACGACTTTGATGGCACCAAGCTTCGCTCCGGTGAGGCATTATCTGAGACGGTAAGCTTAATTGAGCGACATGCGCCTGAGGCTGTCTTAATTAACTGTTCACGACCTGAGGCTGTCAGTGAGGCGATTGCAGTGATTTCCCGCTTCGGTATCCCGTTTGGTGCGTATGCAAACGGCTTTGCACACATTTCGGAGGCTTTTTTGGAGGATGCTCCGACGGTTGATGTGCTTGAGCAACGCTCGGATCTTGTGCCGGACAGCTACGCCGAGTTCGTAATGAGATGGATCGACGGCGGCGCTACGATTGTTGGCGGATGTTGCGAGGTAGGACCGGCACATATTCAAGAGATTGCTAAAAAACTGATCGCGGCGGGCCATGTCATCGTTTAAACAGCGACACCCAGATACGGCACAACGAAATGCAGACCCGAAAAGAACACCTCCCCGAGAAGCTTTGTAAGACCTGCGCTAAACCCTTTACGTGGCGAAAGAAGTGGGAGCGTGACTGGGATCAAGTTAAGTACTGTTCCGAGCGCTGCCGGCGAAATAAAAACAAGCTAGAAGAGTGATTTGGAGTAGTAAATTGAAGGGGGAGGGTAGATGACCTCCCCATCCAAGGATAGCCTCCCTACATGCGATACATCACACAGAGCTTGTGCCCTGCCGGATCAAGTAAGTAGGCTAAATAAAAGGTGAGCTCTCCCATCTCACGAACGCCGGGCGGATCCTCGATTGCCCTGCCGCCGTTATCGACGCCGGCCGCATGCCAGGCGTCGCACTCGTCAGAACTCTTCGCGATAAAGCCGATGGTCTCCCCATTGCCTGCGCTGGCCGGCTGGCCATTAATCGGCTTGGTGATGGCGAAGATATGTTCCCCGGCCATGTACATTACGCGTCCCGTGTCGGTCATCGCACCGGGCGCATAACCGAGTGCACCCAATGTTGCGTCGTAAAAGGTCTTTGCTTTTTCGGTGTCTTCGGCACCAAGTACAATGTGACTAAACAATAGAAGTACTCCTTCGTAGGTATGATGAATTTACTTTGTAATGAATCCGAGAGATGGCTTACTAGCTCACGTGAAAACATGGGTGCCGCCTGCGGAATGGAGAAGAGTATAGTCGTCGTCCGCTAGGCGGTAAAGCGATTGATCCATTTCAGGTCTTTTAGGATCCCGCCAGTTCTCTTGACGAGAAGTTTTCTACGGCTTCAAGAAAGAAGAAAAATCGTGATCACACTGCGCCAGTAAGGACTCTTGTACGCTTGGTTCAAGGATCTCAAAGTTTTTGTGGATGTTATCGAGACATTTGACATGATAATTGAAGGTCTGCTGTGTCCACGGGCGTCCCGAGAGCGTGGTGGTAAATTCTGTCGCACGGCTTGCATGAGCCTCCGCATTGGCATGAAGGTAGGGCCCGTAAATTTTTCCGATCTCGTTTAAGAAAGAGACCAATGTCGGCGGAAGGGCGACGGAGTCAATCCAGTCAGTCTTGAGGGTTTCGTAACCCGAAAGATCTTCAAGAGACTCGGTCCAGGCATACACGCGCGGGACGTTTTCTACGATGAGCGCCTGTGGCGTGGGATCGAAAAGCGCGAGGCAGGTGAGCTGGCCGTATATGGCAAAATCACACGCCGAGGGCCTGCCGCCTAACATGAAGGGAAAATTTTCAAGGTGCTCGTTTAAAAGGTGTAAGAATCTTGCAAAACTTTCTTCGATCGTCTTTCTTGTAACCTCATTTGAGCCCACATAGCGGAGGCGAGATATTTGTAGGTTGGCTATCTCTTCTGATCGGTCCCTGATAACGGCATCGGGTGTGGTTGTATTATTCCAGCGGGGCAGCATGTCGCCCGCTTTTTTTATGTCTGCCGAGTAGCTCCACCGGTAATGGAACATGGCCTTGGTTATCCACTCGTCTGCATAGTCTTCGATCAGGTAATCAATAAACGCTAGCGCAGACTCGTCGGGGACGACGCTACGATAGTTTTTTAACGTCTGTTCAAAATTTCTAATTAGCGGCGTAGAGTCACAGACGGCTTCCTCCATTCCGGACTCATTTTTCAAATAAAAGATGGGAAGTAGGTGGACCTTTGGCTCGGGCCTCTCAGGATAACGCGCCTCGCTTTCCGGATCGCGATGCCTGTTGCCGGGAATAAATCGATATGGGATTCTCCGGTACCTCAGCAAGGAGAGCATCTTACGTGTGTAAGGCGAGCCAGGCGCGCCCATGATGTTCAGGGGTAATTCAAGTTCTTTCATAACAAACTCATTGTCTTTAAGAATCGTTTTATGGTGAAAATATCGGAAGTGGATTCTTCTTGTTCTCTGGCACTAATCAATCGGACCGAGCGGGCTCGTCGGACAGTTAAGCGTCTCGCGTGTCCAGCTTGCGTTGCTAATCAACCAGCGCCCTTCCTTTTTTATCAGCTGGAATGAATCGATGCCGCAATGAGTGAATTTTTGGTCAACATGGAAGTCATAGGGAGCCCAGTACACAGCGATGTGTCCCTGCACAAGTATCGTCTCGTCCCATGCCCTTTCTTTTTTTTCGTTTCCTGCACCTGTGAGTAAATCAATCATTGAAGCATAGTTAAGCGTCGTTATTTTTGCCTGGTCGTTTTGTAGCTCTTGGGTTGAGATATTGAGTGACCCCGGAACCATAATAGATTTCAGAAGTGCGCGGTCCTTAGTCTCTATGGCAAGAAAAAATTGTTCGGCTGTGGCGCGCACTAATTTTTCGTCATCGCTCTGTCCGAATGTGTGATGTGAGAGGGCTACAGCTAGGACAAATAGAAATGATCGCATTTACGTTCCGCCTATAAAAATGATGAAGCTCGTTTAATTTCGCGCGGCATACTGGCCAACTGCGTAATAGATTATCCTATCAATATCGTCCCCATCAGTCTCTTGATACTCGATTGACCCATCCCTTGCTAGACGATGAGTTATGTTTTCCTCTGAGAGCATTCGAAGTATATCGTTTCGTATCTCTTCATTGCGCATGACGAAGCTCGCGGGAGCGAGGCCTGAAGCCTTCGTCGTCTCAATCTCTGCTGAGCTCTGTTGTTCGGGAGAACAGGCCGTAGCGAGGGCGAGAATCAAGAGGGACGCTGAAGGTTTCATAGGGGATGACCGTTGACGATTAACTGTTTCAAGTGTAGGGAAGGTAATATATATTTCTCCTACTGCCAACCATGCAATCCGTAAGAGGCGCTCAGAAGAAAAATAAGATAGACGGAGTGAAAAAAATGAAAAATTACCTTCTTCGACCTTTAATTTTGACAGCATTGCTCGTGCTCAGTCCAATCGGTTTCACCCAGCCCCCTGGGTGGGTTACTCCGTATCCCGCGTTCAAGGTGATTGATAACCTCTACGGGGTGGGTACGCTTGATCTAAGTGTCTTTCTAATTACTACGTCAGAGGGACATGTTCTAATCAATACTGGGCTTGAGGATTCCACTGCCCTGATACGAGAGAACGTAGAGTCTCTTGGTTACCGTTTGGAAGACATCTCTATTTTACTGACCATGCAGGCTCACTGGGATCACGTTGCCGCGTTCTCAGAGATTCAAGAGATCAGTGGCGCAGAAATATGGGCGACCGAAAAGGACAAGAGAGTCTTAGAGGATGGGGGCTTCAGTGACCCGCACTTTGGTGGCCGCCAGACCTTTAAGCCAGTGCAAGTTGATAGGGTCATCCGGCAGGGGGACATCGTCGCCTTGGGTGGGCTAGAACTTATGGTGCATGAGCATCCCGGGCACACCGAGGGGAGTGCGAGCTATTCCTATAAAGTGCGGGAGGCTGGTAAAGACTACGATGTGGTAATCGCTAACATGGGCACGATCAACGACGGGAAAAAATTAGTGGTTGAGCCAACGTATGAGGGTGTCTCTGAGGACTTTGCCGGCACCTACCGCCGACAAAAAGACATGTCTGTCGATGTTTGGGTGGCGGCTCACGGCAGTCAATACAATCTCCATAAAAAATACGCGCCAGGTCAGCCTTACGACCCAGAGACGTTCGTTGACCCCGAGGGGTTTATCGCGGAGATAGAGCGGCTGGAGGGGCTCTATGCACGCCAGCTCAGTGCTGAAATGGCGATGCCGTGACTAAGTCATTAGTCTATTGCAGTACAACAAGAGGAAATAAGTTTTGAGTATTCTAGAGTTAGGCGCTATTGGAAACTTTTTAGCGGCAGGGGCGACCATTGGAACGCTCCTGTATCTGGCGACTCAGGTTCGGCAGAATATAGAGATTGCGAAGGCGCAATTTGGTCATGGTCTTACTCAGCGGCTCTACGATCGATACTTCCTGACAACCCAGGATAAAGAGTATGCCGAGTTCATTGGTAAGGACTGGTCGAGCCCCGAGCTGGAGGCGGTCGATAGGGTGCGAATATCAACCTTTACGGTTATGGTCTTTGTCGATTTGTTTGATGTTTACGACAAGGTGAAGCAGGGCCTGGTGGACAAAAAACATCTCGATATCAGGGTTCATATGCTGCAGACAGGGATCTTTAAGTCGGATCACGGCAAGCGATCTTGGTTATTTTGGAAGGCCACAAGGGATCAGGAATTTATCGAATGGTTTGAGCGTGAGATCCTGCATGCGAGTAGCAAAGGTTTTGAAAATCTCAGGAAAGAGGGGTCTGACCTCAACCAAGGACCAGCGCTTAACCTTCATCGTGAGTAACTGAATGTTTGAGTAGTAAATATAATATAAGGCAGGTTATGAGCAAGTCGGTTTCAATATTAGTGGGTCTTTTGCTCGGCCTTATCTTCGGCGCTAGCCTATCTTACTCGGGATCCTCCGCTTTGCAGGGCGCTCGTGTGCTGACTGAGCCACTCGGATTAATGTGGATCAACGCCATACGAATGACAGTAATTCCTTTGTTGGTAGCGTTGCTGGTTACCTCGATAGCCGGTCGCAAAGAGACCGGCTTGGTCGCGAAGGTGGGCATTCAAACCTTCGGGCTTTTTTTCTTTTTAGTTGCGGTCTCCGGACTCACCGCTCTGGTGGTCGCGCCATACTTGTTGCAGAGCATTTCTATTAGCCCGGACGCTGCTGAGGCGCTTATAACGTCGGAGGCCCCGAATAGCGAAAGGTTCCAGAACTTGCCGAATTTTAAAGACTGGCTGGTCAGCCTGATTCCGGTTAACCCGATTGCGGCGGCTGCTGAGGGAAGCCTTCTGTCATTGATGATTTTTACAGGGCTCTTTTCCCTGGCATTGTCGTCACTGCCAATAGAGGCAAAAGATAATGTAATAGCCTTCTTCGTTGGGATTAAAGAGGCCATGCTTGTGCTGATTGGTTGGGTGATGGCGCTTGCACCCATCGGTGTTTTCTCTCTTGTCTTCTCATTTTCATCCGCGGTTGGGGTTTCCGCAATTGCAGCGTTGAGTTCATTTGTGTTTATTGCTGTCTGTCTCGTTCTCTTGATAACGGGTTTTCTGTACCCCATTGCGGTGATGGGTGGGGGTGTCTCGCTAAAACAATTCACCTTCTCATGTCTCCCGGCACAGGTGGTGGGTTTCAGTACGCGTTCCTCTGTCGCTGCTCTGCCCGCCACGTATAATGCGACAAAAGCGCTCGGAATCTCGGCGGACCTTTCTGGTGTTGTGCTCCCGCTTGCGGTAGCCTTTTTGAAGTACGCGACCCCTCTGGCGCGAACGACCGGGGCATACTTTATTGCGGTACTCTACGGCATAGATCTCACATTCTACTTGTTGTTTATTTTAGCAGCCTCTATATCATTGCTGAGCTTTTATACGCCAGGCATCCCCAGCGCTAGCCTGCTCATAATGACACCGATATTCGTCAGCCTTGGTCTGCCGGTCGAGGGGATAGGAATTTTAATTGGGGTAGACTTTATTATTGATATGTTTCTAACGATGTCGAATGTCACGGCTAACATTGCAACAGTAACGGTCATGTCGCGGAGGGATAATTCAGATGTATGAAGCTAATTGGCTCTCAATTCTCCCGCCGGTGCTGTCAATTTTTCTTGCCATACTTTCACGACAGGTAATTTTTTCTCTTGGGTTTGGTATATGGATGGGTTACTGCATATACGAATCAACGAATCCTTTGACGGGTGCTACCCTCGCTCTCGATGGCATCATCGGCGTTTTTAGCGATGCTGGCGATACGAGAGTTATTTTATTTACTTTATTGGTAGGGGCGTTGATCGCCACGATTGAGGTGACTGGCGGAGTGCGAGGTTTCATCAGCTTACTGCAGCGCAACAAGTGGGTAAGTAATGGCAGGCAAGCGCAGTGGTTGGCTTATTTCACGGGTATCTTCATTTTTATAGAGTCGAACATAACGCTTCTCGTAGCAGGAGCTGTCTCGAGACCGCTTTTTCGTGAGTATAAGCTCTCGGCGGAAAAGCTCGCCTATATCATTGATTCTACCTCAGCACCCGTGTGCGTTTTATTGCCATTTAACGCATGGGGTGCGGTAATCATTGGTTTGTTGATGGGTGTCAATATTGAGAATCCGATCGAGACGTTTATCGGTGCGATCGCGTTCAACTTTTATCCGATCGCGGTGCTGATTGTTTGTGCGTTTGCCATATTAAGAAATGTAGACATCGGTCCGATGAGGGCTGCGCAAAGTCGTGCGCGGGATCTCTCACAGGTCGCCCCCGAAGTCGAGACGAAGGGCGTTGAGGAGGAGGTTAGTGACAAAAATTCAAAGGGTGCGGCGATTTTTATGCTGGGGCCTATAATTGTCCTTGTGATTTGCATGCCGTTATTTTTATTACTAACGGGGAACGGAAGTATTACCGAGGGCTCTGGTTCTACATCGGTGCTTTGGGCTGTGATGAGCGCTTTATCCTTTTCTTGGGCTCTTACACTGATAAACCGGGTTGCCTCTGTGGCGACGCTAAAGCGCGCGTTTCTCACCGGGACCTCTGACTTGTTGCCCGTCGCGACAACGCTGTTGCTTGCGCTGGCGCTTGGGGACGTCGCCAACCTCCTTGGCACTGGTCCGTATATTGCTCAGCTTGCGAGAGAGACCCTGCCCTTGATCTCATTGGTTCCGCTGATGTTTCTTATCTCTTCTTTTATTGCATTTTCGATTGGTTCAAGTTGGGGCACCTTCGCAATAATGATTCCGATCGGCCTTAATATTGCCTTGGCGCTCGATGCTTCCACCTCATTATTCTTAGCGGCTGTCCTCTCAGGAGCGGTCTTCGGTGATCATGCTTCACCCATAAGCGATACTACTGTTGTGGCCTCTATGGCGTCTGGGAGCGATCATATTAGTCATGTAAGAACGCAACTGCCTTATGCTCTAATTAGTGGAGGGATCGCAACCATAGGATTTTTAGTTACGGGAATGATTGTTCTATAAAATTGGGTGTCATTAAAGATGAAATTTAAAGGCGGTTGCGAGTGAGCTATAAACGAATTGATTGTAAGGAAGCTTTTGAAATAATTCAGCAGGGAGGGGCCGTTGTCGATGTGCGAGATGAAGCATCTTTTAAAGCTGGTCATATCGAGGGGGCGACACATATCGATAACACAAGCTTGGCGGCTTTCATTGATGATGCTGATTTAGCTGTGCCGCTTGTGGTCTATTGTTATCACGGGAACATGAGTCAGGGGGCGGCAGCTTATTTTATGGAACAGGGGTTTGAGCAAGCATCTAGCTTGGATGGTGGGTACGACGCCTGGATGGAATTTAGTAAGGTGTGAGGGCCTATATTTCAGCTCTACTTTTTTCAAAGGTGCGTTTTGCCGTCATTGCGGTGACCATAAAAATTAGGTTAAGCATAGACCATGAAAACAACTCAAGCATCCATAACGGATGTGCGTTCTGATCCAGTTGTTTTGCAGTTATTATAACTCCAGCCCAGACCGCGAGCACGATCAGAGGAGAGACTGCGCAGACTTTCCACGCTCCAGACCACTGGCGGATAGCGGCTAGCGGAAGCGCCGCACTGCAGGCTAGGGTCGCGAGCACAAACCCTATTATCACGTAGACCCAAATCGGTTCATCGGAAGAGATTGCAATTGAGTTGAGCCCCTGAGCACAGGCGGAGGAGATGCTAAAGGTCGTGAAGACAAGAGCGCCAGTCAGTTGTAAAAATTTTTTTTCCTTATTCTTGAATCTTGTAATCATTATGGAACCTATATTCTAGTGTGTAAATAGCACTCCAGAGACAATTTTGGAGTATATAGGAAAAAAATTGATAATGTAAAACTACTCAGCTCATAATTTGCTTTCATTCAACCAAATATCACTAGCTTCAAGAGCGGTCTTCAACTGAGAGTGACTGTCCTCTGTGCTGGCTCCAAGGGACTCCAGCGCGCGGTTCACCCCGAAAATCGACCATATATTATTAGGGTGATCGTCAAGGTCTAACAAGTACTGTTGATGTGCGGCCTCGAATGCACCGAGGGCTTGATAAGCGGCGCCAAGCCAGTGCCTGGGTGAGAATGGTAAGGGTTCAGGTTCATCATAATTCAGTGCGTCGTAGTATTCTGTTGCTTTGCGAAACGATTCGGCGGCGCCTTCAATATTGCCAGCCTCCCATAAAATTTCACCCTCTAAGATTCCTGCAAGAGCGCCGGTGATATCCTTGCCATCGTGGAATCTGAACCTAGCTGTGGTCGTGTTGGTTACCTCCCATAAGTCATTAAGTATCTCCGAAGCCTCATCTGTGTTGCCGAGCTTAAGTGCTGCATAGCCTTGGGAGAATTGGTACATTGCAAGGTTTACGGCGCCGTTTGGTTTAGCGCTTAAGCTCGCCAGCTCATCAAACCGACCAAATCTAATAAGGCTCATCGCATGCATTGCGGTGTTGCCATTGAGCTTGGCTAAATCTTTCGCGGCCTGAACCGAGGTGGCGCTCTCTCCACCCATCGCAGCGGCGTAGTACAACATTGTTAAATTATGGGTTGGGTAGATAGCGAAGCCCTCACCGACGGCTGCTTTTTGATCGGAGTGCCACGCAAGCGTATTCGCTCTAATCGCTTCCTGCCACAGACCGAGTTCATTCCACGTGTGTGACGGCATATGATTAATGTGGCTTGCCCCAGGGATAGAATTTCCAAGGTATTGTGCGCATGGTGCCGCGAGTTCTGGCGTGGGGGTGGACTCGGTAGCGTGGACATAGAGGTGGCAAGCGCCGGGATGGGACAAATCTTTGCTTAGTACATCCTCTAACACGCCATGAAGCCTGATCACATTTGGATCATCGAGTGATCGGTACCCGCGGCGCTCTTCTAAAAGGAATAGCGCGTCTGCATAAAGAGTAGCAATTTCTAAATTTTCTGGATACTTGATATACAGCTCTGCCATTGTATCTGCATATAATTGATCTTGAACGCGTCTCTTTGAGGGATCAAAGTTCACTATGTAGCGAGTGCTAAGAGATTGAATCATGTCGGCCTCGAGCTGAGACGCCTCATTAATTCTTTCTGTAGCTTCTTGTAATTTCGCATACGCGCGAGGTGCGTCACTGGTAGTCATTGCGCCGTTTAAATATGAGCCCCAAGCCCAGGATTCTCCCCAAAAACATATTGCACATTGCGGGTCCGCCCTTTGGGCTTCCCTGAAGGAACGTGCAGAGTCAATTTTCGCGAACGCGTACATGAGCTGAAAGCCCTGATTAAAATAACGCTGCGCGAGCTCGGAATCTGAACTTATTTTGAAGTGAAAGTCGCCCATCGCTGATTCAAAAAGAGGCATAGGGCTCGAAAAATCCTCAGGATAGCTTGGGTCTTGTTGTGCGTAACTCCCGCCTGCGAGCAAGCCCAGTGCACTGATAACTATTGCGCCAACCTTAAAATACTTTTGTCTTTTTTTCATTGTTATAACGATCCGTTTTTTGCCTCGCTGATATAGGAGCGGGCAGAGATAATTTTTTTGAACAAAGAGTTAAAATCTCCTAGTTATCTCTTAGCTCTCCAAAAAAAGCATTGAGCTCGCTTACATAGGTTGTGGGCTCTTCTAATGCCGCAAAATGGCCGCCGCTTGGCATGACGTTCCAATACCTTAAGTCATACCCGGCCTGAACCCAAGAGCGGGGGCTCATGTAAATTTCGTTGGGAAAAATAGATACACCCGTAGGGACATCGATGTAACTGATTGGTTTGACAGGCGGGACGACGCGGTTTTCATAATAGATACGCATTGACGAGTCTATGTTTTGGTTGAACCAGTATATCGAGATATTTGTGAGCAATTTGTCATGGCTGATTCGATCGCTGAGTCGACCGGTTTCTGAGGCATCAACGTCACTCCACCCATGAAATTTTTCAAGAATCCATCCCGCTAGGCCTGCAGGAGAATCAGTGAGGCCGTACGCCACCGTCTGTGGCTTTGTTTCCTGCAGAGAGTGATAACCTCTCTCAGTGAGCATAAAATTTCTTCTATTCTCTAGCAAGGCACCTTCCTCACTGCCGATGTCGCCCGCTACCTTTTTGTCGCTAGGCGGTGACGCTATGACCATATTGGTGTGCAGTCCAATCAGCCTATCCGGATAAGTGTTAGCAATATTTCTATTGATGACCGCTCCCCAGTCTCCGCCAGCAATGGCATACTTTTCATACCCTAGCTGTTGCATGAATTTTGCGAACAAATTTGCAATTTTTTCAGGGTTATAACCCGGCCGTGTCGGGGCTGACGAAAAACCGAAACCTGGCAATGAGGGAGCGATCACATGATAGGAGTCCTCTGCTGCAAGACCGAACTCCTCCGGCGAGGTTAGAGGTCCAATGATGCTGGTAAATTCGCTGATTGAGCCTGGCCACCCGTGAACGAGAAGGAGGGGAATTGCATTCTCGTTGTCTGACCTTTGGTGTATAAAGTGAAGGTCAATCTCATCGACAAGCATCTTATAATTGTCAAACTCGTTTAAAGCCGTCTCTTGCTTTCGCCAATCAAACTCATTCTTCCAGTACTGTACGACCTCGCTAACGTAATCGAGTTCCGCGCCGTACTCCCAATCTACGCCGTCCAATTGGTTGGGCAGTCTTGTGAGTAGCAAGCGCTCTTGGAGGTCTTGAATCATGCTTTGAGGAATGTCTATAGTAAAGGGTCTTGAATTTTCTGGCATGCTGAACTCCGTGCGATTGATAGTAGTTTGCGCAAGGGAACTTGAAACAGTAAAACTATTAAAGAGGTATAATAAAAAAAAGCATAAAGGAAAATAACTGTTATTTCGTTGATCTTGCTTTCTTTTTACGATCATTTTCTCGCTCCTGTAATTAGTGTCAGCGGCAATAAGGTTTATGTTTGTTGTAGAGTCAGCTGCAGCGTTGCAGGCAGCGCTCAATTATTTCAATCGCCTCGTCAATCTCAGCGATTGAAATATTTAGCGGGGGTAGCAGGCGAATATAATTCCGGCCTGCTTTAACAAGCAGTAATTTTTCCTCCTCTGCCAATTTCACAACTTCACTTGCGTCCTCATGAAAACCCAGCCCCACCATAAAGCCCATGCCGTTGACATCTCTCAGCAAGTTAGGGTACTGACCTAGTAAGGTTTCAAGCTTTGTAAATAAATACCGACTATTGTTTTTCACTTCGCGGAGAAAGTTTGGACTCAATATTTCATCTAGGACAGCGTTGGCAGCTGCCGCGGCTAATGGGTTTCCGCCAAACGTGCTTCCGTGGGTTCCCGGGGTCATCGCCTCCGCAATGCTCTCGGTTGTTATGCAGGCCCCGATTGGGATGCCACCACCCAAGCCCTTGGCCGTCGCTAAAAGATCAGGCTGAATGCCGAGTTCTTGGTAGGCGTAAAGTGACCCGCTGCGTCCCACGCCAGACTGAACCTCATCAAAGAAGAGAAGTAGGTCGTTTATCTCGCAGAGGTTTTTTATCTCAGCAAGATAATCTTTCATGGCGACTCGGATGCCACCCTCACCTTGGATTGGCTCTATCACAATACCCGCGGTCTTGTCAGTGATCGTGCGTTTTAGCTCGTCCACATTGCCGTATTCAACCTGATCGAACCCACCATCACCATGAAGGAAGCCTTTAGCCTGGGTCGGATTATTTGCAAGGGCAAGCGCACCAAGAGTCCGACCATGAAAAGAGCTTGTCAGTGCGATAATTCTGTTTTTTTGTTGGTGCCCCGTATGAAAAAAGTATCGTCGGATGATCTTTATTCCTGCTTCGATAGCTTCCGTACCGGAATTGCAAAAGAAAACACGATCAGCGAATGTATTCGCAATTAATTTTTTAGCCAGGCTCTCCGCCTGCGATATGCGATATAAGTTTGAGCTGTGCCAAAGCTGTTCGGATTGTTCTTGCAGAGCAGTGACTAATTTGGGATGGCAATGGCCTAGGCTATTTACTGCGATCCCAGTTGTAAAATCTAAGTATTTTTCGCCCGACGTGGAGGTAAGGTACGATCCTTTGCCGGCAATAAATTCGAGCTTTGGATCGCCATAGTTGCGCATTACAGCAGAGATTTTTTGGCTTGACGAATTCATTCTATGGCCTTGAGGCTATATTGTTGACCACTTAGAAAGTGGTCGGTTTTCCGAGCGCAGAGTAGCGAAGTTTGCCAACGGACAGTGTATCATATTAATGGAATAGTTGGATTTTTCAAAAGCGAGGTTTATTTCTTATGTTCTTCAAGACTAAGAAGCCACTTACAATGCCAGACGCTGCTGAGGCACTTAGGGATCGACAAGATGCCGCGATATTCTCTGAAACTCATTACGCTCTTGGCACCCGAATTTGCGCTCCCGTCCCGGATGGTTTGGACGAAGCTGTTTTTGCGTTGGGCTGTTTCTGGGGTAGCGAAAGACTTTTCTGGCAAGTTGATGGAGTCTATAGCACGGCCGTAGGTTACGCTGGTGGTGTTACAGCTAACCCGACATATGAAGACGTATGCTCGGGAATGACAGGTCATACAGAGGTTGTTAAGGTCTTTTTCGATCCAACTAAGGTAAGTTATGAGGAGCTTTTGTTGATATTTTGGGAGGCGCATGATCCCACTCAGGGCATGAGACAGGGTAATGATGTTGGTACGCAGTATCGATCAGCAATATACGTAACGGATCCGGAGCAGAAAGTGAAGGCTCTCGATAGTCGGAAGGTTTTTCAACAGGCTCTTACGGACAGCGGGCATTCTCAGATAACGACAGAGATCGACGACCTGCAGATGTTTTACTATGCCGATGATTTTCATCAACAGTACCTCGCGAAAAACCCGAATGGCTACTGCGGCTTGGCAGGTACCGGTGTCTGTTATGCCAAAACATCTTCTGAATAGCTTTTCAGGAGCTTTTTTATGAGCGAAAGGCAATCGCAAAGCGATCAAGTCTCCCCGAAGAAAAAAATAGATCCATTAGTTATCGGTATCTCTTCGCGGGCACTTTTTGACTTATCGGACAGTCACAGCGTATTTGTGGATGAGGGTTTAGAGAGTTATCAGCGATATCAGGTTGATCGTGAGGAGAAGCCGCTAGAACCAGGCGATGCGTTTGCTCTAGTGCAAAAGCTGCTGCAACTCAACGCCTTGCTCGAGGAGTCGCCCGTAAAAGTTATATTACTCTCAAGAAACAGCGCAGATACAGGGCTACGAATATTCAACTCGATAAGACACTATCAGTTAGATATCACCCGGGCCGCGTTCACTGGTGGAGAGAGTCCTTACAAGTACGTCTCTGCGTTTGATAGTCATCTGTTTTTGTCGGCAGATGGTGCTGATGTGCGATCCGCCTTAGATCTTGGAGTTGCCGCAGCAACGATTCTGCCTTCAAAAAAAAATACTTCTCAGAGTGATATTCTAAAGATAGCCTTTGACGGTGATGCCGTTTTATTTGCCGATGACTCTGAAAAAATATACAAGCGCGAGGGATTGAAGGCGTTTACTGAGAATGAGATCAACTCGGCAAACGAGCCCATGAGTGGGGGACCTTTCAAGCCAGTGTTAAGCGCACTTCAACAAATACAGATGGCCTTTCCTCCGGGCGAGTCACCTCTGAGGACCTGTCTCGTTACAGCGCGGGCGGCACCTGCTCATGAGCGAGTTGTGAAAACACTACGGGCTTGGAATATCCGGATCGACGAGTCGCTCTTTTTGGGCGGGCTCAACAAGGGAGAATTTTTGAGAGCCTTTGACGCGGATGTCTTCTTTGATGATCAGGAGGGCCATTGTGAATCTGCTCGCGACCATGTTGCAACGGGTCATGTTCCCTCAGGAGTGGCAAACGAGTAACTAATAGGCTCTAAACCGCTTAAGGTAAAAAATTCTTATTCGATTATTATATGATCGACTTACATTGGTATCAGACAGGTTATAAATTATGGAAATTGCTTGTTTAGATTTAGAAGGTGTTCTGGTTCCGGAGATTTGGATTGGTTTCGCTGAAAAAACAGGAATCGAAGAGCTAAAGGCAACGACAAGGGATATTCCGGATTACGATGTGCTGATGAGGCAGAGATTGAGCCTGCTTGAAAAAAATAATCTTGGCCTGTCGGATATTCAAGCGGTGATCAATGAACTTGAGCCTCTGCCGGGCGCCTTGGAGTTTGTCACTTGGCTGAAGCAGAACTTCCAACTTATTATATTGTCCGATACGTTTTACGAGTTTTCTAAACCCCTCATGGAGCAATTAAATTTCCCAACGTTATTCTGTCATCGATTAATCTCTGACGAGAGCGGCCGTATTATTGACTATAAGCTGCGCCAACCAGACCCGAAACGCGCCTCGGTGAAAGCCTTGCATGATCTAAATTTTCGTGTCATCGCATCGGGAGATTCTTACAACGATACCAGCATGTTAGAGGAAGCTGATGCAGGGATTCTTTTTAGAGCTCCAAAGAATGTGATGACGGAGTTTCCTCAATATCCTGCGGTCGCTGAGTATGCAGATTTGAAGAGTGAGTTTATTAAGGCTAGCAACAGATTACTTGATTAAGTTATAGGATAAGGAGGCTGCCGCACGCGCATAAAGATGAAATGGTTTTTCTAATGCTCTCGGAGTCTAGGTAGCCATCTAACTTTGAAATCTCAATGTGCTCGGCCTCACATATTTTCTTTATGGACTGCTTATACGACTTGTCCAATACAAAGGCCTCTCCGTCCACGAATAAAGTTGCCTTATCGTTTTCGCCGCAAGAATAAGCAAATCTTGAGAACGGGCTCCGTTCTAGCGTCGATGTTTCTTCAACTTGCTTACCCTGATTGTTGTTTGAGGCCTCTATAAGTTCTGGATACTTAGCCTGTGTCATATGACAGCCAAACCAAGTCATAAATTTTTCCTTATCGTTAACCAGAGTTTTAATCGTTAAAAAAGTTTCGTGAAGGTCTGTGCTGCTAATCTCAGTAATGTTCTCGGGAACTACTTTATGTTGATCGACAAACCTGTCGTCAGGATTAACATCCTCAGCAAGAAAATCCGTGAATCCCTGAAGCATATCGGTCATTGACGGTGCTCGAAAACCTACTGAGTAACAGATGCTGTCATCAAGTGATTCTCCCCAGTGAGAAAATTTTGGCGGAATATATAGTGCGTCTCCTTCTTTAAGCAAGAATTCTTGGCTAGCCTTAAAATTTGTTAGTAGAGACAAATCTGTGGCTGTAGCAAGTGGAAAGTCGTATCCACAGCGTTGGCCAATTTTCCATTTTCGAGTTCCCTGTCCCTGAACTAGGAACACGTCATAGTTATCAAAGTGCGGCCCGACTCCGCCGCCAAGTTTAGCAAAAGAGACCATGACATCATCAACACGCCAACGAGGAATAAAATTAAAAAGACATTGCAACTTGAATATTTTTTCATTGACTTGATCTATACTTTGTACAAGTAGAGTCCAGTTACTTTCAGGCATTTTAGTAAAATCAGATTCTTGAAATGGACCGTTTCTAAGACGCCAAGTAGTTCCAACTTCATTGCTGTTCTTGCGTTCAACAATCCTTGAATCAAGAAATTCCTCGCAGGCGAGGCCTGCGAGCTCCTCGGGCGACATTAGGCTACTGGACTGCTGTATAAAACCTTTTAGCAGCTTGGGTTTTTGTTGCCAGGTTTCTTTTAAAAATGTTGAGGAGTCAAAGGTCGGGCTTATTTTAATTGTCGTGCTCAAATGCTTCTAGCCTGATCTATAGCGTTTCCTAGATAGTTGCTTGGGGTCAGCGATTTAAGCCTATCTCTTTCGGCCTCAGGAATTTCTAAAGTCTCAATGAAGTCCCTAATAGTTTCGCGAGTGATGTCCTTGCCTCGAGTAAGTTGTTTAAGTTTTTCGTATGGCTCGCTGATTCTATATCGCCGCATCACTGTTTGAATCGGTTCCGCGAGAATTTCCCAGCAGTTGTCTAGATCTTTTGCGATTGCCTTCGGCGAGATAACTAGTTTCTCCAGCCCCCTCAGCGTCGAGCGGTAAGCGATTGCGCTATAGGCAAAGCCAGTGCCGATGTTTCGCAATACTGTTGAATCCGTGAGATCTCTTTGCCAGCGAGATATTGGAAGTTTTTCGACCAAATGATTAAAAACACTATTTGCCAGGCCGAGATTGCCCTCAGAATTTTCAAAATCTATTGGATTAACCTTGTGCGGCATGGTTGAAGATCCTATCTCTCCTGCGATCGTTTTCTGACTAAAATATCCAAATGAAATATAGCCCCAGATATCTCTATTTAGGTCGATCAAAATAGTATTAAAACGAGAAAATGCCGAAAACAATTCTGCTAGATAGTCGTGGGGCTCAATTTGAGTTGTGTAAGGATTCACCTCCAGACCAAGGGCTTTTACAAAATGTTTTGAGACCTCGGGCCAATTCGTTTGGGGATATGCCGCATAATGTGCATTATAATTGCCAACCGCCCCATTCATTTTTCCAAGAATTGGTGAATCCTCGATTTGTTTGATTTGACGTCTCAGCCTGTGCGCTACGTTTGCAAACTCCTTTCCCATTGTTGTAGGCGATGCAGGTTGGCCGTGCGTGCGGGATAACAGTGCTTGCTCAGAATGCTCCTGTGCGCATTCTGTGATTTTCCTATCTACTGACTTAACGAGGGGCAATAAAAATTGGTCGCGGGCATTACGAACCATTAACGCGTACGCCAAATTATTAATATCCTCTGAAGTGCAAGCGAAATGCACGAATTCAAGATGGTCTTCTAATTTCTCTTTTAACAAAGGTGTATGGGCAATCTTGTCTTTGATAAAATACTCAACCGCTTTAACATCATGGTTTGTGGTTGATTCAATTTTCTTTATTTCTTCAGCGTCCTCTATCATGAACGATTCGTAGAGGTTTTGTAGTTCAGCTATTGCTGTTGAGTCAAGGGCCGGAATTTCGTGGATGCTTGGCTCCATAGACAGGTGTATCAACCAAGTCACCTCAACTTGAGTTCGAAATTTCATAAGAGCGAATTCGCTGAAAAAGTCGCCCAGCTCGGCACAGTGGCGCTGATACCTACCATCTAATGGAGAGACTGACATTAACTGGCTACGCAGTTGATGATCCATAAACAATTCCTTTCCTAACCATATTTAGTTTTTTCTGTTTTAACTCAAAAGTTGAATTTAGGGTTTCAAAGTATACCTCTGAAATTGGCATCATTGGCAAAAATTCTCGATAATTCCAGCGCCCAAACATAACTCACCGTCATAGAACACAATGTATTGCCCTGGTGTGATTGCGCGTTGAGGAGCTTCAAAGTTAACTTCGATTCGGTCATCAGCTAGCGTGAGGACACTGCAGGCTTGATCTGCTTGGCGGTACCTTACTTTTGCAGAGCAATCAAAGGGAAGAGGGGGGCTTGATGAAATCCATTTGGGTTTAGCTGCAATTAACTTTCTTGAAAATAGCCGAGGGTGATCCTGACCCTGGCCAACAATTAGTCGATTAGTTGCGAGATCTTTGTCGACGACATACCAAGGGCTTTCTGAATGACCCTCTAGTCCGCCGATCCCAAGGCCCTGCCTCTGCCCGAAGGTGTGATACATCAAGCCCGAGTGCTCTCCTATAATTTTTCCTTCAGTAGTCGCGATCGGGCCTGGCTGTGCCGGTATGTATTGTTGTAAGAAATCTTTAAATTTTCGTTCTCCGATGAAGCAGATGCCCGTGCTGTCTTTCTTCTTATGGTTGTGAAGTTTAAGGCGGGTGGCAATTTCTCTTACCTCGGTTTTTTCTAACTGGCCGACAGGGAATAGACTCCTCGCGAGACTTTCCGTCTCGACCTCGCATAAAAAATAACTCTGATCTTTCTGAGGGTCGCATCCTTTTAACAAATGAGTGCCGCGGGCATCGGTTTTTTTTCTAACATAGTGACCTGTTGCGATATAATCGGCACCAAGTTGCAATGCGTGTTCAAGAAATGCTTTAAACTTGATTTCTCTGTTACATAAGACGTCTGGGTTTGGCGTGCGTCCGGCACGATACTCTTTAAGAAAATGCTCGAAAACTTCATCCCAATATTCAGCCGCGAAACTGGCTGTGTGACATTTTATTCCGAGCAGCTTGCAGACACTTTGAGCATCTTCGAGATCTTCCTGTGCAGTGCAGTATTCTGTGCCATCGTCTTCGTCCCAATTCTTCATAAAGAGACCTTCGACAACATACCCGGCTTCAACTAGGAGGTGAGCCGCTACCGATGAGTCAACCCCTCCAGACATCCCAACAATAACTTTTATTTCTTTATTCAAGTCGTTTTTCAAGTCCGTTAATTAGGGTAGGGCACGCTCAATCGTGAGAGGGTGCTTAACACCACTCAGATAATCATCAATATTTCTCATAACAAGGGGGCTGCGCAATTGCTGAGCCCGATTAACAATTTGCTCATAAGTGAGCCAGGCCGCACTTATGATATCCGGGTCAAGAGCGCGTCCGTGAACTTCCTCTATGGGTTCTGCGATAAAACAGTGTCGAACATAATGAGCCTCCGAGCCATTCGCGATATAATGATAGATTCCAAGGACGTGGGTAACCTCTACGGTCCAGTTGGTCTCTTCAAAGGTCTCTCGCACTGCGGCGTTGACGAGGCTCTCTCCAAACTCGAGGTGCCCTGCCGGTTGATTATAGACTGTTTCACCGCCTTGTAGTTCTTCGACCATAAGAAATTTATCCTCTTTTGCTACAACCGTGGCTACAGTGATGTGAAGTCGTTGGCTCATATGTGGATTCGTTCTAGTTAATGAAAATTGTGGCTGTAGCAAAGCCAAATAATCAGCCATAATAACGGAAGAGACAATATTTATCTCTTGGGTGCAATTTTAATTCTACAAATTTTCTGTGTAAGGCGATGTGTTTATGAGCGAATTAACTCACCTCGATGGGAGTGGAAGGGCCAGGATGGTCGACGTCGGTGAGAAATCAGTTACCGAACGATTGGCAGTTGCGAGCGGATTTGTTTCCATGTCCGCTGAGGCATTAGAGATGGTTTCAGAGGCCTCGAATAAGAAAGGTGATGTTTTGGCCATCGCGAGAATTGCTGGAATACAGGCAGCAAAGCAGTGCGCGAGTCTGATTCCACTTTGTCATCCGTTAATGCTTGATTCCGTCAATGTTGATCTTGAATTAGTTGCTACTGGTATTAAGGTTGAAGCAGTTTGTAAGATTTCTGGGCGCACGGGGGTAGAGATGGAGGCGCTAACGGCAGTAAGCGTAGCGGCGCTCACGATCTATGACATGTGCAAGGCGGTAGATAAGACCATGATAATACGAGATATCCAAGTGGAGCGAAAAGTCGGCGGACAAAGCGGAGAGTATCAACGGGGTCAAGAGGCGTGCGTTTTGTAGTCGATATTCTTTATTTTGCCTCTGTGCGCG
>CAJWVZ010000022.1 GCA_913048385.1 uncultured Gammaproteobacteria bacterium | reverse complement strand
AAGCTTGCGCGTCAGATTTACAGTCTGATCCCTTTGGCCACTCGGGAACCCCTCCGACGTGATTTTTTCAGCAAATATCAACCACCTGTCCCACACACAGGGACCGCATTTTATGGGAATTAAGGGACGGGTGCAATCGTTAAACTGATTAATTGTACTATAATTCGATGAATTTAGAAGAGCTGCATCCTAATCGGTAACTTTAATTAAGAATCAGCTGCCAATGCGATACAAAAACCGTTCAACACTAAGTCAGATTTAATTTCCCAGCCAACAAATCGGAGCGATTTGGCCAAAGTTTCTGCGTCTCCGCCAGCCAGAAAAACAGATAAGTCAGGGTACTGATGCTTGACCTCTTCGATCAGACCCACAGCCATCATCGAAGTACCATTGTAAACAGCATCATCTGTAGACTGGCCAAGAGCGAAATCATCGGCATGCAAACCTCCACCGAGCTGGATTTTTGTGTTCAACTCTAAACTACGGCGCATAAGTTTCAAACCAGGAACAATATAACCTCCCAAATGGACACCTGAGGCGTTGACCACGTCGATCGTTATTGCGGTCCCGCTATCGACCATTATAAAGCCTTTCGGAGCAGACCTGAGCGCTGCTAACATCCCAAGCCAGCGATCTACCCCGAGCCGGCCAACATCCTTATATTGGATCGTTAACCCTCCGCAGTCACGCCGAACCTCTAATAAAGTAACGGTCACCTTAACCTTCTCTTGAAGTTGGGCAACTAACTCATCGACTTCATCTGCACCGCGCACACTGCACAACCGGACCTCAGTCACTATCCCGGCAAAATCTTCAACCTCGGCACTCTCAAGCAACGCCTGCCCGCTTCGGGAAACCCCACGTCGCAAAACCTTGGAGCCACGCTCTACCAGCCTCCACTTTAGGCAAGTATTTCCCCAGTCAATTTCTAAGATTTGATCCATTAGAAGCTCTTAATTATAAAATCATGACGCAAAAAAAACTCAACACTGTTTTACAAAAAGACAAGACTCGGGCTCAACTCACCCCCAAGTATCTCCTTTTCTTCCTCACCAGTGTCCACGCGCAAGACTCCTGACGCGTCCACACCAAGCGATATTCCCTCAGCCAAAGTTTTTAGCCCTGATTCAACCCTGACCTGCCTACCAATAAACCTATCTAGCGAGTTCCACTCACTCTGAAAAGCTGCAAATCCCTCAACCATAAAAACGTTTAGGTAATTTTCTATCTCCTCAATCAAAGCGACTAAAATCATCTCTTTCTGAGGCAAAGGATTCAATAATTTCGAAAGATCGGTAACCTCGCGATCAATTTGTGCGGAATCATTACGTTGCAAACGAAAATTTAAACCGATCCCAATCACCACGTAACAGCTTCCAAAACTTTGATGCATTTCAAGCAGAATTCCTGCTAACTTCGCGTTCTCAACCAAAATGTCGTTTGGCCATTTTAATTGTGCATTATCAATCCCCAATCGACGCATCACTTGACACACTGCCAAACCGATAACAAGACTTAAACCTTGCAAGGCTTCTGGACTCTGCGCGAGTTTTTTAACTATCGAGAAATACAAGCCAGCGTCTTTGGGACTAATCCACGCACGCCCCCGACGCCCCCTCCCCGCTGTCTGATAATCAGCAATCAATACTTTATTTATTTCTAGAGATTTGCCAGATTTTATCGCTTTAAGTTGTCGCAACCCCTCTGCGTTCGTCGAATCAATAGAGTTGAAAAACACAACATCAGGCGCTTCCTTAGAAAGATTGGATTTGAACGCCTTATTAATAGAAGCAAGATCCATGGATAACACGCCCGATACGCCAATCAGTAACAAAAAAAAACGGCTTTACTCTATCGGAGCCAAAGCCGTTTTGTCTGACTGAAACTCTGTTTTTAAGTAATTTTACGTAACCGGCTCGACGCTCTCACCGCGCCTTAATTTACTGATGACGGACGCTGCCTCTAAAATTACTATGATGCTGGCAACCATCACTGCGAGACTCAAACTCAAAAGTAACCATCGGCCGTCATTGTAGTAGTCAATTAAGTACCATGCACTCGCCCAAAAAGCGACGACGATAATGAAGACCATCGGCACAAGCGTATAGACCGCCGGCCGACCAAGCTTCATGAGAAAAATTGAAACAGTCAGCAATGTTAAGCTCGCGAGAATCTGATTTGAGGCTCCAAACAATGGCCAAATTACCATTCCACCATCCCCCGGATAATTGCCATTCGTCGCTCCAAATGCTAAAACCAAGCACGAAAATATCGCCACTAAGGTTGCAACAATATTATTCTGGAGCGCCTTTATTTCGTAGATGCTCCCCCACTCCTGGATAATGTATCGCTGAAGCCGCAATCCAGCATCCATAGTGGTTCCTGCAAATAGAACCACCATCGTAGCAAGCATCGTTTGAGCAAAGCTCTCAGGAATTCCCCAGCCCTGGGTAATAAGTTGGGCTCCTCCCTCGATGAAAGCGCCAGCACCACCGCTTCCGAAACCTGAGTAAATACTTGCCCAATCTGCTGAAGTTGCAGCATACAAAGATCCCGTAGCTGCTGTAATCGTAATCAAGGCCAGCATCCCCTCGCCCAGCGCCCCAAGATAACCGACAAATCTTGCGTCAGTCTCTTTATTCAATTGCTTAGAACTTGTTCCAGAAGACACAATGCCATGGAAACCTGATAACGCACCGCAAGCAATAGTCACAAACAGTATAGGAAAAATTGGAGGGGTTCCCTGAGCCAGATTGTCATTGAACATTGGAGCGGTGACATCCGGCATGGTTATCAAGACCGCCGAATACAAAACCAGTAGACCTACGACCAGTTGCGCTCCATTAATGTAATCTCTCGGTTGTAACAAGAGCCAAACAGGGAGCATTGATGCTATGCCAGCGTAGACAAACAATAAGATGATCCAGTTTCCATTGGGTCCTAAGCCAAAAATATCACCGGGCAGAGCCAAAGGCATGATGCTACCCACATAAATCGATAAGTATAAAATCCCAACTCCGATAATTGAAATAATTAGTAAATTGAAACCTTTGCGTATTAATACCCCAATCGCGACAGCCACAGGAATTGCGGCCCATGCGGGGAAGACAGAGTTGGGAATATCAACCATTTCTCCGGCGATGATCGTTCCAAAAACAGCGTTGACCATAAGCAACAGAAGAAAAATAACCACCATGAACAACGACCTAGTACGAGCACCTACGACATCCTCTGAAAGCGCTCCAATTGATTTTGCTTTATGACGATTGCTCGCCCATAGGGCACCCATATCGTGCACGCCCGCAAAGAAAACAGAGCCGAACGTTACCCAAAGGAGTGCCGGCAGCCACCCCCAATAGACGGCAATCGCTGGGCCGATAATAGGAGCCGCTCCAGCGACCGAGGTAAAATGGGCTCCCCAAAGCACGAATTTGTTGGTCGGAACGAAATCTACACCGTCATTAAATTCATGGGCTGGCGTTTGAAAGTCTGGGTCCAACCGGTAGATTTTTGATGCGATAAAATTTGAGTAAATAAACCACCCAAAACTAAATCCGACGAGCCCAAAGATGATGATATAGACTGAGGACATTCAAACTCTCCTAATTATTATTATCGAACCCTTCCACATAATCATACCAAGGGATCGAGACAAGACACAACGCACAGTTCGCAAGCCTTTGCCCGAAAAGAAAAATCGCAACCCGGCCTAATCGCTCTGATTTAAGCCTTCAGCCGAGTGATAAGTCCAATACCCCATGAACATCTCATCCCAGCTTTGCAGCCCAAATCTCAGCTCCTTGCTTGGGTCTGGGTTCGCTGGGTTAAACTCAGAATTGTCAAAAGTACCGGTTACGTGAACCTTCGTCCCAGCTTTTAACATCGCAGGCTCTGCTAACTGATAAGTTGGCTGCCACGCGTAACTGTAACTTGGAACACTCAACAGATCGGTTATTGTTCCATCTGGCATCTCTGCACTGAACTTCATATCCTTCCCCCGAAAATGCATATGTGCTCGTAGCCCAGAAACAATGACATCCTCGTTGAAAGTATATGCCGCCGCAACCTTGTAATCTCTTTCAAAGGGAGGAATCCTAAAATTGCCGACCACTGCTCTCGTGAAATTTTCATATTTCGGCGGTTCATCATATAAATATAACCCAAGAACAGTCTGATCAATCGTGGACTTACCATTCGTGGTGAAATGAAATTGCATAGAAAGCTTATGACCTTTGGGTATATAGACACCAGTGTCTTCTGGGAAAGTCATGGCGTCAGTTTTACCTGGCGCATAGCCCTCCAAGAATCTTCGAGCCACCGAACTTCTGTCTGATTCTCCACCATCAAAATTTTCATTAGGTCCAGTTACGTATGCGAGCAGGTGATGCAACACTGACTCGTCACCCGCAATAAACTGAACCGATTTAACCCACTTATCCTCGTCAAACGGTAAATCAACATTCACGTCAATATAGTCGAGAACTCCCGTAGCGGGTATCTCCATCTTTGGGGCTTTGATTATGTAATCTGGCTCTCCCAACTGCCAGTCGCGCCGGTCTTTAAACGTCAAATGTGCCAGCGGATCTTCAGCAGAAGTCCCTCTGGGTGAACCAGCATCAATCCAAGCAACTAATGTCTCTAACTGGTCCGTGGGTAGATATCGCGCGTTCAAAAAATGACCGATTTCTGGATCGACTTGCGTAGGCGGCATGCGCTTGGTCACTAACACCTCACGGATCATTGGCGACCACCCCTTGAGCATCAGATGACTGTCCATTGAAAACGGGCCTATTCCCCCTTCTCGATGGCAAGATGCACACTGCTCGACGATAATCGGCGCCACTTCTTTTGCATAATCGGGTGCCGTTTCCGCAAGTAAATCACGCCTCGAGAAACTTAAATCGCAACCCTCCATCGGCAGAGCCCTAGTTGCCCTTATCGGTTCCGATACAGCATCTGTGAGCACACTCCCCAATTCTGAGATTGGCCCTCGGTACAGAACCGTCAAGCGATGAGGATCGAGAACCACGACTTCACCGGCGTGGCCAAGTTTAAGCGTCGCAGAAACAATTTGCCCCGCGTCAACCAGAAACGACTGCCGGATCCCGAGGCTTTTTTTTATCTCCTTAATCACCGCAAAACTTTCAGTTCCGTCAGCGTTAACCGTCGCAAAGGACACGCCATTGGCAGTCCATTCTTTTTCGACTCGATTAAGAATTGCCAACTGCTCCGGCAAGTTCTCACAGGACGAGTCAACTGCCATTACGACTAAAAAATCCTTGTGACGATATCGGCTGAGCTGATGAAACTCCCCATCACTGTCGAGCAAAGCAAAGTCACCGACCCTCTCAGGAAGCCCAAAAGCTGTCAAAGAAAAGAAACTAGCTAGAAGGAGAAAAGCTGTTAACGTCCAAGTTTTCATTTGAATGTTCTCCAGAAAATTAACTACATTCTATGGCATTGCGTAACATCACTAAACCAGCTAGCGCCACATTATTCATCTACCAAAAACTTATTTCCTCTCCACGCGTTCGCCTTGCGCTGAAAAACCTTCGATAAGAGAGAAACGTTTAAACAATTCATACATCGCCCAAACAGCAAACACTGTGACCACTAACATCATACCCCAGCGCATTGCAGCAGCCCAAAAAACATTATCAAAAATAGGCATTTGTATCTGAAAAGCGCTTAAGGTTTCACCCCGCTCTAACATCCAGTGCCAAGCGCTATGTGCAACTAACGCTGACAATAACAACACTCCCGTGCGCTCATTCACGAGCCAACGAAAAATTAAGTGTAATAAGGGCACACACAACAAAAGAACAAACATTTGTCCGAGCTCTACTCCAACATTGAAAGCAAGCAACGAAGAAAACAAATGACCACCAGCAAACTGTAAAGTATCGCTAAACAAAAAAGAGAATCCGAATCCATGAATTAAGCCAAACCCGAAAGTTACTAGCCACCTATATTTTAACTTTGCACCAACGATGTTTTCAAAAGCCATATACACAATCGACAAAGCAATGAGTGTTTCTATTAACGGAGGGAACCACATAAGGTTTGGGGCGAGACCGAAAGCAGACCCGATCAGGGTAATAGAGTGCGCTATCGTAAATGATGTAACCACTGGAATGAGTGTCCGCATGCTCCTAATCGGAATTACTAAACAAAAAAGAAAAAGAAGATGATCTAACCCTTCAAGAATATGATCAAAACCCATAGCGATAAATCGTATCGCGGCTTGATGCCAGCGAGGATCTAACAGAACAACTCCGGGATTTCCCACAAAATTAAATGCCCTTTCTGTCCCATCCGGAACCAAAAATCTCAACGCTGTTGTGGTTTCATTAGATAGCGTGCTTAAAAGCGGCTCAACAGAAAAATTTCCAACCTCAGAATCGATAGGGTAAATAACCATCACGTCAAGAACCCCCTGACGCCAAAACAAGTTAACGTCATCACCAAGCGGAGCACTCAATATATTTTGACGAGCAGATTCATAATCTAAAAAAGAACGGTCAGAGGGGAGAGAGACCCGAACGGCTTCGATGCTTTTTTCCGCTAATAGTTTATCGTCTTCGTAGAAGCTAATCGATTCTGTTATATAAACGCGGGCCGCATCATTGATAGCAAAATCAGCTTCAGAAAATTTTAAGTATCCAGGACCTCTCAATGGAAAACTTATTTCTCCAAAAGCCTCCATGGGTACCCGCAACATAACCGTAAGGGTTTCACCAGAGGGTTTAACAAATCCGTTGACGGTAACGCGACTTGGAATATCATGTGAAAGGCTGAGGGTTGGCGCTAAAAGTGCAAAACTCAGAAACAGACTTTTAATGAATTTTCGCGAAATCTCTCGGCAAGATCTTTGCTTGAACCCACTAATAGTTCTGAAGGAATTAAAAACCTGAACACACATCCTTTTGCACGCAATCTTAAGCATCTTTAACATACGAATTTCCTGACCCTAACAACCATCGTTTTTCTCTTTGCGCCCAGTAAACCTGCAGTTTTCTCTAGCACAGAACCTGACACATTCAGTTACATTTAACACCTTTCAGAGAGCTAATCATTGAGTATACTGTCTGCACAGAAATGAGTATACTCAAGACAATAGAGGCGCGCTAACGCCTGATATTCGGCATCCTAGGAGGATTTAAATAATGAAAAACAAAAAACTTATCATGGGGTCGGCGCTTCTTGGCGTTTTAATCGCTCTGGGTATGGGGCAATCGAAATTGCAAGAGCCGACTGTGGCCGCGAGCAATGCGGTTATGGCTCCGCATTTTTTAGTCGACCCATACTGGCCAAAGCCGCTGCCGAATAATTGGGCAATGGGTAACACCATTGGTGTTGATGTGGATGAGCGCGACCATGTCTTCGTAGTTCACCGTAACGACGCCTCACAATTTGGCGGTAACACAGAAATCGGTCTTCAAGGTGGCGTAGCAGAATGCTGCACACCAGCACCACCGATCATAGAATTTGATGCCGCAGGAAACGTCGTAAACGCTTGGGGCGGTCCTGTTGAGGGAGCACCTTATATATGGCCTGCATCAAATCATGGTATTGAGATCGCTCCCAATGGAGACGTTTGGATTGGCGGAAATGGCGGCGGAGATTCTCACGTTCTCGTATTTTCGAGAGACGGCGAATACATTCGCACAATTGGCGTTCAAGGCGAAGGGCGCGACAGTAATAGTCAAACACATTTTTCACGAGTGGCGGAAATAGCGATAGACGTTGAAGCAAATGAGGCCTTCTTTGCCGATGGCTACCGAAACAGAAGAGTTGCGGTGGTTGACGTGGCAACTGGAGCATTTAAGCGATACTGGGGGGCTTACGGAAATACCCCTGATGATGATGCTGACGTGACCTACGTCCCGGGTCAGCCCGGCCCTCAGCAATTTCGCGGCCCTGTCCACTGTGCCGAACCCTCCAACGATGGCCTAGTGTACGTCTGCGACCGAGGTGCTGACAGAGTTCAGGTCTTCCGAAAAGATGGAACCTACGTGCGCGAGGTGGTTTACAATCCTGCAACATTAAACCAAGGGTCCACTTGGGATATCGCTTTTTCGAGAGACGCCGATCAAAAGTATATATATTTAGCTGACGGGCAGAACTTCAAAATTTCTGTCATCGATCGTGAGTCAATGGAGGTTCTTTATACGTTTGGGCAAGGGGGGCGGCAGCCGGGTACTTTTTACGCCCCTCACAGTATTGCTACAGATTCAGATGGCAACATATACACCACCGAAACCTATGAAGGTAGCCGCGTTCAAAAATTCATGAATCAAGGGATTAGAGCGGTAACAGTGAAAAACAACGCACCTACTTGGCCTGCAAGCGAGCTTTAAGCAGGCGGTTTTTTGCACATAAAGGCCGGACTGGTAATCGTTTTCCAGTTCGGCTTTTTTATTTACTCAAAAAACTACATTTCTCCGTTTAGATGATGAAATATCCGAGAATGAATATGGATATTTCAGTTGCAACCAAGTTTTTCATCCATCGTTTCAAACGCTAAGTTGATGGCTCTTGGCATCAAAGTTAAACGACTTGCCTCCTGAATTTGCTCGAGGGTTGCGCGCCGCTCACAGTGGTGCACATGAACAGGCAGGGTTGCTTCAAATAAGAAATAGCTCGCCTCTCCGCTAGTAGTGTAAACAACCTTAAAAAAGCCCTTAGGAGAAACGTACTCTGACTCCGGTTGCGTATGTCTGTAGTTTTTGCTTTCTTCAAAGATTGGCCCGGCTATGATGTATACTTCTCCCTGCCTCGCTACCAAATTCCTTGACGCCCACTCCAGACCAGCCCACGCACCACTCGCAAGCGGAGAGGGCATAACGACGCTGTTTGTCGCGTAGTTACTACTCGACCAGTAAGGAGTAGCCGCAAAATTTACCAATGGTGCTAACTGCACTCGCACCGATCCTTGTTGCTCTAGAATTTCAAACTCATTAGCAGTCAAGGTGGTGCCCGGCACCTCTTCAACAATAATTTCACGCGGCAAACCTGTTGCAATTCCAACCCCTTCAGCAACCATGTGATAAGCTGCCCAAACAGGCGAAAGGTTGCTTCTGTTGTATGATAAAGCGTACGTTTGCCTAAACATCAATTTGTTATCTTCACGATTGGATGACGGGCACCCGTACGGGCAATGGACTACTCTGTACTCCGCTCCAATGCCCAGATTCACTAAACTAATTAAAATCAGAGTCCCCATCAGACGGCAAACATCCTCAGGGAATCGCCAAGTCAGACGCACACCAACTGCAGAATTCTCACAGACCTTCATAATTGCAATCTCTAAACTGCCATTAGGCGTTTAAACCGAGCAGAGCACATTTTTGCGTCGAGCCGTTGAACAGAACCGTTACCGATAGTATCATCGACCGAATGACTTTTCGCTATTCATGCCGTTTTCCGGCCGCTGGATTAAAATAACTTGAGAATTCAAGACCGTTAACCGCTAGGTAATAAGAGTCCAGAGGAATGTATATGATTAAGGGTGTTGGGACAGTAAGAAGATTTGAAAGAAAACTTGTCGGTTCTGTGTTGGTGTCCCTAATCACCCTCTGCTGCATCAGCTTTTCTCTCGCGGGCGAGGCGATTACTGACTTTTCTCTCATCGATCATGAGGGTCGTTTTTTCCAACTGAGTCGACATGCAGATCAAAACGCAGTCGTTTTGGTTACGCTTAGCGAAAATAAGCGAGATTTATCTCGATTCTCAAAAGATTTGGGAAGCCTAGCCGAGCAATTTACAGAAAACGGTATTAAATTCTTTTTTATGGACTCGTCTGGGGCGCATGACAAAGCTTTATTATCTGACATTGCCGGGGAAGCAAAGTTATCTTTCCCAATCTTGATTGATGACACTCAGCTAATCGCTCAAGCACTGGGCATCACGAGGGGCTTGGAAGCGGTAATTTTAAACCCGAAAAGCAAGGAGTTGGTTTTTCGCGGGGCGCTTAACGATCGATTCTCTCTCGGTAGCAAAGGAAGAAAAGCCAGCGAGCATTACGCTGGGAGTGCCTTGACCCGCATACTCGAGGGTTCGGAGCCGCTGTCAGATGCACCGGAAAGCAAAGGTGAGCTCATTGATTTTAACGATAAGGTGTCGCGAGTTGCTTCAGTTTCTTACGAAACCGACATTGCGCCAATCCTTGAAAAACGTTGTGTCAGCTGTCATGTGACGGGTGGAATTGCCCCATTTGCGATGAGCAACCATCAGATGGTTAAGGGATGGTCCCCGATGATCCGGGAAGTTCTGTTAACTAAGAGGATGCCACCGGGACAAATTGACAAAGAGTACTCAAACGAATTCCACTCAGTAAATCAAATATCCGTCGAAGAAACACAAAAGCTTGTGCATTGGATTGAAGACGGCGCCCAGCATGACGGCGATCGAGATCCGTTGGCCGAGCTTAACATTACTCGAAAAAAATGGGCTTATGGGGAACCCGACATGATTGTAAAAATTCCTCCACAGCTGATTCCCGCGACGGGAGTACAAGACTACAGAAACCTAGTTGTTCCCTTAGATCTTGATGAGGATGTTTGGGTTAAGGCGGTCGAGTTTGTTGCTGGCGACACTACGGTCCTACATCACATTATTGCCTGGGCTAGTGCCCCGCAGGGGCGGGGTGGCGGGGCTTTCGGCCTTTTGAATCAGGGAATCGGTCTTGGAGCATACGCCCCAGGGAACTCTATAAACACTTACCCCGAGGGCTCTGGTTTTCCACTTGAGGTCGGCAGTGGGTTGCGTCTCCAAATGCATTACACCACCTCAGGTAAGGAAGCAACGGATGCTTCGGAAATTGGAATTTACCTTTGGGACGAAGAGCCAGAAAAAAGAGTTTTAGGTGGATCAGCTGCAGATTTAGATATTAGCATTGCGCCATTTGAAGCCAACCATGAGATGGTCGCCTCAAAGAAATTCAGGAAAGACGCCTATCTAACAATGGTCGGCCCACACATGCATTACAGAGGGACAGACGCGAACTTTAAGCTCGTTTATCCTGACGGGGACACAGAAGAAATTTTAAATGTTCCAAACTATCAATTTAATTGGCAAAAGACGTACGACTTTAAAGAACCAAAATTTATACCCGCCGGAACCGAAATGGTATTCCGCGCAACCTTTGACAACTCTGAAATGAACCCATCAAACCCTGATCCATCCGATGAGATATCTTGGGGTGAGCAGTCCTGGCAGGAAATGTTTTTTGGGTTCTTCCGCTACATAGATGCCGACAACGGCGATTAGCCTATTCTGAAAACCCTGGGCTCAATAGCAAAACGAGCCCAGGCCTTTTCAAAGCCCATAATTTCAAGTTTACTCTCCAGTTGCCCCTTCAGACTTACCCATGAAATAGAAAAGGAGATTCGTTTGGGCTCAGACGCAAATGGTTGTGTGGATAGACTATCCGGTTTATTTGTGGCAAATTTTTAAAAACTGCAAAACGGAGCCTTCATGAAACTTGATATTCCTCCCGCGCTGATCGCAAAAAGCTCTGCTGTCTGTTGTGCTTTGCTTTTTTGTTTCTCTTCGAGCTCAGCGGGCACAATACTTCTGACTAATGCGAATGGCTATACTCTAGACGAAAATAGAAATTTACAAAGATTTAATGCGATCCAATTTACTGGTGATAAAATTGATCGAACATTCACAGATCAGAATGAATCGCTTAACTCGGTTCAGTATGACACAGTGATTGATATTAAGAATCGTCTTTTAATCCCTGGCCTTATCGATTCTCACGGACACATTCTAAGCTTTGGTCTGAGTCTGCTTCGAACCGACCTTGTCGGCGCCTCATCAGAAGCGGAATCAGCCCGACGTGTTGAAGAATTCGGATCAAAAAACCCAACTCTTAACTGGATCCAAGGCCGCGGGTGGAATCAAGTCCTGTGGGATAGCAATGAGTTCCCCACTATAGAAAGCCTCGACGAGATAAGTACAACAAAACCCATTTGGCTGACGCGAGTAGACGGTCACGCTGGCTGGGCCAATAGCGCAGCGATTGAAATAGCGGGAGTCACTAGGTTCACCGAAGACCCTGAAGGCGGTCAAATTATTCGGGATTCCTCCGGCAAGCCTACAGGCGTGTTTATCGACAACGCGATGAACTTAATCCGGCAACACATCCCCGCACCGACCCTCCAAGAGCAGAAGATTGCGCTGCAAGCAGCGATGCTTGAACTCGCAACTTATGGATTAACGAGCGTGCATGACGCGGGTATCAGTAGCACAACAATTCGCGCTTATAAAGAGCTCGCAAAGGAGGGCCCGCTCCCAATCAGAGTAAATGCAATGATCTCGGCGACTGACGAGTTCTACGAGGATCGCTTGGCTGAGGGAAAGTTTAGGGATAACCATGACACCTTTACGATAAATAGCGTGAAGATTGCGGCAGATGGAGCCCTAGGCAGCAGGGGGGCGGCGCTGATTGACGATTATTCTGACTTGCACGGACATACTGGACTCTTGCTTCACAGCCAAGAACGCATGCAATACTTCATGCGCGCAGGAATGAATGCAGGATTTCAGATTAATACTCATGCGATCGGGGACAACGCCAATATGTTAGTGCTCGATAATTACGAACAGTTAATTTCAGAAACCAACTCTCGTAACCTACGCCACAGAATTGAGCACGCTCAAATCCTGCGCTACGAGGATATAAGCAGATTCGCATCACTAGGAGTAATTCCAGCAATGCAGGCTACGCATGCTACCAGCGATAAGAATATGGCCATTGATCGCCTAGGAGAAACGAGAATCCAAGGAGCTTACGCGTGGAGGAAGCTTCTAGAATCAGGAACGCGAATAGCAAACGGATCAGATTTCCCGGTAGAATCACCCAACCCATTTTTTGGTCTTCACGCTTCCGTTACAAGACAAGACAGAAAAAACCAACCCGACGACGGATGGTTTCCTGAGGAACGTTTGAGTATTGAAGAGGCATTCGCCAGTTTCACAGTCGACGCTGCCTATGCCGGACACCAAGAACGAATTCTCGGAACTCTTGAACCGGGAAAGAAAGCTGACTTTATTGTGGTAGACCTTGATATTTTTTCTGCTCCAGACACTCGAATATGGGAAGCGAGGCCGTTACAAACATGGGTAAATGGAGTTCAAATATTTAATCAAGAACCGTAGAAAATAAGACGTCCTTACTAGACTTGAGAATCAATATTACAACTTGCTATATGTTGATATTTTTATAATCAAATGCCTGGGGAGAAGATAATGAAACATAAGCTCAATGGCCTGCTGATTGCATCTTCTATCTTTTTTTCGGGATGCCTCCCAGAAGACCTCAACGCTCCTGCATCAGGTCTAAACAAATTAACTGAAAACGAAATCACCCGCCTAGAGGCCAGAGCTAAGAACGTTGAAATTATCCGCGACCACTGGGGCATTCCGCATATCTTTGGAAAAACTGATGCCGACACGGTATTCGGTACGCTGTATGCGCAAGCCGAGGATGACTTTAACCGTATCGAAGAGAACTATCTCAACGCAATGGGCAGATTATCTGAAGCGGAAGGCGAAGGTGAGCTGTACCGAGATCTTCGAATGAAGCTTTTCATCGACCCCGAAACCTTAAGGCAACAATATGAAGAGAGCCCACCGTGGTTGAAAAGCCTTATGGATGCTTTCGCTGACGGCCTAAACTATTATTTGTATACTCATCCTGAAGTGAGCCCCCGTGTATTGTTTCATTTTGAACCGTGGATGGCCCTCAGCTTTAGCGAAGGCAGTATTGGCGGAGATATTGAAAGAGTCGACCTCGAGGCACTCCAAAATTTCTATGGGGCAACCGACCTCGTCGCTCAGCGCAAGTCTGCAACCGATAGCGAACCTCGCGGATCCAATGGCTTCGCTATTTCACCCGAGAACTCTTCAACGGGCAACGCTCTGCTCCTCATCAATCCCCATACCTCATTCTTTTTTCGTTCCGAAGTACATATGGTTAGCGAAGAGGGACTAAATGCGTATGGCGCCGTCACTTGGGGACAATTTTTTGTGTACCAAGGATTCAATGAAAAAACAGGTTGGATGCATACCTCGAGTCGAGCTGATGCAATCGACGAATATTCAGAGGAGATCTCCAAGCGCCAAGACGGCATTTATTACCAATATGGAAGCGAGGAGCGAAAATTAACGGAAAGAATTATTGAGCTCAACTTTTTAAAAGATGGAGAGTTACATTCTCGAAAATTCAATGTGTACTCCAGCCACCACGGGCCAATCATAAGATCCGACAGCGAAAAATGGATAAGTATTAAATTAATGCAAAAGCCTGTTGAGGCTCTGACCCAATCTTATTTACGAACTCGCGCTCGCAGTTATACTGAGTTTAATCAAACAATGCAGCTGCGTACAAATTCCTCAAACAATACTGTGTACGCTGACGCGGACGGCAACATCGCTTATTACCACGGGAACTTTATACCTCGCCGAGACCCCCAATTTGATTGGAACAGTCCGCTTGACGGAAGCAACCCGTTGACAGAATGGAATGGACTTCATGAACTTGACGAGATGATTACTCTGCTGAATCCCGAGAATGGATGGATTCAGAACACAAATAATTGGCCATTTTCTGCAGCCGCCGAATACAGCCCTAAACCAGAAAATTTTCCAAATTACATGGCCAATAACTCAGAAAACCCTCGCGGTATTCACGCAGTGAGGGTTCTTGAAAACGAGACAAATTTCGGTCTCAACTCATTATTAGAGGCCGCATACGATTCTGAACTCCCAGCTTTTGAACCTTTGGTTGCGACCCTCGTTAAGACGGCAAATGGACAACAGTCCAGTGAAACGCTCAATGCGGCAATAGATGCCCTATCAACTTGGGATTTTAGATTTGCCTTAGAGTCCACCGAAACAACTCTAGCAAGTTTTTGGGGCGACGAACTTTACAAAAGAGCCCTCCCATTAGCTACAAATAAAAAAATGAGTATCTATGATTATTTAAACAACGAATCAGCTCCCCTTATGCTGGACGCTTTGGAGGATGCAATTAAAACACTTGAATCCAGTTTCGGTTATTGGCAAGTTCCATGGGGCGAGGTGAATCGTTATCAACGAAACAATGGAGATATTGTTCAGCAATTTAACGACTCACTTCCCAGCTTACCTGTCGCCTTCGCGTCTTCCCGTTGGGGCTCCTTGGCATCATTTGGTGCGAGGGCTTATCCAGGCACTCGAAGACTCTATGGTACAAGTGGGAATAGTTTTGTAGCAGCTGTCGAATTTGGAGAACGAGTAAAAGCCCTCGCGATTACCGTCGGCGGCCTCAGCAATAAGCCATCTTCTCACCACTTTAGTGATCAGGCAGAAATGTATACACGCGGGGAGTTTCGCGACGTCTTTTTCTATCGAGAAGACATCGAGCAGAACGCAGAGAGCGCTTACCACCCGGGAGATTAGGTACGGCGGCACCCTAAAAACCTACCGCTGCCCCATCATCCCGTCGCGAATCCGCAGCGCCGAGGAACAAGTTTGCGCGCCTGTCGTGATAGACTGACATGGCAGCTCCTTGAGAACTTCGCTCTGAAACCTTATGCCCGAGACTCTTGTAAAGTTTGAGAGTATCAACCGATAACGCACCCCTCTCTATTCTCGTTTCATTTGGCAACCATTGGTGATGAATACGGCCGGCCTCGACAGATTCTGCAATATTCATTTTGTGATCGAGGACGTTGAGAATGATTTGGAGGGTAGTGTTTATGATTGTCTTGCCCCCTGGGCTACCTGCAGTAAAGAGTGGCTTTCCACTTTCTGCGATTATCGTTGGCGTCATGCTGGAGAGCATTCGCTTTTGCGGCTCAACAAGATTTGGCGGGGTTCCTATTTGGCCAGACAAGGTGGTTTCACCCGGTACAGGATTAAAATCACCCATCTCATTGTTTAAGAGGTAGCCTCCCCCTTCTACTACCATTGCGGAGCCGTAGCCGAACTCTAAGGTGTAAGTCATACTCACCATATTACCCTCACCATCGACAACTGAAAAATGGGTAGTCTCTTCGCTCTCGTACCGCTGGGCAAACTCCTTAGGGTCGCTCTCCGATGCAGCATTCATATCAATCGACCCCCGCAGAACTGTCGCATATTTCTTGCTCATCAAACGATCCAGCGGCATATCACTATTAAAATCAGGATCTCCCAAATGCTGAGCCCGATCAGCATATGCCCTTCGCATGGTTTCAGTCATAACATGCAGTGTCGCGGCTGAATTGTGTCCCATCGATTCCAAATCAAACCCCTCAAGAATATTCAACATTTCCATCAAAATAACCCCACCCGAACTTGGGGGTGGCATGCTGACTATATCGTAGCCGCGATAATTTCCGCGTATCGGCTCCCTCTCAACCGCTTCGTATTTTTCAAGGTCCTCTTCCGTAATAAGACCATTGTTAGCGCGCATATAGCTTGCGAGACGCGCAGCATTCTCTCCCTTGTAAAAACCATCACGGCCATTTTCTTTAATCATTTCTAATGTATGCGCCAAGTCAGGTTGCATCCAATTATCGCCAAGCTCGTATAGTGACCCATCTGATTTGGAAAATTTTGCTTTAGATGAAGGATAGCGATCGAAGCGCGACTTGCTACGTGCAAAACCTGATGCCAGCGAGTAGGTTATCGGAATCCCCTCTCTCGCTAACTTGACGGCTGGCGCCACTAAATCAGCCCAAGGCAAAGAACCTTGCTGTTGATGAGCTTTCCAGAGGCCTGCAACGGTTCCTGGAACTCCAACAGCAAGGACGCCAATATGGTTTGAGTTGTTTTGTATTCGCCCGTTGTCTCCTAGAAACATATCTGCAGTAGCAGCCAACGGCGCTTTTTCTCTAAAATCAAACGCGGTCGCATGCCCATCTTCACCGTGATAAATCAAGAACCCACCGCCACCAATATTTCCTGCACTGGGCCATGTAACCGCCAAGGCAAAGGCGGTTGCCACAGCCGCATCCACCGCGTTTCCTCCTGAGGCGAGAACCTCAACGCCAACCTGCGAGGCAAGTCGTGATGCACTGGAAACCATACCGTTCTCAGCTCTTACTGGTGTGCGCCCGCCCTCTCCGTGGCTGACCGCAAGTTGCATCACGCAGAGCAACGTTATCAAAATTCTTATTGTTTTATTTCGCCGCATAAATTTATTTCCGAGTAATTTTTTTAGCGCCCAGGGTAGTCAAGAAACTTGTTGACGCTACCCTTTATCCGAAGCGCAAGTTTATCAGATTGGGTCAACAAGCCCTACTAAATTAATACGATCAATTTGCAGAATATGTTAAATTCTCACGATAGTTTTCATAAAATTCAAAATAAATTCTTTACCGGAGCACGACATGAAAAACCTAAGCACCGCCATTAATTATCTACCGATCATTGTATTGGCTTTCCTTTTTGGTTGCGGGGATGAGACGAACTCGATCGCACAGGGCGAGATTTCCTCAGAATCCGAGCTAGAGTTAATTGAGCGCGCGAAGATAATACACGACCAAACAATAACTCTTGATACTCATGCCGACATCAACTCTCAAAACTTTACTTTGGACGTAAACTACACGATGAATCTCGATACACAAGTTAACCTCGTAAAAATGGAAGCCGGGAAGCTTGATGCTGCATGGTTCATTGTTTACACCGCTCAAGGCACTTTAGACGAAGAGGGTTATCAAACTGCCTACGCAAATGCAATTGACAAGTTTGAGGCAATCCATCTTTTGGCCGACGAGATTGCACCTGACGAAATTGAATTAGCGTACACTTCTGCCGACGTTCGACGCATCGCAAAAACAGGAAAGAAAGTGGCTATGATTGGGATTGAAAATGCATATCCTGTCGCATTAGATCTCTCCAATATCAAAGATTTTCATGATCGGGGCGGCCGGTATATGTCTCTCGCGCACAACGGACATAGCCAGTTTGCTGATTCCCATACGGGCGATGCGGATGGCATTTATCTCCACAATGGACTCAGTGACCTCGGCCGTCAGGCAATAGAGGAGATGAATCGATGGGGAATAATAGTCGACATCTCGCACCCCTCAAAGGAATCCATAATACAAATGTTAGACCTTACTCGGGCGCCAGTTATCGCATCTCATTCTTCTGCTCGCCAACTCACTAATCACACGCGTAATCTGGACAACGAGACTCTACTGCGGATAAAAGAAAACGGTGGCGTAGTGCAAACCGTAGCATTTGGAAGCTATGTTAACGAAGAGCGACGCCAATATCTTGAGCGCGCCGCCGACGACGACGATTTAAATCGTGCCGAAGCGCCGAAGGCAACTGTCTCAGATTTTGTTGATCACATTGATTATCTCGTTGAACTGATTGGTATCGACCACGTCGGAATTGCCTCTGACTTCGACGGCGGTGGTGGGATTGAAGGTTGGAACGACGCCTCCGAAACATTTAACGTGACACTTGAGCTCGTCCGACGAGGCTATAGTGAAGAGGAAATACAAGCTATCTGGAGTGAAAATTTACTTCGGGTGCTTGATGAGGTCCAGCAAATCGCTGGCGAGATCCAGCGAATGTAAGTTTCTACCATTTTCTCGTGTTGCACTCAAAAACGATCAGAGCAAAATAACTCAATCCCCTGTAGAGGAAGCTATTTCGCTCATCTAATTTACTGAGGAATGCCCCTCGGCGTACCTGGCTTACGGTATTGTCCATAGAGATACTCTTCTGAAAACTCAGCGCACTTAAATTCCAAAAGCTGCATATTTTCTTGGACATTACGATATAACGGCAAGCTGATTTTCCAGGGCTCTGAGAATGTATTGGGATCGGTAATGAGTGCTTCATAGCTGAGATGATTGGGACCCATTGGGGTCCAACGCTCTTCAACAACCATTTCCCAACTATGGTGGTTGCCCGCACGATCAAACCAAGTATCTGGCATTTGACCCGTCACTCGAACAACCAATGTATCTCCTTCCCAATGCGCATTCGAGTGTCCCATCCAAGCATCAACCTGCGACTCTAACTCAGGCTGATCAACGTATAAAATTCGATTTGACTCTGCAAACTCATACGCGATCAGGATCACTTCCTCAGACTGCACGATTTGAAAAGGAAAGGGCAGATAATTTGCTCGCGGGACACCTGGCATATAACACTTGGTGAGCGGGTCAGCGTCTATACCGCTCATCCGATTTTCATCCCGTACACGCAACGCCTGCTCTGTATAGGGAATTTTTCCTCCCTCGACAACACCGAGACTCGCAGGAACAGCCGATAAAGCACCCATCAAGCCGGGGTGAGGCCCTTCAGAGGCGGCGTGCGGTTCTACGTCAAAATGTGCTGCCGTTATCGCTTGCCAGATGCCACTCAGGTCTGGTTTCCCGTCAGGGGTTCTAGCTATTTCCTGTGCGCTCGTTACACCCGATACGAAAAAAACAAAACTCACTACTGAAATCAAAACATTTAAAGAACTTTTCATGTACCACCTTCATTTCAATTTAACACAACGTTTACGTGAAAAAATAACTTTTAACCACCGGACTGATCTTGCTCTTCCCGCCGCATCCCGCGAAGAATATTCGTCATGCCGTAATTCCCCTCATGACACGCATACTCGAAAATCTGACCAGCCACTTTCGTCATTGGAACTATGACGGTGATCTTGTCAGTAAATGTAGAAGGGTCGTCTATTGTCCATTCGTAATCAACCTGATCATATGCGCGTCGAGTGAATCTCTCTGTCAGCACCATGTCCTTGTTGCTACCCAGGCTGCCAAACGTTTGTCTCAAGCCGTTAAAATTTTTGGTGACAACAACGAGTGTCTCATCATCATAGTATCCGCGAGAGTCTCCTGACCACAGCCTGATATCCTCACTCAATTCTTCCTCTTTGCCCAGCTGCACAATTCTGGCATCGTGAATCATTTCAGTCATGATGACAGCTGTGTTTCGGGCCTGAATTATCTGGACATTATTATTATAAAGGCTCGGCAAAAAAGGTGGGCCTGAGTTAAATCCGACAATACAACGCTCAGAAAGCCCCCTATCTTCTGGGCCGTCTTTAGCTATTCCACCAACTACATAACGGACAGGCCTGGTTCCTGGAATGTCGGGACCCAATCCACCCGTAGCCCTCTCCGCTCCCTCTACGGCGGGAGGCGTGCGCCCGTTCCTCGGATAAACGATCAGAGAAGTACGGACATTCTCCCCGATGCCGGCCGACTCAAACCAAAAATCATTATAACCGCCCGGGTTGGATGTCGCTGCCGGAGCCTCAGGATTGATGACGAGTCTGGCCGCGGCGGCGTCCGCAGCGGCGGCATCCGCAGCCTGTTTTGCTTTGAGCTCTTCAACTTGCTCTGCGGTCAAAAATTCCTGATCGCCATATTTCCTAGCTCGCCTCATAGGGATGTTAGACGAAAAGTTCCAAACACCCTCCAGGTTTGGCTGGCCATACGCATTCAAAGAAACTTGATACGAGGTGCCCTGCTGCGCAAAAACCACACCAAGCGCCCCTGAAAGCACAAAGATCATAAGATACAAATGAATTTTCATTTTCCTCTCCTCCCCGAAAAAAATCATGCATTAAAGTAAATGTTTACGTCCAAACAATCAACCTAGAGTATGGTTATCTTGGTAATCCAACAGATTCAAACTTGTTTACTTGCTGATCCGCCTCGGAGGTCGACTGTCTCAACAAAATCTTAAAACATATCCTAATACACCTTTTGCTTAACGACTCATATTACCACCCTAAACAAGAATCCCTCATCGGACCTGTCTAGGACTTGTCCTCTTTGCCGACGCTAATTAATCATACCGAGTCAACAAACTTGAGGTATCTAAGCGCCCACCACCACTCTCTTGAACCTCAGAGTAAAACTGATCAACCATTTCAACGAGCGGCAGAGGAGATCCATTCAAAGCAGCTTCCTCCAGCGCAATATTCAGGTCCTTACGCATCCAATCGACGGCGAAGCCAAAATCATATTTTCCATCAAGCATCGTCCCATGACGATTCAGCATTTGCCAAGAACCTGCCGCCCCTTTTGAGATCGTTTCAATCAGCTCAGCGCCATCCAAACCTGCCCGCCGCGCAAAACTCAGCCCCTCCGCCAAACCCTCAATTACCCCCGCGATACAGATCTGATTAGCCATCTTAGCAAGCTGACCACTGCCGGACTGGCCAAGCAAATTGCTGAAGCTCGCGTATGACTCCATGACCGGTTGCACCATCTCAAAAACCTCAGGCTCGCCACCAACCATTACAGTTAGCGCTCCATTCTCAGCACCTGCTTGACCTCCCGACACTGGAGCGTCTAAAAATCCAATGTTCAAAGAATCTGCTTTTTCAGAGAGTTCTCTCGCAAGCCCAGCAGATGCGGTGGTGTGGTCAACTAAAACGGCCCCCTTGTTCATGCCCACTAAAGCGCCTGAGTCGCCTAAAACGACAGCTCTTACGTCGTCATCATTTCCAACACAAACAAAAACGATGTCACAATTTAATGCTGCGTCTTTGGGTGTCATAGCATAATCTCCACCAAATTCGGCCACCCACATCTTTGCTCTCTGCTCAGTTCGATTGTAAACCCGCACATTGAAACCTGAACGCGACAGGTGTCCGGCCATTGGATACCCCATCACCCCCAACCCGATAAATGCGACGCTCTTTTTGACCATCCCTTTTCCAGTTTTTTCGACTGCCATTGTTTGTCTCCAATTTATCTCTACTCTGAAGGCCTAACATAAACACTTTGGCCTCTCGAAAAAGTCTCTTCGATATCTATGTCTGCTAAAAGGGCCGGATCTGAGCGCAGTGGGTTTGACGCCAAAATGACCAGATCCGCGCGCTTACCAACCTCTATGGATCCTTTCGTTGACTCTTCAAAATACTGATAAGCCGCACCCCTCGTTACAGAAAATAGAGCTTGTTCCACTGAGGCTCGCTGATCAGGACCCAGGATGTAGCCGCTGCGTGTCTCCCTATTCACCGCGATCGCAACCAAACGCATGATGTCTGGGGGAACAATCGGAGAATCATTGTGAATGGTGAACGGGATCCCACGCTCAATTGTTGCCGCAATAGGGCTTATAAAGCTTGCCCGAGCCTCCCCAAAACTAAGTCTATGCCAATCTCCCCAAAAAAATGGGTGCACTGCATAGTAAGACGGCAACACCCCAACGGATTTTATTCGATCTAACTGATCTGCCCGAGCAAGTTGGGCATGAATAGCAACAGTGCGGTGGTCGGGAAGGGGCTTTGGAATCGCGTCGATTCCCTCGAGCATGAGGTCGATAGCGGCATCGCCGTTCACGTGAATTAGGACAGGCATACCACGGCCAATCAGCTTAGGGATTCTTTGCTTGTATATCTCAGGAGGGTAACTCGGATAAGCCACGTAGTCTGGTGCGGCACCGGGAGGGCCCTCATCGTAGGGTTCAGTCATCCATGCTGTTCTTCCTTGGGGCGACCCATCCAAAATAAACTTCACGCCTCCCATACGAAAACCATTTGAATAAGTGCTCTCATGCAAAAGCCCGTCCAAGACATCGTCGGTCATTCCATTGCCCATCGCGTAAGCCACCAGATCTATTGCATATGGTTGCTCTGCAGATTCTGCTCTCATTACGTCGATGTAATCTAAGCTTAAATTACTATCCTGGATCGTTGTTATCCCGTAACTGGCGTACAAGACAAGTGCCTCCCTTCGAAGTTCAGCAAACCGTTCATCGGTCATTCCGGTTCCAGCCGGCAATAGACCCATTGCTGTCTCCTCCATGACACCGTTGGGCGAGCCATCATCGCCCCGTCGTACGACGCCGCCGGCGGGGTCAGGGGTAGCTGCAGTAACACCAGCATTTGAAAGCGCTAGTGAGTTCGCTGCCAAAAGATGCCCTGATACATGGCGAATAACGATTGGATGTTCAGTTGATGCTCGATCAAGGTCGGCCCGAGTTGGATGACGGCCCTCCTCAAGGAGAGAGTCATCATAGCCAAACCCGTCAACCTGCTGCCCCGATGGGGTTCGCTCATTTTCAATAGTCAATCGTAGAAGCCTGACAATATCATCAATGTCTTCGACAACACCGACTGGAGGAGAGGAGAGATCCGTGATATCCGCCGCCCGAGCCATTGAAGAAAAATGGCCATGCGCATCTATAAACCCGGGTAAAAGGGCCCGATCACCTAACTCAACCAATCGAGTATCTGGCCCCTGATAATTTTTCACGCCCTCTTGTGAACCAACAAAGATTATTTTTTCATCGCGAACAGCCACCGCTTTGGGGGCTGAATTATTTTCGTCCATGGTTACGATATGCGAACCTGTGAAAATAACACTAGCCGAATTACTTACCCCTTCACTCTCTTCATCAACCACCGGACCACATGCCACCAACACCGACATACTAAAAATCGAAACTAATGAACGAATTCCGAACAACTCCCAACCGTTCGCCTCATTACTTTTATAATTTTTCAATTCGCTCTCCTGACGTTACAATTTGTGTTTAAGACTCTAATCTAAAATAACTGAGCTAAATTTACCATATCGCAGGATCTTGAACATGTCGGAAGAAAGTAACTACAAAGAAAACGAGGTCAGTGAAACCGAATTTCCCGTTAGATACGCTGAAACAGACGCGATGGGTGTGGTCCATCACGCAGCATATATTGTGTATTTTGAGGAGGCCCGAAGTCAGTACATGCGAGATCGACGTAGCGATTATGCTCTTATCGAAAAGAGCGGCTATCGCTTACCCGTGACCGACGTTAAAGTTCGATATGTTGGCAGTCTTACCTATGGAGATCGCGTCAATATAAGGGCTTGGATAACAGAAAATCGTAGCCGGACAATAACGTTTAATTATGAGATTCGTTCTTCTGCAAATAGTGCGATCTTGGTATCCGGCAGCACATCTCATGCATGGACTAACTTAGAGGGAAAAGTAACCCGAGCTCCGTCGGTGTGGCTCAATCTTTAACTGGGCTACAAGCCCACAAGCGCGACTGAAGGATCTTCAGGGGTCAGCTCGATTGAGCTCTCAATTGAGTCGCGCGTGATGGTTATTTTGAAAAAATTTTCGCCGGCTCCCTGACCAAACAAATTTATTTGAAGCCGTATTGCAGGTCCAGTTTCAGGTAAGAAAAATCGACCCATAACAACCACATGTGTCACGCTATTCTGATCTGCATGGGAGACCTCAGGCGAAAACAAAACCCCCTCCAAAAGGAAGCTTTTGTTCTTCGAACTAAGGTTCACCCCTTTAATTACAGAGCTTAAAATGGCTCCACGACTTTGATTAAACTCAGCTAATGATATTTTCTCGTCAGAATTCGCATCGATATCTCTAAAAGCCGAGGTAGGGATCGAAATCACCAAATAAGCGCCATCCTCGACCACATTTAAAGAACCATGTTGTGCGTTAATAAGGTGCCCGTTCGCTACCGGCGCCAAAAAAATCACGCAAAGAATTAAAGGCATGAATAAACCCCGAAAACTCGATCTGTGTGCTCGAGGGCACATCAGCTAGTTACCCGGTGGTCCTGGCGGCCGACCTCCGCCCCGTGGAGGGGCACCACCAGGGCCAGTTGCCCCAACCGCCTCGCCCTTAATGCATCTTTGAAAATAAGGGTAGGTGTCTGTGGCATAGTAATGGTAAATACCAAGAGGAAATTCAGGAGTAACTCCCCAGCGGCCATTGCATCTATCCAAGTCGCCTGAACCCTCGACAAACTCCCAGTCCTGTCCAAAAGTCCCAAGCGCATACAGATCGGTCGAGGGTCGGGATGAATCGATATCTTTAACGAAGCCATAGCTCCCTTTCATTATTTTTAAACCAGAAGTGCTATCGGTAGCCTCGCTATAACCGTACCTCGCATAGATTGGAAATCCGTCTGCTGCCCAACCAATAAGGGTCATTGCAAGATCGCCTCCGCTTAACTTAGCGACAAATCCCTCTGGTATACCATGGTAATGGTAAGACCCTCCGGGCTGAACATGCGCATGATTTTCGTCATCCCCGAAATTGAAATGCGTCTGTCCCAGCGCCTCAATGCTCCACGCCCCGGTGCCTCCTGCAAGGCTGCAGGCATTGCCTGTGTCATTGCAAGTGCCGGCAGTGTTCGCATCAATTTTTACTCCGTTGAGCACGTATCCAACTACTCCCGACGGGCCACCCATCATTGTAGCGACTTCGGTTTCAATAGGAGTAAGCGTATAATTTGCCGAAACAGACTGCTCGGAGATCGTATTGGGATTGTTAGGGTTCGGAAACTGTCCGACCTCATGATCAGGTATACCGTTCGCAGTAAGTGCTCGACTCCCGTCAACGCATGTCCAGGCAGACGTGCTGGTAATCTGTAACGACTCTTGATCATTCGCGGTGCTGTCAACATAGCTACATAGAATGCCATCGGTGTCGGTTTTCGTTATCAACGGGTCCTCCAGTAATTTGAAGACTCCCTTGTTTTCAAAATAACTCAGTTGTATCTGGTAGGAAATTTTGCTTGCCCTAAGCGCAGGTATACTAAGAATGTTGCCGCTAAAAAAGGCAGCATTCGCTGGAGCTGACGCTTCTTTTGGGTACTGTGTGAATGACTCCAACGAAAATTCGATTGGGTTGGTACCTGACACCAACCGCAAATTGACATTGTAGGTCGCGTCGCCCACTACAACGTAAGGAAGCATCAACGTGTTATTTTCAAAAGATGCACCCAAAGTTAATGAGTTCAAAGCCATCAATGTTAGTGCCGCGAAACTAAACTCTTTATACATTTTGCTCCGCCCCTTTTTCAATATAGTTCTATGCGTATTCCAACCGTGTACTCACTTTTTATACCCCTCTTTAAAAACAGGAACCATGGCGTCCCAAACTCCATCTCTCTTAAACCGATGGTAAATCGCGCCAGCGATGTGCAGCCCCATCAGGTTTACAAAAGTCCATATAATTATTTCGTGCAACAACAGGGTCAATTCAAGCACTGAGCCTCCCCTTACACCGAAGTAATATAAACCTCCGATTATTAACCCCGAAACCGCGATCAGCGCAAGACTGAGATACATCCCTAGGTGCACGATTCGAGACAATAAAATCAGGTTTTTTGACATATCAAGTTGTGGCAGGTTTGCTCGTGCCGAGCGCATGTAAATGAATCTAAAAAGCAACATAGCGAGGAAGATCATGGTAAAAATCACCTCCTCCACCAGAACAACTGAATTCTCAAGCTCCTCAACCTCATCGACCGCTATTATGACACCGTAAACGAAAACTAAAGGAAACGCCCAGTGGATAAATTTCGCCATAGAACTATAAGCTCTAACCATTTTTTGCTCCATCTTTAGATCCGACAACGCTTATACGGCAGGGGGACAAATAACCTTTGATGTCAGATACCTAATATTACTGGCGACTTTTTTTGCTACCCGAATCAAAAGAACCCTGGCCACCCAACAGAAACAGGAGAAGACCCATTGCTCCCGCTCCTGCTGCAATTACATATGGCCAAGTATAATCTCCGGCATTTAATACCGCTATGTAGCCAAGTAACGCTGGGCCTACAGCAGTGCCACAAGAAGACATGAGGTTTGCAAAAGAAAAAATTCTTGCATAATCTCTTAAACCGAAGGCTGCGGCAATTAATAAGGGTTGCAGCATCAACAGATTGCCAACTGACGCCCCAAAGAAAGCAAGACCAAAGCACAAGCTTAAAACGCTGGCTCCGAAACCCAACATACATAATGAAAACACTTGAAGAATCATTATGCCGATCGCGAACACTCTTATCGACATCCGATCGATGACCCACCCGCCCATCAACCGTCCTATAATGCTCGTTACAGGAAGAATCGCAACAGCAATCGCAGTTTCTTCTTCACTTAATAACTCTCGCGACAATCCATATTGGTGCGCGATTCCTCCGACTTGCGCCATCATCAAAAATATGTAGCCGGTAGAGATCCCCCAGAAATTTTTCATTCTTCGAACTGCAGCAAAGCTTAACCCATCATCAACGCCTGTCTCTGCTTCTTGTTTACCCAGAGCTCCACCGTCAACTTTTAACCCCATACTCTCAGGGCTTTCTCGCAGCCATATCCACGCCACGGGGATTACTCCCAGCAAATAAAGCATACCCATCATCGGACCAGCCGTCTTAAATCCGAGTTCATCCACAACCATAATCGTTATCGGCGTAAGAATAACCCCTCCCAAAGAGAGTCCCGTAGACGCAATAGAGAGGGCCATTGCTCTTTTTTTTCTGAACCATCGCGCGACTATGGTCGTTGCGGGAATAAGAGACGATGCACTAAATCCAACGCCAAAAAAAATATAAACGATATATAGCTGACCGACCGTTTCCACATATGGAATACTTCCCAGCGCAAAAGAGGAGATGACGGCACCGAACGAAATACAATATCGTGGATCTACCTTCTCGACCCACCTTCCAACGATTAACCCGGAAACTCCGCCGGAGAGAAAAAACAACGAAACAGCGAGAGATGCGGACCCTAAATCAAAATCATCTCTCGATGCGAGCTCGTTGAGATACACCGGGTGGTTGTAAAAGCTAAGACCACTCGCAAAAGTTAGAATAAACATTATTGCAGCAACAATTTTCCAACCGTAATAAATATCAGTCGATTCAGTGGCGGAGAAGCTTGTCATGTCAACAATTACCTTGTCCCTACGAGCATAAAAGCACACCCATTAAAAAGTTCTACCTTTTGATGGAAAGAATTCGAGTTAATCCAAGCGAACTGGATCAGCAAAGCCTCTCTCTTAAAAAGAGTCAATTAACCTTCTGATAATATGTGAAATAACCAGTGAACATTTCTTCCCAGCTATTAAATCCAGAAACTATTTCCTTGTCAGGATCTGGATTCGTTGGGTTGGAAACTGAATTATCCAACGCGCCAACCACTCGGAGGGTGCTTCCAGCAGCGATCGACACCGGCTGTTCTAATTTGTAATGCGGCTGCCAACCATAGTTATAGGCTGGGACGCTAAATATAACTTCCTCGCGTCCGTCTGGATCGGAGACAACAAATTTCATTTTTTTTCCCCGATAACTCATCCTCGCTCGTACTCCAGTCACAACTATATCTTGACCAACAACGTGTTCGGCTTCGAGCTCAAAATTAGGTTTATTTGGCGGGAGCACAAACCGTTTCGACAAAGCGATAACAAGTTGTTCTGATTTCGGAGGGGCGTCCGCAAAATACAGACCAATTTGCGTTATGTCTTCTGTAGACTGACCATTCGTTACATAATGAAATTGCAACGATAACCGGTGACCCGCAGGAATAAAAACGCCGGTTTCCAAATCAAACTCTGTGACGGTCTGAGAGCCGGGCGAAAAACCCTCAACAAATCGCCTCACCGCAACTTCTTTATTTCTTTCCTCACCCCAAAAATCTTCTTCCGGATCAGTCACAAATGCCATTAGATGATGAAGGACAGAAGAATCGCCCGGTTTAAACTGAAGCGCTCTCAACCATCTATCTTCGGCAAACGGCAGCTCGACGTCAGAGTACAGGTAGTCCATCACACCAGTAGAAGGCACTGCGTTTGAGTCGGTTGAAACGATGAAGTCTGGATCACCGAGGATCCAATCGGTCGTTTCGCCCTTCAGTTTTTCTGCATGTTCAGCTAGAGGATCTAACTCATCATCTCCGCGCGGCGCTCGATTGTCGATCCAGTGCACAATTGTTTGTCGCTCTGCATCACTTAGATATCGCGCCATTTCCGAGTACCCGAAATAAGGATCGACCTGAGCCGGCGGCATGCGCTTATTAAGCAGAACCTCTCTGATCATCGGGGACCACCCCAAGAGCATAATATAACTATCCATCGCAAAGGGGCCCACTCCGTCTTGACGGTGGCATTCCGCGCACTTCTCAATAATGATCGGCGCAACGTCAGTCGAATAGCTCGGCGGATTTTTTTTGTGTTCGTCGCGGTCTGGAAAAGAAATGGGACATCCTTTAGAGCCATTCAGTACCTGATTACTTTGTACGACCGTATTACTTGGCGGAGCATCTTGTAAATTTGCCAACATTGAAGATAAAGTCGAATCGTCCTCGATCTCCGACAACCCCCCCTCAAAATAAACATTCAACCTGCCTGGATTGAGAACCCGAATTTCCCCAACTTCTTTAAAATCCAAAAGCTCAGAGACCAATTGACCATCATCCTCCAAAAGGGGTAGGTATTTATCACCCTCTAGAATCGGTAGGTTATCTATATCGTTTCGGTCACGCCCTTGGGCATCTATCAGCAAAAATACCAAATTAGAATCAAGAAACTTATTTTCCAATTGTCTTAATCGCTCAATGGCTTGAGGCATCTGCTCGCATTTCTCATCGAAGGACATCATTACGATACCATTCAAATGTCGATATCGGCTGAATTGATGGAAGTTGCCGCGAGTATCAACAAGTGCAAAATCACTGACTCTGTCTAGCGCGGCATGCACCGATGAAGTGAAGACAAATGCATTTAAGACGGTGAAAAGATAAAAACCCGCTGTGAGTGTCCCTGTCAATCTTACTCGCTCGCAACAGAGTGAACCGATTCGCGCACAATTAGCAAAAATCTTATTAAAATAAAATGCGCGAAAATGCCTCACAGTGATTTTTTTAAACTTCATATCTCTCTCAAGTAGCGATTTAGTTCACAGATATACATTCTACCCCAACTGTTTACTTCTATTGAAAAGAAATGAATAAAGAAGGCGGCAAACGGCTGCTCAATCGATTACAAAATTACCCCCCTGACTATAAAGCCACGCTGAACAGCCTTTGCTATCTTTCTCCAGACAAATGCAGAACGGCTAGAAAAAAAGAATCCTGTTACACTTTGTTTAAAAATAAAACCCAACTAAGGTAGATTGGCGACTTGATGATCTAGACTAAGCGGGCAATGGCGTTTATCCTACCCAAACTAATAATCGAGGTAGCAGTCTCACACCAGACACACTGGAAGTGACGCACGTCGATCAAAATGATAAACGTAACGGGCATGGCCAGACGCTTAAAACTCGACCGACACCTGTTTAGATTACGAACTCGATCTTGGGGAGACCAGAAATGCAACACAGAAGAAGAATGTTTATTCCGTCGTTAGTAAGTATTTTGCTGTTTGTTAGTACAGCAGCAGTAGCCCAAACCTCAAATTTTGGAGAACGCTTCTTGTCTCTCCCTCCGCCCGCTGGCATGCCTCTTGTGCCTGTTATGGAGGGTTGGGTTGCCAACACTGACGGGACGACCAGCTTTTCCTTTGGCTTTATCAACAGAAATGATCAAGCATTAGATATTCCTGTCGGACCAAACAACTACATTGAACCCGAGAAATATAATGGAATGCAGCCAACCCATTTCCCTGCCGGAAGGGGCACCGGAGTCTTTGCCGTTACCGTCCCAGAAGCGGAGGCAGATGAGGACGTTTGGTGGTATGTAACAACCGGTGGTAGTGAAACACTTAAAGTTCCCGGCCGCGCTGGCGCCGCCGCTTATGAACTCGACTTTATCCTTCCAAGGCCACAAGGCTCAATGCAACCTCTGCTTGGATTTGCTGACGCCGGTCCGTTAAAAGTAGGATTGTCAGCACAAACTTCCGATCACCAAGGTATGGTAAAAGCCGGTAGCAATGTGGAGTTGGTTGTGAACGTTAACGATCCGTCAGAGCGAGACACTTCAGACCCAAGATTCGCTGAGGCGCTCTCGGTAGGTGTGGTTTACAACAAGTTTCAGGGGCCCGGCGATGTTATATTTTCCAGGCACGAGACAACCCCAGCTCCAGTCAACCCATATGAACCTGACGACTTTCGTTTTCAGTTCTACAGAGAACCCGGAGCAAATTCGGTTGAAGTTAAGGGTGGTAACGGATCGGCGCCAGTTTATGCAACGTTCTCAGCGCCGGGGGAATACATTCTGCATGTAAAGGCTAACAATTTTCAGGCTCCGGACAGCTCGAACGGCGACCAGTGCTGTTGGACTAATATATATCAGAACATTACAGTCACGCCTTAATATATTGTAGGGAAGCGGCTTGGTTTTTGTTGACGCCGGATTGGCGGGATATAAGCTGAGCTTGCTGGCGCTGAAACCGCCTAAATAACTCGATCAATTTTGGTGCGATCGCTCGATAAACTAAGAAACTTTACCCAGCGTTGTATTGCAATTAGTCACAAAATATACTGTTTCTGATTAGATAAATGTTATAGACTCGTACGAGTGCTAATTAAAGACAATTTTCGGAATTTTAATTTTTATTTTGTCTTTTTAAATCAAAGAGTTACGTGCAACGAGGAGAAATCATGAAAGCCTTAAAAATTCTAGGTTCTTTACTAGCCGGCCTGACCGCTAGTGTTTTTGCGCAAGCACAGACACACGACGCGCTCGATCTGACCTATAACGGAGAGATTGGACGCATTATTAATGAAAATTGTGCAGTCTGTCATCGCGAGGGCGGCATTGGACCCATGGCATTCGAAAGCTATGACCAAGTTCGCCCTTGGGCACCCTTAATCCAGATGAGGGTCGCAAACAGAGAAATGCCTCCCTATGCGTACGACCATGGCATTGGAATACAAGACCTAGAAGGCGATTGGCGCCTCGAGCAAAGCGAAATTGATGCCGTGGTGGCTTGGGTAAATGAAGGCTCCCCTCTTGGCGATCCCGACAGGCCTCTGCCCCCGCTTGATCTCCCTGACCCAGAGGCTTGGAATTTCGAACCTCAGTTTGGCGCTCCAACTGTCATTATTCCTTCGACGCCAATAGATATTCCTGCCAACGGAAACGACCTGTGGCACAAGCACATCGTAGCTAGCGGTATTACTGAAGATCGTTGCATCCGGGCTTTACAAGTAAAGCCTCGAGGTGACGCGAAATCGGTTGTCCACCATGCGAACTCAAACATTATGACTGAAGAGGGTCGCGAGGGAATGCTAACTGAGTACGCCATGGGTAAGTGGGGTGAAATTGTTCCTGAGGGTGTGTGTCGCACCATTCCTGCTGGCGCAGAAATCAGATGGGACATTCACATGTTTCCTGGCGGACTCGGAGCCATGGCTCCTGGATCCATCATCAAGGATAACGTTGTGGAGATAGGTATGTGGCTTTACAGCGCCGAAGAGAGCAAGGAGCTTAAGTACAAGCAGGACCTCGCTCTTTACCGTTTGGGAGATCAAAGTGACATCGTGATCCCGCCAAATGGTTTTTTGATGACCCAAGGATTCCACAGTTTTGACCACCCAGTTCGCTTGGATAGCTTTCAACCGCATGGACATCTGCGCATGAATGCAGCTAGTTTAGAAATCTTTTACCCCGAAACTGGCCGCACTGAGCAAATCAGTCAAGTGTCTAAGTGGAGCGCTACCTGGCATCACAGCCACCTGTACGATCAAGACGTTGCGCCTTTAATTCCAACCGGTGCTGTAATTGTGTTAAAGCAGTGGTATGACAACACGGCCGAAAATCCAAACAATCCTGATTCAGAAATGTGGGTTGTAGGTGGTAGCAGAACTGGCGATGAAATGACCCACGCGTGGCTCGCTATTACCCATCTCGATGACGAAGGTTTCGATAAGCTAGTCGCTGAGAGAAAAGAGAAAGAAGCAAGAAACCTTGCAAGCGCGAATGACTAACAACTCTCATTAGGTTCCCTTATACGGGGTGCCTGTTAAAAACCTCAAAAAAGCCGGTTAATTCAAATTAGCCGGCTTTTTAATTGTCGCTACACTTAAACATCAGATGCCTCCTAAAACAGCTATATTGCTATATAAAAAGTTAAAAGTGGCCCTTGTTTGTATACAACCCTATTAAAAAAAAAAGAAACAATGTAAATTGTTTCTATCTCTAAAAATTTAACAAATTTAAATAACCGTTAAGGAGCCACTCATGAATAGTTTTTCGTTGAAATTGACAACGTTATTTGGAGTTTTTGTTCTCACCACGCCGATCACCGCGCAAGAGTTTCAGGCGGGGTTGCCTATTGGCGCAGTTAACCAAGCTGGAGAAAGGATGGAGCTATCATCCAACGTAAAAGTTTTCGGTAGCTTCCACTTTACGGAAAGCTGCACCTTCGATCCAGAGAGAAATCTCATACTGGCAATGAACCGAGGCAACAGTGGAGACACACCCGATAACGATGGCTATGTTTCTTTGATTAACCCAGACGGCAGCGTACATACTACGAAGTGGATAGGGGCAACTCGAGACGGTCTTGAGCTCCATGACCCGATCGGCAGCGCGATTGCGGGCGACATCTTGTACACCGCAGACAATGGATCCCGTCATGTTAGGTCTTTTGATTTATCAACCGGGCAACCTTTAGCCGCTGTAGCAATACCTGGAACTGGATTTATCAATGGAATAGCAGGCGACGGCAATGGAACAGCTTACCTCTCAAACACTACCACTAGTACACTCTATAAAATCACGAGCGATGGTGAAGTCTCTGTGTTCGCAGAGGGGGCTCCCCTCAACAGCCCTAACGGGGTCGCCATGGATAACGATGGCAACATCGTAATTGTCAATATTGGAGACACCGCTGTGATTACTTACAATACAAACGGCCAAGTTGTTAAGGAAGAAAACGCGGTAGAAGCCGGCAATGATGGAGTGGTTATTCTGCCTGACGGAACGAAATACGTAAGTAGTGTACGGTTTGGCAGTGTCTCAAAAATCGACTCAAATGGCGCTGAGATTATCGCTTCTGGAATTCCGAGCGCTGCCTCTATGTGTTACGACTCCATTCAAAATCAATTAGTAATTCCGATGAACCCGAACTACTCTCTCGCGTTTATACGTCTTTAATAACTAGTTTTTTTATTGTGTTTTTAGGCTCCTGGGCCTAAAAACACAATAAGATTTACCGTTGAATTCAACATATACTCAGCTACTACTACCGTACTTGCAGAACATCGAGCTCCAAACCTCTCTCGCACGCAGTTAAACTCACTTCATATTCACATGTTTTCGTAAACTAAAAATTGCGAGCCCTTGTAGCGCTATAAGTACCATTAAAATTCCAGCATTCGGGTAGAATCCGGCCATTAGAAATCCAATTAATGATAAAAAGCCATTCGCTAACGCATAAGGTAGCTGTGTGCGGAAATGTTCGATCGGTTCGCAACCTGCACCCATTGATGAGAGTATCGTGGTCTCAGAAATAGGAGAGCAGTGATCCCCAAACAAGCCCCCAGACAAGACCGCTCCAATACAAACCGACAGCGGAGCGGATATTGCAAAAGCTGCAGGCACGATTAAGGGAAACATAATCGCAAAAGTACCCCAGCTTGAACCGGTTGCAAATGAAATTAAGCAGGAGGTCATAAAAATAAGAACTGCAAACAAGCCAGGTGCTATGTTAGCCACAACTACCGACGAAATGTAAGTATCCGCACCAATTTCACTCAGCAAGTCGGACAGTGCCCAAGCTAGAATTAGCAATGCGGCAACGTGCATCATTCGGCCCATACCATTTAAATAAACTTTTAAACTATCCATGGTCGACCTTACTTTATAAAAGGCCATTAGAAGCACAAGAGAAACCGCGGCATAAACGTATGCAGTGGACAACCCGGCTCGAAAATCCGAGCCACTTATGGCCACAAACGGAAAGCCTAGAGGGCCCAAAGATAACCCCAGCACCCCGCCGAGGATTACCAACGGTAACCACACAAATGAAGTTTTTGCTCTCGGAGGCAATTCTGAATTTTTAAGCGCAGGAGTTTCACATATGTCTGTGCTTTTCAGAAAAGCTCTGCCTTCCGCAGCCAACATTGGACCAAAATCAAATTTTGCAAAAGCTAACGTTGGAATAGCGATCAATGATAGCCATGCGTAAAACTGATAGGGTAATGCGCCGATCAAGCCCTCAAAATCACTTGTGGTTATGTCTAAAACCTCAAACTGCTGAGCTAGCAGGCCCATGATATATACGCCCCATCCAATAAAAGGGACTAAGATAGCGACTGGCGATGCTGTTGAGTCGATTATAAATGCAAGTTTTTCTCTTGAAACACCAATCCTATCAACTAACGTCTGAAATATTGGACCGACGATAAGAGGGGTACCAAGGTCAGAGAAAAATACCACTATTCCGCCCAACCATGCGCTAACCTGAAGCCTAAGCGTATTCTTTACGAAACGCTTAACAGATGCAGTAAATGCTTCTCCGCCCCCAGAAGTCTCCATTAATGCGACGAAACCACCGATAAAGGCAAGTAATATAAGAACTCCGGCATTATAGGGATCTATTACTTGAGGGACCAAATAGTCTCTAACCAGGAGATTGACGGCTTGTAACGGGTTAGGCCCATAAACCATTAGAACTCCGCTTAAGAGCCCTAGAAAAAGACCAAGAATTACATCTCTTAAAGCTATCGAGATAACAAGAGTGACTGCAATTGGCAACAGCGAAGCGATGTTCAGTGGATCAATCATTTTCATTCTTCTTAGTGAATGACACTCTTACAAAAATCATAAAATTCCGTTGTTGATCGATGTCTATTAAAACCTCTTGCGCTACTGAGATAAACTTTTTTAAAAAAAAATCCCCGCGTTGAAACCAACACGGGGATTTTTTAAAAAAGATGCCTGACAATGACCTACTCTCACATGGGGAAGCCCCACACTACCATCGGCGCTGAGCGGTTTCACTTCTGAGTTCGGTATGGGATCAGGTGGTTCACACTCGCTATTGTCGTCAGGCAATTCTGACGATTCCGGGAACAACCACTAGGTATGTACCCTTCATCATGTTCTTAACAATTCGATAAATGAAGAATGTAATCAGTTTGATTCTAACAAGTTAGTACAAGCTTGGAGCCAATCGGACCTTGTGAGTCCTGTAGTATCCAATATCCGTTTGTACTGAAGTAGTTATAGTTGCTTTTTCATACAACCTTTGGATTCTTACGAAGCTTTTTAAAGGGGGACAGAGCTAAAGATCTGTCCCCGGCTTTTTTGCTTCGCGCAAAAGCCAATGATTATATGGTCAAGCCTCACGTGCAATTAGTACTGGTTAGCTCAACGCCTCACAACGCTTACACACCCAGCCTATCAACGTCCTCGTCTTGAACGGCACTTTAGTAGGATCAAGTCCTAAGGGAAATCTCGTCTCGAAGGGGGCTTCCCGCTTAGATGCTTTCAGCGGTTATCCTGTCCGAACGTAGCTACCGGGCAATGCTATTGGCATAACAACCCGAACACCAGCGGTTCGTCCACTCCGGTCCTCTCGTACTAGGAGCAGCTCCTCTCAAATATCTAACGCCCACGGCAGATAGGGACCGAACTGTCTCACGACGTTCTAAACCCAGCTCG
>CAJWVZ010000021.1 GCA_913048385.1 uncultured Gammaproteobacteria bacterium | reverse complement strand
TCGCAGCACTTGATCCGACAGCGATGGCTGGATTCAAGGCCGATCAGGTTGGCGCGATGGATACGGCGGCGATGGCCGGTTTTGATGCGGCACGATTGGGGGCATTTGATCCGGCCGCGATGGCGGGTTTCGATGCGACAAAACTACAGGCGCTTGATCCGGCAGCGATGGGTGGTTTTAAGGCAGCTCAGATTGGCGGGCTGGACGCGGCAGCGATGACGGCGTTTGACGCAACCCGTGTCGCAGCACTTGATCCGACAGCGATGGCTGGATTCAAGGCCGATCAGGTTGGCGCAATGGACCCGACGGCGATGGCCGGTTTTGATGCGGCACGGTTGGGGGCATTTGATCCAGCCGCGATGGCGGGCTTCGATGCGACAAAACTAGAGGCGCTTGACCCGACAGCGATGGGTGGTTTCAAGGCAGCTCAGATTGGCGGGCTGGACGCGGCAGCGATGACTGCGTTTGATTCGACTCGCGTAGCGGCATTGGATCCGACAGCGATGGCTGGCTTTAAAGCCGATCAGTTAGGCGGGATGGATCCGAGAGCGATGGCTGGGTTTGATAGTACACGTGTTGCGGCGCTTGATCCGACGGCGATGGCAGGTTTTGATTCGACTCGATTTGCGGCGCTCGATGACGCGGCGATGTCAGGTTTCAAGGCCGACCAGGTAGGCGGGATGGATGCTGCTGCGATGACGGGCTTTGACTCGGGCAAGATGGCGGCGATGGATCCGGCAGCGATGGCGGGCTTTAAGCCTGACCAGATGGCTGGGTTACCTCCTGCAGCGATGGCCGGGTTAGACAGCGCCAAGATAGCGAACTTTGCTCCGGCTGCGATGACTGGATTTAAGCCGGCGCAGATGGGTGGATTGCCACCGGATGCGATAGCAGGCTTCAGTGATGCGCTTGTAACGCAACTTCCGCCGACGGCTATGACGACGATTGACAGTGCGCAGTTGGGCAATTTTACGCCAGCGGCGATGGGTGCGTTTGATGCCGACAAGATGGGTGCTCTCCCGCCAGATGCGTTTGCGGGGTTTAAGCCGGATCAATTAGAGGCCCTTCCTCCAGCGGCGTTTGCAGGATTTGAACCTGAGTCTGTAGGCGCGATGCCTATCGAGGTCATGGAAAAATTTGAGCCCACTCAGATGGCTCAATTACCGAAAGACGCAGTTGGTGGTTTGACTCCTGACCAGTTTGATAAGTTGCCGCCTGCAGCGCTTGGCGGCATGACGAAGGATAATCTTGGGGGCTTGGACCCTAAGGTGATGACCGCTATGACGCCAGAGGTTCTCCAAAACTTACCGGCAGATGAAATTAAGAACATGCCTGGTGGGGATTTTGCGAAGCTGATGACTAACATGGATCCAGCTAAAATTACGCCGGATAATGTTGATGAGCTCCTTCCCACTGGCTGGGAAATAGATCCAGCATCGGGCGACCTGACGGCTCCCCCGGGTGCAGGTCTTGCGTTTAAAACGCTAGACGCGGCGCCGAACATAAACGGTACAACGATGCCTCCGTTGCCAGACTTGTCAAAAAACCTAGCGCTTGGTGGTGGGGGTAGTGGCGGAAGTGTTCTAGCAGGACTGGATGAGGCAATTGGCGGCGAGGCGGCAGGCTTTAACTTTGAACAGAGAAGTGACGGCGCGCTTAATTTGAATCCTGCAGGCGCTGAGCCAGGTTCAGCTCCGGCTGCTGCGTTTATTCCTGACGCTTCAAAAATGACTCAGGCGCCAGCAGGTTCAGAGCCGGGCGTGTCAGTTGATCCTGATTCGGGTGCTTTTGTTCTTATCACTGACAAGGGCTATTCGATTCCGCTCTTGCCGGCCCTTGCGAGTCCTGATGAGGTTAAGAACTTGCTTCCGGCTGACGCTGAAATAAAAGTCGGTGCGGGTGGGCAGACGACTATCTCTGACTTGGGGATTGAGGGTAAGACGGGTCCGATCGTTGGTATACCAAGCCCCTTGACTGAAAAGTCCGATAAAGATGCTGGTACCTATGCCTCGGGCTCGGGCGCGGATGAGAAAATCGAGATCGTGCAACCTGACGGTACGCTGCAAGTTCTTACTCCTGCGTTCCAAGATCAGGATGAGATAACCGATTCCCTCAATGCGTTCCCAGGGGTAGAGGAGGTCAAGATTAAGACTGACGGAAGTCTCTCGCTGAAGCTTGGTGGCAGCGATGTTGTTCTCAAGCCACACTTTGATATTCAAACGGCACCTCCAGGAGAGGATCCATATCCACCTGGGATAGCTCAGGTTGGGGATAAGTTTTATACAACAAACAAGAAGGGTGAGCGGCAAGAGTTGAGCGTAGCTCAGTAGCGAATCCTTTTATTGGGTTAGAAAAAAAGCCAGCCCTGAGGGCCTGGCTTTTTTTTATGGATCTAATTAAGTTTATGCGTTGGAACCATTTACAGTTGTATGGACAATTCCCTCCGCAAACATGTAGCATTAAGCTAGTTTGGTGGTTATGTATCAGATCAATCTCGCACTTTGTTAATGGAGAAGAAAATTAATTTTCTTTATAATTTTTGGAATCTGGTTATTGAGAGCGCCCCGTGGCTGTTGCTTGGTTATTTTATTGCGGGATTAATTAAGCAGGTTATTCCAACGCAATGGATTGAAAAACAGCTTGCTACTCCCGGTCTTTTGTCAATTACAAAGGGAGCCTTGATTGGCGCTCCACTTCCTCTGTGCTCGTGTGGTGTAATCCCTACGGCTCTTGCCGTGCGGCAGGCGGGCGCATCGAAAGGTGCGACGGCTTCTTTTTTGGTAGCGACACCGGAGACGGGAGTGGACTCCATTGCTTTTTCTTACGCCATTCTAGGTCCGGTTTTTGCTTTTGCGAGGCCTATGGGGGCACTCTTCAGCGCAATCACCGCAGGAATTGCAGTCAATATTTTTGGTCAAGAAGAGTTGACTCAGTCAGCCGAGAAGCCGACAGGCTGCTGTTCTTCTGAAAAGAGTGTTGAAGAAAGTGCTACCCGAGAAAGTTTCCCCGAACGATTGGTTATGGCATTGCAGTATGGTTACGGCCGAATGATCTCTGACACGGCAAAATGGCTGGTCATTGGTCTTGTTGCTGCAGCCGCGATGACCACATTTATTCCTGAGTCTTTCTTTCTTCTTTGGGGAAACGGGTTAGGGGCAATGATTCTTATGGTTATTGCAGGGTTACCGATGTACATTTGCGCCACTGCCTCAACGCCAGTGGCCGCGGGGCTGCTTTTTGCCGGCGTTTCTCCCGGCGCTGCGCTGGTCTTTATGCTCACTGGACCCGCGACTAATATAGCCACCATGGGCGTCATAAAGGAGCAGTTGGGGCTTCGTTCATTGGTAGCGTACCTCGCGTCTGTAATCGGAGCGGCATTGATTTGCGGACTTTTGCTAAATGCCGTGTACGCGGCTGTCGAATGGCCTTTGCAGCTCTCCAATATGACGCATGGCGAGACGTTTCCAATTTGGCGTCAAGTCATGGCCGTCGTGCTTTCATGTTTGGTCTTAAGAGTGTGGTTGCAGCCCCTGCTTAGCGGCGAAGACAAGTTAGCCGAGGCTTAGGTGACCCGACTTTTTGATGACCCTTTGGGTATGATCTAAATCAAAGATCATGTCTGCCTGCAAGGGAATAGTTTTAAGGCAGTGGAGGGTAAGGCGTTCAAAATATTTTATAAAATCCCTCACTTCCCTCTCGCTCATGATTTTTTTCTCGTGCTTGCCTGTGAATTCTACAGTCCTCCTTAGCTTTTTTTCTTGGTTGTTTCGCCACGTAGAAACACTTTGAAAATTGGGAGCCCTCAACATAATTAATATGTCGATTTTAGAGAATAATAATTGATACTCCTGCGCGAGGAACTGGTTTGCGTGCGTGCGCCAGATAGTTTCAGGGTCTTTGTTTTTTTCAAGGTCGTTGACCGGTGCGATTAAGTCGTTGTCGGGTTGTGGTTGTGCTCCGACAAACCACCCCTCGAGGATAATTAGATCTAGCGGCCTTGGCGCGATTGGCCACACATTTTCTTGAGCTGGCTTGTCTAGTGCTTTATCAAATCGCGGAAGTAAAACGGACGTCTTTGTTATGTCTAGCAAGTCCTGAAATTTTCTCAAGGCAAGCCCAACGTCGTGGGTGCCGGGGACCCCCCGCGTCCTGAAAAGAGGGTGTATTTTTTTTGCCAATGCTACCCTCGCTTCTGGTGAGAGATAGAAGTCATCTAGGGAGAGGGTCGCGGTATTAAGGTCGGTATTTTTGAGCGCTGCCTCGAGGAATTTTGCGAGTGTAGACTTCCCGCTTCCCTGACACCCGTTTATTCCAAGAACTATTGGTTTATGATTGCCGCGGACTGTTTTCGTTGTAAGTATTTTTTGTAACCGCGTCGCCAATGGAAGCCAATAGTCCACGCAGTTAAACCTATAGTCATTGGATAGTTTTTGCTCTTTAATAAAATTTGAAATTATTTCCATGCTAGTTACGAGGCCGATAATAAAAAATAGTTCTTGTGAGTATACTGTGTATAGCCGGTGGATATTTCAAGTTGAAAAAATACCTCCATTATCTTAAATATTAACCTACATATCTCCATCGATTATGTGCATTATGGTACGATAATTAAACATTTAAAAAACTGAAAAATTAACAAATGAACTCAACACTTATCCCAGAAAGGCCTTTGCTAATCTCAGCGACATTGGCCGCAACTATTGGTCTCGATGAGACCGTCATGTTGCACGTATTGGGTGAGTTGGTTAATCAGCAAGGATACGTGTCGCTGAATGCAACGTCATTATCCGTTTTGCTAGATAAAGAACGAATAGAGGCTGCTTTTCCGTTTTGGGGTATCGAAAAAATTCGCGGTGTTCAACAAAGTCTCGAGGCCTTGGGCTTGATTACCTCTGAGCATAAGTCCGATGGAAGTGGGGAGGTAGTATTCACTTTAGCTGACGATAGTTCTTCGGGTGAAAATAGTACTAAAGCGAGAATCGATAATGGGCATCAGATCCCAGCGGAGCGGCAAAAACCAGGTCTTGAAAGTTTAAGCTCAGTTAATTCTAGAGCCTCAGATGGGAGAGCGACTTCAGGTCGAAGCTTTATCGCGAATGGTGGGAAGACTCTAATTCCACCGAACTGGCGCCCTGATGATAGCTGGGTCGCCCAATGTAGGCAGCACAGTATTTCGGATGAGTTTCTCGAAAAGGTGTTGCCAAGCTTCGTGAGTTACTGGCGAGATCGGGGACAGCCTCATTTTTCCTGGGGCAATGTGTTCTTAAAATTTGTAATTCGTGAGTGGAGGGCTGAGCAAAACCGAAGCGGGATCGCCGAGCATGGTGCAGATATGTCAGCAACTTGGAGCCCAAGTGAGGATGCGATCTCTATACTCGTCAACGCGGATATAAACCTCAGATTTATAGAAGATGCGGTTCCAGAGTTCATACTTTTTTGGCAAGAGCGGGGTATTCAAAAGGGTGCTTGGAACAGTAAATTCATCGAGCACGTGAGGCGTCAGTGGTCGCGTTACAGTGCGTCACTTGGTTTTGACGACACGCCTAGGCCAATCGCTAAGGATTGGCGACCTAGCTCAGATTTTTATGATATTTTGGAGATGGCTGAGATCGATTCGGCCTTTGCACAATCAAAAATAGCTGAGTTTGTTCTTTATTGGCGTGACAGCCAACAAGTGAAGGCCTCTTGGAATACTGCTTTTCTTCAATTTATAAAAGCCGCGTGGTCTCGAAGATTAAAAGAGTCTGAGAATGGAGTGGGTTCAAATGCGTCAGGTTTCCAAGGTTCTGGAACAAACCAAAAAAATATTGAAAGCCGACTCCATGCCCTCGCAGATCGAAGCTGGGCGGATTAAAATGAGCTCAAGTGAAAACTCATTGACTGCCTCGGATCCGCACAAAAAAAATTTGGTCAGAGAAGAGGCTGCATCCAAAAGAGAGGACGATGATTTTGAAAATGCACAAGATCATATTGGAGCAATTTCGCAGATATTTACACAGTTTCAGTTTGCGTACCACAATCAGTTTCATAAAGCTTTTCCTGATGCGGAAAGTCTTGTGATCGCCAAAAAATATTGGTTAAGTGCGTTGCAAAAATTTTCGCCGAGCGTAATTCTTGCCGGGGGGAAAAGAATAACACACGGTCAGACCTTCCTACCCAGTCTTGCTGATCTCATAAGCGTGTGTCAAACGGGCGATGATCTATTTGGTCTGCCGAATGCGCAGGATGCATATGTAGAGGCTTGTTCGGCACCTTCCCCAAAGCGTAATTTCACTTGGAGTCATCCAGCAGTTTACTTCGCTGGCAGGGCGACCTCTTGGTTTCTGCTTGCAAACGAGCCTCCGTCGGTTGCTCAGTCGGTTTTTGATTATCATTATAGTATTTTATGCGATCGAGTAAGGCGCGGCGAAGCACTGGAACTTGAGGTAGCGGCCCCCTTGCCAGATGTTACCCATCGGCCATTGCAGGGAAGTGAGTTGCGTTCCAGGCTTTCCAAACTGCGTCGTAATTTGAAATTGTGAGCCTACTGTTTCAGTTACTCAGTAACTCAATTGATTTTTTTATATTTCACACGAGTCGGCTGTACATCTCCTGAACGCTTCCTACGATCCAGCTCATAGTCTGTGTAGTTGCCCTCATACCAAATAACTTCACTGTCACCTTCAAACGCTAAAATATGAGTGCAGATCCGATCCAAAAACCAACGGTCGTGCGAAACGACAATGGCGCATCCCGGAAAAGTTAGAAGGCCTTCTTCTAGTGCTCTAAGCGTTTCCACGTCTAGGTCGTTCGTAGGTTCGTCTAACAACAATACGTTACCGCCACGCTTAAGTAGCTTCGCCATATGTAAACGGTTTCGCTCTCCGCCTGAAAGATCTTTAACAAATTTCTGTTGGTCACCGCCTCGGAAATTAAAGCGGCTGGCATACGCTCTTGAGGATGTTTCGTATTGCCCTACCAATATATTTTCCTGTCCCTCTGAAATTTCCTGCCAGACCGTATTATCATTGTTAAGGCTGTCTCGGCTTTGGTCAACATAAGCTAGATCGACGGTTGAACCCAGTTCTATTTCACCGTCGTCACATTTTTCTGAACCGACGAGCAACCTTAAAAAAGTAGTTTTCCCAGCGCCATTGCCACCGATAATTCCGACGATGCTGCCTTTAGGAATACTGAAGTTCAGGTTGCTGAAAAGAGTCTTTGCGTCAAAACTTTTACTGACATTTTTTACGTCGATAACTTTATCGCCAAGTCGAGGGCCGGGAGGAATGTACAACTCCTGTGTTTCATTACGTTTTTGAAAATCTTGAGAGTTTAATTCTTCAAATCTGGCAATACGCGCCTTACTTTTGGCTTGTCGACCTTTTGTGTTTGCTCGCACCCACTCTAGTTCTGATTTTATTGTCTTTTGATGAGCGGCTTGTTGTCGTTGCTCTGTCTGGAGTCTCTGTTCTTTCGCCTCTAACCAATCTGTATAATTACCTTCATATGGAATGCCATGTCCTCGGTCGAGCTCTAAGATCCACCCAGCAGCGTTGTCGAGAAAATACCGGTCGTGGGTAATCGCAACGACGGTTCCCGAATACTCTTGCAAGAAGCGCTCAAGCCAGCCCACGCTCTCGGCATCCAGATGGTTTGTTGGCTCGTCCAATAAGAGCATGTCGGGGTTTGACAAGAGAAGTTGGCATAGTGCTACTCGACGCCGCTCTCCCCCAGATAAGTTTTTGACGGGGCTATCCCAGGGCGGGAGACGCAGTGCATCTGCCGCACGCTCAAGCACACGATCTATTTCCCAGCCCCCAATCGTATCAATTTTATTTTGAAGATCTCCTTGCCGGTCGAGCAGAGAATTCATCTCTTCTTCACCTAACGGTTCTGCAAACCGATCGCTGATAGTATTAAACTCTTCGATCAGTGCGAGAGTCTCGCTTACCCCTTGTTGCACGTTTCCTCTCACGTCGTCTTGCTCATCTAGGATCGGTTCCTGTGGCAGGTAGCCAATCTTTAGATCTGGTTGAGGGCGTGCCTCGCCATTAAATTCTTGATCCTCTCCTGCCATTATTTTCAGCAAGGTGGATTTCCCGGACCCATTGAGCCCCAGTACACCGATTTTTGCCCCAGGGAAAAATGAGAGAGAGATGTCTTTAAGAATTTCGCGCTTGGGCGGTACGACTTTACCGACTTGATGCATCGTAAAAACAAACTGTGCCATGAAGCAATCCTTTTTTCTTCCAACCGTGCTGATTATGCCATATCAACTTAGGTAAAGAGAAAAGTAGGGAAATTAGAGGGAGAGTATTGTAAAAATAACAAGATAGATGATGCCCAAAAATCACTCGTAAGATAGAATAGTAAAGCTAAACTATTCGCCATTTTAAGATCTAATTTTAATGCCACCTCGTTCCACTTACCTTTGCCGGAGTAAATAGATGTTTAGAAAAGATATGACCCTTGCTGGATTAGATTCCGAGATCGCCGCAGCTATTGACGCTGAGCGTGCAAGACAAGAGCATCATATTGAATTGATTGCATCCGAAAATCATGCGAGCCCTCTAATCCTAGAGGCGCAGGGTTCGGTTTTGACGAACAAGTACGCTGAGGGTTATCCTGGTAAGAGGTATTATGGCGGATGTGAGCATGTTGATATTATTGAGAATATTGCGATAGAGAGAGCGAAACAGCTGTTTAAAGCTGACTACGCTAATGTTCAACCGCACTCTGGTTCAGGAGCAAATCTTGCCGTTTACATGGCGTTGATGCAGCCGGGTGACACTGTACTCGGAATGAGTCTGGCCGATGGTGGCCACCTGACTCACGGTGCCTCGGTTAGTTTTTCTGGGCGCGTCTACAAAGCTGCCCAGTATGGTTTGGACGACGAAACCGGCGAAATTGATTACGCTGAGGTTGAGCGCCTTGCGGGAATACACAAGCCTAAAATGATCATGGCTGGTTTTTCGGCATACTCCAAAATTGTTGATTGGCAGCGTTTTCGAGACATAGCTGACAGTGTTGGAGCTTGGTTTGTTGTTGATATGGCGCATGTCTCTGGGCTAGTTGCGGCAGGGGTCTACCCGAGCCCAGTCAACATTGCTGACGTAACGACTTCGACAACACATAAGACTCTTCGCGGACCTCGTGGTGGGATTATTCTTGCTCGGTCAAACCCTGAATTAGAAAAAAAACTAAATTTTGCTGTTTTTCCTGAAACTCAGGGTGGTCCGCTAATGCATGTAATTGCTGCGAAAGCGGTCTGTTTTAAGGAAGCGATGGGAGCGGACTTCAAAGCTTATCAAGAGCAAGTGGTTGCTAATGCTCGGGTGATGGCCTCCATCTTTATTTCGCGCGGATTTGAGGTAGTCTCTGGCGGTACTGACGACCATTTGTTTTTGCTAAGTCTGATTAAGCAGAATCTCACAGGCAAAGAGGCAGATGCTGCGCTTGGATCTGCTAATATTACGGTTAATAAAAACGCGGTTCCTAACGACCCGCAGTCTCCTTTTGTGACTTCGGGTTTGCGTATTGGAACACCGGCTATTACCACTCGAGGTTTTAAAGAAGGTGAGGTTACCGAGTTAACCGGTTGGATATGTGACGTCCTCGAAGATATTAATAACACCGACACACAGGGGGATGTTAGGGAAAAAGTTATCGCTCTGTGTTCACGCTTTCCTGTATATGAGGTATCTTGATCATTGAAATGAAGGTAAGGAGAGACTAATGCACTGTCCTTTTTGCAGTACAGTAGATACTAAAGTTATCGATTCTCGCTTAGTTGCCGAGGGCAACAACGTCCGTCGTCGGCGTGAGTGTATTACATGCCAGGAGCGTTTTACCACTTACGAATCTGCTGAATTGGTCATGCCTCGTATTATAAAACAGGATGGGGTTAGGGAGCCGTTTAACGAAGACAAAATGGTTGGTGGTCTGATGACGGCCTTGGAGAAAAGGCCGGTATCAATTGAAAAAGTCGATGAAGCAGTGACAAAAATTAAGGCTTTTATCCGGTCAACGGGAGAAAGGGAGTTGCCATCCAGAGTCATTGGTGAACAGGTAATGAAGGCCTTGAGAGAATTGGATGAAGTAGCCTTCGTCCGGTTTGCTTCCGTTTATCGAAGCTTTAAAGATCTTGAAGAGTTTCGCGCTGAAATTGACCGCCTAGCAAAAGACACCACTACGAACACCTGAAGTTAATTTAGCCTAATTCACTCAACTCGAAGCCTAAATCTTATGCTAGAGATATCTAATCACGATCTATCGGGTGAAGAGGCCTATTGGCTAGTGCACATGCAGCAGGCGCTCGCCCTGGCTGAGAACGTAACGAGTGCGTCACCGAATCCCAGAGTGGGGTGCGTCTTAGCCGATGGTTCGGAGGTCGTTGGTACCGGATGGCACCTGGGAACGGGTGAACCCCACGCAGAGCGAATGGCTCTATTAAATGCTGGAGATAGAGCTAAGAACTCGACAGTTTTTGTAAGCCTTGAACCGTGCTGTCACGTTGGTAGGACAGGTTCTTGCGTTGAAGCGCTGAGAGAGGCTGGCGTTGCTCGTGTAATTATTCCAGTCATCGACCCGAATCCCTTGGTTGCGGGCAAAGGGGTTCAAGGGCTAGTCGATGCCGGAATTGATGTCATTCGCCTAATAGATTTTGAGTCGCAAGCGAGGGCAATAAACTTAGGCTTTTTTAAGCGATATGAGTCAAAACGTCCTTATGTTCGATTGAAACTCGCGATGAGTATGGATGGACGCACGGCGTTAGCTAATGGCGAAAGCAAATGGATAAGTGGTACTGAGTCTCGTAAAGATGTTCAAAGTATACGTAGACTGAGTGATGCCGTCGTTACAGGGGTTGGGACTGTGTTAAGCGACAACCCTCAGTTGAACGTCCGTGATTCGGCGGGCGTTAAGCCTGTTGGGCAACCCTTGAGGGTGGTTTTAGACACACAGCTCAGAACCCCGGTTGATTCCCGGATTTTTGACGCAGCTGGACCGCTTTTGTTCTTGTTTTCTGGGGAAGGTGATGCGGTGGTTGACCGAGCAGAGGCCTTGCGGGCGAGAACTGCGAATGTTGAACGGGTCAAGGTTTGCGATGCGGAAGGAAGAGCGGATATAGCTTCTGTGTTAAAATTGCTGTTAGAGGATTATGGTTGCAACGAAGTTCTAATTGAGGCTGGCGCAACCCTTGCCGGCGGGTTTATCTCCGAGGGGCTAGTTGATGAATTGATTATTTACCTTGCGCCCAAGTTACTGGGCTCAGATGGTCGACCATTATTAGATTTTGGTGAAATCACCAGCATGGATTTAGCGCCGCGCTTTGCAATTGCCTCGGCAACTCAGTTCGGGGAAGACCTAAGGATCGTGTTTAAAAGATAGTGACGGGTTAATAAATTTTTTAGGGTTTATGGCATTTTGAGTAGCGCACGACGCTAGGTTTTTGCGAGGTCGATTATGTTCACAGGGATTATCGAGGCGTTGGGCGAAGTATCGCGACTGGAGCGTATCAATTCCGAATGGCGTTTGGAAATTAACACCGGGCTTTTAAATCTCGACGACGTCAAGATTGGTGATAGTGTTTCGGTAAACGGTTGTTGTTTGACGGTAGTCTCTTTAGGGGTAAGTACTTTTGGTGCGGATGTCTCAAATGAAACTCTTAGCTGTACTTCATTGAGCTCTCTGAAGCCTGGATCTCGCATAAATCTTGAAAAAGCGATGGCAGCGGTAGGCCGTTTTGGTGGACATATTGTGAGTGGACACGTTGACGGAGTAGGAACGCTGTATAGTCAAAAAGAAGACGGACAAAGCCGTAGGTTGGTTTTCGAGGCCCCGGAAGAAATTAGCCGGTACATTGCAGGTAAGGGTTCCATTTGTGTGGATGGTGTTAGTCTGACAGTAAATGCGGTTATGAATAACCAATTCAGTATCAATGTTATCCCTCATACTCAAAAAGAGACGATTATTGGCTCTTACGTTGAGGGGCAAGAAGTAAATTTAGAGGTAGACCTCTTTGCCCGTTATCTGGAGAGGTTACTAGATGGAACCGGTCGGACCGGTTCTGATAACAAAGGTTCTAAGCTGTCTAAAGAGTTTCTAGGGATCCATGGCTTCGACTAGTTCGGAAATCGATTCGAAATATTTTTAAATAAAGCCTTAAGATAGGGAAATTATCAATATGAAATTAAATACCGTCGAAGAGTTAATTGACGATATTAGGGATGGCAAAATGGTCATCCTGATGGATGATGAGGCTCGTGAAAATGAAGGAGATTTGGTTATTGCAGCCCAGTCGGTTACGACGGCTGACGTTAATTTCATGGCTACAAACGCGCGCGGGCTTATTTGTTTGACACTGACTAAAGAGCGATGCCAGCACCTCCAGCTGCCCTTAATGGTCAATGAAAATAATACGCCGTACAACACTAATTTTACCGTGTCCATCGAAGCCGCAAACGGCGTGACTACAGGGATTTCTGCTGCGGACCGAGCACGAACAATTCAAGCCGCTGTAGCTGGTGCGAGCACCGCGAACGATATTGTTCAACCCGGGCACGTTTTTCCTATTATGGCTCAACCCGGAGGAGTTCTTCGCAGAGCGGGCCATACCGAGGCTGGTTGCGATCTGGCGCGGCTTGCGGGTTTTGAGCCTGCCGCGGCCATTGTTGAGATAATGAATGAAGATGGTTCGATGGCCCGTAGAGCTGATCTAGAGCTATTCGCTGAAAAGCACGGGCTGAAGATTGGGACCATAGTCGATTTAATACACTATCGGATTGCTCATGAGCATACTGTCAATTTGGTTGATACGAATATTGTAGAGACTCAATTTGGACAATTTGAGTGTCATACTTTTAAAGATTCCATAAGCGGAAGTATGCATCTTGCGTTTACTAAGGGCGTGATTGAGAAACAAAAAGCGACGTTGGTAAGGGTTCACATACCTAATACAGTCAGAGATATCTGTGAAGTTTATGGGGCCAAGTATACGAGTTGGTCGTTTTCGAGTGCACTCAAGCGGATTAACGAAGAAGGCTGCGGTGTTGCTGTGTTATTATCTGGAGATGATTACGGTCAGCCTCTGGAGCAAGATATTGCCTTGGCGTTTGCTAAAGGTCTAGAGTATGTGCCGAATCGAATTGGTAGCGACCTCACAATTGGTACTGGATCTCAGATTCTGCGAAGTTTAGGAGTTGGAAAAATGCGCTTGCTGAGTCACCCAGCGCGTTTGAACGCAATTTCCGGATTCGATCTAGAGGTCGAAGAATTTATTAGTTTTAACAGCGGCGATTAATTTTTAATCAAACGCGTGACGAACTATAGTCGAGAGAAATGAAAAAATGAGCAATATAAACACGATCGAGGGTAGCTACACCGGAGCGAGCGCGCAGTATGTGATTGCGGTTACTCGCTGGAATAGTTTTGTGGTAGACAGTCTACTAAGAGGTGCTCTCGATGCCCTCGGCCGGCACGGCGTTGCAGACAAAGATATTACAATTGTGAAGGTGCCGGGTGCGTTTGAATTACCCCTGGCTGTCCAAAAAATTGCTGAGGGAAGATGTGACGCGATAATAGCACTTGGTGCAGTGATACGTGGAGGTACGCCCCATTTTGAATATGTTGCTGGAGAGTGTGTAAAGGGTCTTGGTGCGGTAAGCCTGGCTTCATCGAAACCTGTTTCATTTGGAGTGCTCACAGTCGATAGTATTGAACAAGCTGTTGAGCGATCCGGTACCAAAGCCGGAAATAAGGGTGAAGAGGCGGCGCTGACGGCTATCGAGATGGTCAGCTTGATGCGAAAGTTGGATGCTTAAGTGGTTGAGGTTGACGCGAAAGGCAGCGATTCGCCTAAAAAAAGTCTAAGACTTCCACTAGCTCAGCGTCGAAGAGCAAGGCGTTTAGTTGTTCAAGCTCTGTATCAATGGCAGCTTTCAGGTACCTCCCCTAGTGAAATTAAAAGCCAGTTTATTGAAACTAACTCAGGAAAGATTGACTGGGACTATTTTAGTGAAGTTTTTTTTTCGGTCACTGAGAAAATCGAACCTCTCGAGGTAAAGTTGACTGAGTTTCTGGATAGGGAGCTGGTTGCGCTTGATCCTATAGAGAGAGCGCTTCTATGTTTAGGAAGCTACGAGCTCGCAGATCGTATCGATATTCCGTATCGGGTTGTTATAAATGAATGTGTAGAATTGGCAAAAATTTTTGGAGCGACTGAGAGTCACAAATATATCAATGGCGTTCTTGATAGTTTGGCCTTTAATCTCAGACCGCTGGAGACTAAAGCGAGAGTATAATTCATTTGTTAATTGTTACTAGAATTATCTCCCTCTACTGGTGGCTGCGTTGGCTTACTCTGAATTCGATATTATTAAAAATTTTTTAGCCACCTCAGATCTTAGTTTTTCGAGAGGTGGTGTGGAACTTGGAATTGGCGATGATGCAGCAATCATCAAGCCACCTTTAGATCAGAATCTAGTAGTTTCGCTCGATGTGTTAGCGTCTGGAGTCCATTTTCCTTCTGATGCAGAACCTGATGTTATCGCTCGCAGGGCGCTGGGAGTTAACTTAAGTGATTTAGCCGCTATGGCTGCCGATCCACTTTGTTTTACCCTCGGGCTTACCATTCCAGAAATTAATGAGAACTGGATACAACAGTTTGCGGATGGTCTATCGACCGTAGCGAGAAAATTTAACTGTCCATTAGTTGGGGGTGATTTGTCGTCAGGACCCCTACAGATCGCGATTCAAGTTCACGGGCTCGTGCCTGAGGGGCAAGCAACGCTCCGTAGCGGAGCTCAAATTGGCGACTCGATTTTAGTTACGGGAACTTTGGGTGATGCAGCGGTGGCGCTTCTGGGATTAGGCTATCAAAGCCATTTGGACTCTAACCTTGAGCTTCTCGGGTGGGCGGATCCTCAGCCATTGTTTGAGAGGTACTTTTCCCCTTCGCCAAGGGTCGAATTTGCGATCGGATGCCGGGGTCTAGTTAACGCCGCAATTGATATCTCAGATGGCCTTCTGTCTGATCTCTCACATATTTTGAGGGCATCTGGGTTTGGGGCTGAGATTGAAGAAGTGACGTTACCTTTCTCAACAACGGCACAAGCCTGCTTGTCTGAGAAAATGCTGTTGCAAGCTTGCCTTAATGGAGGCGATGACTATGAGCTGTGTTTGGTAGTAAGCCAAGATCTAAAAGATAGGGTTTTTCAAGCTGCCAAAAAGTTTGATTTACCATTGACCGAAGTTGGAATTATTAAGGATGTAGACGGCGTTCGGTTAAAAGCGCGTGATGGAACGATGGTCGCGGTCAAGAGCGATGGGTATATACATTTTTAGAGTAAAGTTAAGGTAAGTTTTAATGGTTGTTAGCACAGGTACTCCAGCAAGTGTTTGGCGGAATCCGATACACTTCCTTAGTTTTGGTTTGGGTAGTGGGGCAGCGCCTATTGCTCCTGGCACTTTTGGGACGCTGGGTGGAATGACGATTTACGTTCTTCTTCCGTCAATGAATGCCGAAGTTTACGGTTTGTTTTTAATTTTAATGTTTTTCTTGGGGGTCTGGTTGTGCGGTAAAACGTCATTTGATCTGGCTGTTCATGATCATCCTGGTATTGTTTTTGACGAATTCGTAGGTTTATGGATTACTTACTTTATGGTTCCTCAGGGTTTTCAATGGTTAATTTGTGGATTTTGTTTTTTTCGTATCTTCGATATTTTAAAGCCGTGGCCTATAAAATGGGTAGATGTAAATATAAATGGTGGGCTTGGAATCATGCTTGACGATGTTTTAGCAGGTATACTTTCCTGTTTGTGTATTCAAGGTATAGTTTGGTTTTTATAAATTAACAAGCCAAACGATTATCAAATTTATAAATGAGATCTAAAGAGGGAAATTCTTTTGTCAATAAAGTTTGTCGCGCGCACAGTCTTACCCACCGAGTGGGGGAAATTTGATATATTTGGGTTTGAGGACGATGAGACCGGTAAAGAGCATTTAGCGCTCGCTCTGGGGGACTTAAAATCAAGCAACGATCCTCTTATATGCCGAGTTCATAGTGAATGTTTAACTGGCGATGCGCTGGGCAGCCTTCGGTGCGATTGCGGTTCTCAGCTGCAGTATGCGATGCAGTCAATCGGTGAGGCTGGATCCGGATTGATTCTCTATCTTAGGCAAGAGGGGCGAGGAATTGGCCTACTAAATAAATTAAGGGCCTATGCTCTTCAAGATGAAGGTGCGGATACCGTTGAGGCAAACGTTGCACTCGGTTTTTCAGCCGACGAGAGGGACTATCAAGTTTGCCAGCCGATTTTGAAGTTTTTAGAGGTGGCACAGGTGCGGCTGCTGACAAATAACCCAAAGAAAGTCGAGGCGCTTGAGGCTCTCGGGGTAGAGGTGACTGAGGTCCTGCCAGTTCATACCGGCGAAAATCCCCATAACGAAAAATATCTTTCGATAAAAGCGGAAAAAATGGGCCACTGGAGGTGAGACCTCTGCGTGGTTCGATGAATTGGCTGTGGACGCAATCATCATTTGATGGTCAGCAGCTATTGGAATGCTTTTCTTTTTAAGGTGCTGCTCAGGTTCAAGCTTTCTACTTTTTGGGAGTCCCTCGATTAGAAATCGATTCCTTTTTGCACTTTAATTCCATTGTAAAAAGCATGCTTCGTTTCTGCTAGTTCAGTTACGGTATCCGCAAGTTCTATCAATTCCTTTCCGGCATTGCGCCCAGTCACAACGACATGCTGATCTGCTGGGCGATTTTTTATAGAGTTTATTACTGAATCTTTATCCAGATATCCGTAAGTTAACATGTAGGTAAGTTCATCGAGTATAACCAAGTCCATATTGGGATCTTGAAGAAGTTGGCTCGCTTCGGACCATGTTTTTTCTGCGGCGACAATATCGCTTTGTCGGTCTTGCGTGTCCCAAGTGAATCCAGTATTCATTGTATGGAATTGAACTTGAGGGTGATCGTTAAACAAGAGTTGCTCACCGGTCTCCCATTGCCCTTTTATAAATTGAACAACACTGCAGCTAAGCCCATGCCCAACGCTGCGGGCGAGCATACCAAAAGCCGAAGAGCTTTTCCCTTTTCCGTTGCCGGTGAGCACTAGGAATAGACCCTTATCAATAGTTGCAGCGGCAATATTGCCGTCTATGTGTTTTTTCTTACGCTGCATTGCTTTCTTGTGTCGGGTATTTCGCTCTTCAGTTGATGACATTTTTTCTCCTATTTATAAATTTATTTCAGCACCGATATAGGCTCCACGGGAGGGCGATCGATAGTCAAGTAGTTCTCGATAGTCTTTATCAAGAGCATTTTCTACGCGAGCAAATATCTGAACGTTTTCACTAAAAATGTATCTCGCACTGAGGTCAAGAACACCGAAATCGTCTAACGCTAGGGGTCTGGGAGAGCCAAAGCTTTCATCGATCGAATCACGCGAAACGCGGTAGAAAGCATTTAAAGATAATGAATTTTTACCATAGGTCACCCCGATATTGGCGAGTATTTTAGGCCGGCGTACGCGTTGCATTCCATTACTACGTCGAGTTTTATTATGGGTAACATTAGCCAGAACACGCAGCGAGTCGGCGAGTTCTAGTTCGCCATTTATTTCTATGCCTTTTGAGCGACTAGTACCGAGGTCTTGCAGATATCCACTGTAGCTAGACATGTCATAATAAATTGCGTTTTCAATTTTTTGGTTAAATCTTATTGCTTCTAATCTTAACTTATCTAAGTAAAAGAACTCCATTCCAAATTCATAACCATGAGTTTCCTCGGCGTCCAGTGCAAGACCGTATGCTGGAGGATAAGCAGAAGGACTGTTGTTATAGCCAATTTCATAGAGACTTGGAGCGCGAAAACCTGTGCCTAGATTTCCTTTTAATTTGAGGGTCCCTTGGCCTAAGTTTAATAAGTAAGCGGATGCTAATCGGTAGCTAAGATGTTCACCAAAATCCTGATTATCGTCAACTCTGATACCGCCACTAATAAAAATATCATTTGAAAAGTCACTAAGAACGTCGAGATAGTATCCCTTGTTGTCTCTTGAGTTATCTCCGTTTTTTTCTTGCTCTAGATCAACACCAAAAATGAAATCAAAGTTTTCCAAACTATTATTGGTGCCGAGATACTCCCAACGATCTAGTTCGCCTTTGCTTGTAAAACTGCTTACACCTGCGGATAGGGAGTCCCGATCTGTTTTCGTCGAGGTATACGATACGCTATGAGTCGAGGCATTGCTTTCGTATTGCAGCTCTGCTCGAGTTGCACTGAAATCATAGATAGCTAAGCAATTATTTATAACTGAAAATGATGAATCATAACAGTTATCGTATTCAGTCTTTCCAGAAACATCTCGATGGACCAGTTTGAATCGTAATTCATCTGTGACTTTAGCAGTAGCGCGGGCGTGGTAAGTGCGGTTTTCATACCCATCGTTATCAGGAGCGGCCGAGTCTGAAAATCTCGCATTAAGACCATCGCTTTGAAGATCTGTTGCGTTAAGAGAAAAACTAGTTCGTTCGCGGTTTGTGCTGAGGCTGATTCCATTCTGGCTGGTACCGCGAGAACCGATTTGAGAGCCAATGCTAAAGTTGTTGCCAAATTCTAAGTCATTTGATTCGACGTTGATAATACCACCAGCGTCCGCGCCGTAACTGAGTCCTTGCGGTCCTCTCAAAATCTCAACTTTGCCGATGCCGTTGCTTAGGAGATGCTCGGTTTGAGTGGCTACTTGGGGACCACTGGGATCAGATAAACGTATCCCATCCATTATCATCAGAGTGCGAAAGCTTTCCTCTCCACGAATACGGATAGATGACTGAGAGCCTATTCCGCCCGATCCAGTTACTCCGACGGCAGGAGTCTGTCGAAGAATATCTGGTAGGGAAAGATTGCCCATTGCCTTTATGCGTTCTCTGGTAATAACCGTGATAGAGGTAGCGACTCGCCGAAGCTGAACAGGTGACCTGTGAGCTGTGACGACGATTTCCTCTAAGACGTTAGGGTTTGTAGGATTGGTGTCAGAATTTTCTTGCGCAAATAAGCTGTGAGAGATTAAGGTCGCCGCTAGCGAATGCAAAATAAATACGTGATTTTTCATTTTTAGAACTCCGATAAAACGTCATTATTGCGACACCTGTTTCGTGTCAAAGGTTTTTATCAGAGAAGGGAATGAGCAGAAGAACCCACAGGTTCCACCACTGATGAAGCCCTCCGCTGCATCAAGCTTAAAGTTATTTCGGCTGGTATCGGACTGACCAACGAGCTTTCTAAAGTTTTGAAAACTGTCGGTACACCGTTGCGGGGGCAGTGCTAGAATTTAACTAGCTTCCCATTTAACTAGCTTGCACTAGAACCGATATAACTTGGCTTTTGGTTCCCTAAAGAATTCAAAAGACGGACGGAGTCTAAAGATAAAATTAAAGCGCGTCAATTAAGGTGGTTTTCTATAGCAGTTTTCTGCAATTGCGTGCTTATGTATTTGGCTGTGAAACGGCACAGGAAGCAAGTTTGGCCTGAATTTTTTTAATTATTCCATCAGCGTCAAGACCAATTTCTGCAAGCATATCGCTCGCTTGTCCATGTTCAAGGAAGGCATCTGGCAAACCGATATTAAGGACCGATACCTTGAAGTTCTTATTCATTAAAAATTCATTCACCGCCGATCCCGCACCTCCCATTACACTATTTTCTTCAAGTGTTACGAGGAGATCATTACTTTTAGCGAGTTCGGATATTAAAGTCTCATCAATTGGTTTTACAAAGCGCATATCTGCAACGGTCGCATTAAGTTTCTCTCCGGCTTCGTTGGATGCTGCAACCATGCTACCAAAAGCTAGAAGGGCTATTTTTTCCCCTTTGCGTCTAAGAATTCCTTTCCCGATGTCGAGTTTTTCGTGTTTTGAGGGTGATGAGGCACCGGTACCTTTACCTCGCGGATATCGCACTGCGGCTGGCCCCTCATGCTCGAAGCCTGCTGAGAGGAGCTTATATGTTTCCGCTTCATCACTAGGCGTCATGACCACTATATTCGGTATGCACCTCAGATAACTAAGGTCAAAGCTGCCGGCATGTGTCGGACCGTCCTCACCGACTAATCCCGCGCGATCTATCGCAAATAAGACATCTAATTCCTGAAGAGCTACATCATGAATGAGCTGATCATAGGCGCGCTGCAAAAATGTCGAATAGATAGCAACCACTGGTTTTTGGTTTGCGCAGGCTATGCCAGCCGCGAATGTTACCGCATGCTGTTCCGCTATCGCGACATCAAAGAATCGCTCCGGAAACTTTTCCGCAAACTCGTTCATTCCGGAACCGTCTCCCATAGCCGGGGTGATGGCAATTAGCCGTTTGTCTTTTCTCGCGACATCACACAACCAACCACCAAAAACTTGGGAGTACGTCCGACTAGGTTTCTTAGCATCTTCCTCCGTGCTAAGCGGATTTTTGAGATCTTTCTGCTGGGGGGTGACCTTGCCGAGCGCGTGCATGCCATGAGGATCACTTTCGGATTCCGTATACCCCTTGCCTTTTTGAGTCACGATATGAAGAAGTTGCGGGCCGCGCAGCGATTTTATATTAGTGAGGATGTCGACCAGACCTTCGACATTATGTCCATCTATAAGCCCGATATAGTTGAAGCCAAGTTCTTCAAAAAGAGTGCCAGGGGAGACCATACCTTTCATGTATTCTTCAGCACGGTGTATCGCTTTCAGCGCAGGAGGCATCTTGGAAAATACACGTTTGCTTCCGCTTCTGATGAAGTTGTAAGGTTTGCTTGCCCACATTCGTGCAAAGTAACTCGATAGTCCTCCCACATTGTCAGAGATGGACATATTATTATCATTGAGAATCACTAAAATATTATCGTCGATATGGCCTGCGTGGTTGAGTGCTTCGAATGCCATTCCAGCAGTCATGGCTCCGTCGCCAATCACGGCAATGTTGTGATTGTTTTCAGATTGCGGCTGGTCATATTCTTTGTTACGTCCAGCAACCAACATCCCTAGAGCGGCGCTTATAGATGTGCTTGAGTGTCCAACGCCAAACGCATCAAAGGGACTTTCTTTTCTACTTGGGAAAGGTGCGAGACCCTTAGCTTGGCGCATGGTTAACATACGGGTTCGACGGTCGGTTAAAATTTTATGAGGATAGGCTTGATGACCGACGTCCCAGATGAGATTGTCTGTTGGGGTGTTATATACATAGTGGAGTGCAATCGTCAGCTCGACAACGCCAAGCCCCGCTCCAAAATGGCCGCCTGTTTGCCCAACTGAGTAAAGCAAGAATAAGCGCAATTCTTCTGCTAAGTTCTTTAAATTTTCAACCTGAAGTTCGCGCAACTCTCTTGGAGTCGATATTCGATCCAGAATAGGGGTCGTTGGGCGCTTTAGTGGTATTTTGTCTAACATTTACTGCCTTTATTTTTGCCACGGCCACGGGATTACATTCCAGTCGCTTTGTTTAGTGATCTCTACGCACTACGTATTCAGCTAGCTCTCTCAGAGGGTCCGCAGAGGCAGAAAAATTTGCCAATGCGGAAATTGCTTCGTTCGCAAGGATGTTTGTTTTGGTTCTTGCCGCCTCAAGCCCAGCTCGGGATAGGTAGGTTGGCTTACCATGAGCTTGGTCTGAGCCTTGCGGTTTTCCGAGCACGTCGGTAGCGCTTATTTCGTCAAGGATATCATCACGCACTTGAAATGCGAGGCCAATTTTTGTTGCGTACATCTCCAGTGCATCTAATTCCGTCTCTTTGACCCCGGGGTGGCTCAGCCCTCCAAGACGAACAGCGGCTTTGATCAGCGCTCCGGTTTTCAGTTTATGCATTTTCTCGAGCTCAACAACTGATAGGATTTTTCCTTTGGCTTTGAAGTCAATTGCTTGGCCAGCCGCCATCCCCCTGTATCCCGCAGCTTTAGCGAGGGTTTGGAGCATTTTAAGCTGGGTTTTAGGATTAATGAGACTGTTCGATGAACTCAACAATTCAAAGGCCAAAGATTGCAGCGCGTCTCCGACTAGTATAGCGGTGGCTTCGTCAAAAGCTTTGTGGACAGAGGGCTTGCCGCGCCGCAGGTCATCGTCGTCCATGGATGGTAAGTCGTCATGAGTCAGTGAATAGCAATGGATCAGCTCAACTGCCGCTGCCGGAATGTCAGCACTGGGGAACGATCCGCCGACCGATAATGCGCTGCCATAGGTAAGAGTGGGGCGGATGCGTTTTCCAGCATCAATACAAGCATAACGCATCGACCTGGACAGCGTTTCACTACTACCCACATTTTCGATAGCTTGGCTTAATGTTTCGTTTACTCTCTTTTGAGAATCTTTTATAAATTGGCTGAGGCTTGAGTCTTTATTAAATTTCATCGACATAATTTCACTGAATTGCGTTTTATTTCAGGTAGACGTATCAAGCTCTTCTGTGTCGCCTTGCTCGTTGATTAAAACCTGTACGCGCTGTTCGGCGGCACTTAAAGCTGTTTGGCATTTTCGAGTTAGCTTAATTCCCTCTTCGAAAGATTTAAGAGAGTTTTCCAAGCTAAGCTCACCGTCCTCCATTGTAGACACAAGATTTTCGAGTTCTTCAATGGCTTGCTCGAAGTCAAAATCTGATTCGTGTGAAGCCGCTTTATCTTTTTTTATCTCTGTCATATTTTTCCCTTGCAAACGATTAAGCTTTTCGTTTTAAATTATACGTCATCTTCTGGCAGTGCATGCTACTCTTATTTTGACACAATCAACTTACACATCAAGAAAAGGAGCTGAACGCTTGGCTGAAAGTGATCAAATATCGACCGATGACAGTTATGCCAGTGAAGCAGGTCGTCAGCTGGCGTTCTATGCTGTTTTTGCAATTCTGCTGCTTGGCATCGTGATTTATGGCCTCTCTTTTGTTGTAAAGTTAACGGGTGGTGGCGCCTCCGGAAAAGCGGTAGATTTTGAAAACAATAGTATAACGATAAGTGTTGCTTACGACCCTCCGCAACTCGATTCGATGAGAGCCACAGATGCGTCCAGTTTTCTGGTTTTGGCTCATGTCCTTGAGGGGCTAATTTCCAATGATGAAGACAACAATTTAGCACCTGGTGTGGCAGAGCGGTGGGAAATTCGCGAAGATGGGGCAATATTTTGGTTACGAGATGATGCTATGTGGAGTGACGGTAAATCAGTCACAGCGCATGATTTTGAATTTGCGTGGAAACGCGTAGTAGATCCCAAAACGGCCTCAGAGTATGCCTTCCTCCTTTTTCCGGTTAGAAATGCTGAAGCTATTACTGAGGGACAGATGCCGGTTTCCTCACTTGGCGTAACCGCTGTCTCAGACAGAGAGTTAAGAGTAGAGTTCGAGCGCCCAACCCCTTACTTTGAAAAGTTGGTTGCCTTTGTCACCTACTTTCCTGCGAGGGAGGACTTTGTTAACTCAACAGATGGTCGCTACGCATCGAGCGCAGATACGATGTTATACAACGGGCCATACACCGTTGATGAATGGGTTTTGGGCGCGTCAATGAGATGGTCTAAAAATCCTTATTATTGGAATGACAATAAAGGGTTCCTTGACGAGATTAATGTCGCATACATAACGACAGACGTTAACGCAAAGCTAAATCTTTTTAAAGATGGACAAATTACCGATACGGCACTTTCGGCATCCATGCTCCCAGAGGCTATGGAGAGACGATGGCAGATAGATCGTTTAATGGATGGAACAGTCTTTTTTATGGAATTCAATCATCGTGATGGACGATTGACTAACAACCGCAATTTTAGAAGGGCTCTACAACTCGCGCAAGATCCTGCTGAATTGGTATACAAAGTTTTGAAAGAAGCTGCATATGTGCCCGCAGATAGCCTTTTTCCTAGTTGGGTGCGTGGAGCGGAAGACTTCCTTCATAACGAATATCCGCCGCATCGATCTGAGACTGATATCGCTCTGGCCCGCGAGCATCTCGAGCTTGCGCGAGACGAGCTAGGGTTGACTGAATTTCCCCCTATTGTAATTCTTACCGGTGATTCGTCTATGGGGTTGCTTACTGCAGAGTATTATCAAGAGCTTTACAAGCGAAACCTTGGCTTGGAAATAAGAATAGATGCCCAAATTTTCAAGCAGCGATTAGCAAAAATGACGTCAGGAGATTTCGACATTGTCATGGCGGGGTGGGGTCCCGATTATGATGATGCACTTACTTTCGGTGATTTATTTTCTTCTTGGAATTTAAATAATCGCGGACGCTATTCAAGTAGTGAAATGGATGCTCAAGTCCGGATCGCTCAAGCAGAATTGGATCCGGTCAAGCGCGCGGCTGCTTTTGGAGAAATTCAGCGATTGGTGCACGATGATGTGGTAATTATCCCTATGTATGAGAGAGGGGTTGCGTTTGTAGTGGATCCGCAGCTTGTTGGATTTAGACGTCGTTCGGTGGGGCCGGAAGTTGACTATAATTATGTCCAACTTACCCCATTGCGGAAACCTTAATTTATGGCAATTGCTGCTTTCATCACAAAGCGTTTGATCCAAGGCGTTTTTACCGTCTGGTTTATTGCGACAGCAACTTTTTTTGCGATGCATAATGTGCCCGGTGACCCTCTGTTAAATGAACGAGCGATGACCGAGGCCATTCGGGCTAATGTTGAGGCGAAGTATGGGCTTGATAAGCCGCTTGGGACTCAATATTTAATATACTTAAGTAATCTAACTCGCGGTGATTTTGGCATATCGTTCACTCAGGAAAACAGACAGGTGAATGACATTATTCGAGAACACTTTCCCGTTTCGGCGATTTTAGGTGTGCTTGCTGTTCTTTTCGCCGCGGTCGGCGGTATTTTGTGGGGCGCATTGACGGCTTTGTATCGTAATCGGATTCCGGATTACTTGATTATGTTTTTTGTGATACTCGGTATATCCGTCCCAAGTTTTGTTATTGCGGCATTAGGTCAGCTGGTGATTGTAAATATGAACAGTGCGCTTGGAATAACGCTTTTTCCAGTTGCGGGATGGGGCACGCTTGGTCACATGCTTGTACCTTCGATGGTTCTCGGCCTGGGTACGATGGCGTACTTAACACGATTAATGCGTTCGTCAATGCTTGAAATCGTGAGTTCAGATTATGTTCGAACAGCCAAAGCTAAGGGACTGCCTCCGGCGCGGATTTTTGCAAAGCATCAGCTACGTAATGCAATTCTGCCCGTTATAACGGTGTTGGGGCCTGCAATCGCAGCTATAACGACAGGAGGTTTCGTCGTGGAGTTGGTTTTTGCCATTCCGGGCCTTGGGAGATACTTTGTTCAAGCCGTGCAGCAGCTTGATTACACTGTAATCATGGGAACCACGGTATTCTACGGCGCATTCCTAGTTTTTATGGTGATTTTTGTTGACGTATTGTATGGATTAATTGATCCGCGTGTGAGGATGAGTTAATGCCGAACGGACACGCCTATGATTTCAGTCCACTAAGACGAACTGAAATATCTCAGTCTCAGTCAAGGCCGTCACTTTCTTATTGGCAAGACGCTTGGATTAGGTTAAAGGCCAACACGCGCGCGTTGATTTCGCTCTATCTATTAATCGGGCTCCTAATTTTTACGCTGTTCGGGCCGTTACTCTGGAACATCGATCCGGCTGCTCAAGATCTTGATCAAATCAGTCGCCCCCCAGGAGAAGATCGCAGAGCACTTATCGTTCCAGAATATAGCCCGTGGACTGGCTCGGCGTCTGATTTAGAAGTGGGTTCTGGTCAGGGTCTACGACTTATTGGCGAGGCAACAACGCAATCGATCAGGTTGGGCTGGGATCCGACGGATACCGTGACTGGATATCGTGTTTACCGTAATATTTATCCTATAGGTCAAGAACGTGCTTATGGAATTCCCAGAGCGGAATTTTTTGATAGCCGCATTGTGAATTTTGAAGATCGGTTAGATCTGAAAGAAGGTATCTACTACTTTACTGTTGTTCCAATGAAAGGCAAAGAGCAGTTATTGGACTTAACTGAAACCTTAGCAGTGGAAGTTAAAAGAGTAACGACTGTTCGAGAGGCAAATCAAAAAGGACTAATCGGGTTAACCGAAGAATTAGGGGTGGGTGATTTTATAGATCTGGCATTCCACCCGCTTGGCACTGACTATCTTGGCAGAGATATGCTTGCGAGGCTCATGGCTGGCGCAAGAGTTTCCCTCTTTATTGGTATTGGTGCGCCTCTGTTCTTTGTGACTTTTGGAATTTTATTTGGTGCTACGGCCGGGTTCCTCGGCGGGAAAACAGATCAGGTAATGATGCGGTTCGCCGATTTTATAGTTGCGTTACCCTTCTTATTGTTCATGATCCTTTTTAAGATAGCTTTTGGTATAGGGCCGGGTGAAAGCGGCATAGGGCCTATGCTTGTTGCGCTTGTTGTCCTGATGTGGCCAGCAACAGCGAGACTCGTTCGTGGTCAGATTTTACAAATTCGAGAGCAAGGCTATATTAGTGCTTCGCAATTGCTTGGTGGGAAAACGCTCTATTTAATTTTAAGACACATGCTTCCAAATACCCTTGGTGTTGTCTTAGTAACGCTCACTTTTGCTATCCCGAGTGCAATTTTTACTGAGGCATTCTTGTCATTTATTGGCATGGGCGTCGCTCCACCAACCCCCTCGTGGGGGTCAATGTCTAACGAGGGGATTAAAACCATGCTGACAACCCCTCACGAGTTAATTTTCCCCGCTGTGTTGATTAGCGTGACTGTATTGGCGTTTAACCTTCTGGGCGACGGCTTGCGCGATGCGCTTGACGCTCGTATGAGGAACCAAGAGTAATGACACCGTTATTAAAGGTTACTAATTTAGCGGTTGAGTTCTCGACTTATGGCGGGATAGTTTGTGCGGTTCGTGGCGTGGACTTTGAGTTGGAGGCGGGTAAGACACTTGCAATAGTGGGCGAATCGGGTTGTGGTAAATCGGTTACTGTGCAGAGCATGATGGGGTTGACACCGATGCCGCCAGGTCGGCTTGTTTCTGGTTCGGCCCGGTTACGTGGAGAAGAAATTCTTGGTCAACGACGGGTTCAAGGAAAGGAGGTGAGGGGAGCTGAAATTGGAATGATTTTTCAGGACCCTATGACATCGTTGAACCCAACGATGACAATTGGCGATCAGATTGCTGAGCCACTTCAGGTGCATCGTGGATTTAGTCGCCGAGAAGCATTTACCGAGGCCGTCAAATTACTCGAGCTCACAAAAATCCCTGAGGCACAAAAACGAGCAAAGCAATACCCATTTGAATTCTCTGGTGGGATGCTTCAAAGAGCCATGATTGCCATGGCCATAGCTTGTAAACCCTCGATTCTAATTGCTGATGAACCTACAACGGCTCTGGATGTGACTATTCAAGCTCAAATTTTGGATTTACTGCAGGATATCCAGCAAGAGATCGGCATGGCTATTATTTTGATAACCCATGATCTTGGTGTTGTTGCCCGCGTCGCAGACGAGGTTGCGGTGATGTACGCGGGGAAGGTCGTAGAGTTTGGTAAAGTGGATGATATTTTTTATCGATCAGCTCACCCTTACACGGTCGGATTACGTGCCGCGATGCCGGTAAATGACCCCTCGAGAAACCATGTTTTAAGTCCGATCGAGGGAAGTCCTCCGGACTTATTTTCTCCTCCAGCCGGGTGCGGTTATTGTTCTCGTTGTCCTGAGGCTATGGAAATTTGCGCGACTGAAGCTCCTCCCACCAAGGCATTGAATAGAGGCCATACCAGTAGCTGTTGGCTGCAACAAGATGGCGCTCCTCATCCTGAAAGTCTTTTCTTCAATGAGGAAAGGTTATGACTGCGACAGATGTTTTGTTGGAAATTAAAAATTTAAAAAAATATTTCGCTATGGGCAGTGGTCAATATATTCACGCCGTTGATGACGTATCGTTGTCGATATTCCAAAAAGAAATTGTTGGTTTAGTCGGTGAGAGCGGGTCTGGAAAATCTACTTTTGGTAAAACAATTCTTGGGTTGCACTCGAAGACTGCTGGGGAAATTTTTTATCGTGGGGAGGCATTGCCAAAGAAATATAAGACTTCTGATTATCGACAATTTGCTTCAAGAATGCAGATGATTTTTCAGGATCCATATTCTTCGTTAAACCCTCGAATGACTGTTGGCGAAATTATTGGAGAGGGAATTCGGTTGAACAAGACCTTTAAATTATCCGAGGTGAAAGATCGAGTTGCGGTATGGCTAGAGCGTGTTGGGTTGCAAGCAGATCATATGTCGCGGTATCCGCATGAGTTTTCTGGAGGTCAAAGGCAGAGGATTGGAATCGCGCGGGCATTGATTCTGGAACCTGAGTTTGTGGTGTGCGATGAGCCAATTTCGGCATTAGATGTCTCAGTGCAAGCACAGGTAGTTAATTTGATGGGTGAGTTGAAGCAGTCGATGGGTTTAACTCTTCTTTTTATTGCGCACGATTTGTCGATGGTTCGGTATGTCAGTGATCGGATGGCAGTGATGTATTTGGGATCTCTGATGGAGGTCGGTGCAGCTGACGATCTATACTTTAGCCCCATGCATCCATATACCGAAGTGCTTGTCGGGTCCAACCCTGAGCCAGATCCCACCGCAGAGCGAGAGCGTTTGTCGACGTCTATACAGGGAGAGATTCCGTCACCAGTTAATGTTCCCGCGGGTTGTCGTTTTGCTAATCGGTGTCCAAAGGTGATGGACATATGCAGAAAGGACACGCCGAAACTGATCGCTATAAATGATCCAGAACGCGAGGTTGCTTGTCATCTGTACGGTTAAACGTATTTAGTTTTTTAACCTGAATTTTCATTTTTTTCCATGTGTAATATTTGTTCTGTGAGCCCACGAAAGTCGGTTTTGCCACTTCCCATTCGCGGAAATGTTAAGACTGTAATGTATTTTTTTGGCAGAGCGATATTGGGGAGTTCGTTGGCGAGTTTTTTCGCGATTATGGCAGGGTCGACGACTTGACTGGTAACTGCAACGATTTTTGCTCCACGTTTTGCGTCAGGTAATTCGATTGCGCAGCACTCGATGTCGGGCTCGGTAACTCGATCGAGAGCCTCCTCGATAGCTACCAGAGAAATCATTTCGCCTGCGATCTTAACGAATCTTTTGAGTCGCCCTTTGTGCCAAATATAGCCCTCGTCATCGATGAGGCCGAGGTCGCCTGTATCGTACCAACCACCTTTTAAGCGCATGGCAGTTTCCTCAAGATTGTTGAGGTATCCGTTCATAACTCCAGGACCTTGCACTAGGATTTGACCAGTTAGCCCTGTGTCACAAATTGCGCCAGTCTCGTAATTGATGATTTTTACTTTCGTGCCCGGAATTGGCGTTCCGATGCTTCCAGGCCGGTTGTTTTGTCTGGGATTGACAGAAATTACGGGAGAGGTCTCGGTAGTACCGTATCCCTCAAATATTTCTAGATTGTGCTTTGAGCGAAATAAATCGCGGAGTGAATCGGGACACTTGTCGGCACCCGAGACCGCTAATTTTATGCTGGTAAAATCGCCGAAATTAGATTGTTTTAGGTATCCTTCTAAGAAGAAAGGAGTACCGATTAAAAATTCGGGCTTATATTCACGGATTATCTTCACAACAGATTTAAATTCAAGTGGATTAGCATACGTAATTGATGTCATGCCAAGGCAAAGAGGGGTCCATAAGTTTACCGTTAGTCCGAAAACGTGAAAATAAGGAAGGACAGCAAGGAGACGGTCCATTCCATATATTTCCATATGTTCACAAAAGGCGTCGATGTTAGAGAGGAGGTTGGCGTGGGTCAGCTGCACTGCCTTTGGATCTTTTTCACTCCCGCTTGTGAACAAAATTACCGCAGGGGCTTCGAGATGATTCTTCCCTGAGATCCTTTTAAGCAACACCGTAGGCAATTTGGATTTTATGGCGGCCCATATTTTTTCTAAGGAACTTAACGAGGCCAGAATATCCTCAATTAAAAGCATTTCAGGGAGCAGTGGGCAGTCAACTTTAGCGAGAAGCGCGCGCGTTGTGATAATCGTTTTAAAGTCGCATTCTTGTTGTGCGTACTGACAGTTTTGCTTTGCGCCGGTAGAGTAATTAATCATGACCGGCGTGAGGTTTGCCATCACACTTCCAAGTACGGCTAAACCAGCACCTCCAGATGTGGGAAGCATGATACCAATGCGTCCACGTTCTAACTTCTTAAATCGTTTGGCTAAGATCAATCCAGCTATCAAGGCTTGATTGAAACTGATTTCACGCTCCGTCGTGCGATCGATAAACGCGATCTTCGCGCCCTCTTTTTTTACTGAATCAATGAATCTATATTGAAGCATTTTTAGCGTTTACCTCGAGGGTTGATTTTGGCTGTTAAATGATATTTTTATTATCAAGTACGATTACGTTATCGAAAACACCGCAGAAATTTCAACGCAGGCATTGAGCGGCAGGGTGTTTACACCAACAGCTATCCGAGTGTGCTTTCCAAGTTCTCCAAATATTTCAACGATTAAGTCAGACGCGGCATTGATAATAGCGGGTTGATTGGTGAAGTCGTCATCGCAGGCCACAAATCCCTCGAGGCGCAGACAAGCAGCGACTCTATCTAAGTCTCCGTTGCAAGCTTCCTTGAGCGCTGCCAAGATATTCAAGCAACACTGTGTCGCAGCCTGTCGCGCCCGCTCAACAGAGACCTGACTTGGAACTTTCCCAGGACTCAGGAGCACGCCAGCTTCCATTGGTATTTGGCCGGAAATATAGGCTAAGTTACCCGATACCTTATACGGTACGTAGTTTGCGACGGGGCTTGGCATTGGCGGAAGCTCTATGCCAAGAGAAGAAATTTTGGCCTCTACTCTGCCACTACTAGCGCCAAGAACGGTCGCTGAATTTGAGGTTAGAACAGCCGCGGCTGCCGAAACCCCTCCGGCTAATATGATACGGCGACCTGTATCGATCGTTTGGCCGCTGTCTTGTTCCTTTTCTTTCCAAGTTCGATGCCTGCGCTTTGATTTTAGACTATTCATTCTTCTTCTCGATGGTTAGTTAATTTGCCGGCAGCTGGAACGCAACGAGTTCGGGTGAGTATTCGCGATCCCCTATTGCTACTAGAATGGTCTGGCGGCCCTCATGCATATAGGTAATCGGGGCGCCAGTTGTACCTGCCTCTAGCTTGATTTCCCAAAGTATGTCGCCATTGTTTTTGTCATAAGCTCGGAACATCGGTCCACCACTGTTTGTCGCTATCTCTATCGGCATGTCAGCGGGTACTCGTCCGCCTGGTCTGAGATTGGTCTGACCTTCACCGATAAATAAAAGCGTTTTTGTGACCAGAGGGGAGGGTCTGCCGGGTACGCCGAGCCGCTCTATTTGTAAGTGTTTTATTGCTGGATGATTAACTGGGCCAACGCCGTTAGGCACCATCCATACATGGTCGCCTGTGTTCATGTTGATCGCTGTTATGCGACCGTAGGGTGGTTTGAAGAGTGGCAAGCCTCTCGGGCCTCCGATCCACCTCCTTGCTCCCTTTACATAAGCCAGATTGGTGAACTCTGGGTCACCTGGTTCCAGATCAGCAACGAAAGGTGCAGTGATCGAGGGTATGTAGAGGATGCCTGTTTCATGGTCGAACGCGGCTCCTTGGACATCGCCGCCACCCTGTGAGCCCGGCAATTGAATTGTTCCTTGCGTGCCCTCCGGGCTCTCGCTCTTTATCGAGGGAGGCGTGAATAAAGGGCCGGAAACGTATTTTGATAAAATGGCTGATGCCTCATCTCGAAGCTCTGGCGTAAAATCTATCAGGTTTTCGATTGTTGCGCCTTGCCGGTCAAAGGCTGCCGGACGCGAGGGAAAAGGCTGTGTCGGGGAGGTTATCTCGCCAGGTGTCGTCGAAGTGGGGACCTGGCGCTCTTCAATCTCCCAGATTGGCTCGCCCGTTTCGCGGTTAAAGGTGAAAACAAAGCCTTGTTTTGTGATTTGGGCTACTGCCTTAACCTCACGCCCCTCGACGTTAATGTCCATGACGATTGGAGCGGCCGGCGGATCATAGTCCCACAGGCCATGATGCACTGTTTGGAAGTGCCATACTCGGTTTCCGGTTTTTGCATCAACAGCCACTAAGCTTTGGCTAAAAAGGTTGTCACCTAAGCGATGGCCCCCATACATATCGTTGGTTGCAGACGAGATTGGCATATATACTAATCCAAGCTCTTCATCTGCGCTGAACAAGGCCCAAACTGGGGCATGTCCGGAGTATGACCAGGACCGGTCTTGCCAAGTCGCTGTTCCGAATTGTCCTTCCTGGGGGATAGTGTTATAGGTCCAAACCAGTTCTCCGGTGATTACGTCAAAAGCATGTACATCCCCTCTGAGCGCCTCCTTATTACTAAAGGTGTCAGACATTGCTTGGCCTATGACGACAACGTTACCAACGACCATTGGGACGCCGCCCCAACGGAAACGTTCAAATTCTGCTGGCATTAATTGTAGGTTGACGCGTCCACCGACGCCAAAAGTCTCTATTGCTGAGCCAGTCGCCGCATCGAGTGCGTAAAGGAAAGTTCCTCTTTGTACGATTACACGTTGCTCAGTTCCATTGTCCCAGTAAGCGATACCTCGAGTAGGTGCGCCGGGAAGTCCGGCCGCGCCTCCGGGGGCTTCTTGGACCCAGATTGTCTCACCCGTGCCAGGGTTAAAAGCCTCAACAAGCCCAACTGCGTTTGGAATATAACCGATACCCCCCCGAACAACAGCTGCTGCGACATAGTTAGACGAGAACCTTTGATTGGGGTTTAACTCAAGGTATTGCGGGTTGAGTGCTGGTCGTCTCCATGCAATTTCGATCTGGTTGATGTTAGTTGCATTTATTTCTTCCAGTGGCGCGTACTTGGTGTTGCCAATATTTGACCCATAGGCTGCCCACTCGCCCGACTGAGCGCTAAGACGGTTTACGGCTTGGCTGGTGAATGGGTTAGAGAGATCCGAAACCGGATTATCTGATAATGGCTCAGATGGTCCTTGGGGAGAGCAACTCGCAATAGCGGCTGTGAGAACAATTGCGAAGGCAACTTTGGAGCTGGAGGAAGGCGGGAGCACAATCGTTTCACCGCTTAAGAAACTAGTTGAAAGAATTTTTGCCATCGCTCGCCCCTGAATTGAATGTACTATAATTCGATTCTAACGAGTCTGAGAAAATTTGAAAGTTTTTGCGACAGCCCTGATTACTGTCGAATTTTAGCGGGCAAGTCTTGACTTAATGAAACGGGTAATCCAGCCGAAAACCGGAAGATTTTCATATACTAATGATCCGAGGTCATAATACTCTCTGTGGTAAATGACCTGCCGGTCTTGAGTTTTGATAAAGCTCGAACCCTCAACTCGAACCGTCTTACCACCCCTGATCCGGGGGTGCCTTATAGACATAGTCCATGCGAGGAAAATTTCAGATCCAGCATCGATCGTTTGATGAAATTTAAACGAGCAACTATCGCAGTTGTCGTAGAGTGTTAAAAAATGGTTCTTCAGGCGATCTTTGCCGTTAATCGCGTGGGTCGGGTCTTCAAAATGGACGTCCTCTGCGTACAAATCTTGAAAATTAGAAAAATTTCCTGAAGCAAGGTCACTGTAAAAATCGAGGAGGAGGACGCTTGTTGGGCGATTTTCGAAATTTTCGGCGGTTTTGATTGAAATAACGCTCATTTAAATTTCCTGTCCAAATTTATGGCAAGTGGTATGTAAGTCGATTTCTTAGTCGAGAATTGACGGATGCAGAAACCATTGTTGATCCGTTTAACGCGGAGAAGACGGGTTTTGGATCATCGCTAGAGGCGGTCCTGCGGGGATTTTAATTGGCTGAGCAAAAAAATAGGTGATCTAACGGTTTATCTTACGCGTTAATGATATTATGACTTATATGACAGCATCAATGGATCCGTTTAATTTGTCCCAGATCTCTGAGCCGCAGGGCCAGAAACAGTCGGTCGTCGAACAGCCTAGAGCGGGATTTGTAGAGGAGGCTAGCGCTGATTCAAACGAATCGCTTTTGGTAGCGGTTGGCTTGGATCAAGATAGTGCTTCCTTTCAGAAACTTTTCGAGAGATTTTCCCGCAAGATTTTCGCACTCGGAATGAAGCTTACCCGAAACGAGCAGTTAGCGAACGACCTCGTTCAGGAAGCCATGCTTAAAGTTTGGCAGAAAGCCCCACTCTACGATTTAGACAGGGGTACGGCGCAGAGCTGGATCTTTACTTTGGCAAGGAATCGTTGCTTTGACATGTTACGAAAGCAAAAGCGGCAGCCACAGACGGTTGTGAATTCTGACGATATCTGGCCGAACGAGGCAGACTTCGAGCCAGGATTCGTAAATGAGGAAGAGGGAACGCAGGCAGTTGAAATTGCTCAGGTTGAACGTTTCTACGACGATCTCCCCGTGGCTCAAAAGGAGGTCATTGAGCAGATTTATATCCACGATCTGACTCACGAGGAGGCGGCGGCAGTTTTGCGCATTCCCCTTGGCACACTGAAGTCTCGCCTCAGGCTGGGATTATCCAAATTAAGAATTTTGATCGGAGTGAATTGATGAGTGTTGTAGCGTCCCACCAGCCATCCAATGAGTTGGTTGAAGATTTTTTTCGAGGTAATCTCTCGGCTGGGCTGAGTGTTGCGGTTTCCGCTCATTTGGAGATGCGCGGAGATTACGCCGCGGCGAGCCGTAGAGTTGAATCGAGTATTGGTGATGATTGGAAGGTAGGTGCAGACATCCCGCAGTCGTTAGATGTTACGTCAGCAGTTGAAAAAATAACGTCGCAACCTCAAGTCTCAGTGCATGACATCTCAGAGAAGAGACATCGGCCTACCGAAATGCACATGTTGGAGCGGAGCATTAAGCTTCCAAAAGTACTTGCCAAGGTGGCTTCCAAGGGTCTGGTTTGGAAGAACTTAGCGGCTGGAATTAGCTCTGCCCTACTAAAGCTGGATGATCAAACTCAATGTGAATTTTTGTATATTAAGCCTGGAGCGAGAGTCCCTCTACACAGGCACCAGGGGAACGAATACACCCTAGTGCTCGACGGGTCTTTCAACGACTCTGCGGGTGAGTATTTCCCCGCTGACTTTCTGGTCAGAAATGGCGATCACCAGCATCAACCGGCAAGTGAGGAAGGTTGCCTGTGCTTTTCGGTTTTAGATAGCCCGCTTACATTTACCAATGGTCTTGCCCGCCTCCTTAACCCCCTCAACAAGTATAGGTTTAGACGAGCTACGTCGTAAGGCCTCCTCACTTTAATTCTTGTAACCCGCACCGCTACCAAGCGGTGTCTCCTGGGTTATTTTAGCCGTTCACCAAATCCATCCGCCGCCTCTATTGAATAAGGGTTTCCGAACGTTCTTTCTCCTGAGCATATTGGGTTGGTGTTTTCTTTAGAGCCTTTCTAGTGGGATAATATTCTCCTTTCTTCAGCAGTGGCAGGAATCTAACAGACTAATGATTAAGGTTACTTTGCTCATTGTTGATGATGAAGTCGCTATTCGTGACATGATAAGAATTTCGCTAGAACACGCGGGTTTCAATGTGATATCGGCAAAAAATTCGAGCGAAGCTTACGTTAAGATATTTGACCTGAAACCTGACCTTGTTTTGTTGGACTGGATGCTACCAGGAGGCAGCGGGATAGAACTTGCGCGCCGTCTTAGGCGCGACGACAGCACCAAAGATTTACCGATCATCATGCTTACAGCCAAGGCGTCCGAGGACAACATAATACAAGGATTGGATGAGGGGGCTGACGATTATGTTGTTAAGCCGTTCTCCCCTAAAGAACTTATTGCGCGGATACGTTCTGTGTTACGGAGGGCTGAGGATCGCAATACGAACGCTCCGCTGAGCGTGGGAGACTTGCTGCTTGACCCGGCGACTCACCGAGTCTCAATCAAAGATCGCGCGCTGGAGATGGGCCCTACCGAATACAAGCTGTTAAAATTTTTCATGCAAAATAAAGAGAGAGTATACAGTCGCAATCACATTCAGGACGCTGTATGGGGCGCCAATGTCTACATTGAACAAAGAACAATTGACGTCCATATCCGCCGACTGCGTCAAGCCTTATCCATCGAGGGTGCCGGCGATGGCTACGCTGCATTAGTTCAGACCGTTCGCGGAGCAGGTTATAGATTTTCTGAGAGGATTTCTGAGCCCTAATATCGAAGTGTATAGGCCCATAAATAAATTTTTAGCGAATGTTACCTACTGATTTAATTAACTCTTTTCAAAAAAAGGGCAAAAATGGTGTATTTTTGCCACATTTCATCACTTTTTGGTGTCGCATCATAAAACAATGCTGTAAAATTCGCGCCTTGCTAGATTTTCGTCCTAGCACTTGTATTTCAACACATTGACAGAAGAGCCTCAGTTCTAAGCAGTTTTTGACGAAGAGGACGGCCAAAAAACACATAATCAAGGGAGCAGAAAATGTTCAAATTGAATAGAAAGGTAGCAGTCTGGAGCGCCGCTTTCGCGGCTGCGACAGCCGCGACTGTAGGCCCTATGCCAACCGTTATTGCTCAAGAGCAGGCGGTAGAAGAAGTGATCGTAACTGGTTCACGAATTCGTCGGCCAGGTCTTGAGTCGGGAAGTCCGATTGTTTCTGTGGGAGCGGAAGAGTTTGAGTTGCAGCAGGAAGTTGAGCTTGAGCAGGTTCTTAGAACTTTGCCATCAACAACTATTGGTGACAACGAGAACGTTAATAACGGTACGGGTGGTTACACAACGGCTAACCTTAGGGGCCTCGGAGCTAATCGTAACTTAGTACTCCTCAACGGTAAAAGGATGGCGCCTGCGAACTACAACGGTACTGTCGACTTATCAACAATCCCGACGGCTCTGATTGAAAGAGTTGACGTTATTACCGGTGGCGCTTCAGCGGTATATGGTTCAGACGCCATTGCCGGCGCAATCAATGTTGTGATGAAGAATAACTTCGAAGGTTTCGATCTTCAGATTAACAACACTACCAGTGGAGACAACGACGGTGATAGAGATAATATCTCTCTAACACTTGGCTCTGCATTGGAGGGTGGACGTGGTCACGTTGCTTTAAACTTGAGCTGGTCTGAGCGAGAGCCCCTGTTATTGGGCCAACGTGATATCGGTACAGTCGGGATTCGAACAAGTAATGGTGCGGGACTCACCGAGTTTCTTGCAGGCCAGGGAGCGACAAAGCCGATAGAGGGTTGTACAGGTCCTGACGTTGCTGCGACGGGCGGTTCAACTACAGCAATGCCAACACGCGCCAATATTGCGGGTGCAGGCAACGTGGGTCAATTTTTAAATGATCGTACGCTCTACACTGGTGACGCGGGAACAGGTCGCGGTGCGCGAGGCGGATGCTCTGTATTTAATTACAGCCCCTACAATTTTTTTCGTACACCGCAGGAAAGATATAACGCTTTCTTCACCGGTAACTTTGAGTTTGACGAAAAGTTAGAAGTTTACTCGACGGTGAACTATAGCAACATTACAGTGGACCAGCAGGTTGCTCCTTCCGGAACCTTTGGTGCGCGTTTCAACGTTCCGATGGCTAACTCTTTTATAGGTGATTCGGCTCGCGCGGAAATCTTGTCCTTTGCGAATGCAGCCGTTGGACTCGGAACTTTGCTGCCAGGAACGACTGGTGACAACTGGAACGATGTTAATGGGAATGGTGTGGTCGATAATGCAGATTACCTAAAAATGCAGCTTCGAAGGAGAACACTTGAGTTAGGCACACGTTCAGAGAGCTACGATACTGAGAATTTCAGTTTTCTAGTCGGTGCTCGCGGAAACCTGATGGGCGAGTGGAATTATGATGCTTCGTTCCAGTATGGCGAATCTAACCGGACTACCGTCCGCGGCGGATACACTAACTTGACGAACATTCAGTTTGCACTTGACTCCACCGACGGGATTAACTGTGCTA
>CAJWVZ010000020.1 GCA_913048385.1 uncultured Gammaproteobacteria bacterium | reverse complement strand
TCGGGACCTGCTGATTACAAGTCAGCTGCTCTACCACGGCTGAGCTATAGCGGCACAACGTTAAAATGATAACGGTGGAGATTTTACAGAGTTTGAGCGAATCGAGCAACAAGTTAGTAAAAATCACCGCTCTATTAATGTTTAGAAAAGATGTACTCACTTTGATAGTTACACATAACTACTAGAAATTTGTTAATATTTACTCGATTCTTGCAAGGTCAGATATGATTGAATTCCTCTCAAGTCCCACCACGGCCCAATGGCTCACCATGCTATCTATGTTTGGCTGGATTTGGATAATTCCATTGATAGAACGTTTAAGGCCTCTCAAGCGACAGGCCTTTTTCAGGGAAGGTATGTTTAATGATGTTATACACACGTACCACCGATTTCATCTACACTCTATAATTAACATTGCCTTTGTGACTTGGATGATCACTTACTTGAGAGAAAATGGGGCCCAAAGCCTGCCATATCAGGGTCTTTTAGCTGACGCCCATTGGGGTTGGAATATGTTCGCTCTTTTGCTCATGGGTCATGTCACTTTTTATGCGGCCCACTTTCTATCGCATAAAATTCCATTCCTTTGGCAATTCCACCGGGTTCACCACAGCTCTGTTAATTTAGACTCGATTTCTACGAGCCGTTTTCACATTGTGGATAAAGCTCTCTTCGCGGCACCATATCTAATTTTGGTCGCATATTTTCAACCAGATCCTGGGCTTACATTTCTATATATATCTTTCAGAGATTTTTGGGGGCGCTATAGTCACGGGAACATATCGGATGCTCATTGGCTTGGGTATTTTATGTCAAATCCAAAATTTCATCGGTGGCATCACTCGAATCATCCGGAGGCCATCGACAAAAATTTTTCCGCAGAATTCAATTTTCTCGATTATATGTTTGGCACGGCTTATTACCCAAAAGAAGGGATTCCAGACACCTTTGGCGAGCCTGGTTATAGCAACAACATTTTTATGCAACATTTTCGCCCCTTCGTAGAAGTTTTCCGCTTGATCCAAAGCAAAGGCATTAGATCGGCTCTCTGGAGAGACCCCGTTACGAAGGACCCTAAAACTACCTCTCAAGCAGTAAACGATGGACAATAAAAAAGTTGCAAACATACGGGAATCTCTCTTCAAAGCTCATCAAAAATTTGCCACATCTACATCTAAAACTAATATAGAAGAATTGTTTGCTGCTGATCCTGAACGTATTTCTAGTCATACAATCGATATTCATCAGATCCACTTTGATTACTCGAAAGCCCTTTTAAACGCTGAGTCACGCGAACTCCTATTTGAGCTTTGCAAAGCCTGCGGCATTGAAGATGCCATCAAGTCAATGTTTGCTGGGGAGAAAATAAATACCAGTGAAAATAGATCAGTTCTCCACACGGCACTTCGGGATCTTCATAGCCGAGAATCAAAACCCGAAGTTCTCGATACTTTAAACAAGATAGAAAACTTTGTAAGTTCAGTTCGTGAGGGTCGACGAACAAGCTCTGATAACAAAAAAATTGAAACAGTAGTCAATATTGGGATCGGTGGGTCCGATCTAGGCCCAGCTTTGGTGGTTGATGCCCTAAATCAATTTCATGAGAAAGACATTGACGTTCGGTTTGTCTCTAATCTTGATCCTTCACATTTAAAAAGAACTTTACAACTTGTCGACCCCCAAACAACCCTGTTTATCATCGCATCTAAATCATTCAGCACCCTTGAAACTTTAGCTAATGCGAACGCTGCCAAGACTTGGTTACTTGAAAAAGGGATAAAAAGTGTAAGCGTAAGCAAGCACTTTGCCGCTATAACCAATAACCCCGGATTTGCTTCGGACTTTGGGGTAGAGGGAGACTGTATTTTTCCTATGTGGGATTGGGTTGGCGGCAGGTTTTCTTTGTGGTCAGCCATAGGCCTACCAATCGCTTTAGCCGTTGGTTATAAAAATTTTCTAGACCTTCTTTGCGGTGCTCACGCCGCGGATATGCATTTTTATGAAGCGCCTTTAGATAAAAATATTCCGGTAATAATGGCAATTCTGACATACTGGTATCGAGAGTATTTTCAAGCGGGTAGTACAGCAGTCATTCCATACAGCCAAGATCTGGCACTCTTCCCAAGCTACCTTCAGCAGCTCTCTATGGAAAGCTTAGGAAAATCTGTTACTCGCGACGGTGAAGAGGTTAAGGGAAAAACTGGAGATGTTATTTGGGGCTCCTCCGGCACAAATGGCCAACACTCTTATTTCCAACTTTTACACCAAGGCACTGAATTTATTCCGATTGAATTTATTGCAGTCGTAAATCCGGCACCTGGAATTGATACGGATCAGCACTCCAAACTATTGGCCAATTGCATAGGGCAGAGCTTCGCATTAATCCGCGGAAACAATCAAAATAAAAATAGCTCGAGACACAGCCCAGGGAGCCGTCCCAGCAATACCCTGCTACTTTATCAACTAGATCCATTTTCTCTGGGCAGTCTACTGGCTCTCTACGAACACAAAATATTCGCTCTTAGCGTCCTCTGGGATGTCAATGCCTTCGATCAATGGGGTGTTGAGTTCGGAAAAGAAACGGCCAAAGAAATTTACAAAGAGTTTGAAAAGGAAGGTGGACCAGAGACGGACGAATACGATCAATCGACACAAGAACTCTTAAAAATAATAAAAAAATGGAGTTCAAAAAAAAAAAATGAAGCCTGATGTCTTTATCCGAGGCATTTCTAATTCCTATCGATGTTGAGCACTCAGCCTCTGCGAATATGGTTCAACAGTGCTTCGGTCTTTTCCTGTAACAAAGCTGCGTTAGCTCGTGTTTCTAAATTAAGTCGAACAACGGTTTCCGTATTGGAGGCCCTTACATTAAAACGCCATTCTTTGAACTCAATGCTTAACCCATCTGTTAAGTCAACGCTCTCAGCCTCATCGGCATAAATTGCCATTAGTTCATTTTTCAACTGCTCTGGGTCAGTAACATTACAATTTATTTCTCCGCTCGCAGGGAAAGCTTCAATAGCCTGATCCACCAGAGCAGATAAAGGCTTACCTTTTTTTGCCATCAAAGCGACAACGAGGAGCCACGGAATCATTCCACTATCACAATAAAAAAAGTCGCGAAAATAATGGTGAGCACTCATCTCTCCTCCGTAAACTGCTAATTCCTCACGCATTTTTTCTTTTATGTAAGAGTGGCCAGTTTTACTTTGTATCGCTTCGCCTCCCATTCTCCAGGCAACTTTCTGGGTATTCCACGTTAGTCTCGGATCATGGACAATCCGTCCCCCGCCCTCACTTTCTAAAAACGCTTCAGCCAACAGTCCAACAATATAGTAACCTTCAATAAACCTGCCGTTTTCATCAAAGAAAAAACATCGATCAAAGTCACCATCCCATGCAATTCCAATATCCGCCTTTGCCTTAAGCACTGCGTTAGCAGTCACTTCGCGGTTTTCGGTAAGAAGGGGGTTCGGAACGCCGTTGGGAAAATTACCGTCCGGGTAATGTGCTAGTTTTACAAATTCAAAGGGCAAACTCTGCTCTAGTGCGTCAACTGTCAGCCCCGCCCCACCGTTTCCAGCATTAGTCACAATTTTCAAAGATGGAAGGCCAGATAGATCGAGATAGCTTAGTAATTTTTTCACATAATCAGGATGAGTTTCCGCAAAGCTAATAGCACCTGGTTTTTTAGCCAAGGTAAAATTATTCCTTTCTGCTAAATCGCATATTTCGGATAGCCCTGTTTCTCCGCTAATCGGTCTTGATTGCTCGCGAACAAATTTCATCCCATTGTAATTAGAAGGGTTATGACTAGCCGTAACCATTATCCCGCCGCCTGCATTCAAATGGGATGTAGCAAAGTAAACTTCTTCGGTACCACATTGACCTATGTTAATAACATTTGCGCCCATGTCAGTAAGGCCACGGCTCAAGGCTGCACATATTTCTTGACTAGTTAGTCTGATATCAAAACCAACCACCACTTCGACTGCGGAAATATGTTGTGCGTAAGCACATCCAATGCGATAAGCAATATCGTCGTTGAGCTCTTCAGGCACACGACCCCTAACGTCATAGGCTTTGAAACATCGCAGAGGCTCATTCACATTTTTCACCTTCTTCGCTTTTCGGCGGCTTTGTTGCTTGGGATTTATGAGGATTGAAGTGTGCTTGGTCAATTTATGCACCGAATTCCATCTTTAACGCATCATACGTATAATTTGTAGCGGCAACAAACCCATCGAGCCCCCCACAATCAAACCGGGATCCCTTGAACTTTAGCCCTACCACACCGTCATTGCGGGCCTGAACGTTGAGAGCATCGGTAATATGAAGTTCGCCACTGTTACCGGGAGAGATTTTCCGGAGAATTTCAAAAATATCTGGTGTTAAGATATATCGCCCGATGATCGCCAATTGACTCGGGGCTAATTCAGGCTGAGGTTTTTCAACCATACTTGAAACGCGAAAAACACCATCGCTCTCCAAGCCATCTATAACACCATAACGTGAAATTCTATCGAGAGGAACTTCCTCCAATGCAACAACGCTGCACTGATATCTTTCATAAATTTTAAGCATTTGTTGCATAACTGAATCGGGACTTGCAACGCAATAATCGTCCGCAAGAATAACACCGAAAGGTTCATTCCCGATCAAATTCTCGCCGATCAGAATCGCGTGACCAAGCCCTAGCATTTCAACTTGCCGAGTATACGAAAACCTACATTGAGCTATAATTTCTGTGATTTCAGCGAGCAAGCCTTCTTTACCGGTGCCGGCTATCTGATTCTCAAGTTCATAGCTTTTATCAAAATGATCCTCTATTGCTCTCTTACCTCGTCCTGTGACTATGCCTATTTCATTCATTCCAGCACTCATTGCTTCTTCAACTCCGTATTGAATAAGAGGCTTTGAAACAATCGGCATCATTTCCTTAGGCATGGCTTTTGTTGCTGGCAAAAACCGCGTGCCATATCCTGCCGCGGGAAACAAACACTTTCGTATGCTCATTTAAAACCTCATGCAAAACCTGTTAATTTTTGATTTGATCTATACACGTCCGTAGGCATCCTCAAATCGTTCAATGTCATCTTCTTCTAGATAATCCCCGACCTGGACCTCGATCACTGTAAGAAGCTCATCAGAGTTATTACTTAATCTATGCTTACTACCTCTCGGAATAAACGTAGATTCGTTATGCTCGAGCGCAAATTTTTTCGATCCGCACTCGACCCATGCTGATCCTCCTAACACAGTCCAATGCTCCGCTCGACATTGATGAGATTGAAGCGATAATGCACCGCCAGACATTACTTCAATACGCTTAACCTTGAAACCTTTTCCAGAAAAAAGAGTCTCAAAAGAACCCCACGGCCGCGTCTCTCTCTGACCTGCCCTAACTTCATTACGACCTTCATTGCTAAGTGCATCAACAATATTCTTTACCGCTTGATCGTTCGATCTATCGGTAACCAACACCGCATCCGCAGTTTCGACTATGATAATATTCTCAAGGCCGACGACACTAACCAACCTACTGTTAGACTGCACATAGCTGCCACACACATTTTCTAAAACCACATCGCCGATCACAGCATTATTATTTTTATCTTTTTTTTGAACTTCCCAAAGCGCATTCCAAGACCCTAAATCGCTCCAACCAGCATCAAGCGGAACCATGGCTGCTCGGTCTGTCTTTTCCATTATCGTGTAATCAATCGACCCTGCAGGACAAGCCTCAAAAATCTGGGCAGGAATGCGTTGAAAATCATCTGTCTGTTCTAGACTCGCAAAAACTTCATTACATACCGAGACCATTTGGGGCGCAAAACGCGTCAGCTCGGACAAATAGATATCTATCGAAAACACAAACATTCCGCTATTCCAAAAGAAGTGCTCATCGATAGCATAACTTTCCGCATCTGTTACGTTTGGCTTCTCTATGAATCTCTCAACTTCAAAACCATCCTCACTTATTGTTGCTCCCTTTTGCAAATAACCGTAGCCCGTTTCCGGCGTTCTCGTTGGTATACCAAACGTTACCAGCTTTCCTTTCATTGCGAGCTTACCGGCATGCTTTATTGCCAATCTAAGGGCATGTTCATCCAAAATCTGATGATCCGCAGGCAAGACTAAAAGCAGTTTATCCTCCGCAGATGATCGCTTTTGAACCGCTAGCGCAGCAAGCGCAACGGCTGGCGCCGTGCTTTTTCCAAACGGCTCAAGAATCACTTGACTAGCGACTCCGAGCTCCCGCAATTGCTCGGCAACAAGAAACCGATGCTCAATGTTACATATGACGATTGGATCATCAAAAATTTCCTTATCCGAAACCCGGCATATCGTTTCTTCAAATAGAGTCTTCGAGATCGATGGCAATTTTGCGAACTGCTTAGGCTGCGCAGATCGCGAAACTGGCCACAGTCGGGAGCCCAGACCACCGGACATAACTACGGGGATGATTTTCAATGACTAATACTCTCTCAAGCGCAACCGCGCGTTGGCGAATTTTATCAACAGTAATTAGCAGGTCATGGTATCAAACCTTCATCAAAAATAATAAGTCAGCGGAGATTCTAAGAAAATAAGCGTCGATTATAATGAGTTCCCGCGTTAACATTGGCCCATTAGCTTAGTAAACACAAAAGTCCATTGGGAAAATTTTCCACAAAAGCAGAAATAATATGACCACGATGAGCACTGGCTTTACCCCAAAAGAAAGTTATTCGACTCAGGAGCTGATCGAGTGCGGAAACGGACTTCTATTCGGACCCGGTAGAGCAAAACTTCCTATTGAAAACATGCTGATGGTTGATCGGATCTGCCACATAAGCAGTGCGGGAGGAGAGTTCGGCCGCGGAAAAATCGTCGCCGAACTCGACATTGAGCCCAGCCTATGGTTCTTTAGCTGTCACTTTGCAGGAGATCCGGTTATGCCAGGATGCCTTGGGCTCGATGCCTTATGGCAACTTGTAGGCTTTTATTTGGCCTGGAGCGGCCACTCAGGTAAAGGACGAGCCTTGGGTGCTGGCGAAGTGAAGTTTACCGGAGAGATTCTTCCAACTTCTCGACTGGTAACATATCATTTGGATATAAGCCGAGTCGTTGATAGAAAACTAGTTATGGCAATCGCAGATGGAGCTGTATTTGTCGATGGGCGCAAGATATACACTGCAAAAAAACTTAAAGTTGGGTTATTTAAACCTGATCAATTATTTTAGTTCGAATTGTCTTTACTTAACTTTGAGCTCAACCCAAAGGGAACAAAAATGAATCGAGCAGTGATCACGGGGATGGGAATCATTTCTTGCTTAGGTAATGACAAATCTGCTGTTGTTAAATCATTGCTTGAAGGGAAAAGTGGGATAACGTTTAACTCCGATTACGCTGAGATTGGTATGCGAAGTCAAGTCAGCGGTTCGATAAACATTGATGCTGCAGCCTTGATAGACAGAAAGAATTACCGTTTCATGGGCGACGCATCTGCCTACGCCTACCTCGCAATGGAGCAAGCGATTAATGATTCGGGTCTGACTGCTAAAGAAATTTCAAATGAACGCACGGGTCTAGTAGTTGGTTCTGGCGGAGGCTCGCCAGAAGAGCAGCTTGCTTCAACTGACTTAATGCGAAAAAAAGGTTTAAGACGAGTTGGGCCCTATCGAATTCCGCGGACAATGGGAAGCACAGTATCCGCGTGTCTCGCTACTCCCTTTAAAATTAAAGGTGTTAATTATTCAATCTCCTCCGCTTGCGCAACAAGCGCGCATTGCATTGGCCACGCTTCTGAACTTATTCAATTAGGTAAACAAGATGTAGTCTTTGCGGGAGGCGGTGAGGCAGAGCACTGGACCATGAGCCATATGTTTGACGCGATGGGAGCGCTTTCTACACAGCACAATGACAATCCCAGCAAAGCATCTCGCGCTTTTGATGTTAATAGGGACGGCTTTGTGATTTCCGGAGGAAGCGCCATATTGGTGATTGAATCCCTCAAGCACGCTGAAGCTAGAGGAGCAAAAATTTACGCGGAACTAGTTGGCTATGGAGCCACCTCCGACGGCTTTGACATGGTCTCACCCTCTGGTGAGGGTGGTCAGCGCGCTATGCAATCTGCGCTCACTATGGCCAATAATCTTAACCTGCGAAAGGTGGATTATTTAAATACCCATGGCACCAGCACACCAGCCGGAGATGTCGCAGAGCTCGCCGCTATACGCGAAGTTTTTGGTTCTGAAGTGCCAGTTTTCAACTCAACCAAATCACTCAGCGGACACTCTTTAGGTGCGGCTGGCGCGCAAGAGGCGATATACAGCTTATTGATGATGGAAAACAACTTTATTGCTGCATCAGCAAATTTCGACGAGCCTGATCCCGCAGCAAACGGATTACCAATTGCAAAGAACCGATGCGACCATGCGGAACTTAGCAGAGTCATGTCTAATAGTTTCGGGTTTGGCGGAACCAACGCATGCTTAATATTCGATGGCTTTAATATATAGAAGACAATGCATTCGCCAGCAAATCAGTTCAAGTAAGAGAAAATATGTCAACGACCTTCAATCTGTATAAGCTCGAGACAAATGCAAAAGTTAACTTGTACCTGATGCTAGGCTTTTTGCTATTTATACCGAACTCACAAGCTCAATTAGATATAAGATCTGAAACAGGACTCTCTCAACGCTCGCTTCGTCGACCGCTACTGGCGGAAGACGCTTTTCCATTTTTTTCTAGCAGGTTAGACTCGGACACAATAGAACTAACTTTTTTACCTGCAGACGCACATTACTTGTATCAACATCGATTCTCATTTTCCCTTCAGCCTGCAGAGTCAGATGAGACGACACCTCTTGAGGCTATTCTCCCGGTGGGCGTGTCCAAGACGGATGAGTTTTTTGGCGCTGTTAAAGTTTATTATGATGACCTCAAAATTCTTATTACGCTTCCCGCTACCGTTGAAGACAAATCAGAAATTCTCGTTGAATATCAGGGCTGCGCCGACTGGGGGTTTTGTTATCCCACCCACTCAATAGCGGTTCCACTGAATGCGTTGTAAAGAAATTTCAAGCACAACTAATGAAATTTCCTTTATTTTCTGTTAAATTCGGTTAATTGCGTTATTTTACCCTTTGTCTCTCGGAACCAAACTGGTGTCTCTCCTATGGCTAAGATTTTAACCTTGCACGGACCTAACCTAAATCTTTTAGGAAGTCGTGAGCCGAGCATTTATGGGACAGACACGCTTAAAGACATCGACGAGCGACTGTCCAAGCAGTGCTCAGCCGCAGGACACTTACATATTAGCTTTCAGAGCAATTCAGAAGCCAAGTTGATTGAACGGTTGCACGCCGCCCGCATGGATGGAACCGATTTCATAATCATGAACTTCGGCGGTTTTACTCATACGAGCATCGCTCTTAGAGACGCAGTTTTGGCCTCCGAGCTAAGTTGTATTGAGGTTCATCTCTCAAACTTATTTCAACGTGAGGAATATCGCCATCATTCCTTTTTTTCAGACATTGCTGTTGGATGCATTATTGGACTCGGAGCACAGGGCTACCAGCTGGCCATGCAAGCTGCAATAAACCATGTCGGAACTCGAGATTGATTCAACACTGCCTAAACCAAAAAAAAGCCTAATCGAGACCTTACAAACAGACATTTGGAAAAATTATGGACATCAGAAAGGTTAAAAAACTCATAGAATTACTTGAATCTTCAGACGTAGCTGAAATTGAAATAACCGAAGGTGAGGAGTCAGTTCGAATAAGCCGAAATACATTGAGCCCTTCTGCCCAAGCAACTATTCAAACAGCTCCTCCCCCTCCTTCCACTGCTCCAACCACTCCTTCCTTAGTTCAGTCACAGGCACCCAAGCAAAGCGCAGAGAGTAAGGGAAAAGTTGTCAAATCTCCGATGGTTGGAACATTCTACAGGGCACCCTCACCTTCAGCGCCGCCATTCGTTGAAATTGGTAAACATGTAAAACTCGGAGACGTTATTTGTGTTGTTGAAGCGATGAAAATGATGAATCAAATTGAAGCAGATCATGCCGGGGTAGTTGACGCGATTCTCATTGAAGATGGCGAGCCGGTCGAGTTTGATCAACCATTAATTACGATAGCGTGATCGTCGAATTTCTCAAGCGAGCCTCAACATTGAGCAAATTCGATAGTCCGAATTACGTTTAAATACAGCAGGAACTTTATCCATGTTAGAAAAAGTCCTCATCGCAAACCGCGGTGAAATAGCTCTGCGGGTTCTGCGATCGTGTAAGCAACTTGGCATAAAAACGGTTGCAGTTCACTCAACAGCTGACAAAGATTTAATGCACGTTCGCTTGGCAGACGAATCGGTGTGTATTGGACCGCCAAGTTCTGGCGAGAGCTATTTGAACGCACCTGCAATTATAAGCGCGATGGAAGTAACCGATGCCGATGCCGTTCACCCAGGCTACGGCTTTCTCTCGGAAAATGCCGATTTTGCAGAGCAAGTAGAGAAAAGCGGATTCATTTTTATTGGTCCTACAGCAGAAACTATCCGAAATATGGGGGATAAGGTATCGGCTATAGATGTCATGCTCGCCGGCGGTGTTCCTACTGTTCCCGGTTCCAATGGTCCTATTGACAGCGATAATAAAAAAACCCTTGCGATAGCAAAAGAGATTGGATATCCAGTTATTATCAAAGCAGCCGCAGGTGGGGGCGGCAGAGGAATGCGAGTTGTCAAGAACGAAGCCTCATTACTCAAAGCAATCTTTGTTACTCAAACAGAGGCGAAAAGTTTTTTTGGGAGTAGCGTCGTATATTTAGAAAAATTCTTGGAGAACCCGAGACACGTTGAGATTCAAATTATTGGTGATGGTCAAGGCAACGCGATTCATCTAGGCGACCGCGATTGTTCGCTACAACGCCGACACCAAAAGGTACTCGAAGAAGCTCCAGCGCCAAATATCCCAGCTGAAATTCGAAATAGCATCTCGCAAACTTGTGTAAAAGCGTGTGAAAAGATGAAATATCGCGGAGCCGGGACACTGGAATTTCTTTACCAAGATGAGCGATTTTACTTTATCGAAATGAACACAAGGGTCCAGGTCGAGCATCCAGTGACTGAAATGATTACAGGCGTTGACATTGTTAAAGAACAACTACTCATAGCCGGGGGAGAACAGCTTCGTCTAAAGCAGGAGAACATTGTAATAAGTGGACATGCGTTCGAGTGCAGAATCAATGCGGAAGACCCTAACAGCTTCCTTCCGAGCCCCGGTCTTGTAAAAAGGTTTCACGCTCCTGGAGGGCTCGGTGTCAGAGTAGATTCGCATCTCTACAATGGCTACAGCGTTCCTCCTTTTTACGATTCACTTATTGGAAAGTTAATTTGTAGAGGAAACACTCGAAAAGAGGCGTTGAAAAGGACTGAGGTCGCATTAGACGAAATGCTCGTTGACGGGATCCGGACTAACATACCTTTGCACCGAGAACTTGTCAGAGATATAGGTTTTATCGAAGGCGGAGTAAATATTCATTATCTTGAGAAAAAATTAGAAGCTAAAGACTGATTTTGAAGAGTTCGAGTCTTATGAGCTGGCAACAACTTAAAATATGTTTCATATCGAAGCACCTAGAGCCCATTGAACAACAACTTATTAAGCAAGGTGCAATTGCGGTTACCTACCTAGACGCGGAAGACCAACCTCTATTCCAAACTGAGCCAGGGGAAACAATTGTTTGGGACACAATGTTGCTTTCCTGTTTATTTGATCAAAAGACAGATCTTGGACCAACTTTGAGCTGGCTCAGATCAAATTCTTCAATAATCAATAGCGACAAAATTGTAATCGAAATATTAGCAGATGAGGATTGGGAGAAATCTTGGACGTCAAATTTTCAAGCAACACGGGTTGATAATAATTTTTGGATATGCCCAAGCTGGCAACCTCCGCCTGATCCGGATGCAGTCAACTTATTCATAGACCCCGGACTCGCGTTCGGCAGCGGGAGCCACAATACCACGAAACTTTGTTTGCGATGGCTGGCCAAAACAAGCCTGACCAACAAGTGCGTAGTCGACTATGGAAGCGGTTCCGGTATTCTTGCAATCGCCGCCGCTCTTCTTGGGGCAAAATCCGTGATCGCAGTTGACAATGACCCTCAAGCAATCATAGCTACAAAAGACAATTTATTTCGAAACAATATCGTGAACGGTCGCATAGAAACCTTCTTACCAGAACAATACAAGAAAACTTTCGAGAAATCTCACGCAAACATATTAGTTGCCAATATTTTAGCTAAACCTCTGCAAGAGCTTGCTCCGTTCTTCGCAGAAATTGTCAATCTGGGCGAGCAAATCGCTCTATCTGGACTTCTTCGAAACCAGGTTGAGGAGATAATAGACACCTATAAGCCGTGGTTTGATTTGGCCGAAATCCATTATGATAAAGAATGGGCACTAATTTCCGGAACACGCTTAATGAATTGAAACTCGAAGTGCATCAAACAAAGCGATACACTCTCAAGCGCAATCCCTAATCCTTTGAGAAAGTGAAGACCGTGATAAATCTTGGCCCTTTTAAAATAAAAAATAACCTATTACTAGCTCCCATGGTTGGAGTCTGTGATGTTCCTTTCCGAGAAGTATGTGACCAGCAGGGCGCGGGACTAACCTTCGGTGAAATGGTTCCTTGTGAAAAGGCAGAAAGAGAAAAAGAACGCCACCTCTTGCGTCAAACCAATCCTAAAATAAAGGGGCCAAAAATAATTCAAATCGCAGGCAGCGATGCCGAAATAATGTCCAATGCCGCACTGTATAATGAAAAACTAGGCGCGGATGCCATCGACATCAATATGGGTTGTCCTGCAAAAAAAGTTTTGAAAAAGGCAGCAGGGTCCTCATTGTTGAGAGATACAAAACTCGTAGAGCAAATTCTCCGCAAAGTAACATCCAGCGTTACTATACCGGTAACATTAAAAATCCGAACTGGATGGTGCCCAAACTCTCGTAACGGTTCTGAAATAGCTCGCATAGCGGAAGATTGCGGGATCCAACTTCTAACGATTCACGGGAGGACTCGGGCCGATCGATTTATGGGGCATGCAGAATACGATACGATTGCTCAGATAAAGGAAACCGTCAAAATACCAATCATAGCCAACGGAGACATAGACTCTCCAGAAAAGGCTAAGGTCGTGCTAGAGCACACAAAAGCTGACGGCCTGATGATTGGAAGAGCAGCTCAAGGTAGGCCTTGGATCTTCAATGAAATTGATCATTTTTTAAAAACCGGATTACTAATTGAACCAGTGTCTTTAAATGCGCGCTATGAAACGATAAAGACCCATGTGGCCAAACTTCATAAATTCTATGGCGGTCATCGCGGGGCCTTATATGCGAGAAAACACATAACACAGTATTTTAAGCCTTATAGCGCCTGCACCAGTTTCCTAAAAGTATTTAATACAAAAACCGAACCACTCGAGCAGTTAGACCTTATTGATGCTCTCTTCGATCAATCAGCAAACTCGTTCTTAAATATAAGTCGGGAGAATCTAGCAGCATGAAAAAAACTTTCAACATCTTAAAAGCAGAATCAAGCCACTCTCCCTCAGATCTAACATTGCGCCAAAGCGTCGATAAAACTCTAAGAAAATACTTAAATCAAATGTCGGGTCAACCAGTGAGCAACCTTCACGAGTTGGTGATTAAAGAAGTTGAAGAACCACTCCTGACTGCGGTTATGGAGCATACGAGCAATAACCAGAGCAAAGCATCTATCATGCTTGGGCTCAATCGTGGTACGCTTCGGACGAAGTTAAAGCAGTATGGGCTTCTATAAAACCCCTTGATTCTCGATTTACTGAAAGAAGTTAATGCAGCTTGGTCGTACCTAATCCTTAAACTTAAAAAGAACCTTTTATGACTACAGATAATACTGTTGCCGTTCGTCGAGCATTAATAAGTGTCTCTGACAAAACTGGCATTGTGAAATTTGCTCGATCGCTATCTGAACTCGGTATAGAAATTCTCTCCACCGGCGGGACCCATAAGCTACTCGCCAATGAGGGGATCGCGGCGATCGAAATTTCTGACTACACGGGGTTTTCTGAAATGATGGATGGGAGGGTTAAGACACTTCATCCAAAAATTCACGGAGGCATACTTGGCCGAAGAGATATTGACCAAGAAGTAATGAAAGCACAAAACGTGCCCCCTATAGATCTCGTCGCGGTTAACCTTTACCCGTTTGAGAAAACTGTTGCTAATCCTGATTGTTGCCTTGAAGAGGCCATAGAAAATATCGATATTGGTGGCCCGACCATGTTGCGTGCTGCTGCAAAAAATCATCGCTTCGTCAATGTTGTAGTCGACCCGATCGATTATGATGAAGTAATAGATGCACTGAAATCGAGTAATAATTCTCTTACGGATGAGGCTCGGTTTCATTTTGCAATAAAAGCGTTTGAGCATACCGCAGCGTATGATGGTGCCATTTCTAACTATTTGGGCACTAAAGGCAACGTCTCATCTAACGATCCTTCCTCCAAATTTCCCAGAACTTTCAACGCGCAATTTCTGAAAAAGCTAGATATGCGTTATGGAGAAAACCCGCATCAAGCAGCGGCTTTTTATGTTGAAAAATTACCATTGGAATCAGGCATCGCGACAATATTGCAACTTCAAGGAAAATCACTCTCCTATAACAATATTGCTGACACGGACGCCGCACTAGAATGCGTCAAAGCATTCGAAGACCCAGCTTGTGTAATTGTTAAACATGCAAATCCTTGCGGGGTTGCAGTCGCAAGTAATATTTTGGAGGCATATCAGTTAGCCTTTGCAACAGATCCCACTTCGGCTTTTGGCGGAATCATCGCTTTTAATCGTGAGCTTGATCATTCGACCGCAGAACTAATCACGAAAAATCAATTCACGGAAGTCATTATTGCTCCATCAGTAGAAGATGCGGCTTTAGAGGCAACCTCACGTAAGCAAAACGTCCGCGTGCTTAGTTGCGGCCCATGGACCCATGAACGCCAAATCGGGCTGGACTTCAAGCGCTTAAATGGCGGTTTATTGGTGCAGGATAGAGACATACGCGAGACGGTTCGAGACGATCTTGAAATTGTCAGTAGCCGGCCCCCGACCGAAGAGGAAATCAGAGACCTCTTATTTGCTTGGAAAGTTGCTCAATTTGTTAAGTCAAACGCCATCGTCTACTGTAAAAATCTTCAAACAATCGGGATTGGAGCCGGTCAAATGAGCAGAGTCTACAGTGCTCGTATTGCAGGCATTAAAGCTGCCGACGAGGGACTTGTTGTCCAAGGTTCAGTGATGGCATCGGACGCATTCTTTCCTTTCCGAGACGGAATCGATGCAGCCGCTGAGGCTGGTGTGACCGCAGTGATTCAGCCCGGCGGATCGATGAGAGACGCGGAGGTTATAGAAGCTGCTAATGATGCTGGGATAGCCATGGTCTTTACAAAAGTGCGTCATTTCAAACACTGATTAAAGTAATACCGAAAGGCAATACAAAATGAAAATACTTATCGTTGGCAGCGGCGGTCGCGAACATGCTCTAGCTTGGAAGGTTGCACAAAACAGTCGCGTAACTGACGTTTATTTAGCACCGGGAAATGGAGGCACTCAGACCGAAAAAAAACTTACCAATGTTTTACTAGACCCCCTTGATTTTGAAGACCTAGCCACCTTCGCTGAAAAAAATAAGATCGCCTTCACACTTATTGGGCCTGAAGCCCCTTTGGTCAATGGTATTGTAGATTTTTTTCAAAGTCGGAATCTGCCCTGTTTTGGTCCCAGTAAAGAGGCATCTCAACTAGAAGGCTCAAAGGCCTTTAGCAAAGATTTTCTCAAGCGTCATAAAATTCCGAGTGCGGAATATGAGGTTTTTACGGATTCTGCCAAGGCTAAAGCTTTTGTTACTCAGGCCGGCACTCCGATTGTAATAAAAGCTGACGGCCTTGCGGCGGGGAAAGGTGTCGTCGTTGCTCAGACAGAACAAGAAGCCAACTCTGCTATCGATGATATGCTTACGGCTGAGAAATACGGTCAAGCTGGACGAAGAGTTGTCATCGAAACCTTCTTGGAAGGTGAAGAAGCAAGTTTCATCGCAATGGTCGACGGTAAAAATATTTTACCGATGGCCACCTCTCAAGATCACAAGACGAGAGATGCGGGCGACAAAGGACCAAATACCGGCGGCATGGGAGCATATTCGCCAGCACCCGTGCTCGATGAGGAAACATATAGCAGGGTAATGCGGGAAGTCATCATTCCAACTGTAGAAGGCATGGCACTAGATGGGATTCCGTACACTGGATTCCTGTATGCTGGACTAATGATAAGCTCAAACGGCTCAATAAATGTAATTGAATTCAACTGCCGCTTCGGAGATCCAGAAGCCCAACCAGTAATGCTTCGGCTCCAATCTGACTTTGTCGAGCATTGCATGGAAGCGCTAGCAGGAAGGCTGGATCAACAAACAGCAAAATGGGATCCGAGACCCGCTGTCGGAGTTGTGATGGCCGCAAAAGGCTATCCAGCCGCATATTCTACTGGGGAAAAGATAACGGGGCTTAACGAAATTTCTAATCCTGATGTAAAGATATTTCATGCTGGAACAAAGACCGTTGAAGAGGACCAACCAAAAACGATTACTAATGGTGGGCGTGTTCTTTGTTCGGCAGCGTTAGGAGCTAATATCGCTGAAGCACAAAAAAATGCCTATGCAGCGATCGAGAAAATCGCTTGGGACGGAGCATTTTATCGAGATGACATTGCATACAGAGCAATAGCGCGCGAGAATAGAACCGAAACCGAGTAGAAACCAATGAAGAAAAAACTGAATAGACTGGACAATGTTATTGCTCAATTTGATCAAGCACTAAGGACTTGCACGCCTGGGGCACAAACCGGCCGACGGGTGTCTCCTGCTCAGAAAGTAGATAAAGATTCACCGGAGCTCGATAGCAAGGATCTTAGCCATTCTGCAGGACTCATGAGAATCAACCACACTGGTGAAGTTTGTGCCCAAGCACTCTATAACGGACAAGCTCTGACGGCGAAACTCGGAGAGGTCAGAACATCAATGGAGGAAGCTGCAGAGGAAGAAATAGATCATCTTGACTGGTGTGAGGAGCGGCTTACTGATCTAGACAGCGGGCCCAGCATGTTAAACCCATTGTTTTACGCCATGTCTTTTGCGATTGGAGCTGCAGCAGGACTTGCTGGAGACAAGTGGAGCCTTGGCTTTGTCGCTGAGACCGAAAAACAAGTCTGTAATCACTTGCGTGACCACCTCAATGACTTACCAAAGGAGGATCAAAAAAGTCGGGCGGTGCTGCAGCAAATGATAATTGATGAAGAGAAGCATGGAAAAAGCGCCGAGGAAGCGGGAGGCGCCCCTCTGCCAGAAGTGATCAGCATTGCAATGACCGCCGTTTCACGAGTAATGAAACTGGCAACTTATCGTTTCTAGCTAATCGTTGTTGTTCGAAAACTCAATTAATTCGACATCATGAGTTACCACAACGCCTCCATTAGAGAGCATAATAGAAGCAGAGCAATATTTTTCAGCCGACAGAGACACTGCCCTCTCTACGTGCTCTCTTTTCAAGTTTTCACCAGAGACTTGAAAATGAAGATGAATACTCTCGAAGATTGCCGGCACCGCGTCAACCCGATTTGCAATCACTTCAACCTCACAACTGGCCACTTTCTGACGTGCTTTCTTCAATATAGTTACAACATCATAAGATGAACAACTGCCTACACTTAAAGCCATCAGTTCTAATGGGCGCATCCCCCTATTTCGGCCGCCATTTTCAACCGCGCCATCTACAACGATCGCATGACCGCTACCAGATTCTGCCACAAACATTACATCATCAACCCATTTTACTTTTGCTTGCATAAACAACCCCACGTCATTGTTGAATCATGCGGTCTAAAAAATTTTTCAAGTCGCCTTTACCATTACGTGCCAAACATGATCTCTTTAAGTTTTTCCCCTGGGTTTTCAGAAGCCATAAAAGATTCTCCGATTAAAAACCCAAAGATATTATGCTCCATCATCCTTTGAACATCATCTCTGGTGTGTATCCCACTTTCGGTAATAACAAACCGGCCAGTCGGAATTTTTTCTACTAATCTTATTGAGGTCTCTAAGTCTGTCTCAAAAGTGTGAAGATTTCGATTATTAATACCAATTAAACAATCGCTTATGATCATTGCCCGGTCCATCTCTTCTTCGTTGTGAACTTCAAGCAACACATCTAACTCTAGTGCTTTCGCATACTTATTGAGACTTTCTAGTGAATTGTCGTCAAGAACAGATGCAATTAGCAATATACAATCAGCGCCCAAAGCTCGTGATTCTGCGATCTGATAAGGATCAATAATGAAGTCCTTCCGAATAATAGGGATATCACACCCTTGCTTTGCTTCAATTAAATATTGATTCTCTCCACTAAAAAACTTTTTGTCAGTTAGGACCGAAAGACAGGTTGCCCCGCTAGACTGATAATCTGCGGCGTGGGTTCTCGGATCAAAACTTTCTCTAATCAGACCTTTAGAAGGTGATGCTTTTTTTATTTCGGCAATAACTGCCGGACGGGAAGCTAATATTTCTCTGGATATAGCTTTTGTGAAACCGCGGACTGAATCCTGCAGAGACACCCTATTTTCTAAATCGCTTTGTGATACCTCTGCTTTAGCGTTAGTAATCTCATCTAATTTGTGCCCAATAATTTCTTCAAGGATACTGGAACTTTTCAACTACTTATCTCCAAGTTTCATTGCGAATTTTTAGCCGCAACAGTCTGTGTGAAATTTACGAGCTCTGTAAGCTTTTCCATCGCTAAACCGCTAGCCAGAATTTTTTTGGCCTTCTCTACTCCAGCAGCTAAATCAGAACTCAAATTAGCTACATAAATTGCAGCACCTGCATTAAGCGCAACAATATCACCGGCTCCCTCATGTGAATAAGTTAAAGCACTTTTTAACAACTTTAAGCTTTCTTTAGGGCTGTTGACTTGAAGCTCGACGTAGTCCTTCCTTCGCTTAATTCCAAAGTCTTCAGGGGTAACTTTATATTGCAAAACCTCACCATCTCGAAGCTCTCCAACATGGGTAGCTGCAGAGCAGCTAATTTCATCAAGGCCATCCTCAGCTGCTACAACCAAAATATTGCGTCCACCGAGGCCGCGAAGCACTTCCACTAGGGGCTCAATTAATTCAGAATCATAAACACCCATTACTTGATTCACAGCGCTCGCCGGATTGGTTAACGGGCCGAGCAGATTGAAGATTGTGCGCACACCGAGCTCTTTCCGTGCAGCCATAACATGTCTCATAGCACTATGGTGTGCAGGGGCAAACATAAATCCCACACCGATGCTGTCAACGCACGCAGCAACTTGCTCGGCGCGGAGGTCTAGAGAAACACCAGCTGCCTCCAATACATCAGCACTCCCACTCTTACTGGTTGCTCCACGGTTACCATGCTTAGCAACCCGAGCCCCGGCAACTGCCGCCACAAGTGCAGAACCCGTCGATATATTAAATGTATTCGATCCACTTCCACCGGTTCCACAAGTGTCTAGTAAATTTGATCGATCTTGGACAGCAACCGGTATTGCGAGTTCGCGCATTACGCGAGCTGCTGCGGTAATCTCAACCACATCAGGCCCCTTAATTTGCATTCCGACAAGAAAACCTGCGTTCTGAGCATCAGTGGTTCGTCCACTCATTACATCTCGCATGACTGACAGCATCTCCGCATCACTGAGATTTTGCGATGCGATAACTTTTTTAAGCGCTTCATTAATTTTCATTATTTAGTACCGAAATTTTCTAGCTTTCCTTTTTAAGATCCATAATCAAGAAAGTTCTGCAATAGTTCAAAACCATACTCGCTTGAAATCGACTCAGGATGGAACTGAACACCCTCAACTAAGTTTTTACGATGACGCACCCCCATAATTTCCTCCACTTCTTTATTCTCATTCTCAGTCCACGCAGAAATCTCAAAGCAATCAGGGCAAGAATTTTTATCAATAACTAAAGAATGGTATCTGGTCGCAGTAAAAGGATTAGCGAGTCCAGCAAACACTCCTTCTCCATTATGATAAATCTTTGACAACTTACCATGCATCACCTTGTCGGCCCGAACAATGTCTCCGCCGTAGGCCTGACCAATACTCTGATGCCCAAGACAGATTCCGAGCATGGGGATTTTGCCAGCAAAAGCGTGAATTACCTCCAAAGATATTCCTGCTTCATTCGGTGTACACGGCCCCGGCGAAATTACAATAGCTTGAGGATCCATATCAATTATCTCTGAAACACCAACAGCATCGTTTCTGACAACTAAAACATCAGCACCCAACTCAGACAAGTACTGAACGATGTTGTAGGTAAACGAATCATAGTTATCAATCATTAATAACAAGTAAGACCCTCCTTAGTGCAAAGTTTGTGCTAAATTTCGTAAACTCTCACTCGCGGATGATAGCAGGACAAACATTGAATTACCTGTGGTACGAATCCGTAAATTCCTGAAAGACGTTATCTTAGCAGGGCTGCTAGAAGTAGCAAAATAATTGAAAGGCCGTACAAATGAAGGGAACGACAATCTTTTGGTTTCGTCAAGACTTGAGGCTCAAAGACAACCCAGCTCTATCGGCGGCGATTTTAAATGGTGAAACGATACCGCTGTTCATTCTTGATGACGAGACCCCAAAAGAATGGCGTCTGGGCGCTGCAAGCCGCTGGTGGCTTCATCACTCACTCATCTCTCTAGACAACAGTCTAAATGGTAATCTTTGGATCGAGCGAGGAGACCCTGAAAAAATTTTAACAAGGATGCTGAAACAGACTGACGCAAAGAGCGTGCATTGGAATCGTTGTTATGAACCATGGCAAATAGCTCGCGATAAAAAGATTAAAACAACTCTCACCAATCTTGGATCATCGGTAGAGAGTCACAAAGGCTGCCTCCTCTGGGAGCCTTGGACCACCTTGAAAAAAGATGACACTCCCTACAAGGTTTTTACCCCGTTCTACAAAAATGGATTATCAACTCAGCCATCTCCAAACGAGCCGCTCAGCGTTCCTTCGATTAATAAGTTAATCGAGTGCCCAATGCCGAAAGACAAGATATCTGCTCTCAAACTTTTACCAGAGCAAGATTGGGCTGAATCAATTGGAAAGGACTGGGTTCCTGGCGAGACAAGCGCTCATGCTAAGCTCGATAAATTTCTTACACATGGCATTCATAAATATCAAGAAGGTCGAAACATTCCGGAAAGATCAAGCGTCTCGCGACTCTCACCACACCTTAAATTTGGTGAGATTTCGCCTAATTTTGTGACCTGGCATGTGGTAAAAGCCTCAAGGTCAACGCAAATAGATAAATCTGAGGCTGAACATTTTATTAGAGAATTAATATGGCGGGAGTTTTCTTACTCACTACTGTACTACTTCCCCACAATAACAAACCAGAATTTCAAAACAAATTTCACAAAATTTCCTTGGAGAAGGGATGAGAAAGCGCTCAAGCTCTGGCAAGAAGGAAAAACCGGATACCCTATTGTAGATGCCGGGATGAGGGAGCTCTGGGCGACTGGGTATATGCACAATCGAGTCCGAATGATCGTTGCTTCTTTTTTGACTAAAAACCTTATGCTCCATTGGATCCAAGGAGCTCGTTGGTTTTGGGACTGTCTTTTAGACGCAGACTTAGCGAGTAATTCATGCAGCTGGCAGTGGGTTGCCGGAACCGGTGCGGATGCTGCTCCTTACTTTAGAATATTCAATCCGGTGACTCAATCACAAAAATTTGATCCAAACGGAACCTATATTAAGAAGTTTCTCCCTGAATTGGCGTCAGTTCCCAATAAATACATCCACGATCCGAGCAACGCACCAGAAGGGGAGCTCTTGCGCGCTGGAGTAAAACTAGGAGTTCAATATCCGCTTGCCATTCTCGACTTAAAAGAAACGCGTACACGAGCTCTTGAAGCCTATAAAGGCATGAGCAGTGCATGAATTACGAGCAAATTCTATATTTTAAATCCTGTAACCGCTAATTCCACCGCACGCACAATAGCCTGAGCTTTATTGAGAGTTTCCTCCCATTCTAAGTTAGCAACGGAGTCAGCGACTATCCCCGCGCCAGCCTGAACATTGAGCCGTCCGTCTTTGATGAGGGCGGTACGAATAGCGATAGCCATATCCATATTGTCGTTCCACCCAAGATACCCCATAGCGCCCCCATAGACTCCCCGCTTCTCTGGCTCAAGCTGGTCAATGATTTCCATTGCCCGCACCTTTGGTGCACCGCTCAAAGTGCCGACAGGCAAGGTTGAACGTAAAACATCCAGTGCAGACTTATCCTCACTCAGCTCACTCTCTACGATAGATGCTATGTGCATAACATGCGAGTATCGTTCAATAAACATCTGTCGTGCGACATTAACCGTGCCTACCTTGGACACTCGGCCCGAGTCATTACGACTCAGATCAATAAGCATCAGATGCTCTGCTAATTCTTTCGTATCATTCAATAATTCTTGTTCAAGAGCCTGATCCTTATCTTCAGTTGAGCCTCGTTTACGAGTCCCCGCTAAAGGTCTTACAGTGATTTTCTTGTCCTCAACTCGAGCCAAAATTTCAGGAGAAGAACTTACTATGTGATGATCACCGAGGTCAAAATATACCATATATGGAGAGGGGTTAAGGTAACGAAGGGCCCTGTACACATTCAATGGGTCACCTTCAAAAGATGCAGACATCCGTTGAGAAATCACAACTTGCATTACATCGCCTGCGTCGATGTAATCCTTTATAGTGTTAACCGAAGTTTCGAAATTTTCTTTTGTAAAATGATGAGAAAAATTGATCGGTCTTTTTGTAGAACTTGGATCAAGCACTGGTAACTGAAGCGGCGATTTAAGTTCATTTTGCAAAGAGTCTATTCGGTCGCGTGCTTTTTTGAACGATCCTTCATTGTTTGGGTCCGCATTAATAACAAAAGAAATTGTTCCCTTTAGGTTATCGAAAACAATCACCTCCTCAGACACCATGAGCAAAATGTCGGGGGTAGCTAGGTCATCTTTTCCTCGAGCTTTACCGATAATTGGCTCGGCATAACGAACAGTGTCGTACCCGAAATAACCCACGAGCCCTCCCCCAAAAGAGGTTCCGCTAGGAAGCTCTGCAACCCGGTAACGATTTTTAAATTCGGCGATAAAAGGAAACGGATCGTCAGCCTCAAGTGACTCAGTTACAACTCCATCTTTTTCAACTGTAATTTTTCGCTCGACAACCTTGAGGACTGTATTCGACTGCAAACCTATTATGGAAAATCTACCCCATTTCTCTCCTCCCTGAATAGACTCAAACAAATAACTATAGGTGGTATTCGCTAGTTTCAAATAAATACTGAGCGGGGTCTCAGTATCCGCTAAAACTTCCCTCACCACCGGAACCCTATTGTATCCAGCATTTCGAAGCGCTTCATAATTCAGATCTTGCATGGCATTTCCTAACACTAATGATGCTGACTTGGCGGCGCACCAAGCTCTACACGCATTGCTTCAATTACGGCACTGTAATTATTAGTCCCGAAAATCGCAGAACCTGCGACAAACATATCAGCCCCGGCATCAGCTATCTCTTTTATATTTTTAATTCCTACGCCACCATCTACCTCTAACCGAATAACTTGCCCACTCTCTTCTATTAAAGCACGAACCTTAGAGAGCTTTTTTAAAGTTGACGATATAAACTGTTGTCCACCGAAACCTGGATTCACAGACATTAAAAGAATTAAATCGACCTTATCCAAAACGTATTCAAGACATTCAAGTGAGGTGCCAGGATTTAAGGCCAAGCCTGCTTTGCACCCTAGTTCTCGAATTAACTGAAGAGATCGATCACAATGATCACTGGCCTCGGGGTGAAAACTGATGTAACTCGCGCCAGCTTTCGCAAAACTTTCAATCATTCGATCTACTGGCTTCACCATTAAATGAACATCGATCGGAACCTTAACACCATGACTTCTGAGAGCCGAACATACCATCGGGCCAAAAGACAAATTGGGCACGTAATGATTATCCATAACATCAAAATGAACAACATCAGCACCAGCCTCAATGACGCTATCTACCTCTTCTCCCAATCGAGCAAAGTCTGCGGCGAGAATAGAGGGCGCAATTAGAAAATTTTCCATTAGCTTCTTCCAGTCTAATAACGGTAAAAAGACTGATATTTTAACGCCTCGCAACCAAGAAGTCTCTTCCCTTAGTTTTTTAAGTGTTATGTCCTAGCCCCACGGCGATCGCAAAGAATTTCATAGGCGTTCCTAATACTATTAACTTTATCTTTTGCCCGTAACATCACCTCCTCGTTTGGGGACTGAGCTAGTAATTTATCAGGATGATTTTTTGCCATCTGCTTGAGATATGCCTTTCGAATAACACTCAACTCAGCTCCAGGTTCAATTTCAAGTATATTGTAGGCATCACAAGCTCCTCTTTGTGAAACTGACAGCCCGAAACACGACTCCTTGTGTATCTCGTCACAGCACGCGATAAATTGGGCTTTATCAAATCCGAGTTTTTCAGCTACTCCACGAAGAAACACTCGATCCTTTAATCGCAGACTCCAGTTAAGACTCATTCCTTCAGAAGTTTTGGATCTCGACAACTCGTTAGATGTCTTTTTTAATAATGCAGCACCGCAAAGTAACCTGAGGATCTGCCAACTCAGATCGCTACCTCTGCCGACACGTAAGGCAAGCTGATTAACAAAATCAAAGGTCTCATCCGAAAACCTCTTTCCTCTTTCAAAACTTGTTATTGCACGTTTCCTTGAGTTTCCACTGTCATTGAAACCAGAAACAAGGCCAAGTTTTTCAATTGCTTTCTCAGCAAATATTATCTCTCGCTTAGACACTCTTCCATCAAGCTTTGCTAATTTACCGAGCATAAAAAAGAGCGTATCCGTCAGTATAAGCTCAGTGCTCCCGCCTGGAGGAACATCTATACACGTACCAGAAAAACGCTCAAGGAGCGCTTTTTTGTAGGCTCGGTGCCTAATAAAACAAATTAAATCAACAACATTATTTGTCGCCATGTGCTCCCTCCACGGACAACCTCAATTTTCTGAGTCTCTCCGGCGTACCGACGTCAAGCCACGTTCCCTGATGTACTTGACCACCCACTAAACCACGCCCAATAGCCGAAGATAAAATAGGAAGCAGCGGCTGGGGGTTAGCATCTAAATCGGCAAATAAATTTGGATGCATGACGCTCACACCAGCAAAAGTAAATCTGGTCATTTGATCTGTAGCAACTTCTTGTACCCGCCCTGCCGCAGAGAGATAAAAATCGCCCGAAGGGTTATGTGGCGCATGACTTATTAACACCAAATGCGCCAAATCGACCTTTGGTTCTATCTTCGGAAGAAGTTTGCAATCAAAATTTGTCCACACATCCGCATTTACAACAATAAAGCTTTCTCCTTCAAATTTGCTAAGAGCATTAATTATCCCTCCGCCCGTTTCTAATCGCTCATCCTCTGGCGAATAAACAATTTCGAGACCAAGGCGCGACCCATTTCCCAAATGTGTCTCAATCATATAACCAAGGTAACTGTGATTGATTACAACTTTATTGACTCCAGCATTACGTAACTTAATTAGTTGATGCTCTATTAGCGTATATTTACCAACTTTTAAAAGTGGTTTTGGTAAATTATCTGTTAAGGGTTGCATCCTCAAGCCCAACCCCGCCGCCAAAATCATAGCCTGCATCAATCAGTCCTCATCGATAAAGTCAGTGGCTAAAAACCTCAAACGCGTTTCAGCACGAGGAAGAACTTTTTCATGGAACCAGCTGAGAAAATTTCTTAAAGAAGCATGATTCTTGGCTACTTCAAGAAAATAATGAATGGTCAATGGTAAGTTTTTCAAATAGGTTGGCTTTTGATCTCTTAGAAAAAGTCGTGAAAAAATACCCATAACTTTCAGATGTCGCTGCAAACCACATAAATCAAAATCGATCGAGAATTCGAGTTGAGTTATTCCACTCAACTGATTGGCTAATACTTTTCCTGCTTTCCCGGCTTGAGCTTCCTCAAAATACATGAGCGACCACCTCGCCTGGTCGTCTTTTGGCCACCTTACATAACAGTCACGTAACAAAGATACTGCGTCATAGGTATAAGGTCCCGAAACGGCATCCTGAAAATCAATTACTCCCAGATTGTTGACGGCCTCTTTTCCAGCCAACTCGAGGCGCAACAAATTTCGCGAATGAAAATCGCGATGCACAGCTATTTTCGGCTGCAGGTCAACACGATCTGCTAAAAAGAAAAAAGCTTTATTGATCATTTCTTGTTCTTGCTCAGATAATGAAAGATCAAGAAGGCCTTCGCAAAACCATTGCGAAAATAAGTTCATTTCATCGAGCAATTGACTCCTTCCAAACGTGGAAAGCTGAGAAGAAGCGACCCCTTCTTGCATGAATAAAATTGATCTGATCGCATCAGCGTAAATACGATCGACATATTCCTTATCGCCTTTACGTTTAGCGCACTCCAGCAACGGAAGCAGAATGCGGTCTCCAAGATCTTCAAGCAACAAGAACCCTTTATCAAAACATTTTGAAAAAACCATGGGCACTCTCACGCCGGCTTTCGTCAGCAGAGCATCGATCCTTACAAAACTCTCATTGTCTTCGTGCTCTGGCGGCGAATCTACCGCTATCAAGCTGCTAATTTGATTTTGCATCTGCGAAAGGTCACTCGTGACCTTTGGGCAATCAGCTTGCAATTTAAGCCGAAAATATCGTCGGAAACTGGCATCTCCGCTGACAACTTTAAGTGATTCAGCCGAAACTTCGGGTGAAGAGCTAAATTCGCGACTAAATTGCAACTCACATAGTTGTCGAGAGACCCAATCGGCTAATTCAATTTTGCGCTCATCCTGACTAAATTTTTGCATAAAACCCTTAAAACACAGTAACTAAAAGAGATCATAACTTTGCTTTCGACTAGCAATCCCTTATTATCCTTTCGTAGGACAACATAGTTTAATCATTAACTAGATATATCATCGGTCCAATTTCCAATTGTTTGACTAATGATCTGCTAACACTGAAGCTCACGAGCATGCCATTGTGTATCCCCACTAAAAAATGGGCTCTAATTGATGAGCACTTTCAACGCTTAAAAGCCAAACACATTTTGTTATTTGCAGTAATTCTCTCAATCCCTCTGCAATCCTGTTTCAGCTTTGCTAAAGACCTGTATCCGCTAATTGTCTGTGTAGCAGAGAGTGGTGACAATGAGTGGAATTGCAGCAGAGGCGCAAATTCAAATTCAAATTCAAATTCAAATTCAGGGCAATTGGGTCGCTCTTCACAAACGATACACGCGAAATCTATTCAAGAACCTTCTACACTAAAAACAGAACTTACAATCGGTCGAACTGAATGGGTTAACCTGAGGGAAATGACCGTGACAGAGCTTGAAATGCACGATCCAGCTTGTTGTGGTGCTTTTATTGACCGCAGCGGAGTAACCAAAAGCGCGGCAAACAATCCAAGCCAAGCTGCTACCACTTTCACAACAACAGATGGTTTAATACAGAGAAACAAAACGACAGTGGAACTGTTGGGTGAAGTTACGGTGAGTCAAGGCTACAGAACAATCATTAATTTAGATAAAAATGCCTCGACAATCATTAATCAAGAATCAGAGACCGTAACTTTAATCGGCGATGTCTCTATCAGAGAGCCCGGCCTACTGATGCGTGGAACGTCGGCAAATGTCGATTCGAAAACACAAACCAATTCAGTTAGAAACGCAACTTACGTGATGCATGAGATTGGCGCCCACGGTCGTGCTGACCAAATTCAGTATGAGAGAGAATTAAGCTTAATTACATTGGCCAATGCTGAGTTCAGTCGATGTGAGCCAGAGGAGCCATTCTGGTCTATCCACGCCGAAACGTTGACTTTAAATGAGGGGCTCGGCCAGGGCGCCGCCACTGCTATGAGCCTAAGAATAAAAGAGATTCCGATCTTTTATTACCCTTATACTTTAAAATTTCCAATTAACGAGACTCGAATGTCAGGATTTCTTCCAGCAACTATAGGATCAACACGCAATAACGGAACCGATATTGAAATACCTTACTATCTCAATTTAGCTCCACAATTAGATGCGACGCTAAACCCGAGGTTTATTTCCGATCGTGGAGCGATGCTAGGTACTGAGGTGCGCTACCTCTCTGAAAGTTCGATGAACACCTTGAATGTTTCGTTTTTACATCAAGACAAGCTTTTACAGCAAGAAGGCAGCGCTGAAAAACGCTGGTTTGTTGGACTAGAGCATAGCGGCCAACTTGGCCCGTTTAGCAGCTTTATAGACTTCAATTCAGTGAGTGATCGCAATTATTTTTACGACTTCAGTAACAGTGGGCTCAATACTGCAAGCGAGACTAATCTTAACCAGCAGGCTAGCTTGGCTCTCAACGGAGATTGGGGTGATGCTGGTCTAAATTTTCAACGATTCCAAATTATCGACCCGTTCGTATCCAATTTGGATATCAATAAACCCTACGATCGCCTACCGCAGTTAACTTTCAGATTAAAATCAAACCAAACTTCTGGCTTCAAGGCATCGATGGAAACAGAATTTACGACGTTTGATCGCAAACTAAAAGAATCAATGTTAAGTCTGGAGCAAATTGAAACAGGCGCATTAGTCAGTGGCTCGCGTTTGACCGCCGAACCGGAAATTGCATGGTCTCGAGAAAAGCCGGGAAGTTTCTTGCGAACAAAAGCGCGATATCTATTCAAGAACTATGATCTAAACCGTCAAGCGAAACACACTCAAAAAACCGAATCCTTCGGCATTCCCTTGTATAGTATAGACGCTGGACTGGTCTTCGAACGTTCTACACACCCTGAATTCACCCAAACCATCGAACCCCGAGTCTATTACTTATACAGTGGATACCAAGATCAACGCCACCTGCCCCTTTTTGATACTTCTGAGCTAAGCTTTAGTTTCCCTCAGCTATTTAGAGATGAGCGTTTCTCAGGCGGGGATAGAGTCTCTGATAGTAACCAACTCACAACGGCAATAACCAGCAGGGTCATTGATGCCAAAGGGCGTGAAAAGGCCCGAGTCAGTCTCGGCAGAATAGAGTATTTTAAAGAACGAAAAGTTGACTTAGAGAACCCCTTGGGAAACTGGGTACCAAGGTATTCACTTAAGAACAACTCATCCGCTATTGCCGGTGAATTCAGCCTCACCTTTAAGTCAAATTGGAAGTTCCGAAGCGAGTTTCAATGGAATGAAACATTAAGGGGTTTCGATGAAGCAAGAGCCAGCCTTCGGTATCAAGATCAAGGCCAGCGAGTCTTAAACATTAATCACCGAGTACGAACATTCTATGACCCAAAAAAAATCGGTGCCGTTTTAGATCCAGCTTGGGCTTCACTTTCTCAACGCCTTGGCCCTCGAATAGAACAAAGCGATTTATCCATGGCATGGCCGCTAAGCCCAAAATGGAAGATTCTTGGTCGCTGGAATTACGACCATAGCAACTCGCGCAATTTAGAGCGATTCGCGGGAATAGAGTACTCAAACTGCTGCTCGATAATAAGACTTGTTGCCCGCGAGTGGGTAGATGAAAATGCCCTATTGATACCAAACTTAAAGCCAAATAATGGTATATTTGTCCAGGTGACCCTTAATGGCCTGGGTGATTTGACCGGCGGAGGTCTGAACAATCTCTTACTGCAAGGTATTCCTGGCTTTGACGACCAGAGGCAACGTTAATGTATAAATCTATGCGCTTTACACACTCGGCAATAATTTTAGTAATGCTAACACTCAGCGAGAGCCTTCTCGCCCAGAGGGTGTTGCTTGACAAAGTCATTGCGATAGTCGACGAGGATGTCGTTTTGCAAAGCGAAGTCAATACTAGGATTACCGAAATTCAAGCTCAAGCGCAAAGAGCAAACCAGCCGTTACCTGAAGATTTCGAGACCTTTAAATCGGAAATTATCGAGGCATTGGTGATCGAAAACATTCAGATGCAGCTTGCTGAGCGCGTAAGCATTCGCTTTGATGACGACACGATAAACCGAATTCTCGGCAATATGGCAAACAATAACAATATGAGTTTTGATGTTTACGTTAACACACTGGAAAACGCTGGAGTTTATCTAGAAACACGAGAGCAAGTCCGAAAGCAGATGACGATTCAAGAGCTGCAAAGAGGAATGGTTAATCGTCGGATCACAATCACCCAACAAGAAATAAACAATTTCTTAAACTCTCAAATGGGGCGAGAAATGATCGCCGCAGATTATTTTTTAGAGCATGTACTGATTCCTATAAGCACTGGAGATTCATCTGAAGCGAGAGAGAAAAAAACCGCTCTAGCCGTCAAAATCGTTTCTGACGCCAAGCAAAGCGCTAGCCTGAAAAACGCAGCCTCGGATGTAAAAAATAGCAACTCCTTTGAAATAGGGGGGACCGAATTCGGTTGGCGGAAGGCAGAGCAGCTACCCGGAATTTTTTCTAACCTAGTTACTAGTATGGAACTTGGGGGAGTCAGCGACCTCATTGAGGCAGGAAACGGATTGCACATCATACAATTGGTCGACAAACGAGGTGGAACTGAGCAGTTCGTCAATCAAACCAGAATAAGGCACATAATGTTGTCCCCAAACGAGATCAGAGATGAAGCACAGGCAGAACGAGAGATTCAACAACTTCGCCAAAGAGTTCTTGATGGCGAAGACTTCGCCACACTTGCGCGCCAAAATTCTGACGATGCCTCCTCAGTCGTTGCTGGTGGCGATCTGGACTGGGTCAATGAAGGCGGCATGCCACCAGCAATGGAAGAAGTAATCAATGAGCTTGATGTCGATGAAGTTAGCGAAACTTTCCGTACTGACGGTGGATGGCATGTCGCAAAGGTCGAGGGTCGCCGACTTCAAGATCTTAGTTCTCAATACATGGATAGTCAGGCCGAGAACGCGCTCCGAAATCGGAAGTTTGATCTTGAGTTGCAGAATTGGTTACTAGAAATTCGCGAAGAAGCATTTGTAGAATTCATTGATTGATAGAGCTTAGACCAATGACTATTCGAATCGCCGTCACCCCTGGAGAGCCTGCTGGAATTGGTCCAGATTTGTGCGTGAGGATTGCCCAGAGACCAAGAGAAGCCTTTCAATTGGTAGTATTTGCAGATCCTAATCTTCTCGAATCGAGAGCTGCCCAGATTAAGCTCCCCCTAAAATTAATCGAATGGAATTCCTCAGCCGAGAAGACCGCTAAAGCTGGAGAATTGCACATCATACCAATCCACTTAAGTGAAGAGGTAAAAACTGGCACACTGAACTTGGCGAACTCATCATATGTCATGAGCACGCTGAACGCTGCTGTAGATTCAGTAATCGGAAAAGATTTAGATGGATTGGTTACTGGGCCTGTGCACAAAGGAGTCATTAATCAAGCCGGAATTCCTTTTACAGGACATACTGAATTTCTAGCACAAAAGTGCAAACAGCAACTTACGGTAATGATGCTTGCAACAGCAGGCCTGAGGGTTGCTCTAGCTACGACACACCTTCCATTAGCAGCAGTTCCTAAAACAATAACAAAGACTTTACTTTCAAAAGTAATAACGGTTTTAAACAATGACCTCAAAAATAAATTTGGAATTAAGGACCCACATATTTTAGTCTGCGGCCTAAATCCACATGCGGGGGAGGATGGCTATATTGGACGCGAGGAAATTGAGGTTATAAAGCCAGTAATTGAAGAGCTCCAAAATCAAGGCCGCATGTTGACCGGCCCGCTAGCAGCAGACACATTGTTTACACCAAAATATTTAAATTCCGCTCATGCGGTCTTAGCGATGTTTCACGACCAAGGCCTCCCTGTCCTAAAGTACAAAGGTTTTGGCAACTCATGCAATATAACGCTTGGGCTTCCCATAGTGCGAACCTCCGTCGACCACGGTACTGCTCTCGATTTGGCCGGCACTAATGAAATAAACTGCGGCAGCATTGAATACGCAATTAAAACAGCTGCGGAAATGTTGGCTACGCGAGATGCTTGATGAAACCACTTAATCCCATCAAACTCAAAAACGGTTACGCTCACATCCCTCGAAAAAGATTTGGTCAAAATTTCCTACATGACGAGAAAGTAATAGACCAAATCATCGCGGCAATAGCACCCTCCCCGAATGATCATCTCCTTGAAATAGGTCCCGGACAAGGCGCTCTTACCGAGCCTCTGATCGACTCAAAATCAAAACTTGATTGCGTTGAAATTGATCAGGATCTAGTTAAATTCTTAAACGAACGTTATTGTTCATCTGTACTCAATGTCATAGAGAAAGACATCCTTAAATTTGATATTAAAATACTAGACCCTCAACCAAAATCGTTAAGAGTGGTAGGAAACCTCCCTTACAATATCTCAACGCCTGTTCTTTTTCATTTGTTAAAAAGCCATGAATTGATTTCTGATATGACGTTTATGCTACAGCTAGAGGTAGTGCAACGAATCACAGCAAGAGCGGGTGAAAAAAATTATGGGCGTCTCGGCCTGATGCTTCAGTATCACTGTGAAGTCGAACATCTGTTCAATGTTCCGTCCACCGCCTTCACCCCCGCTCCTAAGGTTGGGTCAGCAATAGTGCGACTCAAACCGTATAAAAAAAAACCTATAGAAGCAAAAGATCCGAAAATACTAGAAACGGTTATCAGAACCGCCTTTAATCAACGTCGAAAAACACTAAGAAACAGCCTGAAGGCTCTTCTTCGAGAGTCGAAAAAACCATCGTCAGTTGATCTAAGTCTTCGTCCTGAAACCCTCTCATTAGAAGATTATGTAGAGATCAGCAATGCTCTGACAGGAGATTAATATGGGAAGCGTTGATGACATTCAAATAAAGTCTGAGGTTGAATTTTTAGAGAACCAATCTGAACCTGAGAATAATCGCTTCGTTTTTTCATACACAATTCGAATCTCCAACACAGGCAGCGAAAACATAACATTACTAGCGAGGCACTGGATCATTACGGACGACAATAATACCATCGAGGAGGTCATCGGAGACGGGGTAATAGGTCAACAGCCAGAAATAACTCCTGGTACTACTTTTATTTACACCAGTGGCGCCATCATAAAAACTCAAGTTGGCATAATGCAAGGAAGCTACAAGATGATTACGGCTAACAGCATAAAGTTTGAAGCGCAGATTAAGCCGTTTTTACTTGCCGCCAAATTAAAAATACATTGAGAATCTCTTACGCAAAAAACTTACAAGTATTAATACTTTCCCTTCCAACGAATGCTTTATAAATTTTCAATGCCTCAATAGAAGTTAGCTTAATTGACGAAAAACTCTCAATTGCCGATACATTAGTGACTAACGTTTTTTGGCAGAAAAAAATGAGTACCTACGTTATTGGAGATATCCAAGGTTGTTATAAAGCCCTCCGGAAAATACTAAAAAAGGTTGAATTTAATCCAGCAAAGGACAGCCTTTGGTGCGTCGGAGACCTAGTCAACCGCGGCCCTAAGTCTCTCGATACACTCCGTTATCTGTATGACTTAGGCAACGCTTGCAAAATCGTTCTTGGCAATCATGATCTTCATTTCATCGCAATCAATGAGGAGTGTGCGCCAGCCCGCGGCAAAGACACGCTTAAAGATCTTCTCGACGCTCCTGATTGTGAAAAATTGAGTGACTGGTTGAGGCAACAACCCCTAGCGCATCATGAAATGATTACAACGAAAAAGGGCGAAGAGAACTTTCTTATGATTCACGCAGGTGTAGCCCCATCATGGTCTTTGCAAACCACTTTGAACCTTTCTGCAGAGGTTGAGTTCGCTTTGCAAAATAACGATTATCGGAAGTTTTTAAAATCAATGTACGGAGATCGTCCGGTTCGTTGGAGCGATTCGTTAGTGGGCTACGATCGCCTTCGTGTAATTACAAACTATCTGACAAGAGTGCGTTTTTGTAACAAAAAAGGCACCATGCGTCTTAAGATAAAGGCCGGTGTGAATGCAGCTCCGAAAGCATTTAAACCTTGGTATGAGTATGAGCAATTGACTCCGGCAACCAAAATTGTGTTTGGACACTGGGCCGCGCTTGAGGGATTCACGGGCAAGTCAGGCATAAGAGCGTTGGACACAGGTTATGTTTGGGGTAGAGAACTCAGCTTGCTTTGTCTCGAAACCGATACTATCGTTAAAGTCAGTTACAAAAGCGGCTAAGTGAAATATGAAAGTTTATCTAGTTGGTGGTGCAGTTCGCGACAAACTACTGGGCATGCCCTCCAAAGACAATGATTGGGTGGTCGTCGGAGAATCTTCGAAAAGCATGCTCAGCGCTGGATTTGATCAAGTCGGGACAGAATTTCCAGTCTTTTTACATCCGATAACAAAAGAAGAGTATGCACTAGCAAGAACCGAGCGAAAATCTGGACGAGGTTACAAAGGATTTGAGGTCATCGCAGACAAATCAGTGTCACTTGAAGACGATCTAAGCAGACGAGACTTAACCATTAACGCAATTGCTGAAACGCCAGAAGGCATCATAATCGATCCCTTTGATGGTCAAGGTGATCTCAAACGAAAACTGTTGCGGCATATTTCTGATGCCTTCGTTGAGGACCCTCTCAGGGTATTGCGGGTTGCAAAATTTGCAGCACGCCTCGAACCCCTGGGTTTTTCAGTCGCAAACGAAACGAAATTATTAATGCAAAAAATAACGACTAATGGTGAGCTTCAAGATTTAACTGCCGAAAGGGTGTGGCTTGAAATATCCGAGGGACTTAACTCACAGCGTCCTGATGTCTTTATTTCAGTGCTACAAAAATGCGGTGCCTTAGCATTTATCTTACCAGAAATTGAAATTCTCTTTGACGCGCCGTGCAATCCAACATCAAAAACAAGCACTTCATTCGGAACCGCTACCCTTCAAAGTCTTCGTCGCGCGCGAGAACTTAAGGCTGACCTTCCAACAATTTACGGCGCTCTCGTTTATAACGTAGGGAAACAAACAGGCAGCGATCATAAATTAAATTTTAAATTGACTGAAAAAATTGCCAACCGCCTGCGTGTTCCTAAATCCTGCCAGCAGGTTGCGACCCTAGTGAGTAGGCATCAAGACGAGCTTTCGCGCGCGACAACATTAAACGCCAAAGAATTATTGCAATTTATCGATTCTCTTGACGCAAAGCGACGCCCGGACAGGTTAGAAAAATTCTTCCTTGCGTGCAAAGCAAATGTGACCAGCTCAGAAAATGATCCTGACTCTTTTCTTACACAAATCGAATTAATTCGAGTGCTAATAAAAAAGATTAACGACATCAATTGGAAGACCCTTCTTGTTGATCAAAATGATACAAATCGAGAAGTTTTTATAACTGCAAAAAAATTATCGATTGTCAGCGATCATATTGCACAGCACGCTTAAAATTTCGTAAGATTACAGACTAATCTGCTATCTATTGTGAGCGAAAACATCTCTTGGGCTTATGTTCTTATAAAAATGATGAACCTGTCGTGTTGGTAACAGGTGGCGCTCTTCGCATTGGCGCGGGGATTGCAGAGCTCTTTCACAGTCGCGGTTTCAATATAGTGATTAGCTTCAATCAGTCAAACGAAGCCGCCACGATGCTCACCGAAAAACTCAATAGAGTGCGTCCTGAGTCCGCGCACTCGATAAAGGCAAATCTTGCGCTTTCGGAGGAGGTGTCAGCCCTTGCGCAAAAGGCACTCATCTGGAAAGGTCATGTCGATATCCTCATAAATAATGCGTCTTCATTCTACCCAACCCCTTTTTTACACACAACGCAAGAGGCATGGGACGAATTGGTCGGGAGTAATTTGAGAGGCGCCTATTTCCTTGCAAAAGCACTTGCCAACTCTATAAAAAACCGACAAGGAAGTATCGTAAACCTTGTAGACACTCACTCGGATCGGCCTCTGGCTAACCACCCTGTTTACAGCATTGCAAAAGCAGGCCTCAAGGCCATGACAAAATCATTAGCCATCGAATTGGGCTCAGACGTTCGAACGAACGGTGTCTCCCCTGGAGCGATTCTTTGGCCTCCAACACTTGAAGATTCTGAGGAGCCAGACGTCTTACAACGAAGAAAAGAGATGCTTTTAAATATTCCAATGAAAGCGCTCGGCAGCATATCTGACATTACGGAAACGGTTTACTTCTTAGCGTGCGAAGCACAGTATATGACCGGTCAGGTAATTAAGGTTGATGGCGGAAGAAGCCTGGGCATCGCGAATTAAAGATTAACGAGCGAAGTTGATCGGCCAGAGATTTTGCAAGGAATGGTCATAAGCGCTCCAAAGATCAGAAAAGCTCTGTCCTGTATGACTATGAATTGCGCTTGGCCGCAGCTCGGTCAGTGGCCTCAACACAAAAGCATTTTGAAGAATCTCAGCCCGCGGCAACTCAATCCCACACTCTTCACCAGTAGAGTCTCCGAAAATAAGAATATCTATATCAATAGGCCTTGATGAAAACTTTTCGGCAGACCTATCTCTACCCAATCGATCTTCGATCGATTTTAAAGTTTTGTTAACGAAAGCCAAATCAAACTCTGTAACGAAAATAGCCACAAGATTTAAAAAATTATCTCCCAAAAAACCCACAGATTCGCTTTCATAGACTGACGACATCTCCAATCCACCAAAAATATCCTCGAGCAAGTCTAATGCACATCGGATATTTCTGTCCGCATCTATGTTGCTGCCAAGACTGAGAACAAGTTCTGTCAAGACTGATCAAAACCTTTTGCAGTGCGCTCAATGACAACACCGACATCTTTTGAACCAGTAACGGCACCCGGCTTACTGACACGTAAACGCAGCCAAGGAACTAAAAATTCGGTGATAACGATTCCTGCTATTTCTTCGGCCAGCGTCTCAACCAACAAGAACTCAGAACTCTCAACAAATCCAATAATACGTTTAGCTACCGACTTGTAATCAAGAGCTTTAGAAATATCATCTTCAGCGGAAGCTGGACGATTATCCCACCCCATCTCGACATCAATGCTGATGGTTTGTTTCTTTTCACGTTCCCACTCATAAATGCCAATGATTGCTTCGATCTCAAGCTCGCTAATGTAGACCCTGTCCATTCTCTCTCCAGAGGAAATATTACTCGGATTATTCCTGACATCATTAAATTTTATCACTGCAAATCAACTTTAGAGAGAGGCTCGAGTGATTCTAAAGACCATCTCGGCCTCGCATTAATCGTCAAATCATCTGATTGGCCGGCCATCAACCTTTGGCAACCAGCATAGGCGATCATGGCACCGTTATCAGTGCAATATCTAAGCTGTGCATAAAACACTTTTCTACCTGTGTCACGCATTTCAGTTTCCAATAACTCTCTGAGCCTCAGGTTAGCGCTTACGCCTCCGGCAATCACCAGTCTCTTCATTCCCGTCTGCTTTAAAGCACGCTTGCATTTTAAAAGCAGCGTTTGAACCACCGCCTCCTCAAAAGCACGCGCAACATCCGCAACATCTGCGCCGTTCAATCTCCCAGTGTCATTTTCAATTTCCTTTATTGTAGTGCGGGTATGAGTTTTTAGACCACTGAAACTAAAATCTAATCCGGGGCGATTTGTCATGGGCCGCGGAAAGAAAAATCGTTCCGGGTCACCTTTTAACGCCTCCCTCGCAACATTTGGTCCGCCGGGGTATTCCAATCCAAGCATTTTGCCGACCTTGTCAAATGCCTCGCCCGCCGCATCATCTAATGACTCTCCAAGCACTTTATAACATCCGATTTCATCAACTTTTACTAATTGTGTATGCCCACCCGATACTAATAAGGCAATAAAGGGAAAAGACGGCGGTTCAGGCTCTAACATCGGTGCCAACAAATGTCCCTCCATATGGTGAACTCCCAGCGTTGGAACGTTTAACGCCATTCCCAGCGCTCGACCCAAAGAAGCACCGACCAATAAAGCGCCGACTAATCCAGGACCTGCTGTGTAAGCTATTCCCCCAATATCAGCCTGAGTAATTTCAGCTTTTGAGATCACCTCCTCAATTAAAGGTAAAATTTTTCTTACATGATCTCGAGAGGCTAACTCAGGGATAACACCTCCAAATTTCGCATGAATCTCTGTCTGACTATAAAGACAATCGCTCAGCAGGCCTTTTTCACTATCATAAAGTGCTACTCCAGTCTCATCGCAGGAAGTTTCGATGCCCAAAACTATCAAAATTTGCTCCTTTTTATACACCCGAGGAAGCTAATGATGACAAATTTTTTAAATTAACCCAACCTCCCCCTGAAATTTACAACTCTCTGGCTCAAGTTATTGGATAACTCAGGAAACTTGACACTCAACTACACTGTTAAAACATATGAAAATTCTTTGCTTTTTCAGTAGCCTCGGCTTAAGATAGGCGCCCTTTGGAACTACCCAGTGGTTGCAAATCTTTCAAATCTTAGACAGGTATGGGTAAACGACATATGCCGCAAGTGAAATTAAAAGAAAATGAGCCATTTGACGTCGCCTTGAGACGCTTCAAGCGTTCTTGCGAAAAAGCGGGCGTCTTAGCAGAAGTGCGAAGAAGGGAATTTTATGAGAAGCCAACTTCCGTTAGGAAGCGCAAAGCAGCGGCGGCAGTAAAGCGCCACGCTAAAAAGCTGTCTCGCGAAACTAGAAAAACTAAGCGATTATATTAGTAGTGGGCTAACAGGTAGAGAAGCCGTCAGGGCAGTTCTCCATAGTTCTGATATTTTGCCCGAGCCCACCGGTGTCAATAAAGCATGAGGATCTGTTTCTCTGAAGGTTCGAATGAAGTATTAAAACAGGGCAACTCCTCGAAGATTTCTTAAAAAAATCAAAAGGTACTTGGTAACCGTTGTGTGCGGGTCTCTAGATTAACGCTCGGATTTTTCCATGGGTTTGAGTTACGCTTGACACGCGCGTTTGAAGAAATAGCCCCTCACCAAAACAGTAACTAGCAGCACAGGATTTTAAACATGCCTGACAGTGACATCAAGACATCCCTCATGGATGCTATGAAGCAATCTATGCGAGATAAAGACAAAGCACGTCTTGGCGCTGTTAGGCTTGCTTTAGCTGCGATCAAGCAAATTGAAGTAGACGATCGGATTGAGCTAGCCGACGATCAAGTTATTGCCGTCCTTGACAAAATGGTTAAACAGAGGAATGAGTCAATCAAACAGTTTGAGCTTGCAAATAGAGCTGAACTTGCTGCCGTCGAAAAAGATGAAATCTCCGTCTTGAGGGAATTTCTCCCACAACCTCTCAATGAAGAAGAAGTTAATACTATTGTTGCTGAAGCGATCTCATCAAATAACGCCACCACAATTAAAGATATGGGCAGAGTAATGAACGCTATCCGACCAAAGCTCGCTGGTCGCGCTGATATGGGCTCTGTCAGCACCCTCATCAAGAAATTACTGGCCTAAAAGCTTCATACGTTAATTCTCAACAACTTGTGCCCTCCTTCGAGTTATCAGATACAATGAACTCTGATGCGTTAAACCCTCATTTGCGACAGAAAGATGGCTGGACTCATACCGCAGAACTTCATTGACGACCTTCTTAGCCGCGCTAATATTGTAGACGTGATTGACAAACGCGTCAGTCTCAAAAAAACAGGCAAAAACTATACCGCTTGTTGTCCATTTCACAACGAAAAATCCCCCTCCTTTAGTGTCGAACCAGAAAAACAATTTTTTTATTGTTTTGGTTGTGGAGAGGGCGGGAATGTTCTCGGCTTTATTATGAAATTTGACTCGGTAGACTTCCCTCAGGCAATTGAAATACTGGCGCAAGAATATGGCCTTGACGTTCCTAGAGAGGAAAGCCCGGCGCAGAAAAAAAATGCGGCCAGACTCAGTGAAATTCACGACACCTTATTGAAAAGCAATGCCTTCTATCAAGAACAACTTCGCTCACACAAGAACCGCGGAGCAGCAATTGAATACTTAAAACGAAGAGGCGTATCCGGTGAAATCGCGAGAGACTTCAACTTAGGATTCGCCCCCGAGGGATGGGACAACTTGTCATCTCGTTATGTTGGAAGTCCAAAAGGGAGGGAAAATCTATTAAAAGCTGGACTCATATTAGATCGAAAATCGAAAGATAATGATAAAACTTTTTATGACAGGTTTCGAAATCGAATCATGTTCCCGATAAGGGACTCCAGGGGGAGGACTGTCGCATTTGGAGGACGAGTTCTTGGCGATGAAAAACCGAAGTACCTTAACTCACCTGAAACTTTAGTATTCCAAAAAGGCAGTGAACTATATGGCCTTTATGAAGCAAAAAAACACAAAGCTTCTATTGAGAAGTTTGTAATTGTTGAAGGTTATATGGATGTCATCGCTCTTGCTCAAATGGGAATTCGTAACGCCGTAGCAACGCTCGGAACTGCCACTAGTACTCATCATCTTGTAAAATTGTTTCGCATAGTCCCCGCAGTTATTTTTTGTTTTGACGGAGATAGCGCAGGGAGAAAAGCGGCTTGGAGGGCTTTGGAAACGTCGCTACCTCAAATGGAGGACGGTCGTCAAATTAGTTTCTTATTCCTTCCGGACAATGAAGATCCTGACACACTAGTCCGAAAAGTTGGCAAAGAGGCATTTAACGAACTTATCGACAATGCCATGCCACTCGAAGAGTTTCTTTTCAATAAATTAAGTTCAGATCTTGATCTCGAGAGTTTTCAAGATCGAGGTAAGCTCAGCAAGCTGGCGAAACCTCTTCTCAATCAGATACCGAATGGCATTTTTAGTATCTTGGTGCGCAAACGACTCGCCGAGATACTTGGAATAGAGCTAGACTCACTCAATTTAGCATTAAACTCCTCCCCCGATGAGTCTGAGGTCACACGTTATGGTGCAGCTTTATCTCAATCAAGCTCCCATGAAAATAGACAAGCATCCAAAGCCGCAAGTGACCAGAGGCAATTCAAAGCAGAATTTACAAGTCGAGTTTCTGCCGACCAAAGAATTTATAAAAAACCGGCTGGAAGAAGAAAAGAAAGTCTTGAATTAAAGGCAATTGAATTGCTACTGATAGAACCAACCGTCGCCCTCAAAGCGGATGGAGATTTCGGCGTGTTAAAACACTCGAAGAATAACGAAACCAAAGTGCTCTTCTCTCTTATCAACATGATAAAAAAAGATCCGAAAATTAACGTGTCAGTCCTCTTGGGTTATTGCTCAGGATCAGAAATTAGAAGCAATTTGAGTCATCGATTGAACGCAGAGCGCATCACTCCAAGGGAGGGACTCGGACCGGAGTTTTTAGAGATATATAACAACATCCTGTCATTTAACAAAAAACAACTTGAACAATCTGAAATTAAAGAAAAATTGCGGATCCGCGCCGCAGAGCTCGATCAAACCTGACTTGCGATACTGGCGTTACCTCATAGTGACCTTGCGTGTTAGCAATCAGAGAAAGCTAACTTTTAAAATAAAAACCCTGCAGAGTCTTTTATAAAGCGTTATACTGTGCGACCTTTTTTCACCTTCAACCCGGCTAACCCCGGCAGGGCAAAGAGACTATGGCCGAACTAACTCAACAATCAAACCTCAAAATATTGATTGCTAAAGGCAAGGAGCAAGGCTACCTAACCTATTCAGAGGTTAATGACCACCTGCCGGAATCCATTTCTGATCCCGATCAAGTCGAAGATATTATTCAAATGATCAACGACATGGGGATTAAGGTCTTTGAGACTGCCCCAGACGCCGACGACATGACCTTAAACGACGATGGGGACTCCGGCGCTGACGAGGTAGCGGCCGCAGAGGCTGCAGCAGCGCTAGCTGCGGTAGAAAACGAAGCAGGTCGCACAACCGATCCCGTACGCATGTACATGCGCGAAATGGGGACGGTAGAACTCTTGACCAGAGAGGGCGAGATCGTTATCGCGAAGCGAATCGAGGAAGGCCTCCGAGAATTGATGAAAGCCATGGCTTTCTTCCCCGGGTCTGTCGAACATATTCTGAACGAATATGCACTAGTCACCTCGGAAGAGCGTCGACTAAACGAACTAATTACTGGGTACTTAGACGTCAGCGAAGATGAAGAGATACCGATTGGAGCGCCGGCCTCAGCTAAAGGTGATCTCAGTGACGATGACGATGACGAAGCGGCGGTCGGACCTGATCCTGAGGAGGCTGCTCTCCGATTTGGTGAGCTTCGCAAACAGTTTAACCGAACAAGTCGATTAATAAATAAAGAAGGTAGAGATACCAGCAAAGCTAAGAAAGAACTTGACAAGTTAGGGGAAGTTTTTAAATCTTTTAAGCTTACTCCACGTCAATTTGAGCCCCTGCTTAGCCACGTTAGAGCCGTTCTTACAAGAGTACGACGTCATGAACGAAACATCATGGCTCTTTGTGTTCGAAGCGCAAAAATGCCTCGCGCGAAATTTATTGAAAGCTTTCCTGGCAATGAAGTAAATGTGCGTTGGATTGATAAGCATATCAAAGAAAAGAAGGGGTATTCTGAGCTTTTAGTAAACGTCAAAACCGAGGTCGTTCGCGCTCAAAAGAAAATGAAGCTTCTCGAAAGTGAGACGGGGTTGAAGATATCTGTAATAAAAGATATCAATCGGCAGATGTCGATCGGAGAAGCAAAGTCTCGGCGAGCCAAAAAAGAGATGGTCGAAGCCAATCTCCGATTAGTGATTTCAATCGCTAAAAAATACACGAACCGTGGCCTACAGTTCTTAGACCTTATTCAGGAAGGAAATATCGGTCTCATGAAGGCCGTTGACAAGTTTGAATATCGCCGAGGATACAAATTCTCAACCTATGCAACTTGGTGGATTCGACAAGCCATCACACGCTCGATTGCCGACCAAGCAAGAACAATTCGTATTCCGGTCCACATGATTGAGACAATTAACAAGCTCAATCGAATCTCTAGACAAATGGTCCACGAAAAAGGCAGAGACCCCACTCCAGAAGAGCTGGGCGAACGAATGGAAATGCCTGAGGACAAAGTGCGCAGGGTTCTCAAAATTGCGAAAGAGCCGATTTCGATGGAAACTCCGATTGGTGATGACGAAGACTCACACCTAGGGGACTTTATTGAAGATGCCACCCTTGACTCTCCAGTAGATTCATCCGTAGAAGAGGGCCTCAGAGAAGCTACTAAAGATGTGCTCGGTAGCCTCACAGCCCGCGAGGCAAAAGTACTCCGCATGCGCTTTGGTATCGACATGAACACAGACCACACTCTTGAGGAAGTCGGGAAGCAATTTGATGTCACCCGCGAACGAATCAGACAAATCGAAGCCAAAGCCTTGCGGAAATTACGGCACCCAACTCGGTCTGATCATTTACGCAGCTTCCTTGATGAATAAAGATAATTTCATATTACTTGGAATAGCCAAGGTATGAGCAAAGTTAAGGGCCTATAACTCAGCTGGTTAGAGTAGCGGACTCATAATCCGTTTGTCCTAGGTTCGAGTCCTAGTAGGCCCACCATTTAATTCAAAGACTTAGGGAGATTCAATTCACTCCCTAAGTCTTTTGACCAACCTCAGATTACGCACAGACTACATTTCAT
>CAJWVZ010000019.1 GCA_913048385.1 uncultured Gammaproteobacteria bacterium | reverse complement strand
GACGTGGAATCAACTATATAAGCAAGCTTCTCGCGACAGATTTTAAGCTTGTCATAAATTGGTCGAAAAACCGGGCCCAAGATCAGAGAGTTTCCAGAGTCCGTGAAGAAAATAGCGATACCGGAAAAAAAAGTGCTTAGCTTTACTCTGGCGTTTGACTGCACGCGATGGCTCATAACAGTCGAGAACGCGCGCATTACATTTGAAGCCTCAAGCAGGTAGATAAACCCAGAGATAATCGTAATCACAATAATAATCTGCGCGTTACTTCCTTCGAGTTGCTGAAAAATACCGGTTTCAAATATTGAAACTGCAGTCGCAAGGAATTGATAATCATTTAAAATAAAAAAGCCGAGTGTCACCGCACTAAAAAGAGAAAAAATGACCCGCTTTGTAGTAAAGGCAAGAGTAAGCGCTAAGAGCGACGGTGCGATCGACAAAAATGAATCCATGAATATTCCCACTAAGGTTTGCCGTCTTTGAATTTTCTTTTAGCACTCAGTGAACCGCGAGGGCTTACGATCAAGTCACGCAAGCGAAAATAACTACTTCGATTGAATAAGAATTAACTCTTTTTGCCTTCCATCTATATAAAAAGTTTGTTGTCCATCGAAAAAAGCATCCTCTTCAAGCTTAAAACGCAGCCTCTGGCCTCCCCACTCAGGTACCGAGACCGTTGAGTTTAACTCAATTGAAAAGGCAGTATTCTCAAAAAGAGGGTAATCTCCGCGACCCATTGTGTCGCCCTGATTGTCCCACATCCCGATCGTCGGCCCTGCTCCGTGCCCGTGATAACCGATGGGATGAGTGTAAATTGATGGCAAAATACCCTCACCAATGGCCGTTTCCCGAGCAGACCTTAAGATCTCATTACCCGTTCGTCCGACGGTAAAATTATTTACAAGAATGTCCTGAAGGCGGTTACTCGTAGCCAAGCCCTGGCGGAGACCAACTGGAGGTACCTGCTCCCCTTCCATCAGCACGTAAGCGTGTTGCTGAGTATCCGTGTTAAGCCTCAGATAAGTAATCCCAAAATCCACATGCAGTAAATCGCCAGGCAGAATTACACCTTGTAAATCACCAGTTTCTCCGTTCCTCTGAAAAGTAACTGACGGGTGAAACCACACCTGCAGGTGCAACTCGCGCACGCGCTCTCGGTACCACCACTGCACATCTTGAGTGGTCGTCCGCTCCGGCTCTATGACAGTTTCAGAGAAGCCTTCCGCAATAATATTATGAGCAACTTCGACGATTGATGGGTATATTTCCATTTCTGACTCTGTCCGAGTCTCAAGCCATGCTACAGCTAACCTTTCTGCAGAGACGATCTTGGACTTTTGTTCTGTTGATAGCGCATCAACTAAACCCAAATATTCACCATGGCTGAGACCATCAGCTAAAGCGAAATCACTGGATACATTGATTCCTATGGTATCGGGATTTTTCTCTTCGATCAGCTGAGCAAGCGCTCGCCATTGGTCCGGTTCCTCATCCGGGTTCCAACGAGCTGCAAAAAAATTTCCCACCGGATAGCGAGCAACAGCGTATCCTTTCACGCCAAGATCGCCCTCATCTACAAAAACCAATATAGTGCGTCTCCGAGCCGAATGCGCTGTTCCTGGGAGCATGGTCATTACAACCGGGTCTTCATTATACTCTCGAGCAACGAGCACCCAAATATCAATGCCTTCTCTACGCATTAATTGCTTGGGAAGAGTTGTAAGTCTTTCATTGACCAAACGGTCAATGGTATCAGCCCGATCCCGCATTGATAGAATAGATTGGAATGACGCAGCGCCTGCAGAATGAATCTCTACGAAGACGAGACCCATGAGCAAAAAACTAATATAGATTTTTTTCCAAAACATCCTAGTAAGATACTACAAATCCTAGCTGATGGGGAATTAAGCTATATCCTTGAGCTTCTTCATTACGATCTGACCGTTATTTACGCTGCGAGCTTAAGCGGGTTTTCGAAGGCTGACGACGCAGCCTTTTTGTCTCAAACCATTCCACTTTCTAATATTAAGACGGGCTTTGTTTCGATTGATTCACTTTTATGCGACCATTAGGAACGATTTAAGAGGACAGCTCTATCAATCGATTCGGACGTCAAATGGACCCAAAGCGACCAATGAATAAAACTCTTCAGCCAAGCTTTTTGCATTCCCTAATATCTTTTGGTGGCGTTATTCTCACCGTTATTATGGGCATGTTGTGGTTCCAAATAAGCCTTCACAGTCTTTTGGTCGTTGCGGTTGTTTGGATTTCGTTAAATGCCGTGGCCATCGGTCTTAACTATGACGATATTAAGTCGTCGATGATCGAGGGTATAAAAAAAGGCTTAGGCGCAATCTTTATTTTCTTCTTGATTGGTATTCTTGTAGCTGCACTAATCGAGAGTGGGACTATCGGGGGTCTCATCTTTTACGGACTGGAGTTACTACACCCAAACTTTTTTTTACCTGCAGGGCTAATACTTTGCAGCTTTATGTCAATTGCCACGGGAACAGCATGGGGAACAATCGCAACTATCGGCGTGGTGTTGATGGGCATTGGCGCAGCCCTTGGGATACCGCTGCCACTGGTTGCGGGCATGATCGTCTCCGGAGCAAGCTTCGGAGACAAGATGTCTCCGGTATCAGATACAACTAACCTTGCCGCAATGAGCGCTGGGACAGATCTCTACTCGCATATCAATTCTATGCTTTATACGACCGTTCCAACGTATATTATAAGTATATTTTTGTTTACAGGTCTTGGTCTGCATTACAGTGGGCAGCCTCTGTCGGCATCAGAAATAGTCAGTTTGAGCCAAGCGCTGGGAGTGGAATTTGTAATTAATCCACTGACTTTGCTGCCCCTGGCAGTGCTCTTAGTTCTCAGCCTCAGGCGAACCCCTGCCGAAATTAGCATGCTTGCGAGTGTCGCAACGGCTGCTGTTCTCGCTGTTGTTATGCAAGAAAGAGCATTACCAGAGGTGCTCAATAGTCTGCACACAGGCTATGTCGCGGACACAGGGCTTGATGACCTCGATAACCTTTTGAGCCGAGGAGGCATAACAAGCATGATGTGGACAATGTCACTTGCGCTCATCGCCCTGTCTTTGGGCGGAATTTTAGATCGCGCTGGTTTTGTACGCGTTCTGCTAAGCGGTCTACTGAGCCGTATCCAGCGATCAGCAAGCTTAATGGCAACAACGATCAGCGCTGGCGTGGTGTCAAATATGAGCATGGGGGAAGGCTACCTCTCGATTATATTTGGTGGGCAAATATTTAAAGACTCATTCGATGAAGACGGACTCGAAAATCATATGCTGTCCCGATGCCTCGAAGAAGGGGCAACCTTGAGCACTTCACTAATACCTTGGACGACCTCCGGAGCATTTATTACCGGCGTTCTCAATATGTCACCATTAGAGTTTGCTCCTTGGACCTTTTTTAATTATTTAAACCCGCTGCTATCAATTGGCTTGGCTTATTTAGGGTTTGGCATATTTAAAAAGACTACTAATGCAGCGCCAGCTCAAAACAGCTGACCCGACCCAAAAAATTCGAGAGTGGCATCAACAGAAACCGTTGGATTCGGCCAGGTAATATCTCTAATTAATTTTGCACATTTTGTTTAGACAATGAATAATGTCAAAAACATATTTAGAAAAGCTAACTAATAGGAACACTAGAAATGTTTTCACAACACTTTCTTACTAGGCTTCTGATTCTTTTTACTGCACTCGCAGGATCGGTATTTGCAGCCGATCGCGTCGGGGACTTCTCTCTCCTCGATCAGGAGGGTTACTTCCATCAAATGAGCTGGTACGACAATAACAAGGCAGTTGCTATCATGGTCCACGCGAGGCATGACGATGAAGTAAAAGCAAAGTTACCGGCTTTTATAAAACTCAAATCGACCTATGAAGAGAGAGGTATAAAGTTGTTCATGATTAACTCCTCAGGGCTTAAAAACCGTGAGGAGATAAAGGCTGACCTTGCATCTATGGGTATCAGCATTCCGGTTCTGATGGATGATGCTAAGGTGATCTCATCCAGTCTTGGAATTACCCAGACAAGTGAAGTATTTATTTTGGACCCTAAATCTTTCAAGTTATTGTTTAAAGGGCCAGTCGGAGAGCAACTAACACAAGCATTTGATTTAATAATTGCGGGCAAAAATATTCAAGTATCAGACACTACGGAGTTTGGGCGTCCGGTTCTCTATCCCGCAAGAGCTGCACATCGAAAGCACGCCCCTTCCTATGAGAATGAAATTGGTCCTATTATTGCCGAGAATTGCGCGACGTGTCACCGAGTCGGCGGGATTGCCCCATTTGCATTCGACAGTTACACAATGGTTAAGGGCTGGTCGCAAATGATTAGAGAAGTTTTAATGACCAAACGAATGCCACCTGGGCAGATAGATAGCCACATTGGCGAGTTTATAAACGATATGGTACTGACGGACGAGAAGGTGCAGAAGGTTATCTATTGGATTGAGGCTGGTTCTCCCAAGGACGGGGAATCAGACCCATTAGCCCAATTAGTCTGGCCAGAGACCGAGTGGGCGTTTGGCAAACCAGATTATATTATCGAGATTCCAGAGCAAGAAATCCCAGCTACAGGGGTATTAGATTATTACAACGTCATGGTCGACTTGGATATCGAAAAAGATCGCTGGGTCCGAGCGAGTCAATACATTCCTGGCGATCGTACAGTCCTCCATCACACACTACACAGTTTAATTCCCCCGGGAGCAACAAGTGGCGGCGCCCTATTAGGCGGAGAGCCCGACAGGCCTGACATCGCCCCTTATATACCGGGTCAAGCGCCGCGAATGGAACCACCAAACACCGGAGGCCTTTTGAAGGCTGGCACAAAAATCGCGATGCAAATGCACTACACAACAACAGGCAAGGCATCGGTTGATGCAAGTCGCATTGGCTTATGGTTTTATCCAGAAGGCTTCGTGCCAGAAGAGCGAATGACAGGGCAATGTGCTTGCCATTTCACTCCTACTTGGGTGAACATCCCACCGATGGACCCAGACTATGAGATGACTCAATCATTCACAATTGAAAAAGATGCAAAGTTGTTTTCGCTCACACCCCACATGCACTTCCGCGGCAAACGAATGCGGTTCTATGCCGACTACCCAGACGGAACAAGTGAAGAACTTATCAACATTGCAAACTATAATTACAGCTGGCAATTAGCCTACACATACAAACAACCGAAATTTGTCCCGGCCGGTACGATAATCACTGCCACTGGAGCATTCGACAATTCCGAGCAAAACAAAATGAATCCAGACCCATTCAGATCAGTCCCATGGGGTCTGCAGAGCTGGGATGAAATGTTTTTTGGTGCAGCGGATTGGAAGTATATTGACCAGTCTCTCAACTAATGGTAAAAATTTCGCTACTAGCTATTAATTAGCCGAAGTCTTTTCCGCGACTTCGGTCAATCGGGTATTAGGCTACTTTGTAGAGGCACTTTTTCTGCGTTCGCCACTGCGCACCAATATTCAACTCCAAAACGAATTGCCGCGTCATTGAAATCGTAGTTCGGACAATGCAATGGCTCAGAATAATTTGCAGCATCTATTCCATTCCCCATCAGAATATAAGCGCCCGGTTTTACTTTAAGCATCTGAGCAAAATCTTCAGAGAAACCTACCCTCCCAAAATCTGATCTAACACAAGCACCTGAAATTTTATCAACAACCTTCGCGCACAAGTTCGTGTGAGCCTCAGAATTCAACAAGGGTACAAAAGAAGTGAGGTAAGTAAACCTGAAGTCAGCATCATAACTTGCACAATTATTCGCAACGATTGCATTCATCCTTGACTGAATAGATTCACTGATATGTGCCTCAAAACCCCTGCAATCGCCAGTTATTTTCACCTCACTCGCAATAACGTTCCTCGCCCCATCGGTTTCAAAATTTGTAACCGAGACTACAGCATGATCCGACGGCGATACCGTTCGCGAAACAATCGTCTGAATGTCAGTGACAATTTTAGCGCCAATCACTATGGGGTCGATGAGCTTCTCAGGCATTGAAGAGTGCCCTCCCCGTCCTATTATCTTAATCTCAAAATTATCCTCAAAGGAACAGAACGCGCCCGACTGAATCGCAAACTCCCCTACGTTGAGACCAGGTAAGTTATGGAGTCCGTAGACAGCATCCATCTTAAAGTCTTCAAATAGTCCGGAGTCAATCATTGCTATAGCGCCGTTCCCGTTCTCCTCATCCGGTTGAAAAATAAAGTGGATCTCCCGCTCGAAGTTCTCTTGTCTTGAAAGATGGAGTGCTGCTCCTAACAACATTGCTGCGTGCCCATCATGACCACACCCGTGAAATTTTCCGGAATGAACTGAGGCATGAGCAAAGTTATTCGCTTCATCTATTGGCAGGGCGTCCATGTCCGCTCGAAAACCAATTGGATCGACTCCACTGCCCCTGTTCAACGAAGCAACGACTCCATTAGTTCCAATGTCCCTCGACACTTCAAGACCAGCTTTACTTAACATTTCCGAAATGAGGTCCGCTGTCTTTTTTACATTAAATCCTATTTCCGGCCCACGATGCAGTTGCTTTCGAAAAGTTATCAGTTCATCTAAAAATTTTTGGCTTAAAACATTTTTCATTCTAAATCGCCGCCTCGGTAACGAACGCGAGACAAACTGACCCCTCAGCAATATTTAAACGCAGCCGCTCTCGCTGTATCACTGCAGCGACCCCTGCAGCTCCAGACGTCGTTGTTGGAATTCCCTCTGCCTCTAAATATTCCATCGCTTTGTGTGCCTCTATGTCACTCACCGCCACAAAGTCGTCTGCACTTTTTTTAAGGTATTCAAACGCAATCAGAGAGGGCTCCTTACAATCGAGTCTCCCCATAACTGAGGCGACTCCATCTACTCTCGTTAGTCGATTCTGCTTAACGCTCTCTGCCAAACATCTGGCACTCTCAGGTTCGACAATAATAATCCTTGGCTGGTACGGCCACTTCTCTCGAATTTCAAAGGCAACAGCTGCAGCCAAACCACCAACCCCTGCTTGAACAAAGACGTGCGAGGGCCAATCCTCTTTGAGCCTACAAACATTAAAGACTTCTTCCATTAAAACGCTATAGCCCTCCATAATAACAAGCGGCAACTTAAAATACCCTTTCCAAGAACTATCCGATACCAAGATTTTTCCAGCATTACTATCGCTGACCGCGGCAGACATACTTTGCTCATAAGTTTCTCCAGAAATTATTACTTCGGCACCAACCTCACGAAGTCTGTCTTTGAATATTTCAGGTACCGTTGCCGCCACATGAACCCGGCATCGTGCGTTAAATAACTGAGCCCCTCTCGCAACAGCAAGACCATGGTTGCCAGCAGTAGCACAGACGAAAACAAACTTACCACACCACTCGTGAAATTCTGCGCAAAGCAGCTTCTCGGGATTGATGCTTTCATTGTTTTCAACCTGCCATGCATCAAGAAGGCAGCGCAGCACCGCATAAACACCACCCAAGCCCTTAAATGCCTTGAGACCCATGCGGCTCGTCTCATCTTTTATTAGCACACGAACCCCCGCCAGTGACGGAATTTCGATTATCGGAGTCGGAATATAGGCCGGGCATAATTTGAGCAACCCTAGAGGTCGTTGTGCATCTAATGAGAGCTTTGGTTGTGCAGTGACTGAAGCTTCTTTCATACGTAAAATCTCCGCTAGCGTCCGAAAAAATTACAGAGGCCCGTGAAATATCTTGTTCCACAATAAACAGCAGAAACAGAATAACATGAATAATTAAAATGAATTGCAGGTACGCGGCCAAAACAACTGCTGAACTCGATTTTAATACATGCGAAAATATGGCGTTTTTGATAAGGAAAGATCAACGATGTCCTCTAGCCCCATCTCAAGAAGTTTAACCTGGATTCCCGGCTTTATACTTGCCTCAGGCGTGGCATTTGTTGCGAGTTTTGTCGCTCAATGGATCGGTGAGCATTTGCTTGGCTTTTCGAGATCTCCCATCAGCGATATTATGATGGCTATCATATTAGGAATGATCATCGCCAACACGCTTACGTTGCATGACTCCATACGCAAAGGCTTGCAGTTCTGTGCGACTACAATTTTACGGATAGGAATCATGCTTTTAGGCATACGGCTGAGTTTTTTCAGCGCCGGAAAGTTTACGCTGGTCGCCCTTCCTTTCGTCATCATCTCAATTGTTAGTGCTCTAGTAACCATGAGATTTTTGGGTCGATTAATGGGCCTATCACCCCAATTGACCGGCTTAATTGCTGTTGGGACAAGTATCTGCGGTACGACCGCCATTGTCGCCACCGCTCCTTTGCTCAAAGCAAAGCAAACGGAAGTAAGTTATGCGATAGCTTGCATTACCATATTTGGGCTTATCGCAATGTTCTTATACCCGTTCCTCGCTCACTTCTTGTTTTCCGACAACCCCATAATGGCCGGACTGTTTCTCGGCACATCAATTCATGAGACCGCTCAGGTTGCCGGTGCAGGTTTGATGTATCAAGCGCAATACAACGACCCCGCAGCCCTCGACATAGCGACCATTACCAAACTCGTTAGAAACTTATCGATGATCGCGGTAATTCCAGCGATCGGAATCATCTTTTCTGAAAAAGATCAGAACCAAGGACCTAAGAGTAAATTTGCTTGGTTAGCGATGATCCCATGGTTTATTGTCGGTTTTGGGATAATGTCGGCTATACGATCAATCGGTGATTTGGGTGAAACACCCTTTGGGCTAATGACGACAACGCAGTGGGACCAGGCCGTAGACATGACCAAAACAATAGCAGAAAAGCTGCTACTAATTGCCATGTCCGCGGTAGGCCTAACCTCACTGTTAAAAGGTATGAGAGAAGTAGGCTTAAAACCCTTTCTGCTTGCCCTTTTCGCGGCCACGCTGGTCGGTATCGTCAGCATTTTCGGAATTTTCCTGCTAGCGGGAAATCTTCTGACGCTGCTTAACGTGCTTTGACAGAATTAATGCCCTTTTGAGCGCGGAACCATACAGTCTAAAACATCGAGACTTTCACGATTCCTTTTTCAGCTTCAACGGCGTTTAGCTCAGTGCCACCGGCACCCTTCAAATTGCCTATTTTTCAAGTTGAGGAATTGAGTATGGAGAGTCTGGGTTAACAGCTTGGCGCAAAGAAAAAATATTACCGTCAATATCATTCGCGTACACCTGCCAGAATTCTCCTAATATTACTGGATCACTCACAAACTCCACTCCTAATGATTTCATCCGCTCATATTCCGCTTGAATATCGCCAACCTCTATGGAATACGAATACCCAAAATCGGTCACATCTCGATTGCCAGTAAACGGCAATGTTCTTGGGTTTATATATTCCCAAAGCTCCAAAGTTTTGGATTGCGGGCTCATTCTAAACCACGAAACATTCAAAGCGAGATTATCTATATCTGCGACGTCATCAAACGTTGGACGACTATCAATTTCAGCCTCGCGGTAAGGGGGGAAGCCCATAACCTCGGCATAAAAATTGGTTAGCCGCTCAAGGTCATGAGTTACAAGTGCGACTTGGGTCATCCATAAGTCACGATCGTTCTCTATCCACTCAGATTTTCTTGGGTCCCTTCCTAATCGCTCAAAGTCTAATTGCTCAAGTTCAATCATGTTACCCTCAGGGTCATAAACGTAAGCATAAGTCACGCCTTGACCGAGTAAGTCTACAGGTGCAGAACCCCGACTTAAAACGTCGGCCCCCTGACGAACGAATTTTTCATAACCTGACCTGCTTGCTGGAGACTGAAAGCAGGTATGGGTCATTCCCGGGCCTTGCGCTGGCATTCGAGATAGCATTTTCGCCGAGTTATGTAAGAAGGAGGTCAGCTCAAACAGCATGTTTGGCGCTTCTAATACCGCCGTTTCATACTCAATCCCAGGCATATCGAACAACTGGTCAGCGGCTGAATTCTCTCTAACTGTCTCCCTGTGGATCATCTCAAAACCGGTCGCTTGCTGATAAAATGCAAGGGCCTGATCTAAGTCCTTTACGGACAAACCAATGTGATTCACCCCCATCAGAGTTGACTGCGAATCAGCAATAGTAGCCTCTGGCACAATTTCATATGCTGACACAAGACTAGTAAATCCAAAGCCTAACAGTATAAAAAGCTGAACACTGCACCTAATTTCAAACATAAAAATTCCCTTTTTTCTTACGAATCCGGTCACCGAGTAACTTAACTATTTGATAAATGATATCATGTAACCCAGCTTCAATCGCGTAGAGCTATTGATTAGTAACCTGCCTAAAAATGATGTTGCGCAAAGGGATATATTAATGAAATGTAAAAAGACTTTTTGTTCGACATCTTTAATTCTGGCACTCTACTCAAGCCTCTGTTCATCCCAAGAAACTTATGAAGCAGAAGACTACCTCGATGGTCAAGCGCAATATCAGTTGTTTTGTGCTGAGTGTCATGAGGGTGCATTATTGGAAGCTCCCCGAAGAGCTGCGTTTGAACTGTACCCGCCGAAACGGATTGTGGACTCCCTTGAATACGGTGTAATGGCGACGTCAGGAATGGCCCTAACTCGAAAACAAAAAAGAAACGTCGCCTATTTTCTCACAGGCAAACAATTTAATGAGAACCGCACGGAGGACGTCAACTTTGATTGCAGTTCGGAATTTAACAAAAACTCTAAACTAAAACTCGCTGTCTTATGGAATGGCTGGGGCGGCGAAATCACGAACAATCGCCATCAAAGTGACGAATTGGGTTTAACAAAAAATAATGTCAATCAACTCGCCTTAAAGTGGGCGTTCGCTTTCCCGGGTGCAACACGTGCACGGTCTCAGCCGGTTGTCACAGAAGAGATTACTTTTGTTGGAAGCCAAGAAGGAAACATATACGCCTTGGATAATTCTTCTGGGTGCCCTTGGTGGACATTCAACGCCGATGCAGAAGTCAGGGGCGCAATTTACGTTAATACAAACCAGCATGGAATTCCTGAAACGTTATTATTTGGTGATTTTGCTGGAAGCGCTTACGCAATTGACGCCCACTCGGGCGAACTAATTTGGAAACGCTCAGTACACGACCATCCACAGGCGACTATTACTGGATCGGTTATTGGATATGAAAACACCCTTATTGTGCCAGTCTCATCACTGGAGGTTCTATTAGCTGCAAGAGTGGCTTACCCATGTTGCACATTCCGCGGGGCCGTCGTTGCGTTGGACATTCAGACAGGTGAAGAAATTTGGCGAACGTACACGACGGACAAACCAAAGCCAACAATCTTGAGCACGGCAGGGACTCAGCAATTTGGGCCCTCCGGCGCTCCTATCTGGTCAAGCCCAACAATCGACTCAAAACGAGGCTTGGTCTATGTCGGAACGGGAGAGAACTATTCATCGCCCGCTAATGGCTATAGTGACGCCGTTCTAGCACTTGATATGTCAAGCGGAGATATCGTTTGGGCCGCTCAACTCACAAAGGACGACGCGTGGAACGGGGCTTGCTCACGCGGAACCCCAAACTGTCCTGAGGAAGATGGCCCCGATTACGATATCGGTGCTTCTCCAATACTGACTAAAGACCTAACTGGCCGAGATCTTATTCTGGTCGGTCAAAAATCAGGAATGGTTTATGCCCTTGACCCCGCAAAAAATGGCGAATTGGTGTGGGAACAGCGTGCGGGAAGCGGCGGCACCATGGGAGGTATCCATTATGGAATGAGCACGGACGGTGAGACATTATTCGTAGGGGTATCCGACTTACCGACCAATAATCCCTACAACTACGGACCCGCACACCCTGGGATTCACGCTCTTGACGTTCAAACAGGAGAGGTCCTGTGGCGCAATGATTTGCCTAACAAATGTACCGAGAGTGAATTCCTATGCTGGCAAGGTATTTCAGCCGCGGTTAGCAGCACGCCTGAATTAGTTTTTGCTGGGGGGCTGGATGGAATTTTACGAGCTTTTGATTCAACAGATGGATCAATTCTCTGGGAAACAAATACTCGGCGAACTTTTGGTATAAGAAATGGTATAAAAGCAAGAGGAGGCTCAATCGAAGCCGATGGGCCTGTTATCGTTAATGGCCAACTTTTTATCACCACAGGTTACGAGAAATGGGGGGAAGCGCCAGGTAATACTCTGTTGGTATACTCGATTGGCGGAGAATAGCGAAAACTTAGCTTTCTCTGCTGATAGAAATTTGAACGAAAAAATTTACCAAGCTTTGCTTACGCTGCGACCAACCTCTCTGATAACTGCAAAAATTCTTTTTGTGCATCTGGATCATTTAAATGAAATCGATCTATTTCGATTGCCCAGTCCACCTCTCGGAATTTTTCTAATCCTGCTCCAAACCAACTCTCACCGTTAATCTCACTACCTTCTTTTAAAAGAATGTCAGAAAATAATAACCAAGTCCGAAGGTCCGGCTCACTAATTTTTTCAAAAATCTCGCGACATTTTTCAAAATCGTTGTTGAGGTAATGCGCGAAAAAAAGCGCCGCTAATTGTCTATCAGAATTACTATCAGCGAGCACGACTGGTTCAAGCTCATACATTTTTTCAAGAATTTTAATTCCTTTCTCTATTTCGCCCGTTCTCAGTAGCGCGTTGCCATAAATTGACAGCACATGCGGGTTATTTGGATTTGCATTGTAGGCCTTAGTCGCATAGACCTTAGTTTTAAGATAGTCGTGAAAAGTAAGGTGGGCCTCTGCCAAAATTCTGTTTGCATTCCAGTCATTGTCATTCAATTCGTTTGCTTTGCTTAAAGCCTCACCAAAATTAGCCATTACATCATCAGTGCGCTCTAAAAAGCCTAACGTCAGAGCTTGACCAATGGTACATGCCTTCCAGGAATAAGGTAACGGATTCGTCTTATCAGCCTCAATTGCCGCGTCAAGCATTTTAATAGCTTCAGCATTGGCATTTTTCTCAAATTTTTGATTCAGAGCTCTCCCTCTTAACGTGCATTCGTAAGAAGTCATGTTTTCTGTTGATTTTCGATGGGCCCTTTTTAAGCTATTTAGTTCTATCTCTCCAATCATGGAATTAATAATCTTAGTTACGATCTCATCTTGAATATCAAACACATCTGTCTTAATGCGGTCGTATTTGTTACTCCAAATAACGTTATTCTCAGCTGTGTCGGAGAGCTCAACCGAAATTCTAAGCTTGTCTTGGACTGCTCGAATACTGCCAGAAACTAGATAGTCCAAACCTAATTGATGCATGAGTCCCTCAGCCGTATAACTAGTCCCCTTCAACTCAAAGCAGGTTTTTCGGGTCGCGACAGATATTTCTTTTATCATTGACAACTCAGTAATCAAATCTTCGACAATTCCATCAACCAAAAACTCACCATCACTATCATCATTAAGATTCTCAAACGGTACCACGCCTACTTTTTGCTTATAATTTTTACTTTTAAATTCAGCGGTATCTGACTCGTCGATCGGAACAGTATTGAGTTTCTTGCTTTTTGACATATATGCCAACAACAATGCGATAGGTAACCCCGAGGGAATAAGAACCAGTAGTATTTGCATCAAACTTTCGGAGGACAAGCCAAAAATTTCTTGGGTCGACACATTTTCGACAACAATACTCGCAACTTGGAGCACCGCAAATCCAGCAACGACGTAAGCGGTCGCGGTCTTGACCAACAAGTTTATAATCTCTCCAACTTTTATTTTTATAAAAAAATAAGCTGTTTTTAACTTATCGCTCATTTATCACCCCAATAGAACATGCGAGCCCACCAAGCTTGATTGATAAAAATCAGTCCAGGTTTTTATTTTTTCGCTTTAGGTTCGATTACTATTCTTTTCACTTACAACAAGCTTGTGTGTCAGCGCATGTGGATCTTTTTTACCATAGACTTATCGCTAATCTCAATAAAGAATTCAGGTTGTATTCCTAAAGTGTTAAGAAATGATATTCAAATAATCGCTTTTTTATCCTCACAAAGTTTGTTCATTTCGGAAAAAGGCGTACACTGAATGCATAAATAGGAGGAAAATCATGATTAAAATAAAAAATCTTTTTTGCCTAATTTTCTCTTCCCTTAGCTGTTTTGCAACCGCTCAGATTAGCGAGCTTGTCTATAATGGTGAGATAGGTCGTATCATCAATGAAAATTGTGTTGTTTGTCATCAAGAGGGTGGGATTGGTCCAATGCAATTTGAGTCATATGACCAAGTACGTCCCTGGGCTCCCTTAATCCAGTTAAAAGTCGCCTCTCGAGAAATGCCCCCATATGCGTATGATCATGGCATAGGTATTCAGAACCTTTTAGGTGACTGGAGACTTCAGCAAGATGAAATAGATAAGATTGTTGCTTGGGTCGATGCAGGCGCCCCAATGGGGGATCCTGAGAGGGCATTAAAAAAGCCGGAACTGAAAGATCCGAATGAATGGAACTTTGCAGCGGAACTTGGGCAGCCCAACTTGATTGTACCGTCGGAATCGATGGACATTCCTGCTAATGGGAATGATTTATGGAGTAGGCACTACGTCTCAAGTGGTCTCATGCAAGATCGATGTATAAAAGCAGTTCAGGTAAAACCACGTGGCGATGCTCGAGCGGTGGTGCATCACGCAAACTCCTCTGTTGAAATTATCAATTCTAGCGGAGAAAGAGAACGCTATGGAATGCTGACCGAATACGCGATGGGTAAGTGGGGCGAAAAGGTACCTGATGGTGTTTGTCGAACTTTACCTGCGAATTCAGAGATTCTTTGGAACGTCCACATGTTCCCTGGTGGAGTCGGAGCTACGGCAGAAGGAGAGGTGATCAAGGATAATGTCGTAGAGATTGGCTTATGGTTTCACGATGAAGGCTACCAATCGAAAGGAAAAGTTTACAAACAAGATCTTGCTCAATATAACATTCAATATGATGGAGCCCTCGAGCGTAATGCTAATATGGTCATACCGCCCAATGGCTATGCCATGACACAAGGCTTCCATTCTTTTGACCATCCAGTTCGTATCGATAGCTTTCAACCCCACGGGCATCTTCGAATGAATGCAGCCTCGCTTGAAATTTTTTATCCCGACACCGGTCGGACAGAGCAGGTCAGTCAAATTTCGAATTGGAGCGCTACTTGGCATCACAGTCATATTTATGATCCTGATAGTGCTCCGTTGCTACCCACCGGAGCGGTCCTTGTATTGAAGCAATGGTATGACAACACCATCAACAACCCAAATAACCCAGACCCAGATCAGTGGGTTGTCGGCGGCAGCAGGACGGGCGATGAGATGTCACATGCATGGATTGCAGTCACTCACTTGGACGAAGAGGGCTTCATTGCCCTCAAAGAAAAGCGTGAAGACAAAATTCAGCGATCGGTTGCGACGAATAGATAGAAATCAATGGCCTCTCAAAGAGAGGCCATTGGCAGAACACATAAACTCCCTTTCTGAGGATTCAGAAACCTCTAGGTCACTTACGGTGTTATTTACTACTTGGAATAATGAATAATCTTATCCACACTGTCGAACTTTACTCCAACAACTTAAACAAAGATAAATTCAAGAATCCAGATTTAACTATCGATGGCAAAGTCCGAGCGACCGTGAGCCCCACAAATCTTGAAACGTTATGGATTAATACAGGAACACTTTGCAACCTTAGTTGTAAAAATTGTTACATCGAATCAACGCCAACAAATGATCGCTTATCATTCATCACTATAAGCGAAGTCGAAAAAATTCTTGAAGAAATTTCTACAGAACAGTTTTTAACAAAGGAGATTGGTTTCACGGGAGGCGAGCCTTTTCTCAATAGCGACCTAATTCCAATGCTCTACCTATCGTTACAACAGGGTTTCAGGGCCTTGATTCTTACCAACGCAATGAGGACGATGTTAAGTGCAAGCAAAGATCTCCTTGATTTAAAACAACAATACCCAAACCATTTAAAAGTTCGAGTATCTCTAGATCATTATGATGAAACTCTACACACAAAAGAGCGGGGGGAGCGTTCGTGGAAACCCGCATTACAGGGGCTACGTTGGTTATCAGATAATGAATTTGACTTTAGTGTTGCCGGCCGCACCTACTGGGGAGAGAGTGAGAGCGCTATGCGGGCTGGCTACCAAACCCTTTTCAAAAAAGAATCGATTAACCTTAATGCCAACAAAACGTCGCATCTAGTTCTCTTCCCCGAAATGGACGACTCACAAGATGTCCCCGAAGTCACATCCGAGTGCTGGCAAATACTGGGAAAGCAACCGAACGAATTAATGTGCTCAAACACTCGCATGGCAGTCAAAAGAAAGGAAGATACTCGAGTTTCAATCATGGCATGCACTCTACTTCCCTATGATCAAAGATTTAATCTTGGAAAAACCTTGAAAGAATCCTTAAAACCGGTGAGCCTCAACCATCCACATTGTTCAAAATTCTGCATGTTAGGTGGTGGCAGTTGCTCATAAAAATTTTGATCTTGGGACCCTTAACTTAAAGCATCCCCGAAAAATACCTATCACAAAGTTGCTAGTTCCGAGAAAAGTTTTCAGGCATACTCCTCCCTTCTTTACATTAAATGGAGTCTATCTATGCCCGCCATGACACCACTCGGTTGGTTTCATACCGTTTTAGGGGTACTAGCTGTCCTAAGCGGCTTTTATATTTTATTTAAATATCAATTTATCTCTTTGAAAAATCTTGTAGGTAAAGTCTATATTCTCATAACGTTTTTGGTTGCCGCATCTGCTTTGGCCATATACAACCAAGGAGGATTTGGCATCGCACACGTGCTGGGAGTTCTGACGCTGTTTGCGTTATTCGGTGGAATAATCGTAGAAAAAACTGAGCTTTTTGGATCGCTATCGAAATACATCCAAGCACTTGCCTACACTAGTACGCTTTTATTCCACATGATTCCAGCGATCACAGACTTTTTGAGGCGACTTCCGATTGGAGACCCCTTCATAAATTCTTTTGAAGACCCTTTACTTTCTAATTTTTTGTCAGCTTTTTTGATCCTCTATATCTTATTTTATGGTCTTCAAGTTTTTTGGCTTAAGGACAAAACTTCACCTCCAATATAAACTTTATTTAATCAAGGAAGAGACCTATGGCAAATGTTAATCTTATCGAAGCTTTAGTTTGTCAATATGAACAGAAAAAAATAAACCGAAGAGAGCTTGTTTCATCTTTAGTTGCGTCTGCTGCCGTTATCTCCGGTTCAAGCGCTTATAGCCAAGAGCCCCCGCCCGTTGCCAGCGGCCGTTCTATGAATCACGTCTCGCTGTCCGTCAATGATGTCAATCAATCAGCAGATTTTTATGAGAAAGTTCTTGGGCTGAAGGTTATAAGTCGCCCAGCAAATGGCGGAATTAATATGGGTCTTGGCGACGAAAGCTTTCTTGGTTTATACAATTTATCTAATCCCGGAAGTATGCATCATCTGTGCATTGGCGTTGAAAATTATGATCCAGATTCTCTCGCTGAAAAGCTAAGGGAGCATCAAATTTCAGCCACCGTAAACAGGGACGCCGCCAACAGAACAAGCGGAGGCGATCAATTATACTTTAGCGACCCCGATGGAATTTTAGTACAAATAGCGGAACATGGTTACCTCGGATAGTGAAGAAGTAGACATGTAGGCCATCAATAGAGTTTGCTTACAAAAAGCAGGCTCTTGCTTTTAGCCTCGAAGCTTATATTCCAGCAGTTCTAGCCTATCTTGTCCCCAGAAAACTTCTTTATCTGTAACGTAAGTCGGTGCACCAAAGACGCTCCTTTGTATCGCATTCTCGCTATCTAGTTTCCTGATCGACCTCATTTCCTCAAACCTCGTAAGCAAGCTGTCGCCATCAATATTTTGCTCTTTTGCTATTTCTAACAATGTTGACCGATTGCTAATATCCCTGTCTTCGACCCACACACCAGAGAGGCACGCGCCTGCAAATTTTATTGCTTCTCCCATATCATGTTCCCGAAGCGCTATAACCATAGTCGCTGCGAGCTCATCATTAACTGGGAAAAACTTCGGTCTAAGTGTCAAAGGAATCATAAGAAATTCTCTCCAGCGTCGTAACTCTTGCATACGATAATCCTGTCGTTGCTGAGAGCGTTGAGGTAACGGCACTCCTCCGGTACTTGGGAAAACTATTGAGTAATCGATTGGAAATATCGAGATCGGTATATCCTTATCTTCAGCGATATTCAACAATCGTTGATGGCCCAAATAAGACCAAGGCGAAATTAAAGACAAGTAGTAATCAATTTTCGTTCGCATTAACCCCGGCCTACTTTTTTAAGGATAATATCCTAAATGAATACATCCAAATGTTTGTCTCTTTGCTACCAGTTGTCGCGCAAACGCCGCAAACCAATAAAAGTTTTTTCATCATCTAAATCCGTTAAATTAAAATTTAGACTCGATGCAACTCCATTGCGGACCTCCGTTTTATCAAGCCTGAAAAACACATTAATCTCCCGCTCTAATCCGATAGTACTGACAAAGCTTTCCGCGTTAAGCCCTTTGGCAAACTTCTCCTTCAGCTCCGATGCTGCTTTGTTACCCGCCTCTCGATCGAGCGTAAATCCGAGATTGTTCTCAATATAATCATGCCCGGGAAAAACGCGTACTGAATCTCGTAAGGGGTAAAACTGCTTATCAAAAGTTTGAAACATTATTTTTGGCGCGCCGCCTATATCGCACCGGCCAACACCCGCGTTGAACAGAGTATCTCCGCAAAAAAGTGCAGGGTCAGCGACTTCAGAACCCTCGAAATAAAGACAGATATGGCTCATGGTGTGACCTGGCGTATCCATCACTTTTAGACTTAAATCCCCACACTCAAGATTTTCACCCGCGCTTAGACCCTGGTCAACATTAGGTATTGCATCTGTCGCCTGGGCATGCGCTACAAGTCTTGCCCCCGTCGCCTCGATCACAGGGCCATTCCCGCCGATGTGATCATGGTGGTGATGAGTGTTTGCAACAATTTTGATTTGCCAGTTTAAATCAGCTGCGGTTTTTAGACATAGCTCGTAATCCAAGGGGTCAATTGCAATGGCTTGATGGGTATTTTCACAAGCAAGAAGATACATATAGTTCCGCAACGCATTACGAACTGGAATCTGTTTCACTAGCATAGTCAGTTGCTCTTCTTATAATCTTTAATTTGAGAAGCATGCTACTTCATTAGGCAAAAATACTGTCTAATAAAGTGTCTATCTATTCGCTGGCTAAGGCCTCACTCTAACGTATTTTTGAAGCTTCCTTGTGCTGGGCTCTCCGCCATAGATATTGCCGGCCGCGTCGACCGAGACAAATTCCGCACCATTACCAATAGTATTTCGCGGATCACCTTGCGGCAGCTGTATGAAGTGGTTCACCCAACCTTTATCAGCATCTCCAATGCGAATACCCATCTCCCATCCAGGATTTTGTATATCATCTGACTCTGAATCAGCAACATAAATTTGATCGTGCTCATCGAAAAAAATTCCACTTGGCCGGCCGTATTGTGTCCACATTGCCAAGAAATTACCCTCTTGATCAAAGAGCTGTAATCGGTTGTTTGACCTGTCACCAACAAATAACCGACCGCGTTGATCAATAGCTATGGTATGCAAGACACGAAACTCTCCAGGGCCATACCCTGTCTTACCCCAATCCTTTACAAAGTTTCCGTTAGCATCAAACTTTACGACCCGACTATTACCATTCTCATAATGTCCATCGGCTACAAAGACATTTCCATCATCTCCAACAACGACATCCGCTGGGGATGTAAAATGACTCGGTCCGCTCCCCTCCTGACCTGGAGTCCCGAGGGTCATCAAGACTTTACCGGTAGGGGAAAATTTCCTAACAAGGTGCCCGCGCGCATCTCCCGCCGGGATCCTTGAGTTGTTTACCGCGTCGGTCACCCAAACATTGCCATCTGGATCGACATCAATGCCATGCGGCCAAATAAACATTCCTCCGCCGAAACTCTCAACCACCTCACCAGCCTGGTTAAACTTCAAAATTGAATCTAAGTTCGAATCCATGCATTCATCTCCAAACCGATCTCGAGATGTTGCGTCGCATCTAATCACTGCCCATATATGAATCCCGTCAGGATCAACATCAGTATCGCCAACGGCACCAAAGGTTCTGCCGGCAGGAAGCTCTGCCCACGGAGAAACTGTTGCATACGGATTCGAGTATGCTTGCGCGTGGACTACCTCTGAGATGGAAAGTAAGCTTGTTAATATCGAACTAAATAGGAAACCGATTTTTTTCATTTTATTCTCCTATACCTTTTTATTTTTACGTCTAAGTAAAAATCTGAAAATTGTGTAAAAAATGATTAGCCAATTAAAAGCTAATATAAACTTCAAGCAACTGCAGCATCGTGCTCAACTGATCAAGAAGCGATCTGCGAAGTCACATGGAAACTCCACCAGTGATTTGGCCGCTGAGCATCAACGGCTGGCACCGGATTATATGGGCCTCCACCGTGGGTCTGTAATTTTAAGACCCGGGCCCGCCAAGCTTTATTTAATCGTTCACTCCTGTCCTCACGGCTCAGAGATATCTGATAAATCTTTTCGCCGAGTTTTAAAACGCCACGCTCAGGTTTCCCAACCTGTTGCGCCCAATACTTACTTGCACATACACTGCAACTTAGAAAAAGTTCTCCGTCGGCCGTCGCCATGCAATTCAGATTAATAGAATGAGGCCTTAACCCGGCCCAAATCTGAAGCTGGCATAACGGAATATCATTCGCAAAACCCCAGTCTTCAATAGGCTCGTCCACCCTTTCACCAAACAAAACAAACCCCGGCGAGCGATCACAAGGACAAAAATATGACCAAACAGTAAGACCTGTTGCTACAAGCCCAACTGCAAGAAACGAATACAGATAAACAGAAGTTCTTGAAATATTCATCTATAACCTTTTCCTTAAAGCATCACGAGCGCTTGACAATCCACAATACTCCTTTAAGGCTTGGAGTGACTGTAGAGCCACTCTACAACTTGAGAACTAAATGATTTACTGACCCGGGGGATGTGAGAACCGCCAGATATGGTCCAAAGCTCACCCGAGCCCCCACTCCGGCATCCCGAAACAAAAGTCGAAACAATTGTTTCGTAACCCTCTAAAGAAGAGTCAAGATCCCGAGACTCTCCTTCACCTGTCTGTGTCTGACAGCCGTTATATTTAGCCCACTGAGACACACTCTCCATAGCACCGGGATAATTAACACCACCAATATCGCCACCCTCATACTTAATAGTCGAATCCAAAGTGCCATGTATCTGCAACACATGAACACCACCTTCAGGTGCTACCCTAGCCTTAAAATGGCTAGCGCCAGCCAAACTCGCGATTCCGGCAATGAGACCAGGATTTTTGTAAGCCACTTGGTAAGAGAGAAATCCACCGTTCGAATGGCCGACCAAAAAAACTTTTTTATCATCTACGTTATACTCCGATTTCATTTTTGTAATAATGTCGACAATATATCCGTTATCGTCGATCTGAGTATCGAAAAAATCACAGCATGCCCCTGTCGAGTTCCAGAAAGTCCGAGGGCGACGCCCCGAACCCTCTCCCCGATCTTCGAGGGTGCCAGTCGGAGCGACCAAGAGAAAGCCATAACGATCAGCAACTCTGCTTAAACCAAGATAAAAATCTTGCTGAGGTCCATTACTTCCATATCCATGCAGTAAAACAATTAAGGGGGCTGGGTTTTCAGCGTTATAATTTTTCGAGACAGTAACAGGCACATCGCCCCGACCGAAATCGATATCAAGCCCACTGGCAGGAACACAGAAAAAAAGAAAAAATATAGCCAACAAATTTTTCATTGCTTACCTTAGACAGTTATTTAGGATGGAAGCCAACATCATTTGATCAACGGAAGATAAATCGAGTTTATATTTCTCTGACACAGTTTGCCATATCTGAGCATAATTACATTGAAAGTTCTTAATAGGAAGATACTGAGACGGGCCCTTTTCGCCCTTACGATTATTCTCCCCATCATCAACTAACAACAAGTTCGTTTCATCCATCGCGAATCTTCTTTTCTTCATAGTTGTCCAGCTTGCTCCACCACTTTTATGGGCGTACGCCAACGGAATCACATGATCTACATCCAAATCACTTGCAAGTCTTATGAATCTATTGGTGTAAGGATCAAGCCAGAGACCCTTCTCAACAATACAATTGTGGGTATTTTTAAACACCACTTCCTCAAGACTCTGACGCATAAGCATCTCATGCCGAAGGTTACGACAGTCGCCATCTTTATCGGCCCACTGATTCATATAATCATGCCTGCGATATACTAATTTACTGTCAGTATGTGTCCCTATTTTATCTGTGTGAGATTTAGATTCTGGCATTCGATCAAACGCGTTTTCCTCGCAGCTTGAGACAAAAATTGCAAACAATAGGGGGGCGAGTAATTTTGATTTTTTATTTCTAAAACTAGGGACGAAGAAATCTGTTGAGAATTTTTCACCACTAACAAAAAAATTACCTCGATTTAAAAGTCTTCTTAACCGAGCCAAGCATCGCAGCACAATATGTCTCTCACAATCGGAATAATCTGGCCGTGTCTTAAATAATTAAATAAGTTATTAAAAAGCTCATAAATCACCACTAAATCAATCACTGCGGTAATGAAAAGGTGAACAAGGCGTGTCCAGAAATTACAGAAATATACTGAACACCCCCAGCCATATACGTTATTGGCGCCATGACAATTTGTCCGCCCAGATTAGCTTTCCAGCGGAGTTCACCATTACGGGCATCGATTGCATGAAAGTAACCCTCCCTCCCTCCGGTAAACAATAAATCTGATCCTGTCGTTAACATACCACTATCACTAACATCAAATTGATCATAAGACCAAACCGCTTCGCCAGTCCGGGGATCCATTGCTTTAAGGGAGGCATGGCCGACTTCGTTAGTCCAATTATTAATTGGACTAGTTCGGCCAATACCTATGGTTGGAGCACCCGGCGCTGGCGCCAAGACACTAAACCCACCGCCCAAGAAAGCGCGACCAGGCGTGTATTCTTGTTCAACAGGCTTGTAAATGGTCGCGTAATCTTGCCACGCGCTAAAATAAAACAATTCAGTCCTTGGGCTAAAAGAAGGAGGGTACCAATTGGTGCCACCTTGATTTCCGGGAAACGTCGGCATTCCGTCCGGCTGCGGGGTCGGTATGGGCCTTCCATTTTCATCTAGCCCACTCGACCAGTTAACTCGCACATAAGGCTTTCCCTGAAGAAAATCTCCATTGGTACGGTCAAGCACATAAAAATATCCGTTCCGATTAGCCCACATCATGACCTTTTTTAACTGATCGTTAAAAGTTATGTCGGCTAGCACGGGCACCTGCACAGAATCATAATCATAAGCATCGTTTGGCGTGAATTGAAAATGCCATTGCAGCTCTCCTGTGTCGGCATCAAGAGCAAGAACCGAATCAGAATAAAGGTTATCGCCGGGACGCTGACCCGCATTCCAATCTGGACCTGGGTTGCCAACACCCCAGTACGTAAGATTAAGCTCGGAGTCGTACGAACCGGTTATCCAAACAGGAGCGCCGCCATGCTCCCAGTCGTCACCCTCCCAACTATCGTGATTCGCTTCTCCGGGCGCAGGAATCGTATAGGTTTTCCAAACTTCTTTACCCGTGTCCGCGTCGTAGGCCGCTACATAACCACGAATACCGTATTCACCTCCGCCGACACCTACTAGCACGTTATTTTTTACTACCAGTGGGGCCATTGTAACGGAGTAGGCGAGCTCTACATCACCGACCTCAACATTCCAAAGGGGCACTCCGGTTATTCGATCTATTGCTATTAAACGGGCGTCTAATGTGCCCATAAAAACTTTATCACCAAGTATCGCTACGCCTCTATTATTTGCCCCACAGCAAACAGTGGCCTCAGGCGAGGGGTCATACCGATACTTCCAAAACACGCCTCCGGTTACTGCGTCTAATGCGATGACCGTGTTGGGTCTCTCGGTAACATACATTATCCCGTCTGCAACAATCGGATTTGATTGCCATGCGCCAAAAACCTGATTTTGCAAAGTCCACTGAAGCTTGAGTTTTTCAACGTTAGTTTGATTGACTTGATCTAAAATACTAAAACGCTGACTGTTGTATCCTCCATTGTACGTGAGCCAATTTTCAGGCTCATTAGAAGCATTTAGAATTCGATCAAAGGTGACCTCCGCATCACTTAACATCGGAGCCATAAAAATTAATATCGCGAGGGCGGACTGACTAATTTCTTTCAGTGTCTTCAACATAAAAAATTCCTCTATTACAAACCCGTCAATGTCAAAAGATATGCTACAAGATCGGCAACCTCGTCCTCAGGGAGAGCAGTTGGCAATTTACTCGGCTCTTGACTTATCTCAAAGGTCACAAGATCAGACTTCCTGAAAGATCGGAGCCTTCCATTCGAGTCGACGAGTTGAATAGTGTAAGTATCCTCATTTAACCGTCGGCCGATTACAGTCTCCTCGTAACGAGTAATCAGTCGTATCGGTCGATTTATAGGTAACAGCGCAGAGGCTGGGTCAACTATATTTCTTTCGAGGGATGCTGGTGTGCGAATTGCTCCGATATAACTTAAATCTGGCGCTGTACGAGGCCCGTAACCGGCGACTCGATGACAATCCGAACATCCTCCTTTTCCGTTAAATAACTCTTTACCGCGGGCCGGATCGCCGATACTGACCGACGCGCCGTCAGGGTCAAAGCCTGCACGAATGTATGCTATGACGCTATTTAACTCACTTTCTAGCAGGTCAAAAGCAGGCATACGACCCTCGGCAGCTCCGTTTAAAATGATTGCCTCTAACTCTGAATCAGACCTAGCGCCTCGAAATAGTCCATTTTTCAAATCAATTCCATCTACAGTATCGCCCTGTCGACCATGACAAAGAACGCACTGCTGAGAATAAACGGTATAACCAGACTGAATCGCTTCGGTGGTGTACTGATGATCGCCCGAGTCTTGGGCTAATGCAGGATTAGTCATAAAAAATAGTAAACCAGGAAGCATTTTTTTAAATCGAATATAGGATCGTTGGATCTTAAAAATATTCATAAGTGCTCAAGGCTTTACTAGTTATTATCAGAAATGTGATTTAGCTTAACAAGAAAACAGTCGTTTGAAACCAATGCAAGGTTATTTTTCTTTACTTATCGTTAGGCAACGCTACCATGAAGTTATGACAATTCGAAAAATAAAAAAATGGAGCCTCGTAACCATATCTTCGACACTCGCTGGATATGTAGCAATGGTGATTTATTTTGAAGCAAGACTGGGTTATCTGCAACCGTCCGGCGGTTCAAGCATTGTTATTGCTACGTTTAACAACAAAGACGAACGACACGAGCGAGTGGTGCGGCTTACGAAAATTGATGGAGAAAATTATATTGCGGCTCAGCATTGGCCCAGAGCTTGGTATTACCAGGCTTTAGACCGTCCTGATATCGAAGTGAAAATGACGAGTGAGTTTAAGCCCTATACTGCCGTGCCACTATCTGGCTCTGAACTGGAGCATGTTAAAGACGTTTATCGGATGAGTTTGGGATTTCGTTTTCGTACCGGTTTCCCGCCACGAAAATTTATGCGCTTAGACCAGACATTCTAAAAAGGTAACTTATTAAGCATTAGTGCAGGCACCTGCATCGCTGAAAATTGCCGACTTAACCTGATCTTCAAATATGTAAATAAACTCATTGGACCTCGTGTTTACTATTATTCTTGTCAGAAAGAATCCGTTGGTTCGGCTACAGTAAAGGAGGGTTGCCGATTTCTTAAGGCACTCACCGATAAAATCATTTGAGCTTCCTCGTCTGAATCCCTTCTCCTCATCCACGAAGTAAAGACGGCTTATTTTTTCTCCAGAAGAGGCATGGTCAGGATCCACATAGGCCTCTTTAGTTGCTTCACACGAATACGTAGCCGCCTCCGCGGAAACTGACAGGAATAACACACAGATAAAGACAAGTTTCTGCATGACTATGGCAACCTATAAGCCACTAAACCAGCCGGATCATCTGTCCGGGAACTGCCAATCTGCACTACAATGTACTGTGCCCCCTCATGCAAATAAGTCATCATCCCATACTGCCCCGGAGCCGGCAGTGGAACACTGCCTAGAACCTCACCCGTGTATTTATCTCGAGCATTTAATGTAAGTGGCGCGTCCGGAACAAACTGTACCATTCCCTCGCTGAGCGCCCGCGTTTGCAGTAAAAGATCTCCCGTCACCATCTGAATAGACCAACCAACACCCCCACTGTCTGGCACCTCAACGCCTTTTAGTAACGGATGATTCTTAATAGCATCAGGTGTTGGTCCAACCGGTAAGGACCATTCTTTATCCCCACTATTCATCTGATAAGCTGTGAGCTGGTTGTCCATAGGCTTGAAGAGCCGCAACCCGTCGATGGTGGGCAGTCCACCGCCACCGCCGCCAGGGAGCCATGCCGCGACAGTTTTTCCTGTGGTAGGTGTACTATTTGGCGTTGCCCCACCTGCACCAGGTTCCGGGTAATTAGGATTGTCCCGATCTATTCCATTAGTAGGCCTCATAAGTCCCGGCGCAAAACAATTTCTTGCATGAGACGCAAACATCATCCCAGTACTCGGATCACCAACAGGCTGGTGTGGGATCACATTTCCAGCGCCAATACATCCAACATTATTTATAAAGTCATTACCATGACCCACCGGTAACGGCGGCACATAAAGACCACCCACGCGGTAACCGTTCAATATCATAGTGGCTTGTTCTTTTAATTCTGGCGTATAGTCCATTATAAACCGTTCGGTTAACCCTTCATTGGCAATAAGGTCAACCGGCTCAGGCCATGTCGGAAATGGCTGGGAAGGAGCAGTATAGTTTCCGGGAACTTCAGTTTGGAATACGGGTCTGTCTTCTATTGGCCAAATAGGCTCACCTGTTTCACGGTTGAAAGCGAAGATTAGCCCTTGCTTAGTATTTTGTATGAGTGCTGGGATTGGCTGATCATCAACAACGAGATCCATAAGCATCGGGGGAGTAGGCAGGTCATAATTCCATTGATCACTCCGATGGATTTGATAATGCCATCTGCGCTCCCCTGTCTTAACGTCTAACGCCAACACACTTCCACCAAACAAGTTATACCCGGGGCGATGACCGGCATAAGTCTGCACAGTTGAAGCATTGGTGACCATGTAAACTAAACCCAATTCAGGGTCTGCAGAGGCAGGTGCCCACGTCGAAATATCTCCTGACCAGCGCCAAGCATCGTTTTCCCAAGTCTCGTGACCAACCTCACCTGGCCTTGGAATTGAATGAAATTTCCATAGAAACTCCCCCGTTGCGGCATCAAAGCCCATGATATCGCCAGGAACGTTTTCAATGCGTGTCTGCCCATAACTCGGCTGATGACCTACCAGAACCACAACAACGCCGTTCACAACAATCGGTGGCGCAGACGCGGTCACCATTCCTAGCTCCCTGGGAATCCCGTAATCTGGGTCATAACGCCCCCCCGCAACAAGATAATCTTGCCAAGGACCCCAGTCTTTAACGAGCTCAGGAATTAAATCTACGGCTCCAGTATCAGCGAACCCATTGAGAGGAACTGCTTTGCCCCAATTCTCAAGAGGTATCCCGGTTTTGGCATCTAACGCCCATAAAAAAAATCCGGGTGTCGTAATGTAAACCACGCCTCGACCATCTATTTCCGCGTACGCTACTCCTTTGCCATAGGCCTGTCTGGGTGACCGTTGGTGTCGAATAGAATCAGGCTCGCGGAACGTCCAAAGATTTTCACCAGTGCCAGGATCCATCGCGATTACTTGACGGCGAGGAGTAGCTACCGTATACAACATTCCGTCAACGTAGACGGGCGTCGAACGCGAAAAGTAATCTAAATTGGGTCCAAAGTTATCACTTCGCCAGCGCCAAGCCTGCTCGAGCTGAGAAAAATTACTCGCATTTATCTGGTCGAGGGGAGAGTAACGAGTATTCCCCGCATCGCCCCCCAAATAACGCCACTCGCCGTTCTCAGTCCCTGAAAGTCCTTGCGCGTATAAGTGCAGAATACTGTTAAAAAATGTAGAACCAACCATTAGAACTAAACAAAATTTTCTAACCAATCTTGAACGCAAAACACCGATATTTATAGCACGCATAAAAGTCTCTCTTGTATTCAGTAAGATAACTCTTGAAGTCAATCATCAGCATAGCTCCTCATCAAAACAAATACCATTAATTCCAAATGCAAGCTAAGAGTATCTTCACAATTAAAATAGATCGATTATCGAGAACACTTAAGATACCCTCTCGACTATGATTTATGTATAGGAACCACGAATGTTATACACCCTCGACAACTTAACCCCAAGAACACACGGAGATGATTTTTATGTTGCGAAGGGAGCAACTGTTCTTGGCAATGTGCTATTGGGTCAAGACTCCAGTGTCTGGTTCGGCGCCGTTGTGCGAGGAGACACAGAACTGATTACTATTGGCAAACGGAGTAATGTCCAAGATTGCGCAGTATTGCATACGGACAAAGGATACCCGCTGTTTATCGAAAGCGACGTCACTGTTGGACACCACGCGATGCTTCATGGTTGCACGATTGGTGCCGGCAGCTTAATTGGGATACACGCTATCGTCCTCAACGGCGCCCGCATTGGCAAAGGGTGCCTGATCGCCGCGAATGCTTTAATAACAGAAGGAATGGAGATTCCAGATGGGTCAGTTGTTATGGGTTCTCCTGGGAAAATTAAAGGCAATCTTGATCCAGAGAAACAAAAAAAATTAATAGCGTCGGCTCATCACTACGTTCAAAACTCTAGAAGGTTTAAAGCTGGGCTGAAAGAAATTAATTAATCAGTCGGGTCAAGGCCTGAGGCTGGTTCATCGAGATGCGCAGCATTGTTAATTTGGCTTTCGACGCTCAAGGTTTCCACCGTCTTCAACTTTCTCTCAATCGCTCGCGATCTCGTTCCAATACCTTGATCTAATTGCCCTAAGCCAGTCTCGATATTCTTTTTTGCTTTATCCATTAATTCACCAAACTTAGAGAACTCTTGCTTAACCTCACCTAAAACCTGCCAAACTTCAGAACTTCTTTTCTCGATCGCCAACGTCCGAAATCCCATCTGCAGACTATTTAGAATCGCCGCTAAAGTCGTTGGTCCCGCGACAACTATCTTATAGTTACGCTGCAGGTCGTCTAACATAACTGAATCTCTAACAACTTCGGCGTAGATTCCTTCGAATGGTAAAAACATAATTCCGAAGTCTGTTGTGTGTGGCGGATCAATATATTTTTCCGAAATATCTTTGGCCATTTTCTTTACAGAACTCAGTAAATTTTTTCGGGCCAGATCAATTTCTTTTGGATTTCCTATGTCATGCGCGTCAATGAGATGTTCGTACATGTCTTTTGGAAATTTTGCGTCAATAGGAAGAAATACATTACTAGAAATATCATCTTTCCCTGGCAGCTTTATCGCAAATTCTACCGGGTCATTACTTCCTTTCTTTGTTTTCACATTTTTTTCATATTGATCAGGCGCGAGAACTTGCTCCAACAACATTTCTAATTGAACTTCTCCCAGACCCCCACGCAATTTTACATTACTTAGAACTTTTTTAAGCCCCCCCACATCGGAAGCAAGATGTTTCATTTCACCAAGACCTTCCTGTACCGCTTTTAACTGCGCGCCGACGGTTTCGAAAGATTGGGAAAGGCGGCTGTTTATTGTTTTCTGAAGCTTCTCATCGACGGTCTCTCTCATCTTGTCTAGCTGCTTACTATTATCCTCTCTGATCGAAACCAAATTAGTGGTAATGACTTTCTCAACTGAGCTGATCTTATCTGAATTTTGCTGGTTCGCTTGCGTCAACTGTCCTGAATAGTCCTGAAATTTTTCACGAAGCACGTTATTCAGGCTAAGGGAGAGGGATGAAATTTTTTCTTCAAAATTAGCTAATGATTTCGATAATTCCTCACGATTGGCCCGAGCTAGTTCTTGAGCCTCTTGCCTATTCCTCTGAAACTCGTTTCGAATCAAATTTTCAATAGCAGAAGAATTATTAGCAGATTTTCGAAAAAATAAAAAAACCGCAATCGCTGTAACGTTTAGCAAAAGAACGGATATGAGCAAGAGATTAAACGTCATCTTTTTGTTTTAAATCCTTTAAGATAAGTAACAACCGAAGTATATGAAACTAACTCTAGACGCCTAATTGAACCGCAAGATCGAAAAAATCGGTAGCCGTATAGTCGAAGTCCCCAGCAACGCTTGTATCAACGGTTGGGTTTGGTCCGCGCTCTAGCGGCCGAATTACGTAAGCCGTTCTGAGCCCAACTCTTGCCGCTGCTCGTAAATCACTTGGATGAGTTGCAACCATCATCACTTCCTGTGGCTCCAAATCCAGCAGGTCGACAGCGGTAAGGTAAGCCTCGGGGTCCGGCTTATATCTCTCAGCGAGTTCCGCTGACAAAACCACATCCCAAGGGAGTCCCGCATTCTTCGCCATGTTCGTTAAAAGCGATATGTTCCCATTGGACAGAGTAGCAATGATAAATTTTTCCTTTAGTCGACTTAACCCTCCGGCCGCATCAGGCCAAGGGGTCAGACGATGCCAGGCCTTGTTGAAATTCTCTTTTTCAATTTCACTTAGTCCAGTTAGCCCAAACTCTCGAATTAACTCATCGAGTCTCATTCGATGGATATCATCAATATTTGTCCACGGCAACTCACCTGCCCTTACTTTACTTATGAGCGGGCCGTAACCGCCTCGCCACTGATCAGCGAACTCACCCCAATTTACAGAAAAACTATGCGTTTCAGACAACAGCTCTCCTTCGCGAATTATCGAGCCGCGCCAATCCACCACCGTCCCAAAGATATCAAAGGTCAGCGCTTTCACAGATTCGCCTGTTTGATTTTGAGATAACGCCGGCTGAGCTGATGTTACCCTTCCTGCAATCGCGCCAAACGATGCAGTAATACCCAACAACATTAGTTCACGACGGGACATTGATCGCACCATACCCCTACCCCTCAACTTCATTCATAACCTTATTAGGATCCGCTCTAAATATAATATAACTAATGCTCTCAGTGTCTATTTTCAGCCAGCCATGAGGCATCCCCTTTGGAATTATTGCTATGTCGCCGGGCTCAACATACTGCAGCGTTCCACCTTCAATCATTCCTCTATCAATTGGGCCCAGCAATGCACTCACACTTGATTGTCTATCGCTGAGGTCTCCGCCAGTCATCATTGTCCCAGTGCCGGCTACTATGTAATAGATTTCGTCGAGATCCGGGTGAGAGATACCCAGTATTTCGTCCCTCACTTCAACTTGGTCACGCTGGACCACTGAAACGCCAAAGTTTTCCTCACCAACGTTAAGGTGTCGGACGACGATGTCGCTGACCGAACGTCCCTCTGCGATGTTATCGAGTCCCTTCAACAGGACCTCGTTAATTTCTCTAACCGGAATGATCGACGCACCATCATCGGCAATACTATTACTCGAAAATACAATAATGTTCGTGACAAAAAGAATCTTCACTAAAAATAGTTTTCTCATAACACCCTCCATTATTTTGTTTTAAAGTTCTTCTCCACATCTCTCTGGACCAACCGGCTGCGGTAAAACTAGCGGTGCTGTTGTCACTCGCGATTCTGAGGCGAGCTGGCGATAAGCTGCCTCTTGTAAACCTCTTACTTGAGCGCGTGAAAGACCTAACTCGAACCCCGAACACTCATTTTCACTAAGAGATCTTGGATCAAGGCCTGATAAATTTCCAAATACGACTAGCGCCTCTAGATAGTAACCAAAGGTACTTGCGTGATAGTGGTCATAAGTCCAAAGGTCAATTTTATCTAAAGCGATTCCATCATAGGGATTTTTGTCCGCGAGACCAGACTCCATTGCTTTGTTCCACGCCTCGCCAACCGGATTTACAGATGCCCTCGCAAGATCCGCGGCAGCGTCGTAACCTTTGCGAACATCCATAGCCATTTTTTCAATCGGCTCACCAGACCACGGCTTATTCTCCAAATAAACAAGGTCAGCGCGCGACCAAGTAGCTGTTAAAAAGATCTCCACCTTCGAATTTAGCTCTCGCAAAAAGTTGGCCATATCTTTAACTGTTTCCACAAGCAAATCAGAGTTTCCAGGATCCAACCGGTTCAGGGTGCTATACCCGTGCATAACAACTTTATCCCACGGCCGTCTTCCAATGACTCCCAGCTTATTTTCAAGATGGAAATCTATGCCGCTTCCGCCACGAGTTTCAAGATAGATCTCAAAATCTAGGCCCGCCTGATCAGAAAAAGATTTGACAAGTGCAGGCACACCCCCAATACCTTCGTTATTTAAATCAGTTACCGTATCCGTACGATAGTATTTCACTGGGGAACCGAAACCATACGTAAAACTGTTCCCAATAAATAAAACACTCTCGTGGGCAGATACCCAGGAAGTGCCAATCACCAGAAAAACTCCTGCAACATAGCAACATCCAAATCGCCTAAATTTTCTTAGCTCCCTTAAAATATTAATAGCCCCCCTACCAATCCTTATCAAAAATTTTCTTCGTATCTGCCTTATTAATTCTGAATAGAACAAACGTCAAGATCGTCAAAATCAAGAGCACAACCCAATTCGACTCAGCGGGATTATCAAAGATGGAGACGCCATTCTGCAGATTAGAAATTACTCCAAACAAAACCATAAAACTGCTCCAAGCCAAAATCGGACTGACTGATGATAACGGCTTCCTGTTTGTAAAATATTTGACCGTGAAATATAAGATGGTCATAAACGTAGCTGACCTCAAAACCAAGAGGCGCTCTATTTGTTGAGCCGAATCAAGCGTACCCTTGCCTATATAGGGAAAATAAAATTCAATTCCAAACACAGGAGCCATCGCTAAAAGCAATCCCCACAAACAAATAATTACCAACATTACTTTCTCTAATCGCACTTTCTTCCTCCGAAATAATCCATCTAATTTAATTCAGGCTGCGGGACAAATTCCGAACCATCGAGAAAAACAATTTTCCTGAGATACATTGTGTTCTTTCGCCGCCCTTTGCGCCCTTCAGCGGTGACACGGGATCCAACTTGCAGCTTCTCCATCGAGACCCCAGCTCTATCCAAGGTCGTCTTTGCGCCAGATTCAACTAGCCAATAAGCACCATCGTCGTTGACCTGATCTGTTTTGATAAGTATGGAAGTATGAGGATTTTGATAGCGTACTCTTTCGATCAGTCCCTCGACAGAGATGATCTCTTGCGTAAAATTCGCATTGGTCGAGTGGTGCGCAAAACCAAAGTATGGAAGAAAAAAAATCGAGCTCAGAGCCAGCATTCTAATCATTTCAAACCTCGTTATTTCGAATTCAATTCCTCAAACCAACCATAATCTGAGTCCACACAATCGTATGGGTTTATCGATAATTCGTTGGCCCGCCGCAATGAGTAAGTTAAGATCAAAGGATCTTTGAAAACCATCTCGTCCACATACGTGTGCGTGATGTGCAAGACACCGTTATCAACTGCCATTAACTCGTAAGCTATCGTGGATGATGTTTGCGGTATCCCTCTCGACGTCCTGATGTAACCAGGAGAGTGTTCTCGCGACTCGATGAGAATCTGTGACTCTTCATACCGCGCAAATGAGGAGCCCAATTCGCGGAAGTAAACTCCCTTAAGATTCCTTGTGCTTGGTGTGTCAGTCAGGTCTTCGTCTGACCCAAAGGGAATCACTCGTCTAAGGTCGAAGAGCTCGTAAGTGATTTGAATGGATTCTGAGCTCACCTCAATTTTTATTGGAGCGTTTGGGTTTGCCCATACTCGAGAGGAACTGGCCGGAATGCACTTTAAACTAGGATCATCGACCAGAAGATCGTAACTATCCCTCAAGCGCCGACCCTCATCAGTAAGATTGATTTCACTTTCCGTACCCGGTCCATCCAACAACCACGTCCCAGCAAACTCGCTGACGCTGTCACCGTATGCCAAAGTTGCCGATGTTAAACAAAGCACTTGAATAAGATATCGCAACTCGCAGCTCCTTGAAAAAAATTAATCCTCAACACTCATTGCAGCAACAATAATCGCTTCATACTCTCCACGATACCATCATTTAACGCAGCATCAAAAGAGCTTGGTAAGCTCATAACGTCAATGAAGATGTGGAGATCAGGCGTTTCAAAAGCAGGATACAGGATATAAGTAGGAGAGTGGCGGCGCGCAGAATATGGCGAGGCACTGGAAATACCCCAACATCCCTCATATCGGAGTCACAGCTTGGGATCCAAGCTGACATGTCTGATATTTCGTCCCAATTAAGACAGAAGAATACACGCATCGACCGACTTATCGGTATCGAATAGTAAATAAACTATTTCACTTTGAATTTACGTGGTCCGATTTCTATACTTTCCGGGTAACCTGGCGGAAGTAGGAAAATGCTTATAACAACCAGCTAGCTACAATACTAACAATCACAGCGATTCCTATCAGAGCTGTGTAGAGGAAAATTGTTGCTCCAGTTGAGCTGTCTTTGTCTTCCATTTGTGTAATCTCTCTCTTTAATTTAACTGGCTAACGACGATCAAACTCTAATCCCATACTTCATCGAACGTACCCATCAATATAATTGAAGTATTCTATCTCAAATCCAGCTTCAATACCCCAAGACCTAAATTCTTCAGAGACATTGCCATATAAACACAACCTTCCTCCATCTGTCCTCTCCAAAACCTGCGAAATGAAGCTACCTTTCGCAAATCTATCTGCATGAAAAAGGCCAGAATCTGAATCAGCGAAGGTTTCTAAAAAAGTAAACTTTGTCTCTCCTTCACTCATATAGACATTGTAAACAATAGTCCCCGGCTCACCTTGATTGTTAAAGGCAACCATTTCTTTAGCTATCCTCCGCAATTCCTCCGCCTTCCCATCGAGCACGTTTAGCTCGTAAGTAACTTGAATTTGCTTCGACATGATTCCTCCTACGAAAACAAAAAAGCATTATAACGAATCTAGACCGACGGGACACCTTATCTAGCGGCTCGGCCGAGATATTGTTGGAAGGTCAATTCGACGTAATCATCTGCACCCGGCACGTATAAAACGGTCAGTATTGTGACCAGGACCATCGCAGCAACAGATTTATAGAAATTTCTCATGCTTACTCTCATCCGGATTTAATTTCGCGCACCCAACTCAAAGACCCACACTTCTCCAGCTTCAACCGCCTCTCTTGATGTTTGCGATGGATACTTAGCTCTGATGCTCTGACTTATTCCATCGAGGATTTCGCCAGACTTTATCCTATTTAGCTGCCTCTCATAGCGTAGACCGTCTATTCTTATGACAGCTAGATTATTGCGCTCCGCCTGAATCGGCCATTTCTTCCACAGACGCCCAACCGGACTACCCATGTATCCTGACCAAACGTATAACTTACCGTCATATTCTGCCACCCAAACCCGCCGCGAGAGCGGCGGATCCGCCAATTGCATCTCAACCGTCGAGACATCTCTTACAAATCTCCAGTCGGGCTCGGCTCCTTGATAAATTTCTCCGCTGATCAAGGGGCCGCCGGAAAATACGTATTTTGGCCCGTCACCCCCTCTCGCCTTAACCGCCGCTGTTAAGACGGCTGTCACAGGGATCAGTCCTAGACATAGCAATACCACGAAAATTCTTCTTATAGGTCGACTCAACTCTCGCACTCTCTCTGGAATCATATTTAGCTAGTTCTCTTTTCGATAAAGTCTACTTTCTTCAATCAAGCGCTCTGGCTTTAAAACTTTACCACCGCACGAAACCACATCAATGCAGCAGGGGACGTGAATAACTTCCTCACCATAGTCTCGATTAGGACTCTTCCCAACTAATGAAAATCGACCTGAAAACAACAGAAATTTCTCCCACATCCTAATTCCCAAACCTTCAAAATTCAGCCTATCAAAAAACAATTATGAGCACACTGGAATCTTTACTATTATATGTGAACCACTTTGGAAAATACGGGACAAAAATGCTTAGAACACTTGCGAAATGTAATAATGTTGAGGACCTAAGGCTCCTTGCGAAACAGCGATTACCGGGACCGATTTTTCATTATATCGATGGGGCTGCAGATGACGAAACTACATATCGGAGAAATACTCTGTCATATGGCACCTGCGATCTCGTTCCTAATGTCCTTGCCGGCGTTGAGGAAATCGACATGTCAGTAACCGTCATGGGTCAGAAGCTAGCCATGCCGCTCTTTTGCTCTCCGACTGCGCTGCAACGATTGTTTCATCATGATGGCGAAAGAGCTGTTGCCAGGGCGGCAGAAAAGTTTGGAACAATGTTCGGTGTCTCGGCATTGGGCACAGTGAAGCTTCGCGAAATCGGAGAGATGATATCCACACCTAAACTATTTCAATTCTATTTTCACAAAGATCGGGGACTGAATAATGCTATGGTCGAGCGCGCAAAGGAAGCGAATTTCAATGCCCTCGCTTTGACTGTCGACACGATCACTGGAGGGAATCGAGAACGTGATTTACTGACAGGATTCACGTCTCCTCCGCGTCTGACATTAAAGAGTTTAGCAAGTTTTGCCGCACACCCAAGCTGGGCAATGAATTATTTTTTAAGAGATAAATTTGAGCTCGCTGAACTCAAAGACTATGTGGAACAAGGATCCAACGTCGCTGTTTCTATCGGCGATTATTTTGGATCTATGCTTGATCAATCAATGAATTGGAATGACGCAGAAAATCTCCGAGAACAATGGGATGGCCCCTTTTGCTTGAAAGGTATAATGAGTGTCGATGACGCTCGCAAGGCCGTTGCAATTGGCGCTGACGCCATTATGGTTTCAAATCATGGAGGTCGCCAACTTGATGGCTCAAGATCACCGTTCGACCAAATATCAGAAATCGCAGATGCGGTAGGTGATCAGATTGACATAATCTGTGACGGCGGAATTCGTCGGGGAACACACGTCCTCAAGGCAATTGCAGCTGGAGCGAAGGCATGCTCAGGTGGACGAATGTACCTTTACGCTTTAGCAGCCGCAGGTCAACCCGGGGTAGAAAAGGCGCTCAACAATATGAAGATCGAAATCGAACGTGACATGAAACTAATGGGGGTTACAAAGCTTTCTCAATTAAAATCAAGCATGTTACGCTTTCGGTGAGCTAGCACTAAGAAATTCCTGAAACTTTACAAACACGACGAGTCACGTTAGTTTTGGTTCATATGATTTACCTTCTTTTCGAAGTAAAAGGGAACAACAAATGATAAAAAGAGTTTTTAATTTACCATCACTCCTTTGCCTCTTATTTTTGATGGTGGCTATCGGTGGTCCTGTGACCGCGCACCATTCCGCTACCCCCTTCTATGACGCAGATAAACCAGTTGAAATTTTTGGCGTCGTCACTAAATTTGTTTTTCGAAACCCTCATGCCGCGCTCTTTGTCCTAGTCGAAAGCGAAGATGGAGCGACCACAGAGTGGCAAGTTGAAATGTCGGCACCTGTGATGCTGAAGCGCCTCGGATGGACTCCCGACATTCTTACTGTGGGCACTGAGATCAGAGTATCAGGACCATCCTCTCGGGCAGAGGGTAGCCATGGAGTTCTTGGTCGACGACTAACTCTCGCTGACGGGAGTCCCGTTCTTAAAGGTGGTCGCTCATCCGACCCCGCACGTTCGCGATAATTATAAGCCTCGGAACAGTTCTCTAATGCGAGCACAGCCCATAAATTCAATATCCTGACTGTTAAGGTAGAAAAATGCACAAGACAAAATTATTTACCTATTCTTTGAAAACATACCTTTTTATTGGTCTAGTCTTATCTGCAATCGCAAACTTAGGACTTGCGCAAGCTTTACCGGACCTCGCTGGTGTTTGGAATGGCAGTCCTCAAGCGCGCCCGGTCAATAGCGAGACTGTTCCATGGGGCGAAGATAACTTCCCTAAACTGAACAAGCGGGCCAAGGCCTATCAAGAAGTATGGGAAGAAATAATGGCCCCAAAGTATGACTGCCAACCTGCATCCTCACCCGCAATTCAGTATGACCCCTATCATATGGAGGTAACTCAATGGCCTGATAGGGTGCTCTTTAGATACGAAAAAGACGACCAGTTACGAACCGTCTATCTCGACGGAAGGACGCCAACCTCTAAGGACTTTTCCCTTCAAGGCTTCTCAGTCGGATACTATGAAGATGAGTCTCTATTTATAACAACTACAAACTTCGTTTTCGATATTGCAGGTTTCGACGACTATAACGGGATCCCCTCCTCCTCTCAAAAAGTAATAAAAGAAAAATACTGGCGAGAAGGAGAAGATCTGTACGTGACGGTAACCGTGAGCGACCCAATGTTCTTAATTGAGCCGACTTCCTATACCACTCGTTGGGTTCCGGCAGCACCAGGGTACAAACTGTCCGCTTATGATTGTGACGCTGAATCATCGAGAGCTATGGTGCGGTTTTTCCCCTCAAAGTACTAGCCCGTTCCGAGATACGGGATCAAACGACCAAGCGCTAGGACAGTAAACCAGATTGATAGAGAAATTACTCCTATCACTCTCACGTTGATCGGAATTGGGCCAATTTCATTAAAACCCAACATCGGCATCAATCGTTGATGATAATACCCAGCGTTTAGTCCCGCTAACAATATCAAAACCATTTTTATCTGAAAGGCAATGTTGACAGAGTAACGCATCGGGTCCCCGACAAAGAACAACACTCCTGTTATTAAATTTAAAAAAAATCCGGCAACTACTACGGGTAATAACCGATGTGACTCAGCCCAGCTGCCTCCGCGGAGAACCCCGACTAACGACAAATCTACGACAACCAAACCACCGATGAGTAAAGACAATCCTATAAAATGTATTATCTCGAGGAGGGGCCACAACCAATAAGTTCCAACTATCCATTGGTTAAGAGCACTTCCGAAAATTCCCTCCGCTATAATCTGAAGCATCCAAAAACTCTCCGACAAAAACCCTAGAAGTAGGCTATTAAACGTCCCGAGATGATCGCAGTGGTCCAACAAAGTAGCGACGCAATAGGGTAGTACCAAGGCATGCTCAACCCGTTTTTTTTTCGTGCCCGTATGAAGCCCGAACACACGAGCCCCGATACAATACACGAAATCTTGATCAAAAATGGAATGCTTGAAATTAAAAACGTCGCCTGAGAAGAAAACAATAAAAATCCGGACACAAGGTTGATCGCAATACCGAACGACGACAGAGAGCTTGTTCCCTCAAGTAGGGATATATTTGGCCCAGAAAAAAACCCAATAAGTCGAAAATCTCGCACCGCATAGAGACCGACCACCAAAGCAAGCCCAACAATATGAACTGTGAGTAGTGCCGGATACGCCCAAAGTGAGAGACTGACCCAACTCGCTATCGAAGAACTTTCCAACCAAACTAACAATGCGACTTACCCGTAAAAAAATACAATGCCTATCGGAACACGCTATTTAGAACCTCGATCTTTACAAACCTTTACTATATCGATACATTCAGTAAGTTACCTTATTAAAAAATAAATTACATTATATATTTCAAGGAGATAACCCTTGCATACCCTGAACCGAAAATTCTTTCCTACCATTATCGCCAGTGCTTCTCTTTTACTTCCCAGCACCTTCGTGTCCGCAGAGGTTATCCGACCGCAGCTGACTGGAACCTGGACCAATGCTTCATTGACGAGTATGACTCGCCCGCAAGGACTGGAGACCCTCGTTGTCTCCGAGGAAGACGCAGAAAAAATAGCGGCGGGCACACCAATCGCCGGCGTTGCTCCCGGTGAGTTTGATGCAAATCTTCCTATTGATATAGAGACAGGCGCTCCTCCGGTCGGCAGTCGCGACTTTGGACTCGCTGCATACAATTCATTTTGGGTAGATCCAGGCTCTGCCCTGGCGCGTGTAAGGGGGGAGTTTAGAACCTCTTACATCATTGACCCACCTAACGGGCGAATCCCTCGCCTTGAGAACCCCAAGGTCACCTTCGAGAACAAAAATTTTGGTTACCGATACCTGACGGGGATAGGCGATAGCTCTGGCCCCGAGGCACTCCCCCTGGCAGAGCGTTGCTTGATTGGATTTGGTAATACGGCCGGGCCGGGAATGATGGGAACCTTGTATAATAGCACCTATCAGTTTACTCAGACTGAGGACTATGTCGTTATTCTTGTTGAGATGGCTCACGATGCTCGGATTATTCCAACCTACAACTCTGCTGAGGAGGCGAGAGCCAATAGACGCCCGGATGTTTTGGGGCAGTGGTTTGGAGATTCTGTTGGTTGGTATGAAGACAATGTCCTAGTCGTAGAAACAACAAATATAAAGCCACTACAGATGGAAAACAGTTCTGTGCCTATTAGTCAAAATGGCCGAATCATGGAACGATTTGAACGTCATTCGGACTCAGAAATTGTTTATCAATTTATAGTCGACGACGACAATTTGTACAGCCAGCCATGGACCGCAGAGCTCAGCTATCACTCGACAGAGGGCCCCGTCTACGAGTACGCTTGTCATGAAGGGAATTATGCCATGCCTGGTATTCTTGCAGGGGCACGCCGCGCAGAAATGGAAGGTGACTAGTAGCTCAATAATTTCTTATTTACTTATCAGTGGGACGGACCTTTCGATGAAAGCTACCGATTATAAAAATAAACTTGTAACAACAGCCGTAGCAACTTTTTTACTAGGGGCTGCCTTTGCAGATGACTACAATGCTCCTCGCACCCAATGGGAACAGCCTGATATCCAAGGTGTTTGGAATTTTTCTTCGAACACTCCGATGGAGCGACCCGCTAAATTCGGTGATCGCCAGTTCTTAAGCGATGAAGAAATATCAAAAGCAGAATTGGCTCGCGCCAATTTTGACGAACGAACAGACTCTGCTCTTCCCATCGAGGGAGTCGACGAAAGTTATAACGACTTTTGGATCGAGAATGCAGGGATCGGTGGGAACATCCGAACTTCGCACATCGTCAACCCAATCAACGGGAAATTACCTGCGTTTGTCGCAGGCGCCATCCGCAACCAGGGAATGTATGGCGGAGATACCACTGGAGAATCTCGACCCGTTCGTATCGCGGCAGGCGGCATTGGCACCGACGGTCCTGAAGATCGAGGCCTCTCAGAGAGGTGTATCGTCGGATTTAATGCCGGACCACCCTTTATACCCTCGCTGTATAACAACAATGTTCAAATTGTCCAACACAAAACTCATGTTGTGTTGTTAACCGAAATGATTCACGACGCTCGAGTTGTCAAATTATTCGACGACGAAGCTTCGATCAGAAACTTAGATGATTCTGTTACGCTTTGGACTGGAGATTCCCGAGGATATTGGGAAGGAGAATCTCTCATTGTGATCACTCAAAACTTTAACGGCCTCACAGCAAGCTTTGGTTCCAGTGGCACTTCAAGTGAAAAAATCTTAACCGAACGATTTACGAGGATCTCTTCTGATACCGTCAACTATGAGTTCACAGTCGATGATCCAGCAACGTATACGGCAAGATTCAGCGCAATAGTCCCTATGACAAAGGTAGCGGGTCAGCTTTATGAATATGCCTGTCACGAGGGCAACTATGGGATGGTTAACATACTCCGAGGAGCTCGCGTGCAAGATTCATTGGCGACCAATTAAGCGTCTGAGTCAATGTCCGAATCTTCTTGTTGTTTTGCTCCGGCCTCTTTGTTTTGAGTGACCTTAGAGTAACCGGACAAGGAGCGCTCCTCCCCTAAATTATTGATCAACATCCAAGTCCCAGCAAGGACCCACATCCCTAATGTTAAACCGAGCACTATCGAAATTCGTAATATCATGTTGATATGAATGCCCGTGAGATATTCTCCAAACTCAGCGACCACCGTGATTGCCACTGCGCCCGTGCCGAAAGCTACCCATACTGATTTCCGGAGGTCTTTTGCTGTCATAACCGATTCTCTCCCACCGAACACGCAACAATCCGGCTTAAGTGGCTATACGGCAATTCAGTCTCTATATGCCATGCATTGAACTGCGCCTGTATCTTTATCAAATCTCTTTTAGATGTCGGATTTTCAGCAATATCCAGCCCAATACTCCGTAATAAAACGACCACGTCTCGCGCCAGAATAAAGCAGTCTTTCCCCATCCTTCTAAGGAACCATAGGGCACTCTGCCCGCCAAGCCGCGATCCTTTTTTTTTCAAATGAGCCATCAAACCAATCTGATCATCGGCCGGCCAGTTTGCGATAAAATTCCCAAACCCCTCATGCCGCCGTGATTCTTCGCGAACAAAAAATACGTTGTCCTGTAACGCCTTAATTTTTTGCCAATTCCGCACAACACGGCGATCGTTAGTGAAAGCCTCCCACTGCTCCGGAGATAAATAACTTAACTTAAATGTATCAAAACCCAGAAAGGCCTCCTCAAATTCCGGCCATTTTTTTTCAATCACCTTCCAACTGAACCCAGCCTGATTAATTGATTTTGTCATCATTGCCAGATATCTGTCATCACCGAGTGAAATTAATTCTTTTTTAGACGCCACTCTCGGCATCAACGCGATCAACTTTTTGGCACCGCCTTTCCGGTATTCAGCACGCTCCTTGATCTCTTTAAAGTTTTTCAAACTAAAAGGCACCTAGTGTTAAATATCCAAAGTAATGGCCATCTTACGGCGTGACTTCCTTTATAAAACTCAGCTCGGCATCTCTGTAAAGAGGCTCCCGCACGATACTCGCAACCGCTTCCATAGTCTTGAAAGGAGCCGACACTAAAAATTGGTTGAGTATCCAAGCAGGTAGATTCGCGCCGGGCTCGATATGTCCCTCGCTCGAAACCTCCACAGAACCGTCCGGCAAAGGCACGAATTTCCAACCCAAATTGACCTTCGGCATCCGGACCCGTCTTTTTTTCTCGGGCAAAAACCCGGTGACATTTGAGATCACCACATTAACATTGAGTGAATCTGGTTGCTGATACCATTTCAGTCGCAGCACCATGTCGCGGTCCCTCACAGGAAAGGGCATATTATTATAACGGTATACGACACTCTCAGTTTGATCGATTGTATCGAGGGTCTCGGCTTCTACGCAGCGACTCTCTAAACGAGAACAGGCTTGCGTGTCACTAATCAACGCCACGAGCGAGCTTAGCCTGACATCGTCAAGGGTCATCACAGCGCGAACTGCCTCAAACTGCGAAGCTGGCTCGGGACGCGTGTACACGTCAATTCCATCTTCGGAACGCTGTATTGTCCACTCCGCCTCTAGGCTCGCTTCAGAGGCTAAATTAACCCCGAATAAAAAAAGAGAGGCTGCTAAAACATATTTTGAAGCCTTGAACGATGACATCACTTTATTTTTTCTTGCACTCATAAGAAAAACTGGGTCCATAGTAATGCAGTGGCCGCCGCCCCGCCTTCAAAGTTTTAACAAAAATATCCTTATGTTTTTATAAGGGCCTGCTCCAGATCAGCCACGATGTCGTCGATATGCTCTATGCCAATACAAAGGCGAATCGTCTCCGGCTTCACGCCTGCTTTAATTTGCTCCTCCGGGGTAAGCTGCCTGTGCGTAGTCGATGCTGGATGACACGCCAGGGTCTTTGCATCTCCAATATTTACCAATCGCTTTATCATTTCCAAAGCATCATAAAACTTTACGCCCGAATCAAAACCTCCTTTGATTCCAAAAGTTAAAAGCGATGACGGCTTCCCCTTACAGTATTTTTTTGACAGGTCATAGTTAACATCACCCTTCAATCCTGCATAGCTCACCCACTCAACCTTATCATGGGCCTGAAGGTACTCAGCAATGCTTTGCGCGTTCTCGCAGTGACGTTCCATCCGGAGGTTCAAAGTCTCAAGACCCTGTAAAAGCATGAAAGCATTGAGTGGCGCTAATGCCGCGCCGGTATTACGAAGCGGCACGGTGCGGGCACGACCGATAAAGGCGGCCTCACCAAGGGCTTCGGCATAAACCACACCGTGATACGATGCTTCTGGCTCATTCAACATTGCATAACGCTGCTTGTGATCTGCCCATGGAAACTTTCCAGAATCAACAATCACACCGCCAATTGATGTGCCGTGTCCACCGATATATTTCGTCAAAGAATGAACAACAATGTCAGCACCAAACTCTATGGGATTACAGATGGCTGGCGAAGCGACCGTGTTATCAACGATTACAGCAACGCCATGGCGATGGGCCGCTTTAGAGATGGCCTCTAAGTCGGCAATGTTGCCCGCAGGGTTACCTATAGTTTCGCAATAAACTGCCTTCGTATTATCGTCAACAAGAGCCTCGAGCGCTTCTGCAGAGTCATCTTCAGCAAAACGCACTTCAATTCCTTGGCTTGGCAGCATGTGCGCAAACAGAGTGTAAGTGCCACCATATAATTGTGGGGTAGTAACAATATTATCTCCGGCTTTAGCGAGGGTAAGAATCGCGTAATTTATTGCCGCCATTCCTGAGCCAACTGCCAAGCCAGCAATCCCGCCCTCCATTGCCGCCATACGCTGTTCAAGAACGTCATTAGTAGGATTCATGATGCGACTGTAGATGTTGCCTGGAACCGCTAGATCAAATAGATCAGCGCCGTGTTGCGCGTCATCGAACTCATAAGCGACCGTCTGATAGATCGGCACAGCAACAGATTTAGTTGTTGGATCCGTCGAGTATCCCGCGTGGATCGCTATTGTTTCTTTTTTCATTTCTCATTCTCCTTTCTGAATCTATTTTGAGTTTACCCTGCTCACCAGTCTCCCGCACGGCAGATAATTGGTCTTCCTTGACTTCTTTCAGGACTCTTTCTTAAAAGCAAACCCAAAAAAAACCCGATCAAGCTATGCTAAATCGGGTTTACATACTTTTCCGGTTTAGCTGGTATTTATAAAGCACCCCGCAAGCTGGATCAAATTGGTGCTATAACTATGGTAGGTGTTTTTAACCCGTGAGTCAATCTGACAGAATTCTATACGTAAAAAAAAGGCGGACTCTCGTCCGCCTTTTTTATTTCATTAAACGCTACTTAGAAACTTAAACGCAGTCCTGCAGTGTACATACGACCGTATACGTCATAGTTCACTGGGAAAGTATTACCTTGATTCCAAGAAGTACCTCCTGCTTCGTTACCCACAATAGGCGGCTTCTCGTCAGTAATATTATCAACGGTTAAGCTCAATCGGATCCGATCGTCCCAAACACTGTAACCAATATTTAAGTCAAGGTAGTTATAGCTATCAAGCGTACGGAATCCGGAATAAACACCACTCGCAAACGTTGGATTGGCGCTAATGGAATCAGTGTGACGCCATAATAACGATGCTGAGATATCATCCCGGCTCCAGGTAGTCCGCTGGGTCCAAGTCGTCTCAGAAAGCGGCGAGCAATCATTGCTGTAGCCAGCCAGACAATCGATAACAGGTGTCAATGCATCACTTTGACTCTCTTGAGTCAGATACTTATTGATCATACCCGAAAATTGCAAATCACCCATGTCACCCAAGTCGTAACCGAATCCGAATCCAACTTCAATACCTTCAGCCTGCGAAGATTTTAAGTTGGTTGTGTAAAGTCGAATTCCTGATGCTGGGCTTGTTAGGTCACCGTCCACTCGAACAACATTCGCACATGCTGCTGCGATACCAGATGTGTAACATTGATCCAAGGTCTGCTGAGCGGAGAAGCTACCGATAGTGTCTTTAATGTCGATGTCATAGTAATCAACAGACAATGTCACGTTGTTTAGAAAATCTACCTCAGGCGTCCAAACGAAGCCAGCGGTAAGAGTTTCCGCGTCCTCAGCATTAGGGGGTCTTACAGGGTCACTGCCGTTTAACGTGTTAATCTGTCCCGCTACGATATCTTGAAGGACGCCTACTTGTGCTCCAAGCATCCCGGTAGACTCGCAAAGACCCTTAAGGGTCGCGGAGATATTACCCGCATTTGCAACGGAACAAGGATCTTGCTTCGCGTTGGCCAGACCTGTAGTGACTGGCGAATACATTTCCGAAATATTTGGACCACGTGTCGCTGACTGCTGCATAACCCTGACCAGCAAAGAATCATTGACTGTCCAGTTTAGTCCAGCTTTCCAGGTGTCAACACTTCCAATCGTGTTGTAATCAGAATCTCTGTACCCAAACTCCAAGTTAAGAGACTGAACCATGTCCATTCCGTCTAGGAGCGGAAGGAATCCCTCTACGAAGAACTCATCGACCCGGA
>CAJWVZ010000018.1 GCA_913048385.1 uncultured Gammaproteobacteria bacterium | reverse complement strand
TTTGATTCTAAATATCAATTAATTTCCCTGGATTCATAATATTTTTTTGATTAAAGATTTTTTTAATTTCTTTTAGGTAAGAAATTTCTTCTGCTGACCGTGAAAAAGAGAGAAACTCTTTCTTTAGAAGGCCAACGCCATGTTCGGCTGAGATGCTACCCTCGAAGTCCTCGACAATTTTAAAAATTCCTGGAGAGACCTTTGAGCATTTCTCATAGAAGTCATCAGGTGGAGTCGTGTCTGGTTTAAGAATGTTAAGGTGTACATTCCCATCGCCGATATGACCGAACCAGATAATCTCAAAGTCCGGATAAGCTTGAGTGACTAATTTGTCCACAGCCTTTATAAATTTTGGAATTAATGAAACCTTTACCGAGATGTCATTCTTATACGGCATGAATTTCGATATTGTTTCGGAAATGTCTTCGCGAAGCCTCCAAATTTCTTTTGCTTGTGTTGTCGACTGACTCATTGTTCCGTCAGCAATTAGCTCTTCGGTTAGGCAAAATTCAAAAAATTCCATTGCTTTGTCTGAAGCAGTAGTTTGAAAATTTTCAAATTCAATTAATGTGTAGTAATTATGTGTATTCTCAAGAGGCCGCTTAAGATTCTTTTCTTCAATAACATGCTGCAGTGCTTTTTCGGAAAAAAACTCGAATGCCGTCAGATTTAGCGCTGCCTTTGCAGCCTCTAATATTGGAATAGCTTTACTCATACTATCTATTCCGAGAAGCATAACGCACGGCTCAATAGGGGGGCTTGTCAATTCTATTGTGACTTCCACTATAAGACCTAAGGTCCCTTCTGATCCTATAAAAAGGTGACGAAGGTCGTAACCCGTCGCATTCTTGATCAATCCTCGATTAAGATTTAGAAGCTCCCCGTTACCTGTAATAACTTTAATTCCCTGTACCCAGTCTCGTGTCATCCCATAACGTATTACTTTTATGCCTCCAGCATTAGTTGCCACATTGCCGCCGATCTGGCTTGACCCTGAGGAAGCGAAATCGACTGGGTAATGCAGACCCTTTTCTTCCGCAAATTGTTGTAGTTGCTCAGTAATAACGCCGGGTTCGCAGATGACTTGCCGGTCAGATGCACTATAATCTATTATCTTATTCATTCTATCGAACGCAATAACGACTTCGCCTTTTGTCGCCACAGCGCCACCGCTCAGTCCCGTGCGCCCGCCAGATGGGACTAAAGCAAAACCATGATTGTTTGCGCTTTCTACAATGGTAGTTACTTCGTCGATGTTTTTCGGCAATACCGCAGCAAGCGGATCGGGGGGAAAGAACTTAGTCCAGTCCCTTCCATAAGTTTCTAAGTCATCGGGATTTGTTTTTACCCACTCTTTCCCGACGGTTGCCTCAAGAATTTGAATGATTTCTGAGTTGGAAGTGGCCATTTCCGTTTCCATTTGTCGAAACAACAATTTGATTTACTTCCTTATGTTACCATGTCTTTGGATCTTTCTATAAATTGTACAGCTAAGTTCTAAAAAGCGTTATTTACAAACAGTGTTGATAAAGTTCTTTAAAATTGGCTCAGAAGCGGATGTATGCAGTTAACCTCATTAGATAAAAGTAAAATAAAGTTTTTGTTACTTGAAGGTATCCATGAAAGTGCTTTGAGGACGCTCAAAAGCCATGGTTATAAAAACATTGAGGCAGTGAAGGGCTCGATAAGTGAACAAGAGCTCCTTAAAAAAGTTACGGATATTCATTTTATTGGAATAAGGTCTCGTACTCAGCTGACGGAGGTGGTTTTCAGTGCGGCTGAAAAACTTCTTGCGGTGGGCTGCTTTTGCATCGGAACTAATCAGGTTAACTTAGATGCTGCGCTTACAAAGGGTGTGCCGGTATTTAACGCACCTTACTCGAATACCCGCAGTGTGGCTGAACTCGTGATTGCACAAGCGATTTTATTGTTGCGTAGGGTCCCTGAGAAAAATCTGTTAGCTCATCAGGGCATTTGGCAGAAAAGTGCAGCAGGTTCTTTTGAGACGCGTGGTAAAAAGCTTGGTATTGTTGGATACGGGAGTATAGGGTCTCAGTTGAGTGTTCTCGCAGAATCTATGGGCATGAAAGTATTTTTACACGATTCGGTCACGAAGTTGCCCTTGGGCAATGCGATTCAGGTTGATTCATTAGAAGCCTTGATGAGGGAGTGTGATGTTCTTAGTCTCCACGTTCCAGAAAACCCAGAGACGAGAAACATGATTGGTGCCAATGAGTTGCAATGGATGAGGCCTGAATCGGTTTTAATAAATGCATCTCGCGGAAGTGTGGTAGATCTCGATGCCTTGGCAGAGGCCCTAAAAGAAAATCGAATAGCGGGTGCCGCAATAGATGTTTTTCCGCGTGAGCCCGCATCTAATCGAGATGAATTTTTATCTCCTCTTAGGGGAATACCTAATTGTATTTTAACACCCCATGTGGGTGGGAGCACGATGGAAGCTCAGGAAAACATTGGCATTGAGGTTTGCGAGAAGCTTATAAAATACAGTGATAATGGAACGAGCTTTAATTCTGTTAATTTCCCCGAAGTAACTCTACCAGCATACTCCGGCAAGCACCGATTGTTACATATTCATCAAAATAGGCCCGGCGTCTTGAGTGAGATAAATACTGTTTTTTCTAGAAGTGGAATTAATATAAGTTCTCAGTATCTACAGACAAATAACGAAGTGGGATATGTTGTTATGGATGTTGATGCGGAGCATAGCAAAGAAGCTTTAAATCGGTTAAACGAAATAAGCGGAACAATTAGGTGTCGAGTTTTATTTTCATAACTTTGAGAGGTAATTATGGCGAACATCATTCTATATGCTTTAGCCCTTGTTTTATTCCAGATATGGTTGATTCCAATGCTGTTGAAATTAAATCACTTGCCATACCTCTTAAGTAATCGAGATCAAGCAATTGAGGTCTCGCCGATGACTGAGAGAGTTCAAAGGGCGGCCACTAATCTTCAAGAGAGTCTGCCCGCATTTTTAACTATCTGCCTGTTAGCAATTATTAGTTCGAAAGACCTTGTTGTACTCGGAACAGCGTGGCTGTTACTGAGAGTGATTTATTTACTTTGTTATACCTTTGGAATTTTGTATGTTCGCTCTTTAGTTTGGATCGGATCAGTGGTGGTTATGATACTCATGGCTTTAGGGCTTGCATAATCAGATATGAGTTGAGTGCTAAATCAAACACAAACCTCGGAATTTAAAATCGAATGCTTTTTATGCTCCATATCGCTCCGCCATAGCTTCAAGGCTATAGATTTTTTTGATAGAGGAGGCTTGTTCGGCGCAACCAAAGGCTTCAAGGCGGGCCTCTACGATTGCCTTCATCGCTGACATTGTGGGAATTAAGAATTTTCTTGGGTCAAACTCGCTGGGATTTTCAGCAAGAAATTTTCGAGCTGCTCCGGTCGATGCAAGTCTGAGATCAGTGTCTATATTTACTTTGCGTACGCCATGCCTTATACCCTCTTGAATTTCTTCGATCGGTACGCCGTAAGTCTCTGGAATCTCTCCACCATTCTCATTTATTACAGCAAGCCACTCCTGTGGCACCGAAGATGAACCGTGCATTACGAGGTGTGTGTTGGGAATTTTAGCGTGGATTTCCTTGATTCGACTGATGGCTAATATATCACCGGTTGGAGGGCGACTAAATTTATACGCTCCATGGCTCGTCCCCACAGCAATAGCTAAGGCGTCGACTCCTGTTGCATTAACGAACTCTTCTGCCTCTTCAGGATCGGTTAGCATTTGATCAAGTGATAGCTGGCCTTCAGCGCCAATGCCGTCTTCTTCACCGGCAAGGCCGGTTTCAAGGGAGCCCAAACACCCGATTTCTCCTTCTACCGAGACGCCGCAGGCGTGGGCCATATCGACGGCTTGACGCGTAACCTTTACGTTGTAGTCAAAGTCTGTGGGCGTTTTTCCATCTTCACCAAGGGAGCCGTCCATCATTACTGAGGAGAACCCCAGTTGAATTGAGCGTTGGCATACCGCGGGTGATGTGCCATGGTCTTGATGCATGACGATTGGAATATGTGGGAATTCTTCTATCGCTGCCTGAATCAAATATTTTAGGAAATTAGAGCCGGCGTATTTTCTTGCTCCTGCCGATGCTTGCAAGATGACTGGGCTATTTATGGCATCAGCGCCCTCCATAATTGCTCTTACTTGTTCTAAGTTATTTACATTAAAAGCAGGTACCCCGTAATCATTTTCTGCCGCATGGTCAAGTAATTGTCGCAAGCTAATTAAGGCCATCTCTTTTACTCCTGCGTGATATTGTTTTAATGGTAATTTGGTTTTATAACTTTTTGCTAATTTAAGCAGCGCTCTTCAAGCATGGCAATAGATGGAAGTTTTGATCCTTCAAGGTATTCAAGAAAAGCGCCGCCCCCAGTTGAGATATACGATATGTCTTTAGTTACATCAAAGGTGTCGATAGCCGATATCGTTTCACCGCCACCTGCGATTGAGAAGCCGGTGTTTTGTGCAACAGCCTTCGCGATCGCTTGCGTTCCTATTGAAAAATTTTTAAATTCAAAGACTCCAACAGGTCCGTTCCAAATTATTGTTCTCATTTTTTTAATAGTATCTATTCTTTCTTTAATCGTCTCCGGTCCGATGTCTAAGATCATCTCATCAGGAGCGATATTGTTAATAGATTTTATAACGCGCGGCTCGCTCGGACTAAAACTTTTTGCAGTAGCGACATCAATTGGAAGTGGAATTTTAGTTTGAGACATGAGTTTTTTTGCAAGAGGAATTAAGTTTGGTTCGCAAATAGACTTGCCGATACTGATACCTCTTGCCGCTAAGAAAGTGTTAGCAATCCCCCCTCCAACCATCAGCTGGTCGACTTTAGCGGCAAGGGTCTCTAAGATTCTCAGCTTTCCGTCAATTTTTGCTCCACCAATAATCGCTAAGACTGGTGAATCAGGGTTTTGTAATGATCGAGTTAGTGCATCGAGTTCATCAGACAAGAGCAAGCCGGCACAAGACTTAACTGAGTGCTTAATGACTCCGTGCGTACTTGCATGAGCTCTGTGAGCGGTTCCGAAGGCATCCATGATGAACACATCACACAAGCCTGCATAGCTGCGTGCAAGCGCATCATCATTTGACGTTTCACCAGTGTTTATTCGCGCATTTTCCAAAAGCGTAATTCCATTTAAGTTCGGCTCTAGTGCTCGATTGAGATAGTTTCTTTCAAAACGCACATCACATTTCAATAACTCTGAAAGTTTTTCTCCAACGGGGGCTAAAGAGAATGAAGGTTGTTCATCAATAGAGAGGCCCTCTTTTGGACGGCCCAAGTGAGATATAACAAAAATATGAGCGCCTTTTTCAAGAGCAAACTTAATTGTCGGTACGGCCATGCGAATTCGTGTGTCGTTAAGAATGTTTTTACCGTCCATCGGTACGTTCAGATCTTCTCTGATCAAAACTCTTTTTGAAGTTAAATCGAGGTCCTCCATTCGCTGAAAATTCATTGAACCTTCCTGTCCATTAGCGCCTGCGCAACATCAAGCATCCGATTTGCGTAAGCCCACTCATTATCAAACCAAAGAAATAAGCTGACGACTTTCTTTTGCACAACTAACGTCTGGTTTAAATCTACAATGACGGACCTTGGGTCGTGATTAAAATCACAAGAAGCTAGTGGCTCGCGTGTTACGCCCAAGACATTACTCGGTAGTTTGTGGCTTGCTTCTTCGAGCGCAGTGTTGATTATGTTTACATCTACTTGGCTATTAAGAGTTATCGTTAGTTGCATCGCTGAGACATTGACTGTGGGGACTCTGATCGCTCTGGCTTCAAGTCGACCGCTTAAGTTTGGTAAGATCCGGTCAATGCCTTTGGCCAAAGCAGTACCTACGGGGATCATCGAATGCATTGCACTTCGTGTTTTTCGTAAATCCTTGCCATGATAGCTGTCGATTACTGGTTGATCATTCATGGCAGAATGAATTGTGTCTATTATGCCGGCATCGATGCCGAACGCTTGATCTAAGGTATATAAAACTGGAACAACGCAGTTAGTCGTGCAAGATGCGCAAGAGACAATTTTGTGGTTACTTTTTAGGTCGCTGTCATTGATTCCATACACAATAGTGGCGTCAACATTGCTATCGCCTGGTTGAGAGAGTAGTACTGCCCTTGCGCCATTTTTTAAATGTTGCTCTGCAGAGAGACGGTCCCCAAAAGTGCCGCTGCATTCTAGAACCAAGTCCACGTTAAGCTTTTTCCACTGTGAGTCTTTTACATGTTCGATTTGTGAGATAGAAATCTCATCCTTATTGATTATTAAGCTGTTACCTTGAGTTTTTACTTCACCGAGGAATCGCCCGTGCGTGCTGTCAAACTTTGTTAAGTGAGTGAGATTTTCTAAGTCGGCTAAGTCATTGATAGCGACAATCCGCAGGTCGGCATAATTATTAACATGGGGTTTCTCGTCATCGACTGGATGGCCAAAAGACGACTCATAAAATGCGCGTAAAATGCATCTCCCAATTCGACCATAGCCATTAATTGCAATCCGAAATGACATGACTTTTCCTACTAGACCATGGTGCGTATTGTTTGGATAACGTTGTTTGTCGTGAAACCAAAGTGATCTAACAAAATGTCTCCTGGAGCAGATGCACCAAAGGATTCCATTCCGATTGTTTCCCCATCAATGCCAACAAATTTACGCCAGTAATCGGCGCTAGCAGCTTCGACCGATAATCGACGTCGTACGGATGGGGGAAGAATAGTATCTTGGTAATCTTGGGTTTGTTTTAAAAATGTCTCTACACAAGGCATGGATACTAATCGAACTGCGATATCCTCCAAATGCAAAGCGGCTACTGCATCGGCACAAATATTAACTTCTGATCCAGTTGCAATAATGATTATTTCAGGGAGAGAATCACAATCTTTTAAGATATAGCCGCCAAGCTGAATGGAATTGACTTGGTCTTTGTTTCGCTCCTGGTGTTGAAGGCTTTGCCGAGAAAAAACGAGCGCAGTTGGCCCTTCTTGATGTTGCAACGCCTGCTTCCATGCTACTGCGGTTTCAGTCGCATCACATGGCCGCCACACTGCAAGGTTGGGGGTTGAGCGCAAGTTACTGAGCTGCTCGATTGGCTGATGGGTCGGCCCGTCTTCCCCTTGCCCTATGGAATCATGTGTATAAACAAAGATGCTTCTCTGATTCATCAATGCAGCCATGCGTGTCGCGTTTCGGGCGTATTCCATAAAAACTAAAAAGGTTGCAGTAAATGGAATAAAACCTCGGTGTAAGGCAATACCGGATGCGATGGCGGTCATCCCAAATTCTCTGACTCCGTAATAAATATAGTTACCCCCGAGCTCGTTATTTATTGGCAGACTGCCTGACCAATTAGTTAAGTTAGACCCGGTCAGGTCCGCAGAACCGCCGATGAGCTCTGGTAACAGACCACTATATGCTTCGAGACAGTTTTGGGATGCCTTGCGACTCGCTATGTTTTCTCTATTGCGCTGGCATTCTTCGATGAATTGATTGGCTGTGTTATCAAACGACTTTGGTAGGGCTCCCTCGAGGCGTCGTCTAAGTTCTTCAGCTAGAGCTGGATGCTCATTTTCATAGCTGCTTAGCAGTTGACGCCATAAATTCTCAGCCTCGTGTCCTGTTTTAGTGCAGTCCCAGGCTTCGGAGACTTCATTAGGGATTTCAAATGGAGCATGTGGCCAGTTCAGTTTAGTGCGGGCGGCGGCTATTTCATCTACTCCAAGGGGCGCTCCGTGCGTTGCTGCGGTGCCTTCTTTATTCGGAGAACCGAAACCAATAATTGTTTTACAAGATATCAGTGTGGGTTGATCGGTGTTTTTGTTCGCCTCTTCAATAGCTCCTGAGATTTCCTCTGGGTTGTGGCCATCGATTTCAAGGACTTGCCAGTTGTAGGCTTCGAAGCGCTTTACATTGTCGTCAGAGAACCATGCGTCTACTTCACCGTCTATGGAGATTCCGTTATTGTCATAGAAGACCGTGAGCTTGCCCAGTTTCCAAGTTCCGGCCAAAGAACAGGCTTCGTGGGAAATCCCTTCCATCAGACAACCATCGCCTGCAAAAACATATGTCCTGTGGTCTATAACAGAATGGCCATCGCGGTTAAATCGCAAGGCTAGCGTTTTCTCGGCAAGTGCCATGCCGACAGCATTCGCAAGCCCCTGACCTAGTGGACCCGTGGTTGTCTCTACTCCGGGCGTGTGACCGAATTCTGGGTGTCCTGGGGTCTTTGATCTGAGTTGCCTGAAATTTTTAATATCTTCGATTGAGAGGTCGTATCCGCTTAGGTGCAGTAGGGCGTATATCAGCATCGAGCCGTGCCCGTTGGATAAGACGAATCTATCGCGATTGGGCCAATCGGGGTTAGCCGGGTTGTGTCGAAGATGTTTGCGCCAGAGGACTTCGGCTAAATCAGCCATGCCCATCGGTGCACCAGGGTGTCCAGATTTGGCTCTTTGAACGGCATCCATAGTGAGAGCCCGTATCGCATTTGCACAATGTTTTTGGGAGATAGAGGGTTGAGCCATCCAGCAAAGTCCTTTATTTGTAATTGTGCTTCGTCACGCCGCTAATCAAACAGTTTTTGGTTCGAGATTTGCCTGAAGCATTTAAAAATCGAGCTTTTGAACGATCCATTTTCCCGCACCTGCGATCAATTTGCTACTGATGCTTTTGTAAAATCGAGATTTAGCCAAAATGAAAGGTTTTATCAAATCTATATCAAATAATATTGATATAGATTTGATATCAGGAAGCACAGTTGCTACGCTCCGTTGTAACAGTCCAAAACTTATTCGAGTATTTTTGATGTCCCTTAATAATGCCCAAATTTCCCCAGATGAAACGTTCAAAGCTATGGGCTCATTAAGGCTGAATCCTTCTCTTGAGCAGCAGAATGTGGTCTTCAGGGCTTTTGCTGATTCCGTGAGGACCAGCATTCTCAGGGTTCTGGAGAGCGGGTCTTTTGGTGTCCTCGAGCTTAGTAGGCTTCTGGATATTAGACAATCTGCTTTAAGCCACCATCTCAAGACACTCGCAGTTGCCGGTTTGGTTGCAAAGCGCCGCGAGGGGAATTCGATTTTTTATCGGCGTGCGTTCTTGAGGGAAGATGACCCTTATGTTGAGTTTAAGAGAGCGGCCTTTAATTGTATCGACTCACTTCAAATGGATGAAGCGCACAGAGGCAGACTCGATGTCTTGGAGCATGAGCGAAGCGAGTTGTCTTTGAATTTCTTTAAGAAAAATGCAGAAAAATTCGCCAAAAATCAGGAATTAATAGTAGAACGGTCGCAATATTCGCCTATTTTAGAAGAATTAATTTCGAGCCTCAATTTACCTTCAGATTCAACCGTCGTTGAGATTGGCCCTGGAGAGGGATTCTTGTTAGTCAAGCTTGCTCAAGTGTTTAATCAGGTCATAGGAATAGATAACTCTGCGGAGATGCTTAGCAAAGCAAAGGAATCGGTGAGTGATGCGAATTTAGATAATGTTGCATTTATCCATGGAGATGCAAACCAGCAGTCTATTAGCAGAGCTAAGGTTAATCTGGTTGTTATGGATATGGTGCTTCACCATCTACCTTCTCCCGCAAATATTTTTGGTAGTGTTGCAGATATGTTAAATCCCCTTGGGTACTTTTTAGCTGTTGACTTGGCTCAACACGATCAAGGTTGGGTTTGCAAATCTTGCGGGGATCTGTGGCTTGGTTTTGATGAGGTTGAATTAGAGAACTGGGCGGTTCTTGCCGGTCTAGAGCCTTTGCAGTCGGTAAACCTAGCGTTAAAGAATGGTTTTCAGGTGCAAATATCTTTGTTTAGGTTAGGCCTTTGAGCCTTTTACCATATTTAGTAAATCATTAGGTTTATTATGTTTAGTTATGAGTTAATCGCCTATGCGTGTGGTGCACCTTAATGAGTTGCGTGCTGCGGGTCTCGGCGTAAGATAAAAGGAACTGCCATGAAAGAAGAGTCATTGTTTACCTCAGAGTCGGTTTCAGAGGGCCACCCAGATAAGCTAGCGGATCAAATTTCCGATGCCATTTTGGATGCGCTGATTGAAAAGGATCCGAAGTCACGGGTGGCATGCGAGACCTTAGTCAAGACCGGCCTTGTTTTGGTCGCTGGTGAAATAACGACGGATGCTCAAGTAGATCTTGAAGACATAATTCGTAAACGCGTCATTGATATAGGCTATGACAACCTTGAAAGCGGCTTTGATGGAAATACTTGCGCCGTAATAAACGCTATTGGGAAACAATCTTCTGATATAAAAGTTGGTGTTGATGAGAACGCTTCTCATGAACAAGGCGCTGGCGACCAGGGGCTTATGTTTGGTTTTGCTACTGATGAAACTGATGTTTTTATGCCGGCACCAATTACGTACGCCCACCTCCTTGTCCGCAAGCAAGCCGAAGTTAGAAAATCTGATAAATTGCCATGGCTTCAGCCTGACGCAAAGAGTCAGATTACTTTTCGATACCGAGGCGACCAACCTGTTGCCATCGACGCAGTTGTGCTTTCGACTCAGCATTATGAAGGGGTTTCACTTGCTGAATTAGAAGAAGGCGTAATGGAAGAAATTATTAAGCCTGTAATACCGAGCAAATGGCTTGATTCGAATACCAAATATTTTATAAACCCGACAGGCAGGTTTGTTACCGGTGGGCCTAATGGAGACTGCGGTCTCACGGGACGCAAGATTATTGTAGACACTTACGGGGGAATGTCTCGCCATGGTGGGGGGGCATTTTCCGGAAAAGACCCATCGAAAGTTGATCGTTCAGCAGCCTATCTTGCGCGGTATATATCGAAGAACATTGTTGCTGCTGGCTTAGCTAGGAAATGCGAAGTACAGCTTTCCTATGCGATTGGAGTTTCAGAGCCAACCTCAATCAGGGTCGATACCTTCGGCACGGGTAAAATAACCTCAGAAAAAATAGTTGCACTCGTTCGTGATCATTTCGAATTACGCCCAAAAGGTCTCATCCAAATGCTTGATCTGATGAAACCAATTTACCTGGCTACCGCTGCTTACGGTCATTTTGGAAGAAGTGATCTGGATTTGTCTTGGGAGCGAACAGATAAAGCGGACTTGTTACGTGAATCTGTCGGCTTATAACTGAACGCTATTATCCAAATTAGCTTCCGCCTATTATTGTTTTATTAATTTTTTAGGAATTCTCTATGAACGAATACACAAGCACTAACTTTAACGATGCCTCACTTTTAGATTATAAGGTTGCGGATATCGAATTAGCTGAATTTGGCCGAAAAGAAATAACTTTAGCTGAAGCTGAGATGCCGGCTCTGATGACATTGAGATCGCAGTATGCGTCCGAGTTACCACTCAAAGGTGCGAAAATTATTGGTTGCATTCACATGACGGTGCAAACCGCGGTCTTAATCGAAACCTTAATAGCTCTTGGCGCAGAGGTGCGATGGTCTTCGTGTAATATTTTCTCTACCCAAGATCATGCAGCCGCCTGTATTGCGGCTAAAGGGATACCTGTATATGCCTGGAAAGGCCAGACCAACGAGGAAGGCGAGTGGTGTATAGAACAAACAATTTTGAAAGATGGGAAGCCCTGGGACTGCAATATGATTCTCGATGACGGAGGTGACCTAACGTCAATGATCCATAAGAAGTATCCCCAAATGCTTGAGCATATTCACGGAATCACGGAAGAAACTACGACTGGTGTTCATCGTTTGCTTGAGATGGTTTCGGCCGGAACATTAAAGGTACCTGCAATTAATGTAAACGATTCCGTGACTAAGGCTAAAAATGATAATAAATATGGATGCCGGCATAGTCTTAATGACGGCATTAAACGTGGAACCGACATGCTACTCTCTGGCAAAAAAGCTTTAGTGATCGGATACGGGGATGTCGGGAAAGGATCCGCGCAGAGCCTGCGTCAAGAGGGCATGATTGTGAAAGTGAGTGAGATAGATCCTATTTGTGCTATGCAAGCGGTTATGGATGGCTTTGAGGTTGTTTCCTCCTACATCGATGGCATCAACACTAGAACTCTTGAGGGAGTTGATTTGTCCTTATTACAAACAACAGATCTCATTGTTACAACAACCGGAAATGTGGATGTCTGTGATAAGTATATGCTTCAAGTTCTAAAAAAGGGGGCAGTGGTTTGTAATATCGGACATTTTGATAATGAGATAGATACTGAATACATGCGGGAAAGTTGGCGGTGGGAAGAAATTAAACCTCAGGTACATAAAATTTACCGTAGTGATGACAACAATGACTATTTGATTCTCCTCTCTGAAGGAAGGTTAATTAACTTAGGGAATGCGACAGGACACCCATCGAGAATCATGGATGGGTCTTTCGCAAATCAGGTGCTTGCTCAGATATATATGTATGAAAAGAAATTTGCAGATCAATCTGAAGATTTTAAACACGCGAATATCTCAGTCGAAGTCTTGCCGAAAGCTCTTGATGAGGCAGTGGCGTCTTTAATGGTCAAGGGTTTTGGAGGAATTATAACAAAACTGACGGACGAGCAGGCTGAATATATAAATGTCGATAAAAGCGGACCGTTTAAACCAGATGCCTATAAATATTAAGACACGTGGAGATACGACTAGTTTGTTATGGAAGGATCAAACAAAAATACTATAACAAAAGCTCACTCTTTTAGCGTTGAGATGTTTCCTCCTAGGACATCTGAAGGAATGTTGAAACTAGACTCTGTGGTTAAGGCTTTGCAAAAATTTCGCCCAGAATATTTTTCAGTAACATATGGGGCTGGAGGTGCCACTAAGCAAGGAACTCGAGACCTAGTGCTTCGATTCTTAAAACGTGACATTAACGCAGTGCCGCATCTTTCTTTCGGCGGAACGACAGAAGAAGAGATGCGAACGATTCTTGAGGAGTATCGAGAGTTCGGAGTGAGGCGCTTAGTTGTTCTCCGTGGAGATTTACCATCTGGGGTTGGTATGTCAACACAGCAGCCTCATGCGTCGGATTTGGTGCATTTTATTCGAGCCGAAACCGGAGATTTTTTTAATATCGATGTGGCTTGTTATCCTGAGACTCATCCTGAGTCAGACTCGGTTATTACTGATATCGAATATTTTAAAAAGAAAGTGAGGGCTGGTGCAAACAGTGCAATTACCCAATATTTTTACAATGTCGACGCATACTTTGAATTTACCTCCCAATGTCAAAAAGAAGGAATCGATCTACCGATTGTTCCCGGAATCATGCCTATTACCAATCATGCTAATTTGATTAAGTTTAGTTCGGCTTGCGGTGCGGAGATTCCTCGCTGGCTAAGAAAAAGGCTAGAGACTTTTGAAAGTAATAATGATGATTTATGTAAATATGGTGTCGAGGTCGTATCCAAGATGTGCGAAAAATTATTTGAAGGCGGAGCACCTGGGTTACATTTCTATTCGATGAATCGTTCAGGTCCCATTACAGAAATAATCGACAACCTCGGAATTTGTGCCGTAAGCCTTCAGCATAATTCGGAAAACTCTTAACTTTATGCGAATTCCACGTGTATATATTCCAATGTCGTTAGTTGAAAATAGATACTTAGCTTTACCTCCTGAAGTCGTTAATTATTTGGGTACAGTCCTGCGTTTAAGCGCTGGACATAAAATAAAATTATTTAATGAGAATGACGGAGAATTTCTTTCGACGGTTGTCCGTCAGGAAAGAAGAAAACTAGAGGTTGAGGTCGGTGAAAAGGTTTCTGCTCGGGAGGAACTGGAACTCAAAATACATTTATTTTTATGTTTTTCGAAGGGTGATCGGATGGATTATGCAGTTCAGAAAGCCACCGAGCTTGGGGTAAGTGAGATCACGCCAGTGTTTTCAGAGAACTGTGATGTAAGACTTAAGCCTGATCGGGCAGAGAATAAGCTCAGACATTTTCGTAAAGTCGCAATAGGAGCGTGTGAACAAAGCGGTCGTGTGGGTATACCGATAATCAATCGTACTGTGAATTTTTCAGACGTTTGGCGGAAAGACTCAGGCCAAGCTGTAACAAGGATTATTTTAGAACCCGGTGGAGATAAAGTATTTAGTGACTTCTCCGACTTAAAGAGAGTAGAAATTCTAGTTGGGCCAGAAGGTGGTTTATCAAAAGATGAACTGTCTGAGGCAAAACTTTTGGGAGCGAGCTTGCTTTCGCTCGGCTCTCGTATTCTGAGAGCAGAAACAGCACCTGTAGTAGCGCTTTCTTTATTACAGTACCTGCATGGTGATATAGGGTAGGTAACAAGTCTGCAAAACTTAAGTTAATCAAAGAGGCACCCGAGAATATCGGGTGCCCCCACGAAAGGAGTTTTTATTTTCTCGGAGCGAATTCTGGGTAAGCTTCGAGACCACATTCAGCAATATCGACCCCTTCGCTTTCCTCTTTTTCCGAAACCCTGATTCCAATCACTGTTTTTACAACCATCCAGGTCGCGAGGCTAGTAATGAAAACCCATGCAAAGATTACTAACGCACCGATTAATTGACCAGAGAAGGTGGCATCCGAGTCAGAAAGAAGTACTGCGAAGATGCCAAATAAACCAACTGACCCATGAACTGAGATCGCACCTACTGGATCATCTATTTTCAACTTGTCGAGACCGACAATGCTAAACACGACTATCACGCCTCCAATAAATCCGATAATCGTTGAAAGTAAGGGAGAAGGGTCTGCAGGTTCAGCGGTAATCGCGACTAACCCGGCCAATGCGCCATTGAGGGCCATTGTCAGGTCAGCTTTTCCGAACAGAATGCGCGCAACGATCAAGGCTCCTATCAACCCGCCCGCTGCAGCGGCATTCGTATTGAGGAAAACGTTCGCAACCTCATTTGCAACTCCAATACCCCCAAGCTTTAGCGTGGACCCGCCGTTGAATCCGAACCATCCCATCCAAAGAATAAACGTCCCCAATGTTGCTAGGGGCATATTCGCACCAGGAATGGCTTGCACTGTTCCATCTTTAGCGTATTTACCTTTTCGCGGCCCGAGGAGTAAAACACCAGCGAGTGCTGCGGTGGCTCCTGCAAGATGGACGATCCCAGACCCCGCATAGTCACTGTAACTAAGCGCGCCAATGAAAGGCACATCCTTACCTCCCCAGGTCCAGCCGCCTTCGATCGGATAGATAACGGCGGTCATCACGACGGCAAAAGCTAAAAAGGCCCAGAGCTTCATGCGCTCCGCGACTGCGCCAGAGACTATAGACATCGCCGTAGCAACAAAAACTACCTGGAAGAAGAAATCCGAAGCGCCTGAGTAGATGGACCCTCCATCAAAACCTTCCTCTGCTGAATCCAAAAGGACTTGGGCTATTGCTGCATCATCCATTTCTGATACCGTCGTTATGCCGCTTAAGAAAAACCCTCCGTCATACATAAAATGATAACCGCAGATTAGATACATTGTGCTCGCGATTGCAAAAAGAGAAACATTCTTTGTCAGAATCTCTGTGGTATTTTTAGCTCGAACTAGGCCCGCTTCCAACATTGCAAAGCCGGCTGCCATCCACATAACTAAAGCGCCGCAAACAAGAAAATAAAACGTATCCATTGCGTACTGCAATTCAAAAATTTGGTTTTCCACTTTTACCTCCAATGCGACTTATGTTTAAGCCGCTAACAATATTAAGTCTAAATTAAACCGCTTCTTCTCCGATTTCACCGGTCCTAATTCGTATGATCTGCTCTAAGGAAGTGACAAAAATCTTACCATCGCCAATTTTTCCAGTGTTTGCAGTTTTGCTAATCGCTTCTATTGTTTTGTCTAACAATCCAACGCCGATAGCGGCTTCTAATTTTACTTTAGGTAAGAAGTCGACTACGTATTCTGCACCCCGATATAGTTCGGTGTGGCCTTTTTGTCGTCCAAATCCTTTTACCTCTGTCACCGTAATGCCTTGGACTCCTATCTCTGACAATGCCTCACGCACATCGTCGAGTTTGAATGGCTTTATAATCGCCGTTACTAACTTCATCTCAATTCTCCTATTGTGGTCGCTCTGTCGTACTTCAAACGTTATCCTAGAATGTAGGCGACAACGTCACGCTCAGTTGTAGTAATGCATGGTCCGTGCCATATGGAAAATACTCATTCTTAACAGTATGTTGTGTACGTAATGCTCGTTAGCTTTCAAAAAATTCAGTAACAGCCTGCTTCGTAGTGCACAAAAATCGTGCAGATTAATTGTTGATCGCCGATCGTTGACCTTTTTGGTGCCAACTTGGTGCAGAATTTTAACCCTGATAAAGTGTGGATGAGTTCTTTAGTTCGAAGTAGAGTAGGGTTGGGCGTGTAACGGCCCAAGTATTTTTCATAAAGGAGCTAAACGTTGGATAAAAAATTATTTGAGCAACTAACAGAAAGGGTCGCAGCGATTTTGCCTAAAGCCGAATCGTTGCAGAAAAATGTCCGAGAGGAAGTGAAGGATAAAATAGAAGAGCAACTAAAGAAAAGCCTAAGCTCTCTGAATGTTATAAGTAAGGATGAATTTGACGCACAGTCTGAGGCTCTGCAGCGGGCACAGGTTCGAATCGAAGATTTGGAAAAAAAAATAAATCGATTAGAAATCGAGATTGAAGGCAAATAAGGCTGTTTTCGATTTACCGAGTCATCAGAACGAGAAAGGGCTTATCGCCCCCTCAAATTTTATTTGCTACCGTCTATCATATATTGCACTAGAGCCGAAATATCTTCATTCGTGCAAGTAAAACATAAGCCTTTTGGAGGCATGTTATTAATGCCAACAATGGCATTTTGAACAACAGCATCCATTCCTTTTTCTAACCGAGAAGTCCACGCCGCTTGATTTCCCGCTTCAACCTTTGGAGCACCCGCAGCTCCAGTGCTGTGGCAAGCGAAACAAGATGCCATATAAGTTGCGTTTGCGTCGAACCCATCACTTAGTTGAGCAAGTTGATCTGAGTTTTCAAAGCCGATGCTTGTGTTCACGTAAGCAAGAACGCTTAACAGCATGGTGACTTTCAGATTTTTTTCTATGAGGTTCCTTAACATATTCATCTTTTAATCCTTAATAATTATGAAATTAATTTTTATGAGATTTTGTAATCTCTTTGGAATTAATACTGTATCGGGTCAGAGTGGGTTATTGTTCTAACATGTAGCTAACGATGCTTTGTAGCTCCTCATCACTGCAGCTCATGCATAAACCCCGAGCAGGCATAACACTGAAGCCGTTTATGACGTTCGCCATTACTGCATCCATTCCCTTACTCATCCGTGCTTCCCAGTCCGCTTTATCACTAAGCTTCGGCGCGCCAGCAGCGCCAGTAGTGTGACAGGCCATACAATTTGCTAGATAGCTCGCTTCAGCGTCAAAACTAGCTGCTGCCACCGTGGGTGATGACGGCTGGGTCACTTCAGTCTCGTCTTCCATCCCGACCATGGGGCTCGAAGTTTCTGATACTCTTGTTGATCCGGCGATTGTACCCACGCACTCTTGACCCAATAGGCAAATCTTCTCAACAGGCGCCAAGTTGTTCGTAAGGGATTGCTGGCTATATCCTGCAGAACTAATAAAACAAAGGGAAATTAAGACGCAAACAGGAGCAGTGATTAGCTTTAGTGAGTTACGCTGAGTCAAAGAATCCGCGTCTATTGAGTTTATCATTTTATACAAGCTCCTCTTCTTACTTGTCATGTTTATAATTTTCACGATGCAATATCTTGTTATTCGAGCGCATCTATCAAACTCGGCGTCTTCTTCTCTGAGATGTACGACTCGTGCCTGGAAGATAAAAACGGCTTATCACGTTTAACTTTCGAAGAAAATTTTGCGCGAGATTATAGCGTTAAAAGACATTGAGGCAAAACAAATAGTTGTTACTTCTTTGATATCGTTGCGTTGATTGGGAGTTGATGATAATAAATCTCATTTACATTACTGTATAATCCGTATCCAACATAAAAGTTGACATTAATATCCTCTATACCCCGGCTGCTAGGAAAAAAATCTTTTGTAATATCAATGCGCTCAATCGCGTTAAGAGTCTTTGATCGAATTTTCGGCAGCTCAGCAAGTGTGTTGCTTACTTGTGTAAATTCTCCGCCTGAATTAAGCGCCAAAATTTGTTTGCCCACTTCTGCAATAACGATAAAAAATCCCTCTTTATTAATGTGAATGGGATCTACGTTGACAACAGCGACAACATTTAAAGCTTCTCCTGGGGATTGGGTATTCGTGAACCTAAAGTCCTCGGAAATCAAGATTCCGCCTTGAAATTTTGCTTGTTTAGAAGGGCTAGTTCCGGTGCTTAACGTTTTTCCCAAGTCCATAATAGTGCTGCTTTCAAAGCTACTGAATAATGTATACGCGCCTTTAACATCACAAAGAGGATCGATTTTTTGAGCAAAAGTGTTCGCTAAGAGCATGTAGTTGCCAGGTTGGAGATCCGCGCTCAACTCAGATCCGCAGCCACTTTTAGTTTTGTAGTCAAGATGATTTATTTCCAAAAGAGGATTGGAGATTAAGAGCACTGCATCAAGGCTTTGTGATTCAATAGTAAAGTTAACAGTGGTCGGTGCGCTCAAAGAAAAGGGATAAAGGTCAATGAAGCTTTCGTCAGCGCCTCCGCCCGTAATTTGACTAACTGTGCAATCACCCTTATCTAGCGCTGCCATCATTTGACCAAAAACCAATGCTTTTTTCGGACAGTTATCTATTCCCGAGTACAGCGCCCTAACTGCGTTTATATCGTCAGTAGTTAATCGGTTTATCTCAGAAATTGATGGCGCCATAATTGATAGGGCAGCCTCTTCATGTTCCAATCCGAGAGCATGACCCAATTCATGGAGCGCCATTCGGCGAAAGTCCGCGGCCTGGTTTCGTCCAGCGCGAGGTTTCCCATCATACACGTCGTAGTTCATTGCGTTGTTAATAACAATATCCGATTCGACTATCGATGGTTCTCCAAGAATCTCCCTTCGGTAGCTTCGCATGGTAACTGCAAGAGTGTTCTTACCGTAGGCAACACCACAAATATCACTCGTAAACGCGACCCCGTTTAGCTGATCTAAAATGCATGGATCTCGGTACTCCTCTACAAATTCAAAGTCAAAAACTGTCTTTTGAGTCCACTCGTTAAGCGCCGATTTGAAAGCATCGTTCCAGCTTAGCCCTGACGATGATGCACCTGGTATTTGAACGTAAAACGTAGTCGATCCGGACATCCATTTTGAACCGGTAATTTCGTACGGGAAAATCACTTGCGAATAAAAAATCCAAAAAACTAGATTAAGCGAATAAGGTAAGTTTATTTTCACTACGCTTTATCCTGTGATTTCTTCATACGTGATAATTTCAAATTTTAATTACTTTTTACTCTGTAGGATCCGTTCTGAATATTTTCCCACCAAGATTGATTTTTTAAATACCAATCCACAGTTTTCTCTAAACCAGTCGCAAAAGTTTCACTAGGCAAAAAATTAAATGTAGATTTAATTTTTGAAGCATCAATCGCATATCGAACATCGTGGCCGGGTCTATCGCGGACGAATGCTATCAAGCTAACTGCGCTTATATTTTTCGCGCAAGGCGAATGTGGGAATCTAAGTTTCAACGTCTCATCTCTGGCAAAACGAGTATCCAGTAATACACATAGCAACTTCACTACATCTAGATTTCGGATCTCGTTATGCCCACCAACATTATACGTTTCACCGTTCGCTTCTGAAGACAATACAAGTTCGATGGCAGTGTTGTGGTCGTCAACAAAGAGCCAATCTCGAATTTGTTGGCCGTCACCGTATATAGGGATTGGCTTCCCTAACAATATATTCAGTATGCAAAGCGGTAGCAGTTTTTCTGGAAACTGAAAAGGGCCATAGTTATTCGAGCAGTTGCTTGTTGTTGTGTTTAGTTTAAAAGTTTGGCTATATGCCCGAACTAGATGATCAGACGCTGCCTTGCTGGCAGCGTAAGGGGAATTTGGCGCGTAAGGGGTGGATTCACAAAAAGGAGAACCGTCGCGACCTAGGGAGCCGTATACCTCATCAGTTGAAACGTGATGGAAATGATGATTTTTAATCGGGAAATCCCCATCCACCCAAATTTGTTTGGCAGCTTTGAGGAGTGAGTGAGTTCCGATTATGTTTGTCTCTAAAAAGGCATCGGGGCCAGTTATTGATCTGTCAACATGACTTTCGGCTGCAAAATGAACAATTGTATCAATCTGATAGTTTATTAGGAGGTCGGCGATAAGCGGTTGGTCTCGAATATCACCCTCTATAAAAGTAAATTTAGGCTCATGACGCAAAGGTTCCAGATTAGCTGCATTCCCCGCATACGTTAAACTATCTAACGCAACTATGGCGTCGCCCGGCTTCTTCGCATGCCAATAGTTCACAAAATTAGTGCCGATAAACCCGGCGGCACCAGTAACTAGTAATTTTCTCATTTGATCGCCACTCTACTTTTACTAGCTTTATTGGTGAAACAAATATCATTTAAAGCGGTGAAGGATATAAACCAACAAAAAGAAAAGCTACAGCCCATCATTTGGTGATCTGGCATTATTTTCGGTTTTTCCCTTTAACACTATGCTTAGTTGTTTCTGCCAGCTTTCTTCGGGACATGCGAAGTCGGCGAGCGTTTCTCTTCTGTCCATGACGCTATAGGCGGGGCGTTGCGCGACACTTTTATAGTCGCTTGATGAAACCTTTTTTATAGGTATACGTCTTGTTAGTAAGCCTAATGATAGCCCTTCTTTTTGAATTTCGATAGCAAAGTCATACCAACTTAAAATTCCTCCATCGTTCCAGTGATATATTTTCTTAGCGGCACCCTCAATGAGTTTTTCAGTAATACTTAGTGAAACGCTTGCTAATGAATTCGACGAGGTTGGTGAAATGATTTGATCATCTATTACGCTTAGCTGATCGCGGGTACTCATAAGTTCGAGCATGGTGTTCACAAAATTTTTTCCGTTTGAGGAGTAGAGTGCGGAGGTTCTTAAAATGCTACTATTCTGTGGTAGTTCCTTCATAACGTTGAGCTCTCCTTTCCGCTTAGTAAGGCCGTACATGTTTATTGGATTTGGAGTTGCGCACACGTCATAGGGGGTCGAGATATTTCCATCAAATACAAAGTCAGTTGAGACTTGTAATAGATTTGCATTTTGGTTTTTAGCCCATTTTGAAAGATGCGTTGGACCTAAACAATTGGCATTGTAACAAATTTCCTGATTACTCTCCGCGCCGTTTACATCAGTGTAAGCAGCAGTGTTTATTAATACATCTACTTTTTGATTTGGTAGATTTAAAGAGATACTTTTTGAGTCCGTTATATCTAACTGAGATTTTGAAAACGGCAGAAGTGTGTGGGTCGCAGATATTGGATGGCTAGACCAAAGTTTTATGATAGATTGGCTCAGTTGACCGCCGCTCCCTGTAAGCACAATTATTTTTTTTGACGGAGAAGTTGGATTCATATTTGGTATATACAATGTTACTCGAAAAGGTCGGATTCCTGAATTTTCTTACCGCATCGGTCGTTTTTCGAGAGCAAGGGAGTCTTATCAACCAATGGCCAAGCGATACCAATGAGTGGGTCGTTCCAAAGGATACAATGGTTGTCCTCCGAAACATAATAATCAGTGCACTTGTAAATTAATTCAGCTGTTTCACTCAAGACATAAAACCCGTGAGCAAAACCAGGCGGAATCCACAATTGTTTTTTGTTTTCAGCAGAAAGTTCAACGCCAACCCATTTAGTAAAAGTCGTTGAAGATTGTCGCAAGTCAATGGCTACGTCAAAAACGTTTCCTGAAACAACGCGAGCTAATTTGCCTTGTGGATGCTTTCGTTGGTAGTGGAGGCCTCGCAAAGTTCCTCTACTAGATTGACTTTGGTTGTCTTGCACAAACCGCAAATCCGGACTCAGTTCGTCGAATTGAGACTCTCTCCATGTCTCCATAAAGAAACCACGATCATCCTGATGTACTAGAGGCTCAAAAACTAAAACGTCGGGTATAGCAGTTTTTATGATTTTCATAAGTGCTTATTTTTCACCTTCTGTTTGACCGACTAATCGTGAGAGGTACAAACCGTAACCACTTTTTTCTAAAGCCGCGGCTCTTTTAGCCAATTGGGGTTTTGTAATGAAATTTTGTTTAAAAGCGATTTCTTCTGGACAACCAATCTTTAGTCCTTGACGTTCTTCGAGCACCCGAATAAAAACTGCTGCGTCAAGGAGTGAGCTCGTGGTTCCAGTATCGAGCCAGGCTGTACCTCGATCAAAAAATTCAACATTAAGAGAGCTGTTTCTAAGATAAACCTTATTTACATCAGTAATTTCAAGTTCACCACGACTCGAGGGTTTAATTGACTTAGCAATGTCTATGACCGAATTATCGTAAATATACAGTCCAGTAACAGCATAATTTGATTTGGGGACAGAAGGCTTTTCTTCTAAATCTATTGCACTTCCTGATTTGTCTAAGACTACAACGCCGTAACGCTCGGGGTCGTTGACGTAATATGCAAAAATTGACGCTCCAGACTTCTGTTGAACTGCATTTTTTAACGTTTCTTCGATGCGATTACCATAGAAAATGTTGTCTCCTAAAATCAGACAGACTGGATCTTCCCCGATAAATTCTTCGCCTATTATGAAGGCCTGCGCGAGTCCTTCTGGTTTGGGTTGTTCAGCATAACTGATCGATATGCCCCAATCTGAACCATCACCAAGCAAGTTCCTAAACAAAGGGGCATCCAACGGAGTCGTGATAATAAGGATCTCGTTGATTCCCGCTTGCATTAGAGTCGAGATAGGGTAGTAGATCATTGGCTTGTCATAGACTGGCATGAGCTGCTTACTAATAAAGCTTGTCATTGGATGGAGCCTACTTCCGGAACCTCCAGCTAGAATTATACCTTTTGTCATGAAAACTCGATTATCTAAAATTAAGGGTTAATAGTCTTAAGGCACTTAACTTTTATTTCTAATTGTATCCGTAATTTCGGGAAGCATCTCATAAAATGTGGTGCTTGGTTTAAAGCCAAGTATTTCTTTGGCTTTTAAATTACTCGATTCACTGGCATGAGTAAGATTCTTGTATGTCCTTAAGCTGATGCTTGAATTAAGTAGTCTTAATTTTGTGAGGATGATAATCATTATAAAACTCAGGAATAACAACGTAGCAGGCAATTTTACCCACGGTAGTTTTAGATTGTTAGCTTTACGTAATTTAACTTCAATTTCATTGACTGTGTAGCTATGTCCGTCGGTTAAGGTTAGAACTTGCGGATCACTTAATTTGCAGTCTATTGCCAGAGTAAGGGCTGTGGCAACATCATTTGCTGAAACCAATGAAAATTTTCCGCCAAGCCTTGGAAGCCTCGGCATGAAGCCAGTATTGATTAATCTTGCAAAATTAAGGAGATTGCCTTTCATTCCAACGCCATAAACGTTTACCGGCCGCAATATTATAGCTTCAATTTTCTTTGTGTAAGCTGCGTTTAGAATTTGACTTTCTGCTGCTAGCTTATCTTTCCCATAAACTGAGTCATTTCTTTTTCGATCAGCTAATGAGCTACTTACATAAATAAATCGTTTAACACCCTCTTCCAAGGCTGCTCTGAGTAATAAGGATGTACCGTCTTTATTTATATTTCTGCCACTTTTTCTGCCAGCCTCAAACACGTGCGCAACACCTGCGGCGTGGATAATAATATCAACATTCCTACAAGCCGCGCGCAGGCTTGGCAAATCCAACAGGTCTCCAAAAACAATATTTGAAGGAGTTTGTTCTTTCGAATCATTTTTTTTGTAGTTAGGTCGAAATAATCGGAAATGAGTAATTGAGTTTCTTACGAGTTTTTGACACAGAGCACGCCCAATAAATCCATTAGCCCCTGTGACCAAAACTTTTGGCGACTTTTCGTCTTTTAAATGCATCGGATTCATTAATTTATGATAGTTCGACTTTGATTATTCCATCTAATCTCGTCTGACAAACCTCCAGCCGTGCGAATTAAAAAAATAAAAAGCAGAGATAAGAAATCGCATGATATGCCGCCATCCTTTTTTGGCTGCGTTACCGCCCGTATGTATTATCTTCATCTGGGGCACATAAATTAGGTCACCGAGCTCTGCCATTCTCATAGAAAGATCAAAATCCTCAAAATATAGAAAATATCGATGGTCGAAACCTTTACAAGATTTTAAGGCTGAAGTTAAACAAAGCATGAAGCAGCCACTAGCGATGGTTATTGTTGTGGCCTCTGTTTTTTGAATCTCGTCATCGATTCCACGATATTCATATTGCGCTAAACGTGTATTAAAAATTTTTTTTATTGGATTAGTAGCGAACCCGCGCAACGTTAACGTTAAAATATCTGGGTATCGTTTGCACAGATTCATTTTAACGTTTTGCGAATTTGTAGCATACGGGGTGGCTAAAACGGAAGTAGGGTTTAGATTTAAGGCGTTAAGTCCAGCTTCAAGTGCATCGCATCCAATCTCGACATCCGTGTTAAGTATTAGATGAAATTTTTTTTCTGTTAGTTCAAGAGCAAGGTTGTGTGCTCTTCCGTAGCCTATATTTCCATGGCCCTCGATTACATGTATAGCCATATCGAATTTTTTCCAAACTTCGAGTTCGAAGTGTAAGGCTAAAGCTTCTTTCTTACTATTTGAGTTGATAATAGATAATTCTAAAATCTTCCCATCTTTTGTGATGCATACAATTTCGTGCTCATTCCATAGTTCTCCGATTTCGTTGTTATTTATTAAATAGCAGCAAAAGCCCTTTTGATTTCTCACAGCCAACCGTAGGCTTTTGAGAAGCACAGTCAATTCTTGGCTAGTTGGGTGATAGCAGACGGCGGCGGCAGATAGTTCGTTATAATTCAACTAAACGGTCGCCAAATGGAGTCGAGACGACTCTCATACCCTCAGGAATGTCTTCGGCTGGTATTCGTCTTGGGCGAAAACGTTGAGAATTGCGATCTTGATTGAGAGACTCTTCGGTTTCTCTCTGCTCTTGCCGACGAAGGAGTTCTTCAAACGGGTTTGAATTTTTGTCGGGGATTGATTCTTGATTATTATCGGGTTGATATTTTTTCTCGATAGGCTCTTTTAAAGATAGACTTAATCGAACAATATTGGTCTCGTCGTTGCAAGTTACTCCTTGATTAACGGAAGAAGTGCACATTACGTTATCTGGATAACTGAGATATACAGAGGATGAGCTGATGTTCTGTATCTTAAATTGTGTGTAATCTGGAATCGGTGTGCCGGCGCCGGATATAGCGGTTATCGGAAGAAGTTCATTATCTCCATTACGGAGAATTATCGAGTAGTTAGAGCCAATTCGAGAAACCCCAACCAGTGAAAATGGCACAGATGACCCAGTTGCGTCAGCCGAACGATTTTGAGCAGTACTATTGCGAGAGGGCTGGCTTGGAATATTCTCAAAGAGGGTGAGTTCGTTATTGTTAACTTTTCGAACATCAGAAGTATGAATCCCATTTATTGGTTGCGCTAGCAACTGGCTTCCAAGGCTGCTTGCCATAAAAAACACTATGTTAAATAAACTAAACTTCCGTAGAGTTTTGACTAGGCGAGGTGGGCCGCCTTTGGGAGTATCAGTTTTAATAAGACAGATTCTTTTCATTGTGCTTGTCTGCGATTTTAGAAATAGGGGTGTCTATATGCAGTAATTCGACAATCAGAAGGTCGTAAATCAGATTCAAAAAGTTTTACTAACAATATTATTAATAGGATCTTCAAACTGCGGCTATGCATAGCATTGGAGCCAGCAGGCGATAATGTTGATCCCTTCAACAAGCCTGATCATTTTGTTAAACAATTTCTTTGTTGAAGGGAGTTCCCCACAGTTTGATTGGTCTACAAAAATCTGTTTGATCACTCATCAAACTCTATTGTTTCGCCCAGACCCTCTATTTCCGCACCTTCTTCTTCTGTTGGTGCTTTTCCTGTCTCAAGAGTTTCTTTAAGCGCTTTTCCATAGGCAATTTGTGCTGTTTGAAGAGCCGCTGCTTGGGCTTGCAAACGACCCAGCTCAGCTTGAACAAACTGGAGGCTACCTAATTGCGCTTTTGTTTCTTCAGATAAATCGTCTGTGTCGTAATCTTTCCCATCAATTTTTATAGTTGGCATAGTTTTCTCGTTTATTTTCTGATCATGGCTGGTGTTTTGTATACCTACGAAAGGCTTGCATATTGTAAACAAACTTGGAAAGAAACGCGATTTTGTTTTAATTTAGAAGGAAGTTGATCTGCTGAGTCTATTGATACAGCTTCGCAATTTTAGGGAAATTAAAGCAAAATATGTTGCTTAATTGCCCACTCGACGTGTTCCTTAACGATAGGTGAGTAATGATTTCTTCGTTTTTCTAGAGCTTTTACGATAGATTGTTCTGTTGGCGCGTTTCCAAGAGCGACTGCAATATTGCGCAGCCAGCACTCATAACCAATTCGTCGTATCGGTGATCCTTCGGTATTCGAAAGAAACTCGTCTTCAGACCATCTAAACAGTTTGAGCAGAGAAACGTTGTCCAGATCGTTTCGGGGGCGATAATGGTCATCTGGGCTGGGTTGTGCAAACTTGTTCCATGGGCATATTAATTGACAATCATCACAACCAAATATGCGATTGCCGATAGCCGACCGGAACTCGATTGGGATTGCAGTGCGTGATTCAATTGTTAAATATGATATACACCGTCTTGCATCTAACTGATTAGGCGCCGTAAAGGCATTAGTTGGGCAAATATCCAGGCATGCATGGCAGGTGCCGCAATGGTTAGCTACAGGCTTATTGACTGGGAGGGGAAGATCGGTGAAAAGCTCTCCGAGAAAAAACCAAGACCCAGCACTCTTATTAATTAGCATCGTATTTTTGCCAATCCATCCCAGCCCACTTTTCTCTGCTAGTGCGCGTTCCAGCACAGGCGCACTATCTACAAAAGCTCTATAACCAAAAGGGCCAATCGCGTCCTGTATTCGTGTGGCTAGTTTTTGTAATTTCTTGCGCATGACTTTGTGGTAATCGCGCCCTCTTGCATAATGCGCTACATAAGCTTGCGAAGAGTTATCAAGCACGCTTATGGAGCTGCTTTCTTCAGTTAGGTAGTCCATGCGCACACATATAACTCGAACTGTGCCAGGATGCAGCGCGCTTGGATCTGCCCTTAAATTTACATTTGATTCCATGTAATCCATTTCGCCATGGAAGTTTCGAGACAGCCAGTCTTTCAATTGATTGAGATAAGGTCGAAGATCAATGTCAGTAACTGCAGTATCTTGGAAACCTAACTCTTGGGCCCAAGAGTTAATTTGGAGAATAAGCTCTTCGCAATTATTTTTGTTTGTTTGACTTAGATTTAAATTACTCATTATATTGTTATTGTTTTTCTACAATGAACAAAGCCGGGCTGCGGCTTCTCTTAATGTAGAGTCATCTTTACAGAAGCAAAAACGAATGAAATGAGAATTACGGGGAACATTATTAGGCTCATAGAAAGGTTTCAGCGGGATAGCTGCAACGCCTTTTTCTATCGTGAGCCAATCTGCAAATTCGGTATCTTGAGCTTCACTTATGTCGCTGTAATCGACAAGTTGAAAGTATGTTCCTGCAGATGGTGACAGACGAAATTTTGAGGCTGACAGCAGTTTGCAGAAATAATCTCTTTTCTTTTGATAAAAAGCATGTAATTGAGAGGTATGCTCTGGACATTCAGTCATAAAATCTGCAAGTGCGTATTGCAAAAAACTGTTACTTGTAAAAGTAACAAATTGGTGAATTTTGCGAAATTCCTTGGTAAGCCCAGAAGAGGCTATGCAGTAAGCTAGTTTCCAGCCTGTTGCATGGTAAGTCTTACCGAAAGAAAAAATCGCGAAGCTCTTGGAGGAGAGTTCGGAGTGACTCAGAATGCTCACGTGCTCTCTACCATCAAATACCATATGCTCATAGACTTCATCTGAAATAACCATTATGTCTCTGTCGCGTATAATTTCTGCCAGCGAATCTAAATCGGTCGATTCGAGCACTGTTCCACATGGGTTGTGCGGAGAGTTTATGATAATGAGCCTTGTGCGGGTTGTGATTGCGCGACTGACGCGTTCCCAGTTTATAGAAAAGCTCGGAGCATCGAGCTTTAAGTGGACCGCGGTTGCGCCGCTTAGCGCAATCGCTGGCGCATAGCTATCGTATGCGGGATCAAATACTATTACCTCATCGCCTCGTGAAACGGAAGCATGAATGGCATCAAACAAAGCTTCTGTGGCTCCAGACGTGATCGTAACCTCTGTTTCAGGATCGGCTACGTGGTTGTAAAGATTTTGTACTTTCAGAGTAATTTGTTCCCTGAGCTCGATTATCCCTGCCATAGGAGGGTACTGGTTTTTACAACCATTTAAGTATTTTTCTGTAAGTTTGCGGAGTCTTTCAGGACAGTCGAAATCTGGGAAGCCTTGCGACAGATTAATGGCATCGTGTTTGCGAGCAAGCTCTGACATCACAGTAAATATTGTTGTTCCGACTTGCGGCAGCTTGGACTTCATAATCATTGTACTTAACTTTGAGCATCGCGATGATGTTTTTAGTGATTATTCAATATAGCAAATTACATATCAACAGACCGAGTTTGATTTACCCAAGTCTATGCATTTTCTGCACAGTTAACTAGCTTACTTCTAACCCTAGTTACCTAGCCATTCATTAAGCTCAATTATGTCTTGAGGTGATAGCACGCCAGATGTTTGCTTGAGTAGCAGAGTGTCTATTACATAATCAAACCTGGCTTCCGCATATTGACGAAGAGCTCGATATAAATTTTCCCGTGCTCTTAAGACTTCAACAATATTACGAGTACCAACTTCGGCACCGAGTTCTGTTGCCTCTAACGCGCTTTGAGCAGAGTCTATTGATCTTTGACGTTGCGCAATCACAAGAACATCAGTGTTTACCTTTCGATAGGAGTTTCTAATATTTTGTTTCAATTGGCGCTTAGTTCCCGTTAAATTTTCTTGCGCCGCAATTGCGTTAAATTCCGCGGCGCGCATTCGCGATGAGTATGAATTGCCCGTATACAAGGGGACAGATACACTCACGGCAACTGAGGACCTATCGAAAGCGCCGCCGCCAATTTGAATACCTTGACTTACTATTGGAGCGGTAACATTGTGACCAAAAGAACCAACCAAATCTAAGGTTGGAAGCCGATCTGATTTTCTTGCCTTTACGGCTTTCAGAGATGCCTCAAGCGAGTATTCTGCTGATGCAATAGCAAGATTATTTTCTTCAGCCTGTTTTTCCCAATCACGTAAGTCTCCGTCTACGGATTGGATTGGAAATTCGACGTCCAATACTTCGATAGCGGGATGAGGGAGTCCCGTAATCGCTTCTAGCGCCTCATAGCTCGATTGCACCTGGTTCTGTTGAAGTATTGTCGTATTACGAGCCAAGTCGTAAGCCGCTTGTGCGTCGAGGACGTCCGTGATGGCCACAAGCCCCACCTCTTCTCTTTGCTGAGTTTGTTCCAAAGAGCGTTGGGCCGCCTGTTCTTCTTGTAAGTTTACCGATAAGAGCTCTTCCGCTCTGAGTACATTAAAATACGACATTGAAACCCGCATTATTAAATCTTGCTCTTGCGCAACTAAATTTAGCGCCGCCGCCCGATCGTTTGCTTTTGCGCTTGCAAGGTTGTACCAGTTACTGACGTTAACTAAGCTTTGATTTATGTTTACTCCCCATCCGTGGTTATTAACACCTGGGCGAAAGCTATGCGCTTCAGAAACCCGCACGTTAATTTGCTTACCGCTAACTGGGTCTACAACTCCTCTATAAATTGGATCCGATGGTCCGCTGGTGAGTCGCGATGAGGTACCACCAATTCCAACGCTAGGCCGAAATAAAGCTCGGCTCTGATCTACGGTTTCTTTATTGGCACGATAGGACGCTTCAGCTCCCCGAAGGACCGGATCATTTATGAGCGCAAGCTCGAGAATTTCATATAGGTCGTCTGCGGCATCAACTAATTGAATTTGAGACGCGACGCCTAGGATAATTAAGTATTGTTTTAGTAGTCGTGACATAGCTTCAGTTTCTCTGTCTTGGCAATTTTTACGTTCTTTGGGATCATTTTGGCTTTGTTTTACGCATAAACTAAGAAAACCATTCTACAGTATAAATAGCATCACTACGATATGAACATTGTAGTGATACATCTCGTTCTGGCAGAAAAATTCGTGCTTTCAAAGCCTGCGAAATTTTAGATTCTAAATAATTGCGCTTTTCACATATTGATCTAACACTCGCAGACTGCTTATCGCAAGAGTTTTGCAACGAGAAGGAGACCACCCCAAACTTTGATTTGGGTTTTCTAACGTGTCTTTGAAAGGCATTTCTAAGGTCATTGCGAGACAGTTATACCGGCTAGCAATTTGTGCAGCGCTCATCTTTAAATTTGCTGATCCTCTTTCCTTAGTCGGGTATCCAATTTCTGTTTGAAAATCTTTATCTATTTTCTTCAACGTATTCTTAAAAAAATCAAGTTGGCGTTGTTTTTTTGACGACCAGTTTATCAATCCCTCTGTGCCCGCAATAAAGTTATGAGGAAGACTCTCATCCCCATGGACGTCTAGAAAAAAATCTACCCCGATTTTTGCCATCGCTTCTTTTACGAAAAAAACTTCAGGCGCGCTCTCTGCGCTTGGGTTCTCCCACTCCCGGTTTAGATTTCGGCCTGCTGCGTTTGTTCTGAGATGACCCCGATAACTGCCATCGGGATTCATATTTGGAATTACGAATAAATCACATAGTTTGAGCAAAGAAATGCTCTCACTTATTTTTTGCGCACTTAGCCATTCAAGAGCCCCCTCCATCCACCATTCGGCCATCGTTTCACCAGGGTGTTGCCGAGCGATAAGCCAGCAATTTCTTTTGCGCTTTGAGTTTTTGCCGTCACTAAACTTAATCATATCGAGGTCTCGGCCGTCTACTGTTTTTCCCAAGACTTCAAGTGAAGCAACCGAGGCACTCAATGTTCGTGCAATTAAATCTGAGTGACGTTCCATAGAGTAAGGAGCAAAGTAAGCGAAATATACAGCGTCTTGAGAGGGTTTAAATTTTATATTTAAAATACCGTCTAGAAAATTTGTAGGATGCCTCATCCAATTCTTTCGGTCGTACGAATAGACTACGTCATAATTTTCAAAACCCTTAGGATATGTGACCTCACCCGCATTTTGGATGCTTATACTACACGGCACCTGATTGAGGCCATGCACACGAAAATAAAACCATTGGAAAAAACTTGAGTTTGCATCTGCTCGAATTTTAAGTTGAATATTTTGCGCGTTAGAATCTTCAATTACATCAATATTTCCGCCGTCGAAATTATGGCTAATAGGCATCCTGCACCTCATGATAAAGATAACAAAAAAGGCCGTGAGTAAATTTCTCCGTCGACAAGCGTAGTAAAAAAGAAACTATGCTGGATACCGCCCCTTCGGCCGTGATGTTCGCGGGAGACGTGTGTTTAAGTTAGATAAAAACACAAGTTCTTCAACAGTCGACTTCCGATTAAGCGTTATGTTTCTTTCGGGGAAACGATCAAAACAATCTATGATTTCTTTTTGGTATAGTTCGCGATGATAGCTTTCCTCTAGACCAGGCTGATCGTATAAAAAAACTGCTAACTCATGTATTTCTTTTGATTCACTGTGCATAAAAGGTGAATATAGGAACTTTCGTTGCTCTGTCGTTAGTTCGGCGTCGTATTTTTTACGAATAGCTTCTTGCGCAAGCACTAATGCAAGGTCGTCAAACTGATAGGCTTTTGGCGAATTCTGAAAAATATTTCGTGAAAATTGGTCGAGCAAAATTACTTCAGCTAACGCATCCAAAGGGTGTTCCCTCCAATTGAAGAGCAAACCCTTTTGCGCAAGTTGATGAACATCAAGGAACTGGTTTGTAATTATTTGGTCAAATTCGGGATCGTTTTTAAGCCACTGATTGGGATGTGTTTCCGTAAAACAAAATTTTATTATTTCGGTAGCCGACATAGCATAAGCCTAAAACTTGGAGCTTGCAGTTATATCGGTTACTAAGACGATTTTTTTACCTAAATTTTTTTGTGTCGCTTATACTTGCGATCCTTAACGCTTGTGTTTCTCTGCGCCCTAAAGTCATCCATTTTTGGATAAATGGATTATCAAGCAAAAAGTTCATATAAGTGTCGGCTTCTGAACTGAGTTTCGCATTGTGACCGTTAAAAACAATGGCAATAGGTGCGAATAAGCAATCAGCGATGGAAAAACGCCCAAATAAATAATTGCCGTTGTTACCATATTTATATCTACAACTGCTCCAAATGGCATCTATTCGCGAAATTTCTTTGAATAAGTTGGCTGATGGTATGGACGAGAATGAAGCCCTACAATTAAATGGCCACTCTTCCTTTAAGGCAGGAAATTCAGAGTGAATCTCTGAACTTATAGACCTCGCCGCCGCTCGACGCTTTGGGTCAGTCGGCCATGCTGCATTTTGTAGTAAGATCTCCGATATATATTCGCATATAGCCAGAGAATCCCAGACCGTAGTTTGTTTATGGAGTAATACCGGGACTTTTAATGAAGGCGAGTATGGGCCGAGCTTTTCGGCGGTATTATCTTGATATAAAGCAATTTGAATTTCTTCAAATTCAATATCGTACATTTTTAGTAAAAGCCAGGGGCACAGAGACCATGGAGAATAGTTTTTGTTACCGATTACTAGCCTTGAGTCTTTCATTTTGTTCTATCCTTGCTTTCATAGAAATTAATATTTTTCACCGAGGAATATTTAACATCAAATTTAGTACGTTTTTTGGTGCAAACACGGGCGATCTAGTGATTAAATATGGCAGAATAAAGGCAATTTATTTACTGCGAGCTGTAATTGCGACTTTGATGTTTCACATAAGATATATTCATTTCAAAGAGGTCTTCTCGAATGTAGATAGGGACAGTTGAATGAGTAGAAAAATAGCTATTGTTGAAGATGAGACAGCCATCCGAGAGAACTATGCAGATGTACTTCGGAAACAGGGGTACGAAGTCAATACATTCCCAAATCGAAAAGAGGCAATGACGTCTTTTGAGATGCGTTTACCAGATTTAGCCATCATTGATATTGGACTTGAAAATGAAATCGACGGAGGCTTCGCTTTGTGTCAATCGTTGCGGTCTATGTCAGAAACGTTACCCATCATTTTCTTGACTGCGAGAGATAATGATTTTGATATCGTCAGTGGCCTCCGAATGGGTGCAGATGATTATTTGACTAAAGATATCAGCTTGCCTCATTTGTCAGCGCGAATCGCGGCGCTTTTTCGAAGACAAGACATAATTGATCAGCCGCCACAGCCCGATAGCTTGCTACATAGAGGCAAATTAGTTTTGGATCTGGGTCGCTTAGCAGTGCGTTGGGATAACGAAGTTGTAGCCTTAACGGTAACAGAGTTTTGGATGGTTCATGCACTTGTAAAATTCCCGGGTCATGTTAAGAGTCGACAAGTGTTAATGCAGGAGTCGAAAATATTTGTGGACGGAAGTACCATAACGTCTCACGTTAAAAGAATTAGAAAAAAGTTTATCATTGTGCGTGAGGATTTTGACTGTATTGAAACAGTTTATGGCATGGGTTACCGATGGAATATAGATTAACATCGCTGACGCATAATTGTACGATCGGCGGAGCTTAGGTGCATTTTTTCAAAAACCCGATTGGGATTCGATTTAAGCTTGTTTTTTTATCAAGCTTTCTACTCGTCATTCCTTGGCTTGGATATCTTTACATTCTAGAAATGGAAAATTATTTACGTAGAGGTCAGGAACAAATCGTGCTTGGCACGGCACAAGCATTAGCCACAGCTTTAAATGAAAGGCCTGAACTCTTCGACGAAGGTCGTTATGCTCCTGTGCGTAACAGTGAGGATCTGTATGTGTATCCTGTTTTTAATTCTCTCTCTTTAAATGATGGGACATTGAGTGACTGGGGAGCGTATCAGCAATACGAGGCAGTTTATGGTTTAAACGATTATCTAAGAACAGAGTTAAATCCCTCTCGTTATTATAATGCGGACGACTCGCTATCTTTTAAAACTATGGTGGGTTCGCATAACGGCTCGTTGTATGCTTACTTTAAAATAGAGGATAAAACGAGTATATACCGCAGTCGAGACAGTTTAAGTATTAATCGAAGTGATTTCTTGCGTATTTCGGTCTTGCCTGAAGGTAGTGAAACGATTAGGCATTATGTTATTGCTCCTCATGAGCCTGAGTTCTTGTATCCTTTTGAGGTAAACACAGACTTTTCTGATCCTAGGTACGAGGAACGGATTAGTGGACAGTGGTATGAAATCGATGATGGTTATGAAGTCGAATTGCAAATACCAATGGAAATGCTCGGAGCCAAGTTAGGGTTTGCTTTTTTTGACGTTGATGATCAAAACTTAAGAAACGTAGAGACAGTTGTAGCGACGTACGAGTCCGCGGATATACAAAACTTAGGATTCTTGCGCCTTCCAACTCCAGAGCTTGATCGCATTGTTGCCGGTATGGGTTATACAAACTCTCGAATCCAAGTTGTGGACCGAAGTGGGAGAGTTTTACTGACTGAAGGGGATATACAGAGTGCTACGGGGCTAGCTCTAGAACGATCAGAGTCTTCAGTTTTTGAGAATAGCGTAATTAGATTTATTCAAGAAAAAATCTTAAATCCCCTCTACTATCAGATTCTAACTAACCCAAGTATAGATTTTATTGATGAGCTTTACTCAAGTGTGAGTAGAGAGGGAGCTCACTTGGATTCTGCTTTTCAGGGTGTTCCTAATGCACAGTTTAGAACGCTTTCAGATACACAAACGCGTCTGTTAGAGGCGGCCTACCCGATTCGTGTTAATAATGAGGTGTTGGGTGCCGTGGTTGTTGATCAGAACATGAATGGTTTAAGGACTTTTAGAAATCAAGCGTTAGAAACTTTGTTTAATACAATGCTGGGAGTGATGATCGCGATCGCATTGGGGCTCTTTATATTTGCGTCTCGTATTTCATCGCGGATTCGCGGTCTAAGAAATCAAGCTGAAAATATTATTGATGATTCGGGGTCTGTGCAAAATACAATTGTGTCCTCTAAAAATAGTGACGAAATTGGAGATCTATCCCGAAGTTTTTCTAACATCGTTGAGCGGTTGACTCAATACACAAGCTATTTAGAAAATATGTCGTCAAGACTTTCGCACGAGCTTCGAACACCCGTTGCTGTTGTGAGGTCTTCGATTGAAAACTTAGGATTGACAGCAACTGACTCAGAATCAGGCGTTTATATTGCTCGAGCTGAAGAAGGTGTAAGCAGATTAAATCTTATTCTTACGCACATGAGTGAGGCAACTCGGCTTGAGCAAATGTTACAAAACTCTGAAAAAGAGCGAATTGATTTAAGGGCTGTAATTTACGGTTGTGTTGAAGGTTATAAGCTGGCGTACCCAACAATAGATTTTAGTAGCGAGCTTGATAATGCAGAAATAGATATCAACGGTGTGCCCGAGTACATTGCTCAATTGCTTGATAAATTAGTAGCGAATGCGGTGGAATTCACAGACGGACGGGAGCCGATTCGAATTGATTGTCGAACTTTGAGAGATCACGCTGTTATAAGCGTGTTGAATTCAGGTGCGTATCTTCCTGAGTCGATGAAAGATCGTCTGTTTGAGTCGATGGTTTCTGTTCGATCGCAAGAGCAGCAGAAACAGCCGCACTTAGGGATTGGGCTTCACATCGCTAGACTCATAGTGGATTTTCATGGGGGTAGGATTAAGGTTGGAAATAGAGATGATGCAAAAGGCGTGGTAGTTACCATCATTCTTCCGCGCTTTTATCGTTAATTTATCCTTAGCGCTATAGGGTGAATGCTTAACCATCTCCTGTATAAAAACTGGGAGCTTGTATCTTTACTAAATTTGAATCTGAAGACCAAGCATGGCAGGTATTCAGTACACCTGGTCGCCGCCCCTCATCAGAACGCTTTGCCACTTTGGTTTTCTCTTCCGCTTTTATCAATGGCCAAATAGTTTGCCTTGCAACAGTGCCCATTGGAAACAATAACTCAGTTATATGAGTGCAACCTTTGGTTCCACCAATTTTCAGACGAATTTCTTTCCGCCATCCTGGACCCATTCGCACCCCAATAATAAGACGATAGTTATCTACAATATTTGGACACATTTCAAATGGACTGTGTCTAGTCTCGGCATAGACATCACGAATAACAAAATTAGAATCAATTGTGACACGCAAAATCATTTCGTGGAGGGGAACACCACTTTCTATGTCGCCCCTCCAGTCATTTTGAAAAGAATATGTTTTAATATCGGTCATTTGGGCTTCGATATCCCATAGCCCATCTGCTCGTCGGAATCCGAGGTATTCGATGCCCCGGGTGTGAACATGCTCTCTTTGAGCGGGAGCGGGTATAGACATGTTAAAAGCCTTTAAAATTTCTGAGAAACCACGGTCCAATTTTGGTCGTAGTTGAACTAAAATTTGACTATCTAGCAGATTTTATTAATTGTGATTATACACTACCGTCGCGGCTTTGTGTGACCCGTTGTTTTGTTTATTTAGTTTTTCATTGCGGCCACATGATTTTCAAGTATTATATTGAGCCTTGATTATCTCTTTACCTAGAGGGAAATGTTATGACGACGGCAAGTGCACGACACATATTAGTAGCGACTGAACAAGAATGTATTGCTCTAAAAGATCGGATAAGTGCAGGAGAGGATTTCGGACAAATAGCTATGGAGTGCTCTAGCTGTCCTTCAAAGGCCCAAGGAGGCGACCTTGGTGAATTTGGTCCCGGCATGATGGTAAAGGAATTTGACGAGGCCGTTTTTAATGGCCCGATAAGTGAGGTGCAAGGACCTGTAAAAACTCAATTTGGCTATCACTTGTTAGAAGTCACAAGTCGAAATTGATGTTTTTTTCGTATTTCTGCAAGAGACCAACTGACAGTTATGCAGATAAAGGTTGAGCGACGAAGACAGTGATTTTATGGAGAGTTTGAAAAAAAAATTAACTCCGAATAAGCATATTGTCGAGGCCAGAAAAAATCTTTTTGATGGCTTTCTAACAGTGCACAGCCTCTGCATTCGCCATCAACTCTTTGAGGGCGGTTGGACTCAGTCTTTAATCAGAGAAGTGCTTTTGAGGCCAAGAGCTGTTGGGGTTCTCCTTTACGATCCGGATTGTGATTGTGTTGTATTGGTCCGACAGTTTCGAGTAGGGGTTATCGATCAAACTCAGAGCCCCTGGCTGCTGGAGCTTGTCGCGGGACTTGCGAATGAAGGTGAAGAAATAGCCGATGTTGCTGTTCGAGAAGTATTTGAAGAATCGGGGATTAAATTAGAAGATCACGAAATAGTTGCTGATTACTTTAACAGTCCTGGAATCAGTGATGAGCGTACAACGATATTTTGTGGAAAAGTTGATAGTAGAAAAGCTGGCGGTATTTTCGGCGTGGATAGTGAAAACGAAGACATTAGTGTTGAAGTTGTATCACTGGAAACTGCCCTTAAATTTTTAATAAGTGGAGAGATTAACAATGCGATGACTATCATTGCATTACAGTGGTTAGCTTTGAACAAAAAAGAATTGGTAGCCCGATGGGCTTAATTGTCTAAAAGTAGATTCTGTTTAACAAAGGGAAATTTTGAAAGTGGTTGGAAAATCAGAGCTAGCAAGGAATATGGCTGCTTGTGACGCAAACTATATAAGACTTTTGAAACTGGTACCGCAGCTTCGCGGTTATAAAGATGGGAAATTTTGTAATTCTAATACCCAAGTTAACCAGTCTTTACGTGGCAGTGGCAGCGAACCTGAAAAAATTTTAGAGGGAACTGGAACTAGGTTTTATACGGGCGAAAGAAAGGATAGTGCTGAGAAAGTCGTCGTCGATATCAAAATACTTGAGGCTTTTAAATATACTACTACTTTACATGTCACTCAGAGACCAGAGATAAGCGAGTGGGTGACTACCCCGTCAATAGTTGTTCGAATTTATCACGACGCTAAAACCTCAGAAGTGATAGCTTTCCAGGGTGAGAGTAGCATCATACCAATGTCTGGCGAGTACAGGAAAAAAATGCCCCTCTTAAGAGAAAAAAACTGTCACAATAGTTTTCTTGGGGAATGGCTCGCGCATTGTTTGAAATTAGGTAGAGCAAAATTAACTTTTGTTGAACAATCTTTTGTTAATAAGAAAACAGATGGCTCTCGTGACAATCTTGTCAGCAACAAAGTATCTCAATGATAGGCTGTGGCGTTGAACTTAGTGAGGCGGTGCTACTTCATTTTACTGATACTCATCTTCTTGAGGACAGCTCGGGTGTGTTGCGTGGAGTAAACACGTTCTCCAGCCTAAACCGTATTGTTGAACTAGCAAAATCGACGTCATTTAACTCGGATGCCATCGTAATTACCGGGGATATTGCCGAGGACGGGAGTACTGAAGCTTATAAGAGTCTTTTACGTTCACTTAGTAGCTTGGAAGCACCGATTCGTTGGGTCCCTGGAAATCATGATAATCCTGCTGCAATGAAGGCTGTTGCAGGTAAGACTGAGCTATCTAAAAAATCGCTTTCTCTGAACAATTGGCAAATCTTTTTAGTCGACAGTACTTTAAATGGCTGTGCTCATGGAGATATTTCAAGATCTGAGCTAAGTTGGTTGGACTCGTGTTTGAGTTCCACATCAGATGACATCGAAAATACCGCTGTATGCTTACATCATAACCCTCACGAGGCCGATGCCATTTGGGCAAAAACAATTGGTCTCCAAAATTATGCGGATTTTTTTGAGGTCCTTGATCGACATGACAGTGTTCGTTTTGTTCTGCATGGCCACATACATCAGGAACGGAGAATAGTTCGCAATAATGTGAGTTATTTTTGTTCCCCCTCCACGTGTTTTCAATTTGCCCCAAAAAGTAACAGCTTTGCTTTAGATAAGGTCAGTCCTGGATATAGGTCCCTGACACTGCGACAGGACGGAAGTTTTAACTCAGAAGTACATCGGCTGTAACTTTTATAATCGGGCACACTAAACTGCCAACGATAGCGATTGAATTCAATCTTTTTTATTTTTAGTTTTGCCACACCGCCAAAATATAAGATTGAACTTAATCATCTCTTTTATTTATTACTATCAAGAATTATTAGCGATGCTCGATACCATGTTATCGGGCTCGATCTTTGGAAGTGCGACTGTCTTCCCTTGTCTTTATATAATTGCTATTTTCTGTCGGCTTCTTTGTTGCATTTTTTGTAGTGCCTAGCTACTTACTGGCTTTTTGATTAGGAAATTGAGTATGAGTGGTGAATATAACGCCGATGCTATTGAAGTTTTGACTGGTTTGGACCCAGTTCGTATGCGTCCGGGAATGTACACCGATACATCACGACCAAATCATTTGATTCAAGAGGTAGTCGACAATAGCGTGGATGAGGCGCTGGCAGGGTTTGCAGATTATGTATGCCTGACGCTGCAAGAGAGCGGTCATATCGAAGTAAGTGATAACGGTCGGGGCATGCCTGTTGATATCCATAAGGATGAAAAAGTCAGCGGTGTTGAATTAATTCTTACTCGTCTACATGCTGGAGGGAAATTTAGTAAAGAAAATTACAAATACTCAGGTGGCTTACACGGTGTTGGTGTTTCGGTAGTAAATGCTTTATCGAAAAGTCTTGAAGTTTTAGTTAAGCGAGAAGGTAAAGTTTTTTTTATGGAGTTTGCTGATGGAGAAAAATTATCTGATCTCAAGCAGATTGATACGGTTGGCAAAAGGAACACAGGTACCACTGTCCGGTTTATCGCAAATGAAAAATACTTTGATTCGGTTAAAATCTCAGTATCGAAACTAAAGCACGTATTGAGAGCAAAAGCTGTTCTATGCTCAGGTTTAAAAGTTGAGTTTGTGGATAATACTTCCGGGGAAAGCTCTTCTGCAAGTGAAGTGTGGTTTTACCAAGACGGATTAGTTGACTATCTCACTCAATCTACGGCCGATTGGCAAGTGCTTCCAATTGCACCGTTTAGTGGGTCAGTAGAAGAGAACGGCGAGGCGGTTGATTGGGCAGTTCAGTGGTTGCCCGAGGGTGGCGAAATAACAGCTGAAAGTTACGTCAATCTCATCCCAACACCACAAGGTGGAACCCACGTTGCCGGACTGAGAACTGGGTTGCTTGAAGCTCTCCGCGAGTTTTGTGAATTCCGTAATTTGCTTCCCCGTGGACTTAAATTGACTGGTGATGATGTTTGGGAAAGATGCTGTTTCGTTTTATCGAGTAAGTTGCTGGATCCACAATTTTCTGGTCAAACAAAAGAGCGATTATCTTCTCGTCAATGCGCTGCCTTCGTTTCTGGGATTGTGAAAGATTCATTCAGTCTATGGCTAAATCAACATACCGATGAAGCCGATGCGATTGCAGAGCTTTGTATAAGTAATGCTCAGTCTCGGTTAAAAGCGAGCAAAAAAGTGGCTCGAAAAAAAATAACTGCAGGTCCAGCCCTTCCTGGCAAACTTGCCGACTGTTCGACTCAAGACGTAATGTCCGGAGAGCTTTTTTTAGTAGAGGGTGATTCTGCAGGCGGGTCTGCAAAACAAGCGCGCGATCGAGAATTTCAAGCGATCATGCCGCTACGTGGAAAAATATTAAATACATGGGAAGTCGATTCCGGAGAAATACTTGCCTCGCAGACTGTTCATGATATTGCAATTGCATTGGGTGTTGACCCAGCAAGTTCAAATATCGATGGTCTTAGATATGGGAAGATATGTATTCTGGCCGATGCAGATTCTGATGGACTGCATATAGCGACACTTTTATGCGCTCTTTTTGTGCGACATTTTCGTTCAGTGGTTGAAGCAGGCCATATCTATGTCGCAATGCCGCCGTTGTATAGAATTGACGTTGGTAAAGAGGTCTACTACGCTCTCGACGAAAATGAAAAAGACAGAACGCTTGATCGTTTAAATAGTGAAAAACGAACAGGAAAAATCAACGTGCAACGCTTCAAAGGTCTGGGAGAAATGAATCCCTTGCAGTTAAGAGAGACCACGATGGCTGTTGATACTCGTCGGTTGGTTCAATTAACCATAGAGGACGACGCAGAGTCTAGAGCAAAAAGAAGTACCTATGAGTCAATGGATCTTTTGTTAGCCAAAAATCGATCAGCCGATCGAAAAAAATGGCTCGAAAACAGCGGACACGGTGCCGATTTAATTACCTAAACTGGGTATTTAGATTTACAACGTGGATGACGGTTTAAATTCAAGGGTTTCAACTTAATCCTAAAGTTTGAGAATAAAAAATGAATGAAGAAATCATCATAAATGAAGCTGGTATCGAGCAGATTCAGTTAACACGATACACCGAAAAAGCTTATCTTAATTATTCGATGTATGTAATAAATGATCGAGCCCTCCCTAACGTAGGCGATGGTTTGAAGCCCGTTCAAAGGCGCATTATTTATGCAATGTCTGAGTTGGGATTAAAAGCTTCTTCAAAATTTAAGAAATCGGCCCGGACTATAGGCGATGTGATTGGTAAGTTTCATCCTCATGGGGATTCTGCCTGTTATGAAGCTATGGTCTTAATGGCTCAGTCATTTTCTTATCGATATCCTTTAGTTGATGGGCAGGGTAATTGGGGATCACAGGATGATCCGAAATCTTTTGCTGCGATGCGTTACACAGAATCGCGTCTTCAAAATTACGCTGATGTGCTTCTTGGTGAACTCGGTCAAGGCACTGTGGACTGGCGGTTGAATTTCGACGGTACGCTCGAAGAGCCACAGATTCTGCCAGCTCGGTTGCCAAATGTTTTATTAAATGGAGGAACAGGTATTGCGGTTGGAATGGCTACTGATATTCCGCCGCATAACTTAAAAGAGGTAGCTGAAGGGTGCCTCTACATGCTCGAGAATCCGAAGGCAACTGTCGAGGATTTATGTTCTATTATCAAGGGGCCAGATTATCCAACAAAAGCTGAATTGACGACGCCCCGTGAGGATATTTTAGAACTTTATAAAAGTGGGAAAGGCTCTTTAAAAGCACGTGCTATTTTTACAAAGGAACACGACGATATTGTTATTACCGCTTTGCCGTATCAGGTTTCCGGAGCCAAAGTGCTGGAACAAATTGCATCTCAAATGCAAAAGAAAAAATTGCCAATGATTGTTGATTTGCGCGACGAGTCTGACCATGAGAATCCAACACGAATCGTGTTAGTACGAAAATCAAATCGGGTCGATATAGAATCGGTAATGTCACACCTTTTCTCAACCACTGATCTTGAGAAAAGCTATCGTGTAAACTTCAATATGATAGGCAATGATAGCCGTCCACAAGTAAAGAACTTAGCTGTTCTTCTTAAAGAGTGGCTGCAATTTCGTCAAGCTACAGTAAGGCGCCGTCTTCAACATCGCTTGGACAAAATAGTCGGTCGATTACATATTCTTGAAGGCCTGATGGTGGCTTTTCTTAATGTAGATGAAGTTATTAAGATTGTTCGAACAGCAGAAAATCCTCGATCCTCCTTAATTGAAAAGTTCCAAATTAGCGAACAACAAGCCGACGCAATTCTTGACCTTAAGCTTAGACAACTAGCGAAGTTAGAAGAGATTAAAATAAAAGGAGAGCAAGATGAGCTCAATGTCGAACGTAAGACTATTGAGCTTCTTCTCAGTTCAGATACAAGATTAAAAACACTCATAAAAAATGAGATTAAAGAGGATGTTGAACGATTTGGTGATGATCGAATTTCCCCATTGGTAGAGAGGGATGATGCGAAAGCTTTTGATCCCGCACAGCTTCTTTCTTCCGATCCCATTACGATTATCCTTTCGGTTAGCGGATGGGTTCGAGCTGCGAAAGGCCATGATATTGACCCTGCAAGTCTCTCTTACAGAGCTGGAGACTCGTTTCGCCAAGCTGCTGCAGGTAAGATTAATCAGACGGCAGTTTTTCTCGATTCGACAGGAAGAAGCTACTCTATTTCTGCGTACGCTTTGCCTTCAGCTCGTGGCCAGGGAGAGCCCCTCTCGGGTAAAGTAAATCCGCCGTCTGGCGCAACTTTTGAAGGTGTTTTGCTCGGTGACGATAACGTGGATGTGTTACTTGCGACAGATGCGGGCTACGGCTTTGTTAGTACGATTCAAGATCTTGCCAGTAAAAACAAATCCGGCAAGTCAATTCTTCGAGCGCCCAGGGGGAGTAAAGTAATGACTCCTGTGAGGGTCAACAATTATCAAGAAGATTGGATCGTTTCAATTACAAATGAAGGCAGGATGCTTGTTTTCCCAATAAGGTTTCTTCCCAGATTGGCAAAGGGTAAGGGAAACAAGATAATAAGCATCCCATCCGCTAGGGTAGCGGAGCGGGCGGAGTTCGTAGTGGCTGTAGAAGTCCTAAATTCCAATGATTCTCTTATAATTTTTTCGGGTAAGCGTCACCACAACCTCAGGTCAGGCGATCTTGCTCATTACTCTGGTGAGCGTGGCCGGAGAGGGAATAAATTGCCGAGAGGGTTTCAGAATGTAGATAGAATTGAAATTTTACGAAAAGTTTCAAGTGTCTAATTATTAGGCTCACTTGAGGTTTAAAATAACTCATCTTTCCTTAATGTTGCGCCCATAATTTCTGCAATTCTTCAGATTGAGTTTCAAGAACCGTCTTATATTCTGTCATTGGCTCAAGAGCTAAATAAAGACTTGCGGATGAAGAGTTAGTACGAAACTCTTCAGCGTCGATTCGACTGCCATCGCCAGCTGCTTTAAAGCACGGCTCAGTTATAATAAGGCCGTTGTCAGGAGCCTGAGAGCAGACTTCGCGCGTTCGATCAAGCATTGCACCGCTTAACGTGGTTTGTCGATTTGTAAACGGTGAATAAAATCTACGTATTTCGGATGACGTGTGCGCGCCAAGCGTGAATTTTGGCGCGACTCTTTTAGTTTTTATCGATTCGTCAATGTTATTGAAGCTTGCGCTTATTGTCGGTATCAACATCTGAAATAACTGACCGGCACAAAGAGCATAGAAGGATTGCTCTTCGCAGGTCATCTTTTCGTCAAAAAATAATAGTGTTTCCTCTTCATGGCAATAACTTACGTCTGAATTATAAAGCTCTGCTATTTCGCTAGTGTAGAAATAGAATTTGTTTAAAAGAAGCTTGATTTCCGTTTCGTGCTCAGTCGAAGACAAATACTCAAAGTTTGCGAGCCTTACGCATAACAAGCTGAACTCTGTATTCGAGGTAGTGTTTGGCACTGAGAGAGAGTCAATTTTTTCAGACTTTTGCGTTGCATAATTAAGGCGATCCAGAAAAGTATTCTGTGAAAGAAATTTGGCCGTTGTATTATATTGATTTATTACATGCGAGATTTCATTTTTTTCGATGGGAGCAGCGCAAGCCTCTATATTACCTTTCCTGATACTGCTTATAGAGTACGCTAGCAAGTTAATCGGGTAGACAATTAAATAACGAAAATACGTTGTAGTAAGCGTGGCTCCGACAAGAATAAGCACAATTGTTGCGAGAATAATTAATAGAAGATTATCAATCATTCCCGCCTCAATATAATTTAGGTTGAGTGTCAGTCGAACGAGCCCTGCCGTTGAATCTGCGAGCACGATTGGAGCCCTAAAGATTTTCAAATCATCCCGTAACGAATATGGAATTGGAATTATCGGAGAAATAAGATCGTTGGTCTTTTCTGCGACGGCAATAATGTTGCCGTCGACATTAAGAACTGCAAGTTCTTTTACTCCTGAGTCTTTTATCAAAGATGCAAGAACAACGTTCATACTTACCAAATCGTTTGCGAGAACAAATTCGGTCATTTGGATTGCTGTTTGTTGGGCTAGAGATACGCCTAAGTCTTCTGCTTGTTTGTAGAGAAGGTTCTGCATGATAGTGCTTGAAATAAGCCAAAACGCACACATCGCCAAAGCGAGCAGCAAGCTAACTGCAATTGAAAATTTTGTAGAAGTAGAAGAAAGCCGATTTGACTTAAAATTTTCGCCCTGTTCCATATTAAAATTTTTCTCCAACCCTATTTAGTAATAGCGGCAATCCGTAACCGACTGCCTTCAATTTGTATATTAATTTTCAAAAATTTTTCAGCATTTAAATAATTGCTTTTGGAATAATTCAAGTTCACGTCGTCAAATTCTGGTTTTGCTCGGAGCCCCAGGGTCTTCCCTTACGAGTGTTGGGACAAGATAGCCAGACAATAAATTCTGCAGGTCGCTCATAATCTTTGACGCTTTTCTTTCTGTAACTGCAAAATGCTGAGTACCTTGGACAGCGTCAGGCATATGTAAATAATATGGCAATATGCTTTGTGAAAAAAGTTTTTTGCTCAAGGTGGCAAGTGTTAACGCGTTATCGTTTATGCCTGCAAGCAAAACGCTTTGATTTAATAGCAAAACTCCTGCTTCACGTAATTTAGTGAATGCGTCTTGCGTTTTTTGCGTTAATTCATTGGCGTGATTGCAGTGTGTTACCAATACTATTTTAGGCCTTGAACTTTTAAGTTTTTCTAATATCTTTTTGGTTATTCTTTGCGGTATTACGATTGGTAGTCGAGTGTGAATTCTTAAGGTAGCAACATGGTGAGCATCCTCAACCTGGTCAATAAGCCAACTGAGATATCGGTCTGATAATGCCAGTGGGTCCCCGCCACTGAAAATAACTTCTTCCACGTCCTTATTGCGATGAATATAATCAAAGGTCCGTTCCCATTGAATTTGCGACGGAGAATTAGTTTGGTAATCAAAATGGCGTCTGAAACAGTATCGGCAATTAATTGCGCAATGGGGAGCAGTAATCAAAAGGACTCGGTTTTTATATTTGTGGAGAAGTCCCGTCTCGGGTGTAAATGTTGTTTCTTTAAGCGGGTCATAGGAGTGTGATGATGAGTTAGTATTCTCGTCAACCGTTGGCCATATTTGGGCAAGAATTGGATCATTCCAGTCTCCCGGGCTTATTAACGCCGCAAATTGGCGCGGGACTTTTAACGGGAAATCTTGAGTTGCTAATTCACTGAAGCGGGAATTTTCAGGATCTAATTTTGCAATAGCAAGTAATTCATGTGGATTGGTTATGAGATCTGATAAGAATTCTTGCCAGTTTTCCGTATGGTTTGGATGAGCTGTTGCTAAATTTGTCGTTTCCTTCATTAACGGTAGACCCAAAGTTCGGTTTTAGTGTCATAATAACGTTTATAAATTCATTGTCGCATGACGAAGACAATTGAAGGTTCTTAGTTTAGCAGAGATTGAGAGAGGGAACGATGGCAAATTTTTCGACAAGTGAGTTCAAGTCAGGTTTAAAAGTTTTGGTAGATGGCGAACCTTGTTCAATTCTTGAAAACGAAGTAGTTAAGCCGGGGAAAGGCCAGGCATTTAACAGGGTGAAATTTAGAAACCTTCGTAATGGAAGAGTATGGGAACGAACATTCAAGTCGGGAGAATCGGTTGAAGCAGCCGATGTTTTAGAAATAGAGATGCAGTATCTGTACAGCGATGGAGAGTTCTGGCATTTCATGAAAACAGACGATACCTTTGATCAGGTTGCAGCTGACTCGACCGCAATATCAGAAGTTAAAACGTGGCTCAAAGAGGAGGAGATTTATACCGTAATTTTGTGGAATGACGCTCCAATCTCGGTAACGGCTCCGAATTTTCTTGAGCTGGAGGTAGTTGATACCGATCCTGGTCTGAAAGGTGATACGGCTCAAGGGGGCACTAAACCTGCGACTTTGAGTTCTGGGGCGGTAGTGAAGGTGCCATTATTCGTCAATATAGGGGACGTGCTGCGTGTCGATACCCGTAGCAGCGAATATCAGAATCGCGTCGGCAAGTGATCGGAATAATAATAAAATGAGGTCGGAGGAATTGGGGAAAGACTGGTGCTCTGAAGTGCCGCTCGAAACGCTAAAAGCGCGCGCACGATTGCTCAGCACAATTCGAAGTTTTTTTGAATCCGTCCAGGTGCTTGAAGTTGAAACACCTATCTTAGCGAAATGCACTGTGACTGACCTTCATATTGAGTCGTTTGGCGTAAGACCGTTTGATTACGGAGAGTCTCCACAAAAAGAGGGGTATTTACAAACATCTCCAGAATATCTAATGAAGCGTTTGTTGGCTGCCGGTTGCGGCTCTATCTACCAAATAAGTAAAGCGTTTCGAAGAGATGAACCAAGCAAACGCCATAATCCTGAATTCACTCTCTTGGAATGGTATCGAATCAATTTTACTCTGGATGCGTTGATGGACGAGGTTGAGTCTCTCGTTAAGTCAGTCCTACCAAAAGCGAATTATCCGATTGATCGGGTGAGTTACGCGAGCTTATTTCAAAAATATTTAGGAATTGATCCGCATACTGCCACTTTAGAGGCTTTAAAGACTAGGGTTCACGAGAAAATCGACTTAGGTTCGGAAGGCTTGGAGCGCGCAGACTACATTCAGCTTTTATTTGCTAAATTTGTTGATCCAAAGATTGATGGTCTTTGCTTTATTTTTGATTATCCGCAAGATCAAGCAGCGCTTGCGGAGATTGTACATGATTCGGAAGGGCGACCTGTGGCAAACCGTTTTGAACTACTTTTCGGTGATCTTGAATTAGCAAATGGTTATTCAGAGCTGCGAGACCCTGCCGAGCAGCGTCGCCGATTTGAAAACGATTTGAAGCTTCGTTCAGCCAAAGGCTTACAGGAACCTGTTCCCGACGAAAGGCTAATAAGAGCCCTCGAATCGGGCTTACCGGCCTGCAGTGGCGTGGCTTTAGGAGTAGATCGTTTACTGATGGCGCAACTTGGTGAGGATGCAATCGACAACGTGATTTCATTTACAACCCATAAAGCGTAGAAAAAGAACTATTGATCGCTGGTCTCTTGAATCAATTTGTTAATGTAAAGTTGCCGTAATTTCTTCGTGATCACGCCCGGCTCCCCATCGGCAATCTGTTGGCCATCGATACGAATCACTGGAACGACAATTTGGGTCGCGCTAGTAATAAAAGCCTCATCGGCTGCTATCGCTTCTTGTAATGTAAATAATCGTTCTTCGATTTCGAATTCTGCGTTTGACTGCATCTCAAGTAAGGTACGCCTTCTTACACCCGGCAAAATTTTATTCGAGAGAGGTCGAGTGATTATTCGTCTGTCTTTTATAATGTATGCGCTAGATGACACGCCTTCAGTGACATAACCGTCTTCAACCATCCAGCCTTCTTTTCCGTTACGGCTGTGGGCGTCTTGCTTCGCGAGGCACTGTCCAAGGAGATTGATCGACTTGATGTCGCGGCGCTTCCAGCGAAGGTCAGTTGTGCTTACTACTGAAATTCCCTCGGAAGATTCTTTTGTGTCTATAAGTGGAATATCCATCACAAAAGCTACGATAGACGGGGGTGTATCTTCTGGGAATATAAAGTCCCTGTCCGCGATACCGCGTGTTATTTGTAAATAGACTACTCCTTCAATTAGCTGATTGAGTCCAATTAGTTTATTCAAGACTGATATTAAATCGGAGTCTAAAAAGTGAAAATTAATTTGGAGTTCATTTAAACTCCTTTTCAGTCGATCGAGGAAATACTGTTGATCAGCCATACGGCTATTGATAACAGGAACGACTTCGTAAACTCCATCACCGAAAATAAATCCGCGGTCAAAGATTGAAATTTTTGCGTCTTCTTTTTCGTGGTATTCACCATTGATGTACACCATTTTTGTCATACGTCTGCGCTCTTGTTTTGATAAAAAATTTGATTATTTAAACTGATCCGCGAAATTTATTAACTCTGCCCCGTCTAGCCGTTGAGTCGTCCAGCCATCCATCGGTTTAGCACCTATCGAACGATAGAATTTTATTGATGGTTCGTTCCAATCTAAAACTGACCACTCAACCCGAGTACAATTCATTTCCACGGCGAACTTGGCGAGACATGCAAGAAGCGCTTTCCCATATCCATAGCCTCTTTTTTCGGGTGTGACAAAGAGGTCCTCTAAGTAAATTCCAGGCCTACCGGTAAACGTTGAAAAGTTGTGAAAATATAACGCGTAGCCCACCGGATCACCGGACAGTTCAGCGATAATAACTTTCGCGAAAGGCGTGGGTCCAAATAATGTCTGATTGAGAATAGCTTCCGTAGCCACGACCTCATGCGCAAGTTTTTCATATACTGCCAGTTCCGTGATAAATTTGAGAATAATTGGCACATCAGTCTCTATTGCAGTTCGGAGTGTGAAATTTGGTATAGCGGTCGGAATTAACATACTGAGCTCGCTTTTAAGTATTACTTGGGTGAACCTTTCAGACAGATTATACACATTAGAGTCCGTCGAAAAACCCAGCCCGCTGTTCCTCAGTGCGCCGCGCTGCTATACTCTGCTCCCTTAATTTCGCTGAGCCCCATATCGCTGGGGGTTTAGGCAAATCAATTTATCAGAACTACCAGTAAGGGAGTGTTCATGTCCGTCAAGAAGCCCACCATTATCTATACCGAAACTGATGAAGCCCCAGCGCTTGCCACATATTCGCTCCTTCCCATTATTGAGGCGTATGCGAACGCGTGTGGAGTTGAGGTTGAAACTCGAGACATCTCTCTATCCGGAAGGATTATTGCCAGTTTTTCCGATTTTCTGAGTGCTGATCAGAAAATTAACGATGCTTTGGCCGAGCTAGGGGAGCTCACTCTCGACCCTTATGCGAATATCATTAAGCTGCCTAATATTTCTGCATCCCTCCCTCAGATGCAATCTGCTATCGCGGAACTTCAGTCACAAGGTTATGCGCTGCCTAACTACCCAGAGGAACCGACATCGGATCAGGAACACGAGGTCAAAGCGCGTTATGATCGAATTAAGGGAAGTGCGGTAAATCCGGTGTTGCGAGAGGGAAATTCGGATAGGCGTGCCCCTGCTTCTGTCAAAAGTTACGCTCGAAAACATCCGCACTCGATGGGGAAGTGGTCCTCGGAAAGTAAGTCACATGTGGCTAGCATGGACGAGGGTGATTTTTTTGGGAGTGAGCGAGCGCTGACGGTAGAGAAACCGCTCAATGTAAAAATTGTTCACACGAGTGAAAATGGGCAAGCAACTTGTCTGAAAGACGGAATTTCTCTTCAAGCTGGTGAGGTTATTGATGCGTCTGTTATGAGTCGAGAGGCTCTGGAAAAGTTTTTAGAAGAACAAATAGACGATTCAAAGAAACAGGGTGTGCTTTTTTCCGTGCATTTAAAAGCCACTATGATGAAGGTTTCGGACCCGATCATCTTTGGACATGCCGTAAAGGTGTTTTATGCCTCGGCGTTCCAAAAGCACAGGTCTACATTTGAGGAATTGGGCGTGGATGCGAACAACGGCATTGGCGATGTCTACGCGAGGATCAAAGACTTGCCTGAGGAACAACGATCCGCTATTGAGAAAGATTTGCAGGCTTGTTATGCCGATCGGCCTGACATGGCTATGGTTGATTCTGATCGAGGGATTACTAATTTACATGTCCCCAGTGATGTCATTATTGATGCATCAATGCCGGCCGCCTTGCGATCTTCGGGTCAAATGTGGGGTCCTGACGGTCAATTACGAGATATGAAGGCTGTGATACCAGATCGAAGTTATGCCGGAATCTATCAAGAGGTTATTGACTACTGCAAGGCGAATGGCGCTCTGGACCCAACTACAATGGGGAGTGTCCCGAACGTTGGTCTAATGGCTCAAAAAGCCGAAGAATATGGGTCGCATGATAAAACGTTTGAGATTCCCTCTGCCGGAACCGTAGAAATTATTGACGAGGATGGGAATGTATTATTGAGTCACGGCGTGAGTGAAGGTGATATTTGGCG
>CAJWVZ010000017.1 GCA_913048385.1 uncultured Gammaproteobacteria bacterium | reverse complement strand
AGAGCGTTAATGGCACTTTTCATCGGGGTTCTCCGTCGCAACGAAATTCACGCATTTCATAAACGAAATGTAAGAATTTGTTTTGTTGGGTCGAGAACAGCTTTTTCTGCTCGATTACAGGCTATGATGGAAAAAGTAGAGAGCCTCACGGAGCATAATACCGGGATGACTGTAATTGTTGCAGCGGACTACGGTGGCCGATGGGACTTAGTTCAAGCAGCAAAAAAGCTTTTGGAAGAAGTCTCAAGAAAAAATGTAGAACCCTCAGAAATAACTTTAGCTCTCTTCAATCAGTATACTGCTTTGGGTGAATTTCCTGACCCTGATTTTTGTATCCGCACTGGTGGTGAAAAACGCCTCAGCAATTTCTTACTCTGGCAGTTTGCTTATACGGAGCTTTATTTTAGCGATTGTTTTTGGCCGGATTTCGACGTGGTTGAGTTTAAAAAATCGTTGGCTGATTTTAGCGAGAGGCAGCGCCGTTTTGGAGGCAACCCTGCAGAAATGCCTGATCACACTGCATCTTGTTCTAATGAACCTTCGGATAAGCCCTATGCTTAAGCAAAGGCTCATAACTGGGATTACATTGTTAGTAGGATTTATTTCTATCACTGTGGGGTCCTCCGTTCTGCAATATGCGTCCTTTGTGACAATAATTGTCGCTATAGGTGCTTGGGAATGGGCTCGACTTGCTGCCTTGGAAGGCGCTGTTAGGGTTGCTTATGTACTGGTTTTCTTGGTTGTCTTAGTCGGTTTAGGAGTAAGATTTGGCCTGTTTAAGGCTGTGCCTCAAATGGATGTTAATTTGTTATGGTGTGTTCTGGCTGCAGCTGCTTTAGCATGGTTGACAATGTTTCTTTTCGTTTTGAACTATCCTAAGAATGAGGATAAATGGAACACAAAGGTTCGAATTGGATTCATTGGTTTTCTGACACTGGGTTCGACTTGGGCTGGAATAATTTTTCTCAAGACTATCCTGGAAACAGGAGAGCTTGTACTTATGCTGATGATTTCGGTTGCCGCAGTAGACGTGGGCGGATTTTTTGTTGGTACTTGGTTTGGAAAACGCTCATTGGCCCCGCACTTAAGTCCCAAGAAGTCATGGGAGGGAGTTTGGGGTGGTCTAGTTCTAAACATCTTGGTTGCAATCTGCTGCGGTACCTATGCCAATTTTTATATAATAACGCTTGAAATTTGGCATATTTTTGTTATTGCATTGATGTCAGTTCTGGTTACTATTTTTAGTGTGACCGGAGACCTTTTAGAGAGCATGTTGAAACGAAATTGCGGCTTGAAAGACAGTGGGAACATTTTGCCTGGCCATGGAGGTGTGTTGGATAGAATAGACGGATTAATCGCCGCGACCCCAACATTTGTCATTGTTGTTTTACTTGTTATGAGCACAACTGAGGTAGGTTGATTGCGATGAATGAAGAAAGCAAGCAACTAGTAACCGTTCTCGGCTCAACTGGCTCAATTGGAGTTAGTACTCTTGCGGTTATACGCGAGAATAGAAACGTGCGGATATATGCATTAACAGCTAACAGAGATCTCGACACTCTCTTGGAACAGTGTTTGGAGTTTATGCCCGAATATGCTGTGCTTGTTGATCCAGTAGCTGCTGAAGAGTTTTCAAAACGATTAAAAAGGGTAGGGTGCGAAACCGAATGCCTGCAGGGGGTGGAGGCACTAGAGAAAGTTTCATCTGATGCTAAAGTTACGACCGTTATGGCATCAATTGTTGGTGCTGCCGCGTTAAAGCCAACGTTAGCCGCTGCAAGAAGTGGAAAAAAAATTCTACTAGCGAACAAAGAATCGATCGTAATGTCAGGCGAGCTTTTGTTGAGAGAAGCGGTCCTTGGTGGGTCGGTAATTATTCCAATTGATAGTGAGCATAATGCAATTTTTCAGTGTCTTCCGCCGCAGGATTCAACTTTACCGGGAGCACAAACTCGCCATGTAAAAAAAATTGTATTAACCGCCTCAGGTGGTCCTTTTCAAAATGAACCCGCTGCTAATCTGACATCGGTGACTCCTGAGCAAGCATGTAATCACCCAAAGTGGAATATGGGTAAAAAAATATCAGTGGATTCTGCAACTTTAATGAATAAGGGGCTGGAGTTTATTGAGGCAAGCTATCTTTTTGGCTTACACGCAAATGACATCGAAGTGATGATTCACCCGCAGAGCATTATTCACTCTATGGTTCATTTTTGTGATGGTTCGGTTTTGGCGCAGATGGGCAAACCGGATATGCGCATTCCAATTGCGTACGGTATGGCTTGGCCTGAGAGATTTAGTTCAGGTTCAGATGCCCTTGATTTGGTCGCTGAGGAGGCTTTGTCGTTTTGTGCTCCGGACCTAGATAAATTCCCGTGCTTAACATTGGGTATTGAAGCCGCTAAGACAAAAGGAACAATGCCTGCGGTTTTGAATGCGGCAAACGAGATTTCAGTGGAGGCATTTTTATCTGGCCGAATAAGTTTTACTAGGATTTTTGATATAAATCTTGAAGTCGTTAATCAGATCCCTTTTCGTTCTGCAACATGTTTAGATGTGATTTTTGACGCTGATCAGGAAGCTAGACAGATAGCGAGGACGTTGGTCTAATTACTAGCTAGGAATTAAATGAAATTCATTTTAAGGCAACAGTATGTTTGAAATCGTAGTTGAAGCTTTTAGCAGCTTGATAGCACTTGTGGTGACTTTGGGGATTTTAGTGACTGTGCATGAGTATGGCCATTTTTGGGTTGCTCGACGATGTGGGGTGAAGGTACTTACGTTCTCTATCGGATTCGGCAAGCCGTTTATGAAATGGACTGGGGACGACGGTGTCGACTATGTTCTAGCGCCGATCCCCCTCGGAGGCTTTGTTCGAATGCTGGGAGAGAATGATTTTCTGGAAGGCGATATGCGTGATTTAGATGAATGTGACAAAGCTCGGTCATTTGAATCTAAATCGGCCCTGCAACGCATCGCAATAACAGCGGCTGGACCGATTGCTAATTTTTTGCTCGCTATCGTTATATTCTGGTTAGTTAATGTTGTGTATGGTTCTTCTGGAGTATCTCCTGTTATAAGTTCTGTCATCCCTGAGTCTGCGGCCTCGGTAGCGGGTTTGGAAAAAGGAGATGAGATTCTCGCTGTGGATGGTGCATCAACTCGGATATGGAGGGATGTGTCACAACGTCTTGTAGCGAGAATGGGTGAGACGGGTTTGATCAATTTAGAAGTTTTAACTGTAAGAAACGGAGATGTAAAAAATATTTCTGTTCCCATCGAGCAGTGGATGAATGAAAGTACTGCACCTGACCCACTCAGAGAGTTAGGAATTATTGATATTGAAATTCCTGCGATCGTAGGTGAAGTTTTCGAGGGCGGTGTTGCTAAGAAGTCAGGCCTGCTGGCACAAGACAAAATTGTGCGCGCGAGCGGGTTAAAAATTCGTAGTTGGGCTCATTGGGTAGAAGTGATTCAAGCTAGTCCGGAACTTGAGACTCGTGTTGTTGTCGAAAGAGAGGGTCAACTTCAAACGATTACAATTATCCCAGAGAGGAAAAATTTGGGTGACGGAATCTATATTGGAGTAATAGGTGCTGCGTCGGCTATAACTAGCCTCGATCAAATAATACCTGAGGAAATGCGCCGAGAGGTCTCATATAGTCTCGTCGAGGGGATTGTCCCAGCAGTGAGGGAGACTTGGGATAAAGCGCTGTTTATACTTGGCTCCGTTAAGAAAATGGTTATTGGTTTGATCTCTATTAAAAATGTAAATGGGCCAATTACGATTGCTCAGGTCGCTGGGAACACAGCAAGTTATGGTCTTAATGTATACCTACAGTTTCTTGGTTTGCTGAGCATTTCCCTTGGGGTAATGAATCTGCTGCCGATACCGGTGTTGGATGGAGGTCGGTTGCTTTTTATTCTCTTTGAGATGGTTACAGGTAGTCCGTTGCCTGAGCGCATTCAGGCATATGGTACGCAAATCGGTGTCATGCTTATTTCTGGGATAATGTTATTGGCTGTATTTAATGACGTAAATAGATTGTTCTAGGGTCCTTTTTTATCTACAAACAGTTATCTGAGCTCAATTGAATCGATAATTTTTAATGGTAGTTTAATAAAAGCCTACCTAGTTATATATTGAGAATTTTATAAGAATGAAAAAGATAATATTTTTTTTTCTAGCGATTAGTGGTTTTGCTCAGTCTGTATTCGCTCAGAACTTTACAATTACCGACATCATCGTAGATGGCTATCAGCGTATATCACCGGGAATCATTTATAATATTCTTCCTGTTGGTATTGGCGATGAAATGACTCCGGGGCTTTCTGCGCAAATCATTCGTGAGCTCTCTAATTCCGAATACTTTGATGAAATCGAGATTTCGCGGGAGGGAGATAATCTCATTGTTACTGTGTTGGAACGGCCTTCCGTCGCTGAAATTACAATAGAAGGAAACAGTGTTCTCAAAACGGAGGATATTATTGAGAACATGGCTGGCGCTGATATAGCTGAAGGGCAAATATTTACTCGCGCAGCTCTCGAACTTATTCGCCAAGGTATTCAAGACGTCTACTCGTCCAGGGGCAGATACGGCGCCGCGGTTGAAATTAATGTTGAGGAATTACCTAGGAATAGGGTAAGTATTGAGCTCGTTATCAATGAGGGCGAAGAATCTAGGATTAAAAACATAAACATAGTTGGTAACACACAATACTCTGAAGAAGAATTGCTTCAGTTGTTCGAGTTGGGAACTAAGCCTTGGTATCTTTTTCTGAGTAAGCGTGATCGTTATTCAAGAGAACAGTTTAGCGGAGACTTAGAGAGACTAGAATCTTTTTATCTCGATAATGGGTTCGTTGAATTTGGTATAGAATCTACACCGATATCGATAACGCCGAATAGAGAGGAAGTTTTTATTACGGTCAACGTCAATGAAGGATCACTTTTTGAGGTGGCAGAAGTTGATCTTGCAGGAGATCTCGTTGATGCCGAGGCGTTGCTCAGAGCGGCTCTTTTTATCCGAACGGGTCAGATTTTTTCACAAGGTTTAGTAACTGCGACTGAAGAAGTTATGGTCCAGTTTCTTGGCAATTTAGGTTATGCGTTTGCGGAAGTGACTGGTGTTCCAGAGGTAAATGATAACGGTGATACTGTCGACATCACATTTTTTGTCCAGCCGGGTAATCGGACTTACGTAAATCGAATTAACTTTAGCGGCAATGTAAGTACGGCGGACGACGTTTTGCGTCGTGAAATGAGGCAGCTTGAGAGCGCTCCAGCATCAAGCCTCCAAATTGAACAGTCCAAGGTTCGTTTAGAGCGCCTCGGTTACTTTGAAACAGTCGAGGTCGAGACTTCTGAAGTTGCCGGGATTGAGGATCAGATTGACGTTAATTATGACGTGGTTGAGCAAAATTTTGGAGCGGTGAGTTTTCAAGTTGGCACCGGTGGAGGAGGAAATTTTTTTATAAGTACAAGCCTTCAAGCTCAAAACTTTTTAGGTACCGGACGAACCCTAGGGGTCGGGATAAATAAGAGCCGCTTTCAAGAAAGCTTAAATTTTCAATATGTAGATCCTTATTTTACTCCTGACGGTGTCAGTCGTGGAATGAATCTGTTTGCGCAAAAAATCGAATCGCCGTTTAACGTGTCCAGTTTCAATACTAGCTCTTTCGGAGGGTCCGTCAGCTTTAGCTATCCCATTAGTGAAGTTGAGGTCCTTGGGTTTGATTTAGGTTTTACTCATACAGAACTAAGTGCTGGTTTAGGCTCGGTGCAGGAGATTATTGCGAGCCCAGTTCTATTTGAAGGGATTGATCAGTACATTATCACCCCAGCTAATGGAAACGTATTTAATGGCCCAGTTGTAGATTCAGTTTTAGGTAATGTTGAGAATCTTCGTGATGATCAATTGGGACGTAATTCGGAGTTAGGATTCGTCGATAAGTATGGCGATACTTTCGATAATTTTACTATAACGGGCAACTGGTTTAGGAACACTCTAAACCGAGGGCAGCTTCCGACGGCTGGATTTCTGAATAGTTTGGGGGTTGAGTTAACTCTTCCAGGTAGTGATTTGGAGTATGCAAGAATTAATTACAATGGCCAGTTCTATTGGCCAATAACACAGAATCAAGAATGGGTGTTGTCACTTCGTACCACTTTGGGTTTTGGTTTAGGGTATGGGGATACTGAGCAACTACCTTTCTTCAACAATTTTTTTGCTGGGGGATTGATTGCGTCTGGTGTGGTGCGTGGGTTTGAGGAGAATAGTCTCGGTCCTCAAAGTACCGCGGGTGCGCGATATTTGACTCAAGGCAATATAAGTCTTTTGAAGGATGACCAAGGCAACATTGTCCGAAACGAGGACGGTTCTGCTGCAGGTTATAGTAACGAGTATGGCTACCAAACAGCAAACGTGATTGATGAAAACGGCAACGTTGTTTTAGATACAAATGGTTTGCCTGAGGTAAAGTTAGCTGTAGAAAATTTTTATTTAGACAAGGATTACGACAGTTTTGGTGGTAACATACTTACGACCGCAACGTTCGAGCTTCTGTTTCCTCTTCCGTTTGTCGATGACACAAGTCGGGTGCGGTCAGCATTTTTTGTCGATGTGGGTAATGTTTTTTCGTCGACCTGCACCGAAAGGCAAAAGCGTTTGAGTAATTGTACGAATTTTGATGCAGGAGAGCTTCGTTATTCGGCCGGATTTAGTGTCACATATTTGTCACCATTTGGGCCGCTGACTTTGTATCTAGCACAGCCGTTTGGAAAAGATGGGGATGATACAAAAACTTTTGATTTTTCTGTTGGGCAAGGGTTTTAGTAAGTCATTTTTTGAGGGCGAATCTCGATTTGCGTAACGTCGGAATATAGGGAAATCAGAATACCATAAAGGCAGTTTTTAGAGCGTTACGAGCAGAAGTGTCGTGATTTAAAGATTAAAGATTAAAGATTAAAGATTAAAGATTAAAGATTAAAGATTAAAGATGCTTATTGTTAGCAATGAATGGAGGCTTGGAAGTGAACATGAAATCAAAATTGACGAGTAAGTTTTTAGCTGTCGTGAGTGTGCTTGTATTTTCTCAAAGCGTTATGGGTCAGGACGCTAAGATTGGAATACTTAACCCGCTTCAGGCGTTATTTAACTCAGATTCTGCAAGGGTAGTCCAGGAAGAACTGGAACAAGAGTTTGCTGCAGATGAGGCAAGAGCACAAGAATTGTCAACTCAGCTTAACGAATTGAGAGAGAAATTTCAGCAAGACGAAGCTGTGATGACGGAGGACGAAGTGCGTCGTATGAATTCTGATGCGCAAGACCTCCAAGTTCAATTGCAGTTGATTCAAGAACGTGTTCAAACGGCGCTTCAAGAACGAAATCAAGAATTCCTGCAAAGTATGCAGGGAGATTTAGCTACAGCGGTCAGTGATGTAGTTGCTGAAGGTGGATATGATCTTGTGTTGAACGCTGATAGTGCCCCATATTTTGCTCCGGTTTTAGACATAACTGCAAAGGTTACCGCAAAGCTTAATGAGAACACGAGTGGCGGTAATTAGATTGAAACTTGGTAGTGGCCAGTAATGACTGGTCAGAACAAGAAAATATATAGCCTCGCTTCGATTGCTAACGAAATTGGAGCGACTTTAGTTGGCGACCCTGATTTTGTTATCGTTGGGCTGTGCTCTTTACCGAAAGCTAGTCCAGATAGACTCAGCTTTCTTTCTAACAGCGCTTATAAACATTATTTAAAATCTACTACTGCGGGTGCCGTGATAGTTACGAAAGACGATCAGCTCCTCTTCTCTGGAAATAAGCTCCTAACGGAAAATCCATATTTAGCATATGCTCTTGCTTCTCGGCTTTTCGTTGATTTATCGGAAGTTCCAAGCGGCATTCATTCCAGTGCTATCATCGATTCGTCTGCAAGTCTCGCTAAAGGGGTTTTAATTGGTCCGAATGTTGTCATTGAAGAGAACGTTGTTATTGGACAACGTTGTCAGATTGGGGCTGGAGCGGTGATTGGCGCCGGCGCTCAATTAGGTGATGAGTGCTCGATCTCTGAGAACGTTGTCATTAATAAAGATGTCACACTGGGGAATCGGGTGACAATTCATTCTGGCGCTGTGATCGGCGCTGACGGTTTCGGATATGCCTTTGATGGTGAGAAATCGATTAAGATTTATCAGCTCGGGAGCGTGCGGGTTGGAAATGATGTTGAGATTGGGGCTCAAACCACTATTGATCGTGGTGCTCTTGACGACACGGTTATTTGTGACGGGGTCAAAATAGATAATCAAGTACAGATTGGTCATAATTGCCACATTGGGAACCACACGATTATCTGTGGCTGCGTTGGATTAGCGGGAAGTGTAACCCTAGGTGCCTATTGTGTAATGGGAGGGGGGTCAGGTGCTGTTGGACATATTACTCTTGCAGACTATGTTCAAGTCAGCGCTATGTCTCTGGTTAGTCAATCAATATCAGAGGCGGGAAGATATTCAGCTGGAACGGTTCAGATGAAGACTGGTGAGTGGAAAAGAGCTTCGATGCGGTTTAAGGAGCTCGATAGTATGGCAAAAAGGCTAAAGCGGCTTGAACGTACTCGATCTTAAGTAAATTGTTTGTTTTGACAAGATTACAGGTAAGGATTTTATGGAAATGGACATCCAGAGCGTTAAAGAATATTTACCACAGAGATACCCGTTTCTATTCGTTGATCGGGTAGTCGAACTCGTACCTGATGACTTTATAGTGGCTTACAAAAACGTGTCCGTTAACGAGCCTTTCTTTAATGGACACTTTCCCGGAAACCCGATAATGCCGGGGGTTTTGATTATCGAGGCGGCGGCTCAAGCCGCGGGTATCTTGGGGTTTAAGAGTCAAGAAAAGAAGCCCAAAGATGGTTATGTATATTATTTCGTAGGGGTTGATAAACTCCGTCTTCGCAGACCTGTACTCCCGGGCGATAAGCTCATGCTGCGCGCTGAATTTGCAGGGCCGGGCCGTCGGGGAATATATAAATTCAATTGTGAAGTGAATGTTGAAGGTGAATCAGTGGCTTCGATGCAGATTATGTGCGCTGAGAGAAAAATTGATGTCAATTGATTCTAGTTCGCGAATCGATCCGTCGGCGAAAATAGCAGCTTCTGCTCAAATTGGACCTTGGTGTATCGTTGGACCGGATGTAACTATCGGTGAGAATTGCAGGTTAGAGTCGCACATAGTTATTCGCTCGAATACCATAATTGGTGATAACAATCATATTTTTCAATTCTGCTCAGTAGGAGAAGACCCTTCAGACAAAAAGTTTAAGAATGAAGAGGTTTGGTTAGAAGTAGAAGATAACAACACTTTTAGAGAGGGCGTTACGGTGCACCGAGGGACAGCCGTGGGTGGAGGAGTGACGCAAATCGGCAGCGACAACCTTTTTATGCCATATGTGCATATTGCTCATGACTGTCTTGTCGGCAGCCATACCGTATTTGCAAATAATGCCAGCTTGTCTGGCCATGTGGAGGTGAATGACTGGGCGATCTTGGGAGGCTACGCCGGAGTGAATCAATTTGTTAAGATTGGAGCACACTCTATGGTCGGAGGCGTTACTCATGTTGCTCATGACGTTCCAGCTTATGTGATTGTGAGTGGTCAGCCCGCGGCGGTCCGAGCTATTAACTCCATTGGATTAGAAAGACGGGGCTTTGACAAAGCCACAGTTTCAGTTCTTCGAAAAGCCTACAAGTTAATCTATCTCCGTGGTCATTCTCTAACTGAGGCGTTGGCTCAGCTTGAGATCTTAAAAGAGAATTGTGAGCCGGTCGAACTTCTAATCGATTCATTAAGATCATCAAAGAAAGGGATTCATCGTTAATCGACCTGAAAGAAAGATTTTACTTTTTAGAGAGCGTATATGGTGAGGTCGCCTAATTTTGGAATCGTAGTTGGTGAAAAGTCTGGGGATATCCTCGGTGCGGGTCTTATACGAGAACTTAGAAAGATTTACCCTGAAGCGACTTTTGTTGGTGTCGCAGGACCTGAAATGTTGGCTCTAGGTTGTGAGTCGCTCGTTCCGATGGATCGTTTGGCGGTCATGGGTTTTGTCGAGCCATTGCTAAGGCTTCGAGAACTTCTGCATATAAAACGTAGATTACGTGAACGGCTTATCGCAGATAATGTAAGCTTATTTATTGGGATCGATTCCCCCGACTTTAATCTCAGGTTGGCAAAGGAATTAAAGCTTTCTGGATTAAGAACCATGCATTATGTAAGCCCAAGCGTATGGGCTTACAGGAAAAATCGTATTTATAAAATAAAAGCAGCGGTTGATTTGATGCTTGTGCTGTTTCCTTTTGAAATTGAGGTATACGAAAAGCATAAAATTCCTGTACGTTGCGTCGGCCACCCTTTGGCAGACAAGATTGGGTTTGAGGAAAGTAAGGAAACTTGCCGCACAAAGCTTGGCATAAACCCCGAAGAATCAATTACATCGTTTTTACCTGGGAGTCGTAAAGGAGAAATTATAAGACTCGCCCCGATATTTCTCTCTGTTATATCAAGGATTTTGAAAAAAGATCCCAATATGCGTTTTATAATGCCATTTAGCGGCTCTGAATCTATGTCTTTGCTTAAAAAATATTTAAGCGAGTGTGATATTTCGGTGAAAAACTCGATCCTTCTCATTGATGATTCTCTGGCAGCAATGAGCGCAGCAGATTTAGTTGTTCTTTCGTCTGGTACGGCCACGCTTGAGGCGTTGCTTTTAAGAAGGCCAATGATTGTATGTTATCGTCTCGCGGCTTTAAGTTTTTTTATAGCTTCGCGCTTAGTAAAAATACCCTTTGTAGCACTACCAAATTTACTCGCAAACCGAGAAATAGTCCCTGAGTATATTCAGGGAGCTTTGAGTGAAGATGTTCTTTTTCGTGAAATAGAAAAATTTTATTCGACATCAGGAATAAGCCGCGAGTTATTAACGGTCTACGAAAGGATTCATCTTTCTCTACGTCTTGACGGGTCTGCGAAGGCAGCCCAAGCCGTTGTTTCGATAATGAATGCTGACTGATAACATGACTGCTAGCGTTGCGTCAGCTGATATGTGTGAGAATTGCCGTTACATTGCAGGTACCGATGAAGTCGGGCGTGGAGCACTTGCAGGGGATGTTATTGCCGCCGCTGTCATTCTCGACGATAAGAAACCTATTTTAGGCTTGTCGGATTCAAAAAAACTAACTGCAAATAAACGTGATTCTCTATATAACGTTATTCTCACACAAGCATTAGGGGTGTCTATCGGCCGCGCCTCCGTCTCAGAAATAGACGAACTTAATATCTTACAAGCAAGCCTACTTGCGATGGAGAGGGCGGTTAGTAGCCTGAGTATATTGCCTGAATATGTTTTAGTGGACGGGATTCATTTGCCAAATTGGAATTATAAGAGTCAGGCGATTATCAAAGGGGATCAAAAGGTCGCTTCTATTGCAGCGGCATCAATTGTTGCCAAAGTGTTTAGAGATCGAGAGCTTATAAGTCTTGATTCAGTTTATCCGCAGTTTGATTTTTGCGCTAACAAAGGGTACCCCACCAAAAAGCATTTGCGCGCTTTGGTTAAGTATGGCCCATGTTCGATTCACAGGCTTTCGTTTGCTCCGGTATTAAAAAATGTAAGAGCTGATCCAGCTTTTTGATCAACTTTTGAGTAGCATTAATGTATATTTCTATGTTATTTAGTTGAGGTTTATAACACTATAATCGCAGGAGTTCGTAAAACTTTAGTTGGCTACTATGTTAAAAGAAAAGATAAGAAAAGAGGATTGTTTGGCTTCTAAACAGAGCTCTTTCCCCCACCTGCGAGTCCATACAGAATTTTCCATTACGGATGGTATCGTCGCAATTGCGCCATTGATGGAGCAGTTATTGGTCCAGGAAATGCCATCAGTTGCGATTACCGATATTGCCAACCTGTTTGGATTTATAAAATTCTATAAGGCGGCGATAGCCAGCGGAATCAAACCATTGTGTGGTACTGAGATTCTTGTGGCTAATAAGCAAAATAGTGCTACAACAAAACTTGTGTTGCTGGCGAAGAATAAGAGAGGTTATCAGAATTTAACGAGACTTCTTTCAGACTTTTATGTGACTGACCGTGGCGATGTGTCTCTCTCTATTGATCAACATAATTTGAGTGGATACACGGACGGGTTGATTGCTTTATCAGGGGCTCAACAAAGTGACATAGGGGTCACATTACTGAACGGTGAACTGAAGGCTGCTGAAAATGCTTTGGTCCGCTGGATGGATCTTTTCCCCCAGAGTTTTTACCTTGAAGTGCAGAGGGTGGGACGGCAAGGTGAGGCCGAGTATATAAGCCGCGTAATTGAGTTAGCAGCAAAGGCGAGCTGTCCGATTGTTGCTACGAATGACGTTAGATTTTTGAATCATGCTGATTATGAAGCTCATGAAGTCCGTGTGTGTATAAATGAAAAGCGTAATTTAGACGACCCCCGGCGGAAACGGGAAAATACAGATCAACAGTATTTGAAAACCGCCGACGAAATGCTTGAGCTCTTCGCGGATCTACCCGAAGCTCTAATTAACGCTTGCGAAATAGCTAAACGATGCAACCTTATTTTAGATATCGGTACTCCGAAACTTCCAAATTACCCAGTGCCAGAGGGAAAAACGTTAGAGGAGTATTTTGTTGAAGTCAGCAGATCAGGTTTGCAGAAACGCTTGCTGAGTTTGTTTGGAGAGGTTGACCCTGATAGCAGCCAGCTTAAACCTTATTGGGATCGGTTAGATTTTGAGCTAAGTGTTATAAAAGATATGGGCTTTACCGGTTACTTTCTTATAGTGATGGAATTTATTCAGTGGTCTAAAGATAACGGCATACCTGTAGGTCCAGGTCGGGGCTCCGGCGCAGGATCGATCGTGGCATATGCTCTAAAAATCACCGACCTTGATCCATTGGAATACGATTTGTTGTTCGAGCGCTTCTTGAACCCGGAGCGTATTTCCATGCCTGATTTTGACGTCGATTTCTGTATAGAAGGTCGCGATCGTGTAATTCAACATGTTTCCGATTTATACGGTAAAGAGGCTGTAGCTCAAATTATCACGTTTGGGACCATGGCGGCTAAGGCCGTGATAAGGGATGTCGCACGGGTGCAAGGGCACTCGTATGCCCTAGGCGATAAGTTGTCGAAACTAATTCCTTTTGTGCCCGGGATAACCCTGAAGGCGGCTTTGGATTCAACTCCTGAATTGAGCCAGTTCATAGATGAGGATATCGATGCACAGGAAATCATGGAGATGGCTTTCGCGTTGGAAGGTTTAACTCGGAACGTTGGGAAACATGCTGGGGGGGTAGTTATTGCTCAGACTAAGCTTACAGATTTTTCTCCCTTATACCGCGACCCCAATGGTGAGAGTGTAGTTACTCAGTTTGATAAAGACGATGCAGAGACAGTTGGGCTTGTAAAGTTTGACTTCCTTGGGTTGCGTACCTTAACGATAATTGACAATGCGCTTAGAATGATAAACTCGTCAATTGAGGGAGAGCTCGTAACTTTAGAAAATTTACCCTTGGACGATACGCGTGTTTACGAATTACTTCAAAGAGGCGAAACAACAGCTGTTTTTCAACTTGAATCTCGAGGGATGAAGGATCTCATCAAGCGTCAAATGCCGAATTGTTTTGCGGACGTGATAGCACTAGTTGCTCTTTTTCGTCCTGGGCCATTGGAATCGGGTATGGTCGACGATTTTGTCGATCGGAAGCACGGAAGAACTCAAGTTGTTTTTCCTCATCCTGAGTTAGAGCCCGTATTAGCCGACACCTATGGAGTTATCCTTTATCAAGAGCAAGTAATGAAGATTGCGCAAGTCCTAGGTAATTATACTTTGGGTGCTGCTGATATTTTAAGAAAAGCAATGGGCAAAAAAGATCCCAAGGAAATGGCTAGGCAGAGAAGCCTTTTTACTGATGGAGCTGTGAAGAGAGGGGTTGATAAAATACTTGCAGAGTCTATTTTTGACCTAATGGAGAAATTTGCAGGTTACGGTTTTAACAAATCGCATTCTGCGGCGTACGCATTAGTTTCGTATCAAACCGCATGGCTTAAAACTCATTATCCGGCATATTTTATGGCTGCAGTGTTATCCGCTGAAATGCAGAATACAGATAAAATTGTTACTTTGATCGACGAGTGCAATGCCTTGGGTATAACTATAATTCCCCCCGACGTGAATATGGGAGAGTTTCTATTTACTGTTAATAAAGAAGGTCACATTGTTTATGGTCTCGGTGCAATAAGAGGCCTCGGTGAAGCACCGGTTATTGCAATTCTGGAATCTCGAAGCCAAACTTCCTATAAAAGTATGCTTGATATTTGTCAGCGAGTTGATTCGCAACAGCTTAATAGAAGAACCTTAGAGTCTTTGGTCAACGCAGGGGCTCTGGATAATTTAGTGGAAGGAAGTGTCGATTATTCTCGTGCTGTACTTACAGATCTGTTGCCAAAAGCAATGCAGGCAGCTATGCAAGAAAATCGGAATCTAGAGTCAGGTGTTGGGGATCTTTTTGGAGAAATTGTTCCGGAGGGCACCTCAAACTGTGAGCAAGCCACTGAACATCTAGACATTCAAGAATGGGACGAACAAGCGCGACTGAAAGCGGAAAAAGAGGCACTTGGGCTTTATCTTTCAGGGCACCCAATTGATGCCTTTTTAACTGAATTACGGAGTATAACTGCTGGGAGATTAAAAAACCTTCGCCCAGATCGTGGAACTAAATTTATTGGGGGCCTTCTAACAAGTCTTAGAACTAGTAGGAGTAAGTCTGGAGAAGCGATTGCTTTTCTAACAATCGATGATCGAAGCGCTCGTATTGAAATTGGCCTGTTTGCTAAGGAGTATGAATTGTTTCGAGATCTATTGCACGTCGATGAAATCTTGATTTTAGAATGTAGTATTTCAATTGATGAGCGACATGGAGGGATTAAGGGGCGAGCGAAAACTTTAATGACGCTTTCTGATGCGCGTTCTAGGCGTGCTAATCGCCTTTTATTAACCTTAGACGAATCCTGTTTGTTGCCAAATTTTTGTGATGACCTTGCTGCTACCTTGGAGCCTTACAGACTGCAGCGAGCTTTTGGAACGTTCGACACTGATGTAAAAACCAATTCGGGCGAGAAAGAAGAGGGTTGCCGTGTTGCTGTGAATTATCAGCGAGAAGCTTCTAGAGGATGTATAATGTTTGGGCATGAGTGGTCTGTGTTGCCTTCTGACGATCTTATTCAGAGATTAAAGAAGAATTACGGGCGTGAGAATGTTCTAGTTGAGTATTGAAAATTGAGCGTATTTAAAAAAGAAGAACACTGGAATTTTTATGGACCCTAATTTTTTAGAATTTGAGCAACCAATAGCAGAACTGGAGGCGAAAATTAGTGAGTTACGCCTTGTTGGTACCGATAATAATCTTAATATTGCCGACGAGATAAAAAATCTACGCGAAAAAAGCATAAAGCTTACTGAAAAAATTTACGCTAATCTAAGTTCCTGGCAAGTATCCCAAGTGGCTCGTCATCCTCTGAGACCTTATACAGCTGATTACATTGATCTTATCTTTACCGATTTTGATGAGTTACACGGTGACCGTTTATTTGCGGATGATCAAGCGTTAATAGGTGGAATAGCGCGAATAGATGATCGGCCCGTTATGGTTATTGGTCACCAAAAGGGTCGCGGGACCAAAGAAAAAGTTCGTCACAACTTCGGTATGCCACGGCCTGAAGGGTATCGGAAGGCTCGAAGACTTATCGAATTGGCTGAGAGGTATAAGTTACCAGTTTTAAGTTTTATTGATACTCCCGGAGCATTTCCCGGAATTGATTCCGAAGAGCGGGGTATCAATGAGGCGATAGCTCGAAATATGGCAATGATGTCAAAAGTCCAAACGCCACTCATTGCCACGGTGACCGGTGAGGCCAATTCTGGTGGTGCTATTGCGATAGGTGTTGCTGATCAAGTGAATATGATGCAGTACTCAACCTATACGGTTATTACGCCAGAAGGCTGTGCCACAATTCTTTGGAAGTCTGCGGAATATGCTCACGCAGCCGCAGAAGCGATGGGAGTGACCTCAAAGCGTTTGGAAGAATTGGGTCTCGTTGATTTAACTATTCTAGAACCTTTAGGCGGCGCTCATAGAGATGTGTCGGCCGCAGCGGCGGAAATCAAGTCAGTATTGGTTGAGCAAATTGATCGGTTATGCTCAAAGGATATTAATGCATTGCTTGAACGTCGCTACGAGCGTTTGATGAATTATGGTATGAGTGTCTAAAGCACTTGTCTTACTCGACAGGCAACAAATTCAGCACCCAAGATATGAATTTTGATGGATCGGCTTATATGACTATCGATCAAGATATTTTTAGCCTAAGAGCCTTTGATTCGCTGCTTAAAAAATATGTTGATGGCGATATTGTAGTTGCTTTCAGTGGTGGAATGGATTCAACGGTATTATTGCGATCAGTTGTCATCCTTCGTGATGAGGGCGTTTTACCTGCTTCTATTCGCGCGCTGCATATTAATCATCAAATCTCTGAATCATCTAAAGACTGGGAGAATCATTGCGCAAAAATTTGTTTGGAATATGGAGTAAATTTTAAAAGCGTAGAGGTGTCGTGTGGGGAAAATAGATTTGGCGTTGTAACTGAGTCAGCTGCTCGAGACGCGAGGTATGAAGTGTTTTCTGCTGAGCTGCAGTCAAATGAAACTCTTCTTCTAGGTCATCATGAAGATGATAATTTGGAAACGATGTTCTTGCATTTGATGAGAGGCTCGGGGCCATTGGGGCTCTCAGGCATCCCGTTTCATAGAAAATTGGGTGCTGGTTTTTTGCTCAGGCCCTTGCTCGGATGCTCTCAGTCGTCACTGCGAGAATTTGCTTCCCGCGTTGAGTTAGACTGGATTCTAGATGACAGTAATGCTGATACCACTTATCAACGGAATTTTTTGAGATGGAATGTTCTGCCTATTTTAGAAAAGCGTTGGCCGGCTTTAAGGAAAAGTATCAAAAAGTCGATGCAGGCATGCTTCGAAGCGCAGACTTTAAATGAAAAGTTAGCTGAAAATGACTTGTCATTTTGTGAGGGAGTGGAGCCTGGGACCTTGTCTGTTTCTAAGTTGTTGGCTCTTGAATTAGTGCGGCGCAAAAATTTGATTCGGGTTTGGGTTTGTAAATTAGGTCTCTCGGTTCCGAGCTGGAGCAAAATAAATTTGATGGCTACTGAGTTACTCCTATCCAGAGCAAACATAACGATTCTTTTAGATGACCATCGAATCTGCCGTTTCAACGGACTGATTTATGGTTTAACTCCGCGAGTTCTTCTGTCACAAGGTAAGCATTTAGTTCCTGTCGTAGAGTCCTCTTTCGCTCTGTTGAAGAATGGGGAAGTGCGGACGCGAATTGTTAAGAATGAGGGCATAGCTTTATCTCTGTTTTTACCTTCTACCGTTTTAGAGGTGGCTTACCGAGAAGGGGGCGAGCGGATCAAAATGTTTGGGAGACCCGTTAAGTCATTGAAGAAAATATTAAATGAGGGCAGAGTTCCTCCTTGGGTGAGGGAGACTCTACCTCTGATTTATTTGGATGGCCAGCTAGCTTTTATTCCGGGCTTTGGGGCAGATGAGAAATTCATGCCTGCCATTGATGAATTCGGGTGCGTTTACGATTGGGATTCGCCAGCCAGAGTATTAGAGATTTAGGGGTCCTGGCAATTTGATTATGAATAAATGCTCTTGAATAGAAAAAATTGGCTCAGGGAGCTAGTTGAGTCACTATTTAAATTAAGTAAAGCTGAAAGACCCGCCTTGAAACACATGTAATGTAAATAGCCCGTTCGGTCGATTATTTTATGTTTCTCGAATATACAAATTGTTAGCGGGATGACCTTCTGTTAGCATTTAAGCCCAGTGGGTTCAACGGGAAAAGGGACGCAGCAAATACGCTTTTGGGGATAGCATGACGCGTTACATATTTATTACCGGCGGCGTTGTGTCGTCTTTAGGAAAAGGCATAACTGCTGCATCACTTGCAGCTGTTCTCGAAGCCCGTGGGCTTTCCGTTACAATGTTGAAGCTTGACCCATATATCAACGTCGACCCAGGCACCATGAGCCCGTTTCAACATGGAGAAGTTTTTGTTACTGAGGACGGTGCCGAAACCGATCTCGATCTTGGTCATTACGAACGTTTCATTCGCACAACCATGCTTAAAAAGAATAACTTCACTGCGGGCAAAGTTTACGAAGAAGTATTAAAGCGAGAGCGACGTGGAGATTACTTGGGTGCGACCATTCAAGTGATACCTCATATCACTGATGAAATTAAGAGAAGAATTATATTAGGGGCGGATAACGCTGAGGTCGCTCTAGTCGAAATTGGTGGTACAGTTGGTGATATTGAGTCGCAACCATTCCTAGAGGCGGTTCGACAACTTCGAGCGGAGCTGGGTTCGGAGCGTGCTCTTTTTATGCATCTGACACTGGTTCCTTTCATAAGTACTGCTGGCGAAACTAAAACTAAACCTACTCAACATTCAGTCAAGGAGTTAAGATCAATCGGCATCCAGCCTGATATTTTGGTTTGTCGATCAGATCAGGAAATAGACGAGTCTGCACGAAAGAAGATATCTTTATTTACGAATGTTGAGCTCCCTGCGGTAGTGTCTTTACCTGACAGTGACTCAATTTATAGGATACCTGCAATTCTTGGGGCGGCAGGGTTGGATGAGTTCGTAGTCAAGAAATTTCGCTTAAATTGTCCGCCCGCGGATTTAGTAGAATGGCAACGTGTTGTGGAAGCCGAATCGTACCCAACGCGCGAAATCAAACTGGCTATGGTAGGCAAGTACGTAGAGTTGCTTGATGCATATAAATCCCTAAATGAAGCAATAACGCATGCTGGTATTCAAACCAGAGCGAAGGTGAATATCACTTATATAGATTCCTCAGATTTACTTGATAGAGGTAGTAAAGTACTTGAAGGTGTGGACGCGATATTAGTGCCAGGGGGTTTTGGAGAGAGAGGAATAGAGGGCAAGATTTTAGCAGCTCAATTTGCCAGAGAGAACCGCATTCCATATTTGGGGATCTGCCTTGGGCTTCAGGTGGCAGTGATTGAATTTGCGCGTAACGTCGCTGGATTAAAAAATGCGCATAGTACGGAGTTTTCAGCGGACTGTGATGACCCAGTTATCGCGCTTATCAGCGAGTGGACGACTCAAGCAGGTTTGAAAGAACAAAGAGATCAGAGCTCAGACTTAGGTGGAACAATGCGACTGGGTTCTCAGAAATGCCGAGTCGAAATCGACTCCACGACATTTAATTGTTACGGCGTTGCTGAGATCAGTGAGCGTCATCGGCATCGCTACGAGTTTAATAATGACTATGCTGACCGACTCCAGGATGCGGGACTTAAGCTGGTGGGTAAATCGATTGATGGCATGTTGGTCGAAATTATTGAAGTGCCAGAACATCCTTGGTTTGTTGGTTGCCAGTTCCATCCGGAGTTCACGTCGACTCCGCGTTATGGTCATGCTCTTTTTAATGGGTTCATTAATGCGGCTATTCTCAATCATGAAAGATCTTCTTCCAGTCCCGAGTAACGCAACGATCACTAGGTTGATATGAAAACAGTAGCTGTAGCCGGATTTGAAATTGCTAATGATAAGCCCTTCACATTATTTGGGGGCGTGAATGTATTAGAGTCTTATGAATTAACCCTAAAAGTCGCGGAAGAGTATAAGCGAGTTACCGAAAAGCTTGGCATACCATTCATTTTTAAGGCCTCATTTGATAAAGCTAATCGCTCGTCGGCGAGGTCATATCGAGGCCCAGGTCTTGATGAAGGGCTTGAATGGCTCTCTATGGTTAAATCCGAGTTACAAGTGCCAATAATTACTGATGTTCATTCACCGGAACAAGCAGCCAAGGCATCAGAAGTTGTTGATGTTATTCAGCTGCCCGCGTTCTTGTCCCGGCAAACTGATTTAGTTGTTGCGATTGCGAAGACTAACTGCGCTGTAAATATAAAAAAGGCTCAGTTTTTAGCGCCTCAAGAAATGAAAAATATCGTTGAAAAGTTTGAAGAGCAAGGTAACGACCGCTTAATGCTATGTGAGCGCGGGAGCATGTTTGGATACAATAATCTTGTGGTAGATATGCTTGGTTTTTCCGTTATGAAAAAACTGTCTTATCCTGTCCTCTTTGATGCAACTCATGCGTTACAGTTACCCGGTGGACTGGCTCAAGCAGCTGATGGCCGTCGAGGAAGTGTTACAGAACTTTCGCTTGCCGGTTTGTCTCAAGGCTTAGCAGGGCTATTTATTGAAGCTCATCCTAATCCTGAGTCTGCTCTTTGTGACGGCCCATGCGCATTGCGACTAGATAAATTAGAGCCATTTTTGGAGCGCATGGATGCGATGGATACATTGATTAAACAGTTTGAATCGCTGGACACATACTAACGATCATAGAATCTTGAGTTTCAAATAAGTAGATTAACTGGATGGATCAGAAATGGACGAGATCAAAGAGATAAACGCACGTGAGATTTTGGATTCTCGAGGTAATCCAACGATAGAAGCTGACGTTCACCTTGAGTGCGGTGTCGTAGGCACAGCATGTGCTCCATCTGGGGCGTCAACCGGATCAAGAGAAGCTTTGGAGTTGCGTGATAATGATCCGAAGCGATATCTTGGACGCGGAGTTTTAAAAGCGGTAGCAAATGTAAAAGGTCCGATTCAGAGTGCGCTTGTAGGTCAAAGTTCGACTCAGCAGAGCACAATCGATCAGATTATGATCGATCTGGACGGGACGGCTAATAAGTCTTTGCTTGGAGCGAATGCAATTCTCGCGGTTTCCTTAGCGACAGCTAAAGCTGCAGCGCTCGCGTCACGCACACCGCTTTACAAACACTTCGGAGATTTATTTGGAGGTAATGACAAATTCTTGCTGCCGGTTCCGATGATGAACATTGTTAATGGTGGTGAGCACGCAGATAATAATGTAGATATCCAGGAGTTTATGATTCAGCCAACCGGAGCATCGTCTTTTTCAGAGGGGCTTCGTTACGGCGCCGAGATATTCCATGCGCTTAAATCTGTATTGAAACGCGACGGTTACGGCACCGCCGTGGGCGACGAGGGAGGGTTTGCACCGAATTTGCCTTCAAATATTGCGGCGCTGGATTCAATAATGTCTGCCATCGAGCTAGCAGGTTTCCGTGCGGGGAAAGATATTTACCTTGCTTTGGATTGCGCGGCTTCTGAATTTTTTGTTGAGGAGCGATATTTATTGCGCGGAGAAAATCGTGAATTCAGTTCTGATGAATTCAGTAGTTACCTGACGAAGCTGACCGAACAGTATCCAATCTTGTCTGTTGAAGACGGAATGGATGAATCAGACTGGAGTGGATGGACTAAATTAACTGGCGAAATAGGCGATAAAGTACAATTAGTAGGCGACGATTTGTTTGTGACGAACACTGAAATTTTAAAGCGAGGGATCGAGGAAAAAGCAGCTAACTCAATTTTGATTAAGTTTAATCAGATAGGATCGTTAACAGAGACCTTTGCTGCTATATCGATGGCAAAAGAAGCAGGTTTTACAGTAGTTATATCTCATAGGTCGGGAGAAACGGAAGACTCAACAATCTCTGATTTGGCAGTTGCAACACTGTCGGGCCAGATAAAAACAGGTTCCTTATGCAGGTCTGATCGCGTATCCAAATATAATCGACTATTGCGAATCGAGGAGGAATTGGGGAGCTCGGCTAAGTACGCCGGAATTCAACAGTTTGCTTCGTTTCAAAGGTAAGGTTGTTTAATTAATAATTTAGTATTTGGTGGGTGTTGACGTTACATTAGTACATGAATCTTTGTGGTGAATTATGATGAAAGTGCTCTTGATTAGTCTGTCTATCTTATTTTTTGGGTTACAGTATAAGCTGTGGCTCGGAGAAAGAAGTATAAGAGTACTAAAAAATCTGGAAGCCGAACTCGCTCTGCAACTTGAGCACAATGAGTCTTTGGAAAGTCGTAATGCCAGGATTGAAACAGAAATTATGAATTTAAAAAATGGACTGGAAGCAGTAGAAGAGCGCGCCAGGTCTGAATTGGGAATGATAAAAGAAGATGAGCTGTTTTATCAATTGATTCCGGTCCACTAATTCAGGTTGTTGTGTTTCGGAAAGAACTGGATTATTTCGCCTAGCATGAAGGATTTTTAATGAGAGTTTGGGCATTGATTCCGGCAGCAGGTAGCGGCACCAGATTTGGGGGTGGTGTTCCTAAGCAGTATCTAAATTTGGCTGGAAAGACGGTGATTGAGCATTCCATAGAGAGAATTGCGGCAGTTCCCGATATCTTAGGCATGGTTATTGTTTTGGCGCCTGGTGACACTCTATTCAAAAAACTTTGTTCGGTTTCTTTGGGCGACGCAAAGGTAACCTATGCAATTGGTGGGAATGACCGTGCCTCTTCAGTTTTAAATGGGCTGCATTCTTTGAGTGGATTAGCGCTCGAGGAGGATTGGGTACTTGTGCATGACTCAGTACGGCCTTGTGTGAGAATCAACGATATTATGAACCTCATCAGTTCCGTGCCCGATGATTCTGTCGGTGGTTTGCTTGGTTCTCCAGTGACCGATACTTTAAAATATGTTGAACAGGGTGAGCGGGTGTCATCAACTCTCGATCGCTCTGGTTTATGGGGTGCGCTAACCCCTCAATTATTTCGCTATGGTCGTTTGCGATATGCAATGGAGTTTAGCGATAAGGAAGGATTTACTGACGAATCGTCTGCGCTCGAAGCGTTAGGTTATCAACCTATAGTTGTGCTGGGAAGTTCGGATAATTTGAAAATAACTAACAAAGATGATTTAGCACTGGCGAATGAAATTTTGAGGGCCCAGGAAAAGGAACCGCAAAGTGCAACAGAGTAGATTGCCAAAAATTGGACATGGTTTTGATGTCCATAAAATCGCGCCGAAGTTTGATGAATCGAGGCCGCTGAAGCTGGGCGGTGTAAAAATTGCAGATAGGATAACTTTAGAAGCACATTCAGATGGCGATGTTGTGCTGCATGCTGTTTGCGACGCTTTATTGGGGGCTATCGGCGAAGGTGATATAGGCGAACATTTTCCTGATAACGACCCAAAGTATAAAAACATTTGTAGCTCTCAATTATTAAGTCATGTTTCTGAGATGGTTAATAAAAAGAAGTTTGATGTAGGAAATCTTGATATTACTATTGTCGCCGAGGTTCCGCGAATGCATATTTATAAACATGGGATTCGTGAGAATGTTTCTAAAACTTTGAAAATTAGTTCGGAAGAGGTGAATGTCAAAGCGACAACTACCGAGGGTTTGGGTTCAATCGGTCGTAAAGAGGGTATCGGTTGTTACGTCGTAGCATTATTGCACCCCGTGAACTGAGAAAAATTTTGCTAAATGAACGCTTTTGCAGTTAATGGATTTGAATCGCTAGCTTACGCAAACTGTGATTTGTCTTTAACAGCACGCATAAAAGCGGAATATTCGGATTTTATAGTTACCGAGGAGCTCGGCTTTGATCTGGATGGGCACGGAGAGTATGTCTGTCTTCAGATTCAAAAAAGAAACATTTCAACACTTGAGGTAGCAAAGTTGCTCGCCGTTGCTTGCAATGTTCCGCGTTCATCAATTGGCTTTTGCGGCATGAAAGACCGAATTGGCGAATGCACTCAATGGTTTAGCATAAAGACCTCAGAGATCTCTTGTAACTCTTTTCGAAGCATTGAAAATGATTCGATTAAGCTAGTTGATCTAAATCGCAATCGGAAGAAATTAAAAATCGGCAGCCATCGATCGAATCACTTTTCCTTACTGTTGAGAGACTGTGAGGGTAGTTCTGCGGATTTTGAAACGAGGCTTCACCACATCAAAGCTCGAGGAGCCCCGAATTATTTCGGTCCTCAACGGTTTGGATACTTAATGGGAAATGTGTGGGAACTTCGCGAATTTTTCCTCGGGCCTCAGCGAAGTACAAGAAAACCGCTGAAACGTAGAAAGCGAAGTATTCTTTACTCAGCTGGGAGAGCTTATCTCTTCAATCAGCTGTTGTCCCATCGTGTAGACTCAGGAAATTGGGTGTCATATCTGCGCGGTGATGTATTGAATCTAAACAATACAAGTCGTTATTTTTCGGTCAGCGCGGGTCAAGAATGGGATAGTTTGTTACAGAATCGACTCGAGACATCCGATATTCATATTACTGGATGCTTACCCGGCATTTCCAACGCGAAAGAAAAATATACACCCTATGGCGAAGCGGCCGATATGGAAAATAAGGTTGAAAAAAGGTTGCCTTGGTTGATTGACGGGTTAAGAAAATATGGGCTCGTCGCCGGAAGAAGGGCTCTGAGATTTCATCCGTCAAACATGGAATGGATTTGGCTGAATAAAAGCACCCTTAATTTAAGATTTACACTCCCGCGCGGGGCTTATGCGACAGTTCTTCTGCGTGAGTTATGTAAAGCACATGAAATACATGGTCCTGTGGATTGATTTTTAGATTCAAGCCAGAGAAGACCCTCGTTTTTAGGATTATTAAGTTTGAAGACGAATGCAATTAATTTAAATGGTATTGGGATGACTTCCCAACGCACTCGCGATCGTCTTTTGAGTAGACTGATTGATCAGGGAATAGGTTGTATGCGTTTGCTAGATGTAGTGCGCTCCACACCAAGACATATTTTCCTCGATGAAGCGTTAGCACATAAAGCATATGAAGACGTAGCGCTCCCGATTGGGTTTAATCAAACAATTTCTCAACCTTATATTGTTGCAAAAATGACTGAAGTTATATTAAACACTGGAAAATTTGATCACGTATTGGAAATTGGGACTGGTTGCGGCTACCAAACTGCAATTTTAGCGCAGCTTGCGAAGTCGGTTTCTACTGTTGAACGGATTAAGCCACTTTTAGAGCGTGCAAGAAAGAATCTTAAGCTGCTTAAGCTACGAAATATAGATTTCCGCCATGTTGACGGTAGCCTTGGATGGAAAAAAAATGCTCCTTATGACGCAATTATTGCAACTGCTGCACCGCAACGTGTGCCAGAGGCACTCCTTCAGCAACTTGCACCGGGAGGAAGACTTATTATTCCGGTAGGCGGCGAAAGTAACCAGCGGCTCCAGCTCATCACTCGTGATAAAGCTGACTTTAATGTCGAAGTTCTCGAGCAAGTAAAATTTGTTCCTCTCCTATGCGGACAGTTGCAAAGCTAGTCAAGGAATTTTAAGCGTGTTAAAAAAAGGTTTGTGAAACTTTGCAAGAAAAATCTAGGTATCGATATGTCTTATATTGGACTATTTTTGCGCGGCTTTGCGATGGGCGTTAGTGATTCTGTTCCAGGTGTATCAGGCGGAACAATTGCCCTCGTAACAGGTATATATGCGAGGCTTATTTTGGCGCTCCAAGCCTTCGATGCAACTTTCTTTTTGTTGTTACTCAAATGGAAGCTTCGGGCGGCGTGGGACAAAGTTGATGGTAGTTTGTTAAGTATAGTAGGGGTTGGAATGGCGTTTGGTTTGATTGTTTCTGCAAACGGTATTCTATTTCTTTTATCTAATTTTTTTGAGCCGTTGATGGGCTTTTTTATAGGATTACTTCTTTCTAGTGCTTGGTTGTTGCTGCTTGCGTTGTTATACCAACATGAGGGAGTGTTAAGGAGGTTGGATTCTTGGCTGACTTTTTTTTGTGGAGCTAGCGTTGTTTTTTTTACAATGATATTGCCTCCTTTAAGTATCGAATTTGGGATGGTCAATATTTTAGTCGGTGGATTTTTTGCGGCTGGAGCAATGCTTTTGCCAGGAGTTTCGGGAGCATTTGTATTGCTGGTTTTCGGAATTTACGAAGCAATGTTGTCTGCGGTCGTGACTGGAGAATTTTTGACTTTGGCCGTTTTTGGCTCAGGATGTTTTATCGGTTTGATTATTTTTTCGAGAGGGATCGGGTTTTTTCTTAAATTTTTTTTGACGCAAAGCTATTCTTTTATCCTGGGGATGTTGGCAGCTTCAAGCATAGTGCTTTGGCCTTGGCAGGTATCAACAATTGGTTCTTATGGTGAGTTGTTGACTCCTTGGGAGTTCAAATTGATAACAGGCAATGAGTCCCGCTTTTGGTTTACATTTATTGCGTTTGTTGTGGGTTGTTCAATTGGGCGAGTATTGCGGAAATTTTCAGACAAAGAGCTGCAGGTTTCTTATTAACTTTGACAGTGCATTTGTGCGCGAATGTTCATTGATGTGTTTACGTGAGTAGGGACTTTATAAATGTTTTTATCGAAGGCTCGCATAATAAACCGGATCATCTGTCTGGGGAAAAGGCTGTATTTTTTTTCTTTTTTCGTGATTTTTGGTTGTAAAGGATATGAGGCGCCATTAGTCAATCAGAGTAAAAGTCAGGTTCTTAATCCACCCATTATAATAGATAGTGGAGCAACTAGATCTGAACTTCGTGCTTTACGGGTTCAACCGAGGGTTGATTCTTCTTCGTCAAGAGACGGTGATTTAGGTTCTGTAAAAGCAAAACGTGGGCGTCAAGTTCACACGGTCAAAGAGGGGGATACCCTTTATTCAATTGCTTATCAATACGATATTGATTTTCGCAAGTTAGCTTTGTCAAATAATCTTATTCCACCCTATGTAATATATACAGGAAGGGAGCTTTCGCTTGGCCTCAGTAATGAAGATGCAGGGGCTTCGGTGAATAGTAGTTCGATAACTGCCGGCAAAGTGGTCTCAGATAATGCTGTTGCGAGAACTAACGCGGGTTCTCGAGGCGGGGGAGTATTGAGAAGATCGCTGTCTTCGAACACCCTTGATGACATAAGATGGAACTGGCCGCACAAAGCTTCTATTCTTCGTGGGTTCAGCTCTGAATCAAAAGGATTAGATATCTCAGGGCGTTTAGGCGAGGATGTCCTCGCAGCGGCCTCTGGTGAAGTTGTCTATGCAGGTCAAGGTGTTCAAGGATCTGGAAATTTAGTGATTGTTCGTCATACAGAGCGTTATCTTAGTGCATATGCTCATAATAGTGTGATGATAGTTTCTGTTGGAGCAAAGATCCAGGGTGGAGATAAAATTGCTGAAATTGGTCAGAACCTAGATGGAGAAGCCATGCTTCATTTTGAGATTCGTGAGGACGGAACATCGATAGATCCACAAATCGTTTTGCCTGAATGACCTTTCATCGTTCCAGATACTGGAGCTTGTTTTCGACGTCGGTCCACTCTTCTGCCTCTGGAAGTGCGTCTTTTTTCTCCGTGATATTTGGCCAGATTTCTGATAATTCGGCGTTAAGCTGCAGATAATCGTGTTGCTTCTCAGGGAGCTCATCTTCTGCATAAATCGCGTCGACCGGGCACTCCGGCTCGCATAGCGCACAATCTATGCATTCATCGGGGTGAATGACTAAAAAATTCGGGCCTTCATAAAAACAGTCTACCGGACAAACCTCAACGCAGTCTGTATGTTTGCACTTGACGCAATTGTCACCTACCACAAAAGTCATGATTTCTCCGAGTTTTTGGTACTAAAAAAGCTTAGCTGAGAGAGATTCTCGCAACATTGCTCAATCGTTAGTATAGGGGCGCTAAAGCCGTTATTTTATCGCTTTAAGTTGTAAAAGCCTAATCTTGGTTATTTTTCATTTCGTTTTTTATTCGGTACAACAGGTCTAGAGCCTCTCTCGCACTAATTTCATCCGGTTCAACTTCTTTTAATAAAGAGGAGATAAGGTCGTGTTCTTGAGTAAACAATTCTTTTTGGAGCTTGATTTTATCCTTGATGAGAAGATCGTTAGTGATGTGTTGCATACTGTTGCCTTTATGTTCAAGTTCTTCAAGTTTTTGACGTGCTGCATCTATTGTGGTTTTAGGTATTCCAGCAAGAGTAGCGACTTGAAGGCCGTAACTTTTATTAGCGGCGCCTGGCTTTACCTTGTGTAAAAACACTATCCCTTTTTCATGTTCGATCGCGTCGAGGTGCATGTTTACAACGTTTCTATAGTCCTCAGCAAGGCTCGTTAATTCAAAGTAATGTGTGGAGAAGAGCGTACACGCTTTTATGCTTTTGGCAATTGAAACAGCAATAGCCCACGCAAGTGAGAGCCCGTCAAAGGTGCTGGTGCCTCGGCCGATTTCATCCATTATTACAAGGCTGTTCTGAGTTGCGTTGTGCAAGATATTTGCTGTTTCGGTCATCTCCACCATAAATGTCGAACGACCGCCAGCAATATCATCGGAGGAGCCGATCCGTGTAAAAATTCGGTCAATGTGCCCAATGGCTGCAGATTCCGCAGGAACGTAACTCCCGCATAACGCTAATAGAACGATTAGGGCTGTTTGGCGCATATAGGTTGATTTGCCGCCCATATTCGGCCCGGTGATGATTAATAAATTGTTACTGTCATTTAGCAAGGTATCATTAGGTATGAAGTCGATCGAAGTCGGATGCTCGACTATTGGGTGTCGGCCATCAACAATGCTTATCTCTTTGCCGTCATGAAGTGAAGGCTTACAATATTCAAGCGTGACAGATCGTTCCGCAAGATTCGTTAATGCATCTAACCGGCAAATAGAGTTTACGCTGAAGATCAATGCATCTAGCTTCTTAACTAGCAGTTCAACTATATCTTCATAAAGAATTTTCTCACGACTCAGCATTTTGCTTTTAGCACTCAGTACTTTATCTTCGAACAACTTTAGCTCTGGAGTTATGAAGCGTTCAGCATTCTTGAGTGTTTGGCGACGTTGGTATTCAGGAGGAAGTTCAGCGTTAAAATTACTTTTAGTAATTTCGATATAATATCCGTGAACTCTATTATAACTAACTTTAAGATTCGCGATCCCGGTCCTAATTCGCTCACCCTTTTCCAACTTAATAAGAAAATCACCGGCGTTCAAACTTAGTGCTCTTAGCTCATCAAGTTCATCGTCGTAGCCGTCGGCGATGACGCCACCCTCACGAATTAAAACTGGTGGACTCTCTTTGATTGCTCGAGTGAGCAGTTGCTCTTCATCTGGGAAAGAGGATATTTCTTTCGCTATTTCTGCAACTACATTCGACTTTATTTCCCTCAGGATTGTTTGTAGTTCTGGCAGATGGCTTAGACCATCCCGAAGGCGAGCGAGGTCGCGAGGACGACATGACCGTAGACCAATTCGTGCAAGGATACGCTCTAAGTCACCAATACCCTTCAGTGTTTTTGAAATATCCTCATATTTCCTAAAGTTTATTATGTTATCGATAACCTCAAGCCGGCGCGCAATTTTTTTACGATCTCGAAGTGGGCGATTCAACCATCGAGCTAAAGTCCGACTGCCCATTGGTGTTGCCGTCTTGTCCATCACAGATATTAAGGTATTCTCTCGTCCTCCGGTAAGATTGATTTCTAGTTCTAAATTGCGGCGGGTCGTTGCATCAATAACAACACTGCTATCTAAGTTTTCAATTTTGATACTTGTGATGTGGCTTAATTCACCCTGTTGAGTTTCTTTTAAATACTGCAAGAGACATCCCGCCGCAGCTAAAGCAGAGTCGAGATTCTCGCATCCGAATGAAGCGAGAGTCTGCGTTTTAAAATGCTGGTTTAAGAATAAGTGAGCGTTGTTAAGATCGAAATCCCAGTCCGGCCTATGTCGTATTGCTCTACACCTTATCTGTTCACCTATTTCTGTAAGATATTCGGGGATAAGTATCTCGGAAGGCCTCAACCGTTCAGCTTCAGAAAAAAGAGAAGTTAAGTTATCCACTTCGACCAAGACGAACCGACCGCTACTTAAGCTAACCGATGCAATACCAAACGGTCCATTTGCTCCATTTTTAGAAAAAACTGATAACAGACTAGAGTCAATGTGCGTATTTAATAGCGCCTCGTCGCTGAGAGTCCCGGGAGTTATCGTTCTTACAACTTTTCGCTCAACTGGGCCTTTGGCTTTGCTGGGGTCGCCGATTTGTTCGCCTACTGCGATGCTCTCTCCAGCGGCAACCAAGGTCGCGAGATATTTATCAGCGGCATGAAATGGAATTCCGCACATAGGGACGGGCTGGCCTGCAGATTTCCCTCGGGAGGTGAGTGTTATGCCGAGAATTTTAGAGGCGAGTTCAGCATCGTCATAAAAAAGCTCATAAAAATCGCCCATTCGATAAAAAAGAAGTTCGTTGGGGTGTTGGGCTTTGATACTAAGGTATTGCTGCATCATTGGGGTGTGCATATCTTGCTGAGATGACTTGTTCAACTCGGGTTCCATATTGTTATAGGTATTTGGTTCAGCGTAAACTTAGGTTATCAAATGGTACACAGTGGTGGTAGTTTAAACTCGGGTTTTTTATAAAACGCTCAAGAGTTCTGATATGGATGATAAGGTTATTAAAAGCGACAGAGAGGATCTTGGTAAAGTGCTTGGTTTAGTTGCTGAGGCTTTAGTTGATCGGGGGATTCGAATAGTAACAGCCGAATCTTGCACGGGTGGGGGTATTGCTTCGGCAATAGTTTCGATTCCGGGGAGTTCTTCATGGTTCGAAAGCAGCTATGTGGCATATTCTAATGACGCAAAGCAAAGAATGCTTGGCGTAGATCCTGCACTTTTTATGCCTCATCGGGCGGGGGCAGTGAGTCAGGAGGTCGTTAAACAGATGGTCGTCGGTGCTATTGAGGCTAGCGGCGCTGATATAGGATTATCCGTCAGCGGGATAGCTGGGCCGAGCGGAGGTACGAAGGATAAGCCTGTCGGAACGGTTTGGATCGCTTGGAAGCATGGCGCGAATGAGCGATCAGATTGCTTCTTTTTCTCAGGGGGCAGAGATGAGGTTCGAGATTCCGCGGTGATTGCTGCGCTTGCTGGTGTTTTGGATATACTTAATTTGTGTGAAGTTAGTTAAAGGAACAAGCACATTTGCCAATATACTGTTTGTACATACAGTTATTTTATGATTTAATTTATACTGAACAAATATACAGTAAAACAGTAGGGGATTATGAAATTGCGAGCTTAGGCCATATGGCATGATGCTGGCAAAACGTCGATTACAGTTCGTTTGATTATTGAATGAAGGTGAGGAATAAAAATGGTCGAAGATAATAGTAGCAAAGAAAAAGCGCTTTCCGCAGCTTTGACTCAGATTGAAAGGCAATTTGGGAAAGGCTCTATGATGCGTATGGGCGACAATGAGAGGGAGGCGATCCCTGCAATTCCGACAGGATCCCTAGGCCTAGACGTGGCGCTCGGGATAGGGGGGCTTCCTAGAGGACGTATCGTAGAGATTTACGGTCCAGAATCGTCAGGTAAGACTACGCTCACATTACAGGTAATTGCAGAGGCTCAAAAGGCCGGAGGAACATGTGCGTTTATTGATGCTGAACATGCATTGGATCCGATATATGCGGAGGCCCTAGGGGTCGATGTGGATAATTTGCTGGTAAGCCAGCCGGATACTGGAGAACAGGCGTTAGAAATTTGTGACATGGTGGTTCGCTCCAGTGCTCTTGATGTGGTCGTTATAGACTCCGTCGCGGCGCTAACTCCAAAAGCTGAAATTGAAGGCGATATGGGCGACACTCATATGGGTTTACAGGCTAGGCTTATGTCTCAAGCGCTGAGGAAGATGACAGGAAACATAAAAAACTCGAACACTCTGGTTATCTTCATCAATCAAATTAGAATGAAAATTGGTGTGATGTTTGGCTCTCCGGAGACGACTACAGGCGGCAATGCTTTAAAGTTTTATTCTTCCGTACGGCTTGATATTCGCAGAATTGGTTCAATTAAGGAGGGTGATGAGGTTGTTGGAAACGAGACGAGGGTGAAGGTAGTAAAAAATAAAGTAGCGCCTCCCTTTAGGCAAACAGAATTCCAAATCATGTATGGTAAAGGAATACATCGCCTAGGAGAGATTATCGACCTTGGTGTGAAACTCAATTTGATAGACAAGTCGGGCGCTTGGTATGCTTATAAAGGCGATAAGATTGGTCAGGGTAAGAAAAACGCCTCGATCTATTTAGAGGAAAATATCGCGTTAGCTGAGGAGCTAGAAGCGTCTATACGAAATGAGTTGCTTGCAGATCCTCGAAAAACAAAGGGACTTGAAGAAGATGCTCTAAAAGAGAAAGAGATTCCCGCTAATGACGACATAGTGGTTTTAGCAGATGTAAAGTAACAAAAGGATGGACACTGTTAGTTTACGTAGGAAAGCAATGGATGCTCTCGCAAGGCGAGAGCATTCTTTTTTTGAGCTCAGGAAAAAGCTAAAAGACAAGTATCCAGAGGCTGAAGAAAGTCAAATTCAATTTGTACTACAACGATTAAGAAGTCAGAACTTACAGTCTGACGCTCGGTTCACTGAAAATTTTATTCGCTATCGAAAAAGTAAAGGGTTCGGTTTCTACCACATCAAAAATGATCTTTTGGGCCGCGGTGTCGGTAGAGATCTAATAGACGATATGCTGAATATTCGTGACGATGACTGGATTGAGCTTGCAACGAGCCTAGTAAATCGAAGGGGCGCCTTGTTAGGGGCATTCTCTTTTGGCAGTAGTGAGTATCATAAGCTGGCTAGGCTTTTAAAATCCCGAGGATTTCCAAGTGCCGTAAGTAGTGAGATATTGAAAGCGTATATTTTTGAACATGGGGAAAAAGGTTAGTATGCCTCAGAACAGGAATAGTCCTCGAAATTTTAGGAGCGTGAACCTTTGATCACAAAGCCTTTTGACTTTATCGCAGTGATACTAGCATTTATTGGGCTTGTGGTTTGGCTCGAAAGAGCTTATTTCAAAAGATTTTTTTCTATATTCCCCGCAATCGTTGTCATACTCTTTGGGTCGATGGCTCTGTATACGCTTGGGCTCTGGGAGTTTAACGACGGGATAAAAGCGGCAAGAGAATCCTTACGCGATAATTTGATTCCAGCGATGTTATTTTTAATGAGTTTAACGTTTGATTTTAATTTGTTGCGCTCTCTGGGCTGGAAGTTAATTGCTTTGAACTTAGGTGCAATTATCTCTGTAGCTGTAAGTTTCGTTGTTGGTTATAGTCTAATGCATCGGTTATTAGGAGCTGACGTTGGAAAATCCTTTGGGGTAATGGCAGCCGGTTGGACCGGTGGGACGCAAAACTTTGTTGCGGTTAAAGAAGCGTTAAATGTAAGTGACGAAGCCATGACCTATACCCTTTTGATGGGTGCGTTTTGTTATTCTTGTTGGCTTGTCGTAATACTATCGCTGAAATCTTTTCAAAAAAAGGGTGATCGGTTTTTAAGAGCCGCTGATTTAAATCTTGATAAGATGTCCGCTACGGGGCACACCATTCATTCACAGGTGGGGTTTGACATGGAATCGCTCATGATAACTCTGGGCCTTTCATTTTTTGTTGCGAGTTTGAGTAACAATTTGGGGTCTTTTTTCGCTTCTTTTGAGGTGTTCACGCCGATGATTTGGGTGGTCATTATTTCTTCTTGTTGCGGTGTTATTGGGTCTTTTTCGCCTTTGAGAAAAATTTCAGGTGTTGAGCATGTTTCCGGAATAATGCTGTATATAATTGTTGCTTTAATTGCCGCTGAAGTTAGTCTGTTTACATTAATCAATGCGCCTATTTATATTTTTACGGGCTTCCTTATCTTATTCGTGCACGCTGTAATTTTATTAATAATCGCTCGAATTTTGCGTGTTAACCTTCTTATGGTTGGGCTTGCATCAATCGCTAGTATTGGTAGCGCACCGTCGGCGGTGATTGTTGGTGCCGCGTATGGCAAAGGATACGCTCAGGTGGGAATAATTATGGCTCTTTTGGGTTCTGTTTTAGGAAGTCTAGTCGGGTTTTCGGTGGGAATGATTCTGTCATAGAGCCCTTCCAAATGCGCCGTTATCTTTTGATATCAGTGTATAATGAGCGGCTTAATAACTTCGCCTAAAATCTTGTATATGGGAGATCGCATGATCCTTGTTAAACCTTTCCGTGGTCTTCGTCCTCGGCCAGAACTTGCCTCAGTTGTTGCGTCTGAGCCCTATGATGTAGTCAGTCGAGAGGAGGCTCTTGAGGAAGCTAAGGGAAATTCTCTTAGCTTTTTTCACATTAATAAGCCAGAGGTTGGGCTGTCCCCAGAGGTGAATCTCTACAGTGAAGCAGTCTATGAAAAAGGGCGAGATAATCTTTGTCGCTTTGTTGACGAAAGAACGCTTGTTCGCGATCAAGAAGAAAGATTTTATGTTTATAAGCAGGTCATGAAAGGACATTCTCAAGTCGGAATAGTGGTAACAGCTTCCCTAGATGCGTATGAAAAAAATCTAATAAAAAAACACGAATTTACGAGACCAGATAAGGAAAACGATCGCGTAGCGCACATGGACGCATTGAATGCTCAGGTCGGCCCAGTGTTTCTCACATACAGAGCGCGTGAAGAAATAAATGTTTTAGTTGAAAAAATTTTAGATGAGGTGCCTGAAAATGACTTCGTTGCGAGCAACAATGTGCGGCACATATTTTGGGTTGTAAAAGGTGCTGAGGAAATTAGTTGTCTTGAGGGGGCTCTTAATTCACTTGATACACTTTACGTGGCTGATGGTCATCACCGATCAGCCGCAGCAGCGCGCGTCCGGCAGCTACGAATGAAGAGTAATCCTCATCACAATGGTAATGAATCATATAATTATTTTCTTTCAGTGTTGTTCCCTCACGATCAAATGCAAATTCTGGACTACAATAGAGTGGTGATGGATTTGAATGGTATGTCTGCACGAGGGTTTTTAGGGGAACTTGCCGTTAACTTTGACGTAACTGGCATTGGAGAGAGTAGCAAGCCACGATCTGCAAATGAGTTTCATCTTTATCTCGATCGTTCTTGGTATAGGCTACAAGCCAATGGAGGTTTGATCGAAAAGATTAACTTTGATGATCAAGTTGCTAGTCTTGATGTTTCAATATTGCAAGACTGGATATTGGCTCCGCTTTTAGGAATTGAGGATCAAAGAACCGATAGTAGAATTGATTTTGTAGGTGGTATTCGGGGCATTAGTGAGCTCGAAAAACGAGTAGATTCAGGAGAATGCGCTGCGGCTTTTGCGTTGTTCCCTACTCGAATAGATGATTTACTTCGTGTTGCGGATGCTGATAAGGTCATGCCTCCTAAGTCAACTTGGTTTGAACCGAAGTTAAAGAGTGGTCTCGTTACACATATTTTAGATTAATTGCTCCTTTCGGAATTGTCGTTAAAGGCTGTCACACAAAGGAGGTTAAATTCCCCTGTGTGACTTCGCTCAGCTTGCGGCGCTTTGCGCCGTATTTGCGGAGTACAAGGTCGGTTTCGTGCTGGTGATTTTTATTGTTTTCGGCCTCATGGCTTCGGGAATAATGCGGACAAGATCTATATGAAGTAACCCGTTAACTAACTCCGCTCCGGTAACTTCTACATGGTCTGCTAATTTGAAGCGTCGCTCGAAATTACGCGCAGCGATTCCTTGATGCAGAAAATTTTGATTGTCGGTATTGGTTTCTTTTTCGCCGACCACGGACAACGTTTGTTGTTCAGACTGTATTTTAATTTCATTTTCTTTGAATCCAGCCAGTGCCATTGTTATTTTATACTGATCGGTGCCCGTTAGTTCTATGTTGTAGGGTGGGTAGCTGGGTTGGTTTTCGTTTTTATTTGCATTTTCAAACAGTGCAGTTAAATGATCAAAGCCAATGGTAGATCTATAGAGTGGTGCAAAATCAAAAGTACGCATAGTCATATCCTTCCTTATTAAGCAATATGTTTTTAAGTGAGCCCATCGAATTGATCGAGCTATTGTTGGACCCCAATTGAGCGTCCTGCTCTATTTAATATAGACTGCAAAGGAAATTTCAAGGCTGAATTCTGATTTTTTCAATCTGTGATTTAGATCATTAACATCTCCATAAAGTCACTTACTGGTGTTGTCTCAAGCTGTTCCTGACTAGCACACAATTTGAAAATTTCGTCGCACCGACTTGTTGGGAATCGAGTACGCAGGTTCGACTTGAATTTTTGTTCAAGCATTGGTATCCCTTCCTTTCGTCTTTTTTTATGTCCCACAGGGTAATTGATCTCGATAACTTCACTTTTTGTGTTGTCATTGAAGTAAACCTGCAGTGAATTAGCGATGGATCGTTTATCTGGTTCTAGATATTCCTGCGTGTACGTGGGATGTTCATGAATCTCCATCTTTAATCGTAGTTCATCTATCAGCGGATTGTTTTCATGGAACTCGTCCTCGTAATTTTCTGCAACAAGGTCGCCAAAAATAAGTGGTACGGCAATCATATATTGTAGGCAGTGATCACGATCTGCGGGGTTATTTAATGGACCTGATTTACTGATTATGCGTATTGCTGATTCATGCGTATGAACGACAATTCTTTCTACCTCGTGCAAACGGTTTTTTACAATAGGATGTAATTTGACAGCGGCTTCGGCTGCAGTTTGTGAATGAAATTCTGCCGGAAAGGAGATCTTAAATAGGATGTTTTCCATTACATAGGTCCCGTATTTTTGATCGAAAACAAATGAGTTTCCTGCAAAAGAGACGTCATAAAAGCCCCAGGTTTTCGCAGATAAGACGCTTGGGTACCCGATTTCGCCACGCATTGTTAGATCTGCAAGACGGACAGCGCGTGACGTAGCATCTCCGGCGGCCCACGATTTTCGAGGTCCCGCATTAGGGGAGTGCCGATATGTTCTGAGACTTGAGCCGTCTAACCAGGCTTGGGATACGGCATCGATAATTTGCTGTCGGCTGCCCCCAAGCATCTTTGTAATTACAGCAGTCGATGCAACTCTAACCAAGAGAACATGACAGAGGCCTACACGATTAAAGCTATTCTTAAGCGCAATGACCCCCTGTATCTCATGGGCTTTTATCATGGCTGTAAGAACATCCTTCATGAGCAGAGGAGATTTTCCTGCCGCGATATTCTTTTGTGAAAGATGATCAGCCACGGCTAAGATTGCGCCTAAATTGTCAGATGGGTGGCCCCATTCTGCAGCTAGCCATGTATCGTTGAAATCGAGCCAGCGTATAGCGCAGCCGATATCCCAGGCAGCTTTTATGGGGTCAAGTCTAAATTGAGTTCCCGGTACACGAGCTCCGTTTGGGACGATCGTGCCCTCAACAATCGGACCGAGTAGTTTGGTGCACTCTGGGAAATCAAGAGCTAAAAGGCCACAGCCGATAGTATCCATCAAGCAATTACGGGCAGTATCGTACGCGTCTAAAGACTGTATATCGAAATCACAGACGTAGTCTGCAATATCGCTGAGAACCTGATCTGGCTGGGGTCGGCTGTTAATTTCTACGTTGGAGGACACTTTTATTCCTTTTTTAAAATAATTTAGGTAGCCATCGATCAATAATGGCTAGCGATTTTCGATTGAAATCCACTCATTGCTTTCAGGACCGTGATAGTTGGCACTGGGGCGAATAATGCGATTGTTGTCTCGCTGTTCTTTGACGTGTGCTGTCCAGCCCGTAATACGAGAAATAACAAAAATTGGCGTAAATAGCTTGGTGGGTATATTCATGAACCGGTAGGCGGACGCATGGAAAAAGTCGGCATTACAAAAAAGACCTTTTTCACGAAGCATTACCTGTTCGCAGCGCTCGGAAATAGAGAATAGGGATTGATCGCCTACATTCTCTCCCAGTCTTTTTGACCACTCTTTTATAATCGCGTTTCTTGGGTCAGAAGAGCGGTAAATTGCGTGCCCAAATCCCATTATTTTTTCTTTTCTTTCAAGCATGCCTAGAATCTTTTCTTCGGCCTCGGCTGCTGTTCCCCAATTTTCGATCATTTCCATTGCGGCTTCGTTTGCTCCCCCGTGCAGTGGTCCCCGTAATGTTCCAATTGCTGCGCAAACACAGGAGTGCATATCTGAGAGGGTAGAGGCGCAAACGCGAGCGGCAAATGTCGAAGCGTTGAATTCATGCTCGGCGTAGAGAATTAATGAGGTGTTCATCGCTTCGCTAAATAATGCAGAGGGGGCGTCATCGGACAACATATGAAGGAAATGTTGTCCGATCGTTTTGTGCTCTGACTCGGTGTCAGTTTGTTTGCCTTTGTGCGAAAAATTGTACCAGTAGCAAATTATACTCGGCATTACAGCTAACAGTCGATTGATAACCTTGTCTTGGTCTTCAAAACTACCCTCCATTTCAAGATTGCCGAGTGCCGAACAACCTGTACGCATTACGTCCATTGGGTGTGCCGATGCGGGTATTCTTTCCAGGACATCCTTTAATTGCCCTGGTAAGGATCGTAACGAACCCAATTCATCGAGATAATTGTTAAGCTCAGTTCGTGTTGGAAGGCGGCCTTGAAGAAGTAAATAAGCTACTTCTTCGAACGTAGCAAAGTTTGCAAGGTCGTTTATGTCGTAACCTCGATAGGTTAGACCGGACCCGGTTTTTCCGACGGTACACAAAGCAGTATCACCAGCCACTTGTCCCCTCAGCCCCGCGCCAGTCAATTCTTTTTGACTCATTTCTGATCTCCTTCGGCTTGTTGCATTTAATCTTCAGTTTCGTAAAACAATGAATCCAGCTTTTTTTCGTAATCGTGATAGCCTAAAACGTCGTAGAGTTCCTCTCGTGTTTGCATCGCTGTGATTACCTCATTTTGACTGCCGTTCGAAGTGATTGATTGATAAACATTTAGAGCAGCTTGATTCATTGCCCGAAAAGCCGAAAGCGGGTAAAGGACCATGTCGACACCCTGTGCACTGAGTTCCTGGCAACTAAACAAGGGCGTTTTGCCGAATTCAGTGATGTTAGCGAGTATTGGAACAGGTACAGCTTCCGCAAAACTTTTATATTGATCGAGAGTGGTTATTGCCTCTGGGAAAATTGAGTCGGCTCCAGCCTCAACGCAAGCAATACATCGTTCAATGGCTTTTTCTAATCCCTCGGAAGCTAACGCATCCGTTCGAGCCATGATGACGAAGTCTTCATCAGTCCTCGAGTCTACGGCAGCTTTGATTCGGTCTACCATTTCAGCGCTACTCACAATGGTTTTATTTGGGCGATGCCCGCACCGTTTCTGTGATATTTGGTCTTCGATATGGATCGCTGCGGCTCCGGCTCGCTCCATCGAGCGGATTGTTCGTGCGATATTAAAAGCCCCCCCCCAACCAGTATCGATATCGACTAATAATGGCAAGTTTGTTGCACCTGTGATGCGTTCTACGTCAGTTATGACATCATTCAGGGAAGTCATACCTAGATCGGGCACGCCAAGCGAGCCATTAGCTACCCCCGCTCCAGATACATACAATGCTTTATGGCCCGCAGTTTCGGCCAGCATTGCAGAGTAGGCATTTATCGCGCCAACGATCTGTAATGGCTTTTGATCGATTAGTTCTTGTCTGAATTTCTTGCCAGGTGATAGTTTATGTTGCACTGGTGCTCCTTGAGTCTGCTCAAAAAAGATTTAAAACCTCATGGGGATAAGTTTGCTAGAAGTTCATGCCTCGCGTTTGATATATGCCGCCTCATTAGCAAGTCAGCCAGCTCTGAGTCTTTTTTCTCTATCGCATCTACAATTTGTGTGTGTTCTGTCAGAGCTATGTGTGGTCGTGAGGGGCTAGTGTTGGGTTGCAATCTGTACAATTGCAGAAGTTGGTAAAGGTCGTGACATAAAAGTTGGAAAAGCTGCGCGTTGCCAGAAACTTTAACGATTGAAGAGTGGAGATCTAGGTCTCCTTTTTTTAAAGGGGTAAGATCTCCATTGTTCTGAGTCATCCGCAACTGCTGCTTTGCTATTATTGACCTCAGGGCGAGGCAGTCTGATGTCGTGGCATTCGTTGCCGCCAATTTGCATGCGAGCCCTTCAAGTGATTCTCTAATTTCATATATTTCAATAATTTGAGCAGGTTTTATATAACTTACTTTAGCACCTGCATTTGGTTTTATTTCAACAAGTTTACATCCCTCTAGCTGTCTCAATGCCTCTCTGAGAGGACCGCGCCCAATTCCGTATCTCTGGCAGGTGTTATTTTCGCTAATTTTACTTCCGGGCGATAATTCGCCGTTTAAAATAGCGCTTCGAATTATTTGGAATGCAGATTCCGCGTTGTTGGGGGTTGTGTTGGAAAGCATGATTATATTTTTGTCTACAATAAAGGATAAATTATATCGATATTTCTATATTTATACAAAAATTTTGTGCTTTTGTTGACAAAATATTTTAAAAATTAGTATTGTGATTGTGTCTAGACTAAGAATTAAATTAATTCAGAAGAGCAATATTATAGGTGCGCAAAGCGACCGTACACTTACCTATAAATCCGTATTTTTTAGAGCGGTTCACTTGTTAGGCAACGTACAACCGAAGGTTTCGGTTATGGAATGCTCGTGAAGCGCTACTTCATAGCGGTTTTACGAGTAAAAGAGTTTTGTTTAAATATTGCTAATTCAATGAAAACGCCCAGTAATACGCCACGACGCATCAATTTCACGAAAAAAACAGGAGATTGAATTAAGGTGAGTTCAGTGATGCCGGTTAAGACGTTAAGTGTAATTATTCCGTCGCTTAATGAGGGTAATTCTTTACGAGTGAATCTCCAGAGGCTCCAAGTTTTAAGGTCTTGTGGCTATGAGATCATTCTGGTTGAGGCTGGGGAGTGCCGGCTCAATTTAGATGAAAAAGCCGAACTTTGTGATTTGGTTTTTCAATCTGAGCGAGGAAGGGCGAAGCAAATGAATTTGGGGGCAAAATTTGCTTCAGGCAAATGGTTAGTATTTTTGCATGCGGATACACATCTGCCTGCGGACTTTGAGTCAATTGTCTCAAAAACCTTATTTAATCCATCGTTTTTATGGGGATGGTTTGGCGTTAGCTTTGACGCCGATGGTTTGACTTATTCTGTCATCGCTAAATTAATGAATGTACGAGCACGGCTGACCTCTGTATCGACAGGCGATCAGACATTAGTAGTCAATCGTAAATTTTTTAGGGAATTAAAAGGCTTTGCGGATATTCCAATTATGGAAGACATTGAGTTAACTTCTAGATTGAGGCGGTATGCTAAACCACAAGTGATAAGCGGTTTTGTCACGACATCAGCTCGGCGTTGGCAGAAAGAAGGAGTGCTGAGAACAATCGTATTGATGTGGTCGCTTCGGTTTTTGTATTTTATTGGCATTAGCCCAAGAAAGTTAGTCAATTATTATTACAAGGCTTGAGTTTAGAGTACTCTCTTATGAATTTTTTAATTTGGAAACGCTGAATTGTTGTATGAACATGAAATGGCGAGGATCGTTATATTCGCTAAAACCCCTCGGCTTGGGCACGTAAAAACTCGACTTGCTGAGGCCGTTGGTGAGCATGTCGCCACTGACTTTCATCGAAAAATTACGGAGCATACATGTCGGGCAGCACTTTCGTCTAAAGTGGCTCCTGTTCAGGTATGGATAAGTGCCCCTGATAAGGATGAGTTTTTTAGTGGATTTCTAGAACCTTCTTCGTTGCGGATTCAGAGAAGTGGAGATTTGGGAGCTAGAATGGATCACGCCATACGAGAGGCTTTTCAGGAAAGTGATGTTTCGTCGGTTATATTGATTGGGTGCGACTGTCCTCTCCTTACGAGTAAGCATTTGAGAGAGTCAGCAGTGGCTCTTGCAAGCGGGTTTGATGTAATTTTGGGCCCTGCAGAAGATGGCGGATATTTCTTAATTGCCCTCTCAGAGCCCATATCTGATCTATTCAATGATATCGAATGGGGTACGGATAAGGTTTTGGCGACGACGCGTCGCTATGCGGCAGAGCTCGGCCTCCGCACTTATGAGCTCGAGACTCTTTGGGATGTAGATGATTATTCAGATTACATTCGTTTAGATTGCCTAGAGCCAGGCTTTTGGAGATAGAATCCGAATCGCTTCATTCATCGTCGCTTGAGCGTAGCTGTGCCTCAAAATGAAGAATCTTAGACGCGATGCCAGCGGTGTCGATGTTGTATTTTTTTCTATCCAAACTGCTTTTCAGTGCCACTAATTTAGCTGTGTCAATAATCGGCGTGCTGTCTGCCTTTTTAACCAAGTCAGTTATGAGCGTATCATCATCGCGGGCCTTGTTGGTGGTTTTAGCACTCGAGTTTGGTTTCGATGCGGGGAATCGACTGATGTGCGACGGAGACTGATCTCTTCCTCGCTCGCTAATTGAAGGAAGCTTCTCTTTCCCCAACTTGATTGCCCACCTGTTTAGTATTAAACGTCTTGCTTAGTGTATAGCGACACTGTTTCTTTGAACTTTAAGAATCTTAAGCAGAAGCCTTTGATGCATTGACTCTCAATTAGGGCACGGGTCTAATACATTAACGGGATATGGTTGTAGAGTTTTTTATGAATTATAAACACGTAATTCTGTCAATTGTTGGCGATAAAAGTATAGAGGTCGACTTGGATAGATTGGTTTCTCCCAGGTTCGCTGAGCTGATAGTTGCGAGTAAGGACAATTGGGAAGAGGTGGCTCTCTCGAAACGAGCAGAGGACTCTCTCGGAGAAATAAGTTTAGCGATTATTTCTGAGGATTGCCCGAAAGAGCTCAATAAACTCCTTTCAGCAATCAGCCTCTTCGATGATGCGATTCCTTTCATTACGATAAATACAAATGTTGCGCACTTAGAAATCCGACCGGAACATACTAAGCGTTTTGTGGCATCACTTTCGCCGGAGGCCGGATATGATTTTTTTAATGAATCTGTTCAAAAGGCATTCCTACTTTATGACCGGTTTAGCCGGTTAAGAAATTTTCAGGGTGAGAGAAATTTCAAGTTGTTTAGAGAGTTAGTTGGAGAGAGTCCGCTCCTGCAGGAGGTTCGGCACATGATGGAACACGTTGCCGATAAGGAGGTCAGCGTGTTAATAACTGGGGAATCAGGTACAGGGAAAGAGGTTGTTGCTCGCAACCTGCACCTAAATTCTTCTCGTCGGGATAGTCCCTTTGTGCCCATAAATTGTGGGGCGATACCAAGTGATTTGTTGGAAAGTGAGCTTTTTGGGCATGAAAAGGGCGCTTTTACTGGAGCTGTCTCTGCTAGGATTGGAAGATTTGAGTTGGCTAGTGGCGGCACACTTTTTTTAGACGAGATTGGGGATATGCCGTTGAATATGCAGGTAAAGTTACTTCGAGTCCTGCAGGAGAGGAGTTTTGAGCGAGTAGGGGGCACTAATACTATTAGTGTAAACGTGCGTATTTTAGCAGCTACGCATAAAAACCTAGAGAAAATGATAGCCGCGAATGAGTTTCGTCAAGACCTCTACTATAGGTTGAATGTTTTTCCCATAGAGATGCCGGCACTACGCGAGAGGTCTGATGATGTGCCTCTTTTGATGGATGAATTAGTTACTCAACTAGAAGAATCAGGTCGGGGGTCCGTGCGTTTTAATTCAAGTGCCATTAACGCTCTTACAAAGTATGACTGGCCTGGCAATGTGCGTGAGCTAGCAAATTTAATCGAGCGAATGTCGATTTTATTTCCGCACGGAATTGTTGGAGTAGGTGATTTGCCAAAGCACTTTGTTTCAAAATTTGAAGGTAAAAAGAGTGGAGCGGCGGTGATTAAAAGAGAGCTGAATTTGCCAGAAAATTCATTGTTACCTTTAAGCGGCCTAAATCTAAAAGAGTATTTGGCTAACTTAGAGCGAGATCTAATAGTTCAGGCTCTGAGGGACAGTCAAGGAGTTGTTTCACAGGCCGCGCAAAGATTAGATCTAGGAAGGACGACGCTTGTCGAAAAAATGAAAAAATTCAGTCTTCCAAAGGATGAATGAACTCAATTTTATATTGACTTAGGGGCGCGTTCGAACGTGAAGCCATTTGGTGGCAAAATTTTGTTATCTAAATGTACTCTGTGCTTTTCGAGTCTAACGCGTCCCTGTGCGAACCAATTAACGACCTCTGGATACAGCAGATGTTCGTTGGCTAATACTTTTTCTGACAAACTTTTAGCATCATCCTGGGGGCTTATGCAGACTGATGCATGCGCTATTATTGGTCCTCCATCGAGCTGATCAGTTACATAGTGAACGGATACGCCGTGCTGTCTGTCTCCGGCATCAAGCGCTCGTTGATGCGTATTAGTGCCGGGATACAAAGGCAGCAACGAAGGATGAATATTGATTAGTCTTTCCTTGAAATGGTTTACGAACGAGGTTGTAAGTATTCGCATGAACCCGGCAAGGACGATCAGCGAGGGTGAGAATAAATCTATTTCTTTAATTAACTCTGCATCAAAATCTTCGCGTGTGCTATGTCTAGTATGATCAATCACGAGCGTAGGAATGTTAGCAGCTTTTGCCCTTTTCAAGCCGTGAGCGTTTAATTTATTTGAGATAACCGCAGCGATTTCGTACGAGGTCCCCTTGTCACTTATTTTTCTATTAATAAGTGATTGTAGATTACTCCCATTACCTGAAATTAGCACCACAACTGTAAACGGGGAATTTCGCATGACTATTTCTTAACTTCTATAAATTACAGAGGGTTTTTCTGAGGTTGCGTTTGTAATAATTTCGCCGATTAAATGTCCTCGATCTCCAGTGGTTTTTAACAATCGTATTGCATCTTTCGCCCTCTCCGACGGGACACAAATAATCATTCCGATTCCACAGTTAAACGTACGCAACATTTCGTCACTTGCAATATTTCCCTCTGCCTGAAGCCAGCTAAAAATCGCGGGCATTTCCCAACTTGAAAGCGTGATGGAAGCATTTACATTCTCAGGTAAGACACGCTGCAAGTTTTCAGTAATACCTCCACCCGTTATATGTGCTAATGCTTTTATCTCTATTTCTTCTATTAGTTTTGCAATAATGTTCACATAAATTCGTGTTGGCTCAAGCAGTCTTGCTCCGATTGTTTTCCCTTCTAACGACGTCTCGAGGTTGGTCTTTGATCGTTCAATAATAGCGCGGATAAGGGAGTATCCATTCGAATGGGGGCCAGAGGACTCAATTCCTATTAGGAGATCACCGGCATTTACTTTCGAGTTGTCAATAATTTTATTTTTTTCAACGACCCCGACGGAGAAACCAGCCAGATCATAGTCCCCGCCGACGTACATACCCGGCATTTCAGCAGTCTCTCCTCCAACCAGCGCGCACCTGGCAAGCTCACAACCTTTCCCGATCCCAGAAATAACCTCGTTAGCAATCTCTAAATTGAGAGCCCCAGTCGCGTAATAATCGAGGAAAAACAGTGGTTCTGCGCCGCAGACGATCAGGTCGTTCACGCACATTGCCACAAGGTCAATGCCGATAGTGTCATGTTTTTCTAACATCATCGCTAATTTAAGCTTCGTTCCAACCCCATCCGTTGCTGAGACAAGCACTGGTTGATGATAACCCTTTGGGATCTCGCACATTGCTCCGAAGCCCCCAAGATTCGATAAAACTTCAGGACGGTTTGTGCGTTCTGTGACAGCTTTGATTTTTTCGACTAGGTTTGCGCCTGCATCGATGTCCACTCCGGAATCTTTATAACTGAGAGACTCCTTAGGAGATCTGCTTGTGTCAGTTTCAGATTTTTCCATGATCTAGGCCTTTGTCGACGTTTAATAAAAATAATACTTATAGTTTAACAGTATGGTTGGTATTCGTCAGCGCTGAATTTTTCGGTATTGATTATGTGCTCGCTTTTGTTTTCTAGTATGATTCACAACTATGCATTTTTTCATTTATAAAAGTCCTGTCAAAGATCTGCTCTCTCTGCAACTTGCGATGTGGTACTTTTTATTATTTTGCGGGTTATTGGTTTTGTCAGGCCAATCTTTATCGCTGCAAGTGAGGGGGCTTTATAGCGAGACTGTAATAATTCAAGATGATGGCAATTCTGAGCGATTAAGGGCCTACAGTGAGGCCCTTGGGGCCGTGCTGATAAAGCTAACTGGATCAGAGGATGCGATTAGAGATCCGATGCTTATGAGAGCACTTGAATCGGCTGGGGAATATGTAGAGGCCGTCAGTTACAGAACGGAATCAGGAATGTTGAGTAATACATCAAGTGCAGAGTTAGGTTCGCAATCTAATCAGCGAGTTCTAGAAATTAACTTTTCGCGTAGCTTAGTGGACACGCTTTTACTTAATGCGGGAATCCCAGCTTTTGATTCAAATCGGCCTAGCGTGCTCCTTTGGATGGTAATTCAAGAATCAAATGGCGAGAGGAATTTAATCACCCCAGAACGTCACCCTTCGATTATTTCTCATTTTGAGTCCTTCAGCAAAAAAAGAGGTATTCCTTTTATCTATCCTTTATACGATTTTGAGGACCAAAAAGCGCTGAACGAAGATAAGCTTTGGGAGTTGGATCCTGTAACCATTGAAGAGGCAAGCCAAAGATACGGGCCGGACAGTGTGCTTGCGGGACGTTTACAGATTACGCCGAGCGCGGACTTGGTCGGGTTATGGCGGTTCTTTTTTCAAGATTCCGTTCAGTTGTTTGATGGTCTAGATATTGGAATCGAATCCTACCTCAACGCAGCTTTAAACAAAGTGACAACGAAACTGGTAAATTACTTTGCAATCAATCCATTTAGCCATGACATCGTGTTAGCTACACTCCGCGTTGATGGGATCTCCGATTTGGAGGAATATTCCTCACTATTGGATTACTTAAATAATCTTGGCCTGCTCGATGGCTTTGTATTGTCGGGGATGGACGGAGAGAGGCTTGAGTTTCGTGTCAAGGCTCGTGGTGACTTGAAACAGCTTGAAGGACTGATCGCGTTGGATCGCGACCTAAAGGTTATTAAAGGTTCTGAGCGAGGTGGTTTTGACGACGACCTGCCGTTACTTCACTATCGTTGGACGCGATAAATCGTGCATCCTAGCGTGCCAGATCAGTTGACATTAGATGTTAAGCTGCATGCTTACAATACTTTTGATAACTTTATTGAAAGTGATAAAAACGAACTGCTGTTGAATCAGCTGCGCTCGGAAATGTTTGAGCAAAGCGTGTTTATTTGGGGTCAGCGGTCGCCAGGGCGAACTCACCTATTGCATGCAGCCCTTCATCATATGGAGGCAGCTGGGGGTACAGCAGTATATGTTCCTCTTAAAAGCTCTGATAACTTAATGCCAAGTTCTCTGAGGAATATAAATGGGTTTGATCTTATATGTATTGATGACGCCCAATATGTCTCCGGCAATTCTGAATTGGAAACAGCGCTCTTTACGACATTTAATAATGCAGCAGACAACGGAAGTCGGTTGCTAATTTCTTCTTCAAATAGTCAAACACTTTCTGGTATTCAACTAAAGGATTTGGTTTCCCGACTGCAATCATGTTTGACCTTCCAAATTCATAGTCTTGACGACGCTCGCAAGCGCACTGCAGTCTTGCAGCATGCTAGGGCGCGCGGATTGGGAATATCTGAATCCGTTGTCGATTATTTGATGTCGAGATCTGAGCGAAGCTTACCGATGTTAATAGGATTGTTAGGACAGTTGGATGACAAGAGTCTGCAGCAAAAACGTCGTATTACGATACCTCTTGTGAAGGAGGCGATGGGTTGGATGTAGGCTTGAGTAGGATTATTGCGCTACAAAGGCGTTTTATAATGACCTCGGTAACGCCTTATAAATACTACGATACAACAAAACAGTAATGTACAAATCAGCACTTCTGATAGTCCAATCAGCCTTGTTTTAGTCTCAAATGCTGTGAGAATGCCCCGCATAAAATAAAGTAATATTACGAAGCTTAGCCATGCATATGATCGCAGTCGAGTTTGGTAAAGGCCAGGGAGGAACAGAAGTAATGGTATTGTTTGTATTAAATAAATCGCGCAGAAAAATATGACCCCTAAGTCACTTAAAACAGAAAAATTTTTGAAAAAAATTAGCACGAGTAGCGCACTAAAAAGGCAAAGAATCGTTTTACGCAATGCTGCGATGGGTCTCGGTAAAGCTGACGCGCTCATTTAGGTTCCATTATCTCTAGCAATTTACATGCGATAGTTGCCAGGCGTTGTCCTTGAGTGATGCAAAGGTTTTTTTCTTCAACACTAATTGCTTTATCTCCGCGGGTTCCAGACCAGTGACTCGCGCCATATGGAGTTCCCCCCGATTCGGTTTCCCGAAGCTTGGTATCCGTGTAGGGGATTCCACAAAACAGCATTCCGTGATGAAGGAGTGGCAGCGCCATACTGAGAAGAGTGCTCTCTTGCCCACCATGGAGCGAGCTGGTTGATGTAAATGTTGCAAATGGTTTGTCAACAAGGCTGCCAGAGATCCACAAAGATGAGGTGTTGTCGATAAAATATTTTAAAGGGGCTGCCATATTGCCAAAGCGTGTAGGACTGCCTAATGCAAGCCCCGCACAGTTCTTTAAATCGTTCTCGTCACAGAAGACAGCCCCCGCATCAGGTATTTCTGGATCGACGGCTTCTGTGGTCGGAGAGACATCTGGTACGCATCTGAGTCGAGCCTCTAGCTTTCCTGAAAATTCGACTCCTCGGGCAATCAATTTGGCCATCTCTTCAGTAGAGCCGTGCCGGCTATAATAGAGAACTAAAATAAAGGGTTTTCTCATTGTTGAGTAGTCTCTTTCGTTATTGCTTGGCGATATCGTTGATCAGCTGCACACACTCGTTTACCGTCTTCAGCGTTTTCTCGTTCGTGTTTCTCTCTTTATACTCGAGAGCTCCATCAGCGATTGCTCTTGGGGAAACAACGAAGCGATGCGGAATCCCAATTAGTTCAGAGTCCGCGAATTTTGCTCCTGGGCTTGTTTTTCTATCTCGGTCGTCTAATAAAACATCTATATCAAGTTCTTTTGCTGAGTTATACAATTTTTCTGATATCTCGATGACCTGCTCGGATTTATGTCCATCAACTTGAATGATGACGAGAAGGAAAGGGGCTATAATTGCTGGCCAAACGATACCTTTTTCGTCGTGCTTTTGTTCAATACAAGCAGCGATGAGTCTCGTAACGCCGACGCCATAACAGCCCATGGATAAAATTATCCCTTTCCCATTTTTATCAAGCGCCGTTGCGTTCATGGAAGAGCTATACTTTTTCCCAAGCTGAAAAATATGCCCGACTTCGATGCCTCTCTGTTTGGATAAAGTTCCTTTCCCATCCGGGCTAAGATCGCCTTCGCAGGCTCTTCTAATGTCGACGATATCATCATAATGTGGTTTTAAGTCGGTTGTGCTTGGGAGGTTCCAGTTTGCATTTTTTATGTGCTTATCGTTAATGTTGGCACCGCAGGTAAAGTTGGTTAACTCAACGGCGGTTGGATCTGCATAGATCTTCACATCCGTAGCCAGAGGGCCAAGATAGCCGGGGACACATCCAAAAACGCGCTCAATCTCTTCTTCGGTGGCCTTTGTCAGTGGAGAGGCAACATCCTCAAGTTTCTCGGCTTTTGTTTCGTTGATTGTTTGGTCACCTCGAATGACAAGTGTTATGAGAGATCCGTTTCGAACTCCATCTTGATCGCAGCCTTGAACGATGATTGTTTTCACGCAACGATCGCGCTCGACGGATAAGTGAGAACAGAGATCCGTTATCGTCTTAATCGAAGGCGTTTCAACAATTTCTGGGGAATTCGGTGATTGAGGGCTTGGAGATTTAGGAACTGTACCCTTTGCCAGTTCGACGTTGGCAGCATAATCGCTTGCATTACTAAAAACGATTTCATCTTCCCCGGAGTCTGCAAGAACGTGGAACTCATGGGAAGCACTTCCGCCGATATTTCCGGAGTCCGCATCCACTATGCGGTAGTCAAGTTGCAGTCGATCGAGAATTGAGCTGTATGTCTGACTCATCACTTCATAAGTTTGGTCGAGGCATTCTTGGTCTAAGTGGAAAGAATACGCGTCTTTCATGATAAATTCTCGAGATCTCATTACTCCAAATCGAGGTCTTATTTCATCTCTAAATTTAGTTTGAATCTGATAGAGTGTTGCAGGTAACTGCCGATAGCTATTGATTTCATCCCTCACTAAATCAGTAATCACTTCTTCATGCGTTGGACCAAGACAAAAATCGCGAGAGTTTCGATCTTTAAATCTGAGTAGTTCCGGTCCCATCTTCGTCCAACGATCGGTCTCCTTCCAAAGCTGGCTAGGCTGAACAACAGGCATTAATAATTCCATTGCGCCCGTTTCGTCCATGCTCTCTCGTATTATTTTGGTTAGCTTTTGTAATGTCCTGTGACCCAGTGGTAGCCATGTGTACAACCCGCTTGAGAGTTTACGGATGAGTCCTGCACGAAGCATTAGTTGATGGCTAACCGTATCTGCGTCAGAGGGAGTCTCTTTGCTAGTTGTGATCAAATATTTAGAAGTCCGCATTTTCTACTTCTCGTGTGAGTTATGAGGCTGATGATTACTAAAGAGCTAGCTATCAGCCATGTTGAGAAATTCAATAGCAAAAAAAACAGCCTTAGCTGCCTTTTTTGTCATCGGTAATGCTTAATGAATTGATTCAGTGTGCGTGCAATTTTCAGATTGCAGCGCTTATAAAGCAAATTCTTTTAATTTTTTGAGGGGCAGCACTTTGACTCGTGTTGTGGCAGGCTTTCGAGCCACATCCATCAATTCACCTGGCTTGAAAGGATTGGGAACATTTTTTCGAGCCGGACGAGCTGGCCTGTTAACAGATTTGATTTTCAGAAGCCCGGGGAGGGTGAACTCTCCGATCGCGCGTTTTTTAAGATGTCTCTCAATTACGATTCCCAGCTCGTCAAGTACAGCGTTGACGTCTTTTTTGCTAAGCGAGGTATTTTCTGAAATTGTTGAAAGAATCTCAGTTTTTGTGAATTTTTTTTGCACCGCTGGTGCCTTATGCGGTTTAGACACAGCAGATTTTTTGTTTAATTTTTTCTTTGCAGATGATTTCCGAGCAGCCATACCCTTTCTCTTCTTTTTTGTGATTGAAATTAAGGATATCTGTTTGGAATCGAATCGGAGTCTCCAAGCTACTTATCCCTGTTAAACGTTATCCTTTTTTTCTCTAACGTGTTTTTTGAACCTTATAGGAAAGAAGTGTCTTTATAAATCATTCATTGATTGCTAGCAAGCAAATGCAGGTAAATACCTGTAAAAAGTTTTTGGTTCTGGTTAGTTGCTCGGTGCTGATACGATTAGCTACACACGAAATACTTTTCTGAGAGATCTAGTGTAATAGTTTGAGAATTGAAATGTATAAGGATGCGAGGCGATTTAGTTCTGAGGTATAATGATTGTTCACTCTGAGTTATTTTAATTAAATTTGCTTAGTAATCTGGTTTAAGGAAATAAAAAGCTGATTTCAAATTTGTTGAGCAAGCGTCGTTAATAGCTCGCAGTCAGTTTAAGTCGGTACTTAAAGGATAATTTTATGCCTATTTACGAATATCGCTGCAGCAGTTGCGGCTTTGTTTTAGAATTGATTCAGAAGGTTGGTGAAGCCGCCCCCGAAACTTGCCCGAAGTGTCACGATTGCTCACTAAGGAAGCAGGTGTCAGCAGCTAGCTTTCGGCTTAAAGGTAGCGGGTGGTATGAAACAGATTTTAAAACAGGTAAAAAGCGTCAATTAGCCGATTCTGCCTCCGAGGAATCATCAGATGGGTCGAAGTCGGACAAGAATGACGCTCAAGTTACGGAAAAAATAAAGTCCTCGACAAGCAAAGAGGAAGCGCATAAGAAAGCTGACCTAAAATCACAAGATTCAAAATCGAACAGCGAATGATAGGTTAATAGTCAGACAAAGAGCGGTCGTCTCTGAAAATATCCTTTCCGGCCGATATCACAACTACAATGAACTTGAAATTTGAGAATTAAGGGAAAAATATGCGCAGTAATTATTGCGGAGAAATTAATGATTCTTTTGTTGGGCAATCAGTAGAACTCTGCGGTTGGGTCCATCGTCGGAGAGATCATGGTGGGGTGATTTTTTTGGATTTAAGGGACCGTGAAGGAATAGCCCAAATAGTGTTTGATCCCGATCAGAAGGAGAGCTTTGCTGCCGCAGAGGAGGTTCGAAGCGAGTTTGTAATTCGGGTGACAGGTCTTATAAGAATGAGGCCTGAGGGAACGATTAATCTCGACATGAAGACAGGAAAAGTTGAAGTGCTAGGCCAGCAATTGGATATTCTGAATAGGGCAGAGACGCCCCCGTTTCCGCTTGATGAACATGGAAGCGTTGGGGAAGATGTGCGGCTCCGATATAGGTATATCGATTTAAGACGATCGGAAATGTCAGATCGTTTACGGTTTCGCTCCAAAGTATCAAATACTGTGCGGAATTTCCTAGATAGCCATGGTTTTCTTGATATTGAGACGCCTCTCCTTACTAAAGCTACCCCCGAAGGAGCCAGGGATTATTTAGTACCAAGCAGGACTCATCAGAGTCGATTTTTTGCGCTACCTCAATCCCCTCAACTCTTTAAGCAAGTTTTAATGGCGGCTGGAATGGATCGGTATTATCAGATAGCCAAATGTTTTAGGGATGAAGACTTGAGAGCGGACCGACAGCCGGAGTTCACGCAAATTGATATTGAAGCTTCTTTCTGTGATGAAAATGAAATTATGGAAGTGACGGAGAATCTCATCACTGACGTTTTTAAAAAACATCTTGATATAGACCTTGGTATTTTTCCGCGTATGAGTTGGTCTGAGGCGATGAGTCGGTTTGGATCAGATAAACCAGATTTGAGAATTGACCTGGAATTCGTTGAAGTCGCCGATCTTATGAGAGGAGTTGACTTTAAAGTCTTCAGTGTGCCGGCGAATGATGAAGATAGCAGGGTAGCAGCTCTCCGCGTTCCAGGAGGGGTAACCTTGTCTCGCAAAGCCATTGATGATTATACGGAATTTGTTGGTAAGTTTGGTGCGAAAGGTCTGGCTTGGATTAAGGTTAACGATTCACAGACTGGAATATCGGGATTGCAATCACCAATTATTAAGTTTATGCCTGAGGAAGTCACTAAAGATCTGATGAAACGATTAGCTGTTAAAACTGACGATATCGTATTTTTTGCTGCAGACAAAGAGGCGATCGTAAACGATTCCTTGGGTGCGCTCAGGGTAAAAGTAGCTGAGGATCTGGGTCTTGTGGGCGATTTTTGGGCGCCGCTGTGGGTTGTTGACTTCCCGATGTTTGAGACCGCATCAAATGGTAGTTTAACCTCCTTACATCATCCTTTTACAGCGCCGGCTTGCAATGTTGATGAATTGAAAAAGAACCCCAGCGGATCCCTTTCTCGCGCGTACGACATGGTTCTGAATGGGACTGAGCTGGGCGGAGGTTCGATCCGTATTAACAAGCCAGCGATGCAAACAGCGGTTTTCGATGTGCTCGGCATTGAAGTGCGTGAGGCTCGAGAAAAATTTGGATTTCTTTTAGAAGCGCTTAGCTTCGGTTGTCCGCCACATGGTGGAATTGCATTCGGTCTGGATCGGCTTATTATGCTCATGACGGGCACTAATTCAATACGTGACGTCATAGCATTTCCTAAAACACAATCTGCTGCTTGCCCGTTGACCGAAGCTCCCGGAGAAGTTTCGAAAGCACAGTTAAATGAGTTAAATATACGATTGCGCGAGCAAGTAAAGACAAGCTAACAGATGGTAGGGATAATATTGATCTACCGGCAATAAATTCGGGGAGATATATGGCTGGCCACAGTAAATGGGCGAATATAAAGCATCGAAAGGCGGGTCAGGATGCAAAGCGAGGAAAAGTCTTTACGAAGATTATTCGAGAAATAACTGTAGCCGCAAAAGGCGGGGCGAACCTTTCGGATAATCCAAAATTGCGTGCCGTGGTAGACAAAGCATTGGCAGCGAATATGACGCGAGATACCATTGACCGTGCGATTGCACGTGGGGCGGGCACTGCTGATAATGAAAACCTTGAAGAGCTAGTTTATGAAGGATATGGGCCTGGGGGAGCAGCTGTCTTAGTCGAAACTTTGACAGACAATAAAAACCGTACTGTGGCTGAAGTCCGTCATTGTTTTAGCAAGTATGGCGGAACTCTCGGTGTCAGCGGTTCGGTTTCTTACCTTTTTACGAAAACTGGAATTATTACGTTCATCAAGGGGAGTGATGAGAACTCAATCATCGAGGTTGGGCTGGATGCCGGCGCGAGTGATGTCGTTACTAATGACGATGGCACAATCGATGTTATGACTGATTTGGAGAATTTTGGGGCGGTACAAGATGCTTTTCTGGCTTGCGAACTTGATTTTGAGAGCGCTGAAATGACCATGCTTGCGTCTACGGATGCAGAACTCGACTTGTCTGACGCGCAGACATTGTTAAGCCTAATAGATCATATGGAAGATCTTGATGACATTCAGAACGTTTTTTCTAATGCGAATATTAGCGACCGTATAGCGAGTGATTTAGAGGCTGAATAGCTATTATATTTTTTGGCAGCACGTCATGGCAATAATATTAGGGATTGACCCAGGCTCACGAGTCACAGGATATGGTGTCATTAGGTCGCACGGCAATCGTCTTGAATTCCTTGACTGCGGTGTTGTTCGAGTTGAAATGAAATCGCACGCGGAAAGACTTCAGACAATCTTTAAAGGGATCTCTCAAGTGGTTGAAAAGCACAAGCCAACCGAGGTGGCTATTGAAGAGGTATTCGTTGGACGTAACGCATCCTCTGCGTTAAAACTGGGTCAAGCGAGGGGGGCTGCTATGGTGGCCTGTCTTCAATACGACATTTATATGGCAGAATATTCGGCGCGCTCGGTTAAGTCTTCGGTGACGGGATCGGGCAGTGCGGAAAAACAGCAGGTCCAGCATATGGTTAGGGCAATTTTAAGTTTCACTGGTGAATTGACAGAGGATGCAGCAGATGGCCTTGCGATCGCTGTTTGTCATGCAAACACGAGTAAAAATCTGATTCGTCTTGCTGGAGCAAAATCGTTTAGCAGAAAGCGCATACGATAAAAGGCGGAAATCGGTGATAGGGCGAATAAAAGGAACTTTGGTTAAAAGCGGGACGACCGAAGTAGAGGTCGAAGTGAACGGGCTTACCTATGAGATTCAAGTTCCCCTCACAACTGCTTGTGATTTGCCGGGGGTTGGCGAGCCGGTCGTTTTACATACTCACTTTGTGGTAAGGGAAGATGCACATCAGTTATATGGATTTACTCACTTAAAGGCGAAACAAATGTTTCGAGCTTTGATAAAAGTTAATGGTATTGGGCCAAAAATGGCGCTGGGGGTCGTGTCGAGTGCAGAGCCTCAAGATTTGCTTGTCATGATTCGAGATAATGATCTCGTTTCTCTTATGAAACTTCCAGGGATCGGGAAGAAAACCGCTGAGCGGTTAGCCATTGATCTTCGGGACCGATTTAAGGAGTGGAGCAGTGAGTCTCGCCAATCGACAAATGATGGTTCAGCCCCGTCAGGTAATAGTTTTGAAAAGGAGGCGGAGGCGGCATTAGTAGGGCTGGGGTACAAGGCTCCGGAAGCGAGTAAGGCTATTTCTTTGGTTTCTGAAACTCACCAGGCTAAAGATAGTGGCGAACTCATCTTGAAAGCTTTAAAGATTTTAGGTTCTGGGTTATGAATTGTTTATAGGTTTGAGAATTTCGTGATCTGATGTAATTTGAATTGTGTGTCGAGGGAGTTATGACTGAGGAGAGATTTGTTTCACCTAATTCCGCTGTCCATGAAGAACCGTTAGATCGTTCGACACGACCTCTTGCAATGACCGATTACATTGGTCAAGTGGAGGTCAAGGCTCAGATGGATATTTTTATCAACGCGGCGCGAAACCGAGGTGAACCGCTTGATCATACCCTCATTTTTGGACCTCCTGGGCTCGGAAAAACAACTCTTGCGAATATCATCGCCAATGAATTGAACGTTGCAATAAAATCAACATCAGGCCCAGTGTTAGAAAAAGCTGGTGATCTTGCTGCGATGCTGACAAATCTTGATGCAGGAGACGTCCTTTTTATTGATGAAATTCATAGACTTAGTCCAGCAATTGAAGAAATACTTTATCCTGCGATGGAAGATTACCAGCTTGATATAATGATCGGTGAAGGCCCTTCAGCTCGCTCGATTAAGTTGGATTTGCCTGCTTTTACGCTGGTGGGTGCAACCACCCGTGCCGGGTTACTGACCTCTCCGTTGAGAGATCGTTTCGGTATCATACAACGCTTGGAGTTTTACTCAGTCGATGAGTTAAAACTGATCGTTGAAAGAGCGTCTAAAATTTTACAAACTGAGATAGATGGTAAAGGTGCAGCAGAAATTGCTCGTCGCTCGCGAGGAACTCCTCGGATTGCTAATAGGTTGTTACGTCGCGTAAGAGATTATTCAGAAGTTAAGGCCGATGGCCTTATTAACGAAGATCTATCGTGCCTAGCCTTAGATATGCTGAACGTTGATAAAAACGGTTTTGATCAGATGGATCGACGGCTCTTGATGACAATGATAGAAAAGTTTGAAGGGGGGCCAGTGGGCGTAGATAGCCTTGCCGCAGCAATTAGTGAGGAAAGGGATACGATCGAAGATGTTTTAGAGCCTTATCTAATCCAGCAAGGGTTTATAATGCGCACACCGCGGGGAAGAGTTGTAACACGATTTGCTTATCGTCATTTCGACTTAGAAATCTCCGCCAACCTTACAGAAATATTAGGTGGAGAGTAAGGCGAGTATATACATTTTTTGTCAACAAATACTTCTTGTCCTGATGTTGAAAGTAAATCAGCTCCGCTCAATTATGCCATTGTTTGCGTCAGAATTTTGCAAAACTATTGCTCTCTTTGGCCGATAAATCATGCATGGCGGTTTCGGTCTGCGTGCCCCATACGCTATTAAATTTGGAGTGATATCTTTGAACCAAGAGCTTAGCCCTTTACAACTTATTATAGACGCTACCTTGCCTGTGCAATTGGTCATGTTAACACTGTTGGTCCTGTCAATTTTGTCTTGGATTATGATTGTACAGCGCTTTTTGGTTTTGGGTGCCGCAGCCGCAGGGGTCTTAAATTTTGAAGAGCGATTTTGGTCTGGTATGGATCTCAGTCAGCTCTATAAAGATGGAACTCAGCTTCAAGCTGAAGACCTACAGATCGTTGGTATTGAGAATATTTTTCGAGCCGGGTTTAAAGAGTTCATGAAGTTGAGGCAGCAACCGACCGCAGAGAAGGAAGCCGTTATGCAAGGTGCGCAGCGTGCAATGAGAGTGGCATATTCGAGAGAAGAGGAGAAGCTAGAGAATCATTTGTCGTTTTTAGCAACAGTCGGGTCGGTTACACCCTATATTGGTTTGTTCGGTACTGTTATCGGAATAATGAATGCGTTTATTGGGTTGGCGAGTCAGAATCAGGCAACTCTGCAAGTAGTTGCTCCCGGTATTGCGGAGGCATTAATAGCCACTGCTATGGGTTTATTTGCTGCAATCCCTGCTGTTGTTGCGTACAACCGATATACGGCTCAAGTGGAGAGCATTTCAGGCAGCTATATAACTTTCACGGAAGAATTCTCGAGCATATTGCATCGACAGGTATATGGCGGTTGAGGAATTGACTGATGCAGGTAATTCCTAAGAAAAAACGTAAGGCGATGAGCGATATCAATGTAGTGCCATACATTGATGTGATGTTGGTTTTGTTAATAGTATTTATGGTTACAGCTCCTTTGCTTGACCAGGGTATTGAGGTTGAGCTTCCTGAGGCCAATAGTGAGCCACTGAATATAAATGAGAACATTGAAGCGTTAGTTGTGTCACTGACGGCCTCTGGCGATGTATTTTTGAATATCGGAGCTTTCGGGGAAGAGCGAGAGTCGGTAACATTAGAAACGGTGGGTACTCAAGTCAGCCGTGTAGTCGCAGCTAATCCAAGGATACAAGTTTTGATAGAAGGGGATACGTTGGCAAACTGGGGGGCGATGGTGAAACTTATCACGGTGTTGCAGGAGGCTGGAGTGTCTAATCCGAATTTTATTACGCAGCCCGTGCAAAGCGATTAGGGTTGCTACTAGATATGAGCGCGCAATTGGGTAAAGTAATCGCTCTGAATGGCTATCCTTTGTCTGCCGTGGTGGCGTTAATCCTTCATACAGTGCTTTTGGTTGGTTTGCTTTATCTCGGAGATGTTAGTCAAACGCGAGATTTTGAATTAGTTCAACCTACGGTAATAAAGGCCCTGTTTTTCGATGAGAATCCCCAAGTATCAAACCAAAGGACGGCGGAACGTTTGAGAAGAGAGGACGATCGACGGGAACGTCAGCAAGCCGAATATGAGCGTGAGCTTGCGAGTCAAAATCAGCGGGAAGAAGAGGAGCAAAAGAGACAACGCCTTGCTGAGGATAAGTTGGCGAGAGATAAAGCTATAAAAGAAGATATTGATAAGTCGAAACGGGAAGAAGAGAAAAAGAGATTAGAAGAACAACGAATTGAGAGTGAGTTAGCTGCAAGAGAGGAAGAGGCGGCATCGGAAAGGATGGCGGAGGATTCTGAACAGCCATTAGACGGTGCAAGTAGTGAGTTTGAATTAATACAAAGTGCGATATCGCTCATCCAAGAACTGGTCGAGGAGTCTTGGTCCCGGCCACCAAGCGCGCGTAATGGTATGAGAGCGATAATAGAAATCAAGATGCTACCGACTGGTGACTTAACAAGTGCACAAATAACTCAGTCTAGCGGTGACGCAGCGTTTGATCGGTCGGCTGAAAACGCGGTCTACAGTGCGGCTCCCTTCAGAGAATTGCAAACGCTTCCGATCCGCATTTTCAATGAAAACTTTCGCTTACTTGCTTTGATTTTCCAACCCGAGGATCTCTTAAATTGAAATATCAATTATTTGAGCATTTTAAAAAAGAATTAAGTTGCTTAAACGCATTTCTATTATTGCTTTGGGGAAGTGTCGCTCACGCGCAGTTAAGCATACAGATAACTCAAGGCGTCGATAATCCAATCCCAATCGCGATAGTGCCATTTCAATGGACTGGGCGTGGTTTGCCTCCGGAAGACGTCCGGGAGATTGTCTCACAAGATCTTCAGCAAGTTGGCGAGTTTGAGCCACTTTCTCCTCGGAATATGCTTGCATTGCCGAATGAGGAGTCCGAGGTTTATTATCGTGATTGGAGTGTTCTGGCTCAAGATTATCTCTTAGTAGGTAAAGTGGATTATCTTGCAGACAGTGGATTGATAGAAGTTCAATATGAGTTTTTTGATATTAATCGCCAGCAAAAACTTGCGGGTGAATTACTGACTGGTCGAACGAGTCAGCTCAGGGATATTGGTCACGAAATTAGTAACGTAGTCTTTGAGGCTGTTACTGGCACCAGAGGTGCATTCACAACTCAATTGCTATACATCGTAGCGGAATTCGTGTCCCCTGAGCTTACCTATTACCGATTGGAAAAATCTGACTATGACGGGAAGAGAGCTCAAGTTTTGCTGGAATCGGAAGAGCCAATAATGTCGCCTAACTGGGCTCCGGAGGGACTTGATATTGCCTATGTTTCGTTTGAAACTGGCCTTCCAAGAATCTACATTCAAAATATTGTCTCTGGACAGCGGAGGCAAATAACGAATTTCCCAAACATAAATAGTTCTCCGGTGTTTTCTCCTGATGGTTCAAAACTTGCGATGGTTCTATCGAAGGACGGCAGCCCGGATATTTATGTCCAAGACCTAATCAGTAACCAGATAACCCGAATTACAGATCACCCTGCGATTGACACTGAGCCGAGTTGGTCGAAGGATGGGAGGTCGATCGTTTTTATGTCTGATCGCAGTGGGCAGCCGCAGATATATCAAATGGAGATAGGGGCAAATAGCTACGATGTAGAGCGTTTAACTTATGACTGTTTTCAATGTTCAAAGGCTCAGTTCTTGCCAGATGGGGTAAACTTGGTTCACGTCCGACGAGAGACGAGGCAGAGTCCTCAATATCATATTTCTATTATGAATTTAGAGACGTTGAGAGTTATCACATTAACCTCGACTCGTCTTGATGAATCTCCGAGTATCGCTCCGAATGGCAGCATGATTATTTATGCTACAAAATTTGACGATAGAGGAGTGTTGGATGCAGTATCGATTGACGGCAGGGTTAAGTTCAGGCTTCCATCCAATCAAGGGGATGTTCGAGAGCCGTCGTGGTCACCTTTTTTAAATTAAGTCCGCGCTCTTCGTTTTGGGCAGAGAGATTTAAGAAAAACTGAACAAAGCCTGAACAAAACCTGAATACTTGTAAGGAATCGACGATGATAAGACTATTAAAAACTTTTGCTACTGCATATTTATCTTTTTTGACTTTTTACGCTACTGGGCAATCGAGCAACGAAGGCTTAAGTCTTCTTCTAGAGCAGAATAGACAGTTGCAGTTAGAGGTTCAAGCCTTAAGAGGGCAGCTTGAAGAGCAGGGCTTTGAAATTAAAAAGCTGCAACGTGATTCACTTGGTAGGTATACCGATACGGATAATAGATTGATTGATTTAGAGGCACTTGCCTCTGAGCGCAAGCTCGAACCGAAGGTAGTCCAGAGAACGTCTGATATAGATGAAGATGAAAAGTCGGGACCTGCTGAACAAATAAAAGATGCTTCGACGATAATTCCGATGCCTGAAAATTCTAATCGAGGAACGCTTCAGCCGGCTGTGTTGACCGAGCAACAGCTTTATCAATTGGCATACGATTCTGTTATCAATAGCGATTTTGAGAGATCAGTTGCGGAGTTCAATCATTATCTTGATGTTTACCCTCAAGGAAGATTCGTTACAAATGCCCATTACTGGAAGGGGCAGGCGTTTTTATACTTGGGCAGTTTTGATGCTGCGAGAGATAGCTATGAGATAATTTTGAATGAATATCGCGACTCTTCTAAACTGCCCGACGCTATGTATGGACTAGGCTTAGCCTATCAAGGTTTGGGAAATATCCCCCGAGCAAAGCAATTGTTGAACGAGATCAAGCGTGAGTTCCCAAATACAGGCGTTGCCAATTTGGCAGATACGAGATTGCTAAGTATCGATTAGTTCAGTCGCGAGTTGCTTGTTTCATAAAACCTAAGATTGCGTTTGTAATGCGGTGAGCAGGTCGTCTATGGGTCAACCTTTAAGTTTAAGGATTACGGAGATTTTCTATTCGCTTCAAGGTGAGGCGAGAACTGTTGGAAAGCCAACTGTGTTCATTCGCTTAACCGGATGCCCGCTGAGGTGCCGTTACTGCGATAGTGCTTATGCTTTTGAGGGTGGAAGCCAAATCGCCGTTGATGAAATTAGGAAGACAGTTTCACAATTTGGTTGTAGAACAATTACGGTCACTGGCGGCGAGCCTTTAGCGCAGCCATCGGTATTATCGTTAATGAATCATCTTTGTGATGACGGATACGCAGTATCAATAGAGACGAGCGGCGCGTTGCCTATTGATTCAATAGATGGTCGAGTTTCAATTGTTTTAGATATAAAAACCCCGGGCTCTGGAGAGGATAAAAGAAATCTCTATGAGAGTTTCGCACACCTTAAACTTAAGGATCAGATTAAGTTTGTCATTTGTAATAGAAAAGATTACGAATGGGCTAAAACGAAATTGATCCAGTTTAACTTGTTGGAGATCGTAGGCGACGTTTTCTTTTCGGTTTCACATGACGAGTTGTCATCAACCAACCTAGCCAATTGGGTCTTGGCTGATAGGTTGCAAGTTAGGGTGCAGATGCAGATGCACAAACTGCTTTGGGGAGATGCCCCCGGACATTGAGAAATTCAGCGACAATGCATCATAGTGTTAAAGCTCGCAGGATTCGGATTAAATATGAAAAAGGCAATAGTGTTGGTTTCTGGAGGGCTTGATTCTGCGACGTGTTTAGCTATAGCGTTAGACGAAGGTTACAAATGCTTGGCATTGAGTTTTGATTATGGCCAACGTTCTCGCAGTGAGCTGGAAGCAGCTAGTCGGGTGGTTCAGTCCATGCATCGGATTGATCGCGTCGAACATAAGGTCATGAAGATCGATCTGAGCATGATCGGTGGTTCGGCTCTTACTGATCAAGGTATTCCTGTTCCCATAGAAGAGGAATCTGGAATTCCTCCAACATATGTGCCTGCTCGCAACACAATTTTCCTCGCGTCTGCGTTGGCGTGGGCTGAGGTTGAAGAAGCTGAGGCCATTTTTATTGGTGTTAACGCTTTAGATTATTCAGGTTATCCTGATTGTAGACCTGAATTTATAGAAGCCTTCCAGAATTTAATAGGACTGGCGACAAAGGTTGGTGTTGAAGGTTGTAAAATAGAGCTTCAAGCGCCCTTAATTAATTTAACAAAGGCAGAGATTGTTCTATTGGGTGTATCTTTAGGAGTTAATTATGGGCTGACAGTTTCTTGTTATCAAGCCTCAACGGAAGGGCTTGCGTGTGGCATCTGTGACAGTTGCAGATTGCGAAAAAAAGGCTTTGCGGACAGCTCGCAACCAGATCCAACACGCTACTCCTCCAGGCCCAAATGAATCTCTCACGATTACGATTATTTGTTAAATTTAATGAGAAATAGTCTGCTGTGACTTGTGTTTTTTTTTTTTAATAGTAACATGTCGCTCCGTCGTGGGCCGTTAGCTCAGCCGGTAGAGCAGTTGGCTTTTAACCAATTGGTCGTGCGTTCGAATCGCACACGGCC
>CAJWVZ010000016.1 GCA_913048385.1 uncultured Gammaproteobacteria bacterium | reverse complement strand
ATGCTGACCAAACAAGTAATGCGGCGCTCCTATGGTCAGGATGGGGCTCCATAGGTCCCGGGAAAAAAACTGCTGCAGGAGAAACTCCCTTTATTTTATTCACTGTCTTCGCGACAAGCGGCTCACTGAGGCTTAGACTCCGATCCGGCTGCTTCCAAAAGTCTAAACTGACCACGCCTAGCATTAAAGCTACTTTTTTAACTTCTGCTTCACGAACAGCCGCTAGATTTAACTCCTGTCCTCCCAATGAACCATCTGTAAGAACTACTAAGTGAATTTCTATCCCATTAGCTGCCGCTTGAATCAGCGTCCCGCCCATGCCATAGGTTTCGTCATCCGCATGCGGTGAAAAAATGAGCCACGGCCCGCCCGGAAGATCAGAAACTTCAAATGGGATAAAAAGATTCTCTTCGTTCAACATAGCAACCCTAAGTAATTAAGCAAAAATGAAACAATCAGTGTTCGAGCCTCTTCCTTATCCATCTAATCTTCGTTAGCATTGTAACCGGTTCATATCGTTTTATTTCTTTCATTACTAAATTCAACTCAGTATTAGAGCAAAGACAACCTAGTGTTTATAACTTTTCAACTAGTACACGAATGGATTCTGACCCCAATTAGCCATACCCGGCTTGTCAAAAACTTTACTCGTCAAGATTTCTCGGCTCAGTTCACGGCCTCTGTAGGAGGTGTTTTTTGGCTTTTGCTAACTCCCATAGCGAATATTACCATTTATGCATTTGTTTTTAGCTATATTTTTAAAGTTCGAGCAGTAGAAGATTTTGGGGAAACATCTTTCGTGCTATTTCTCATGATCGGCTACTTGCCTTGGTTTGCATTTGCAGAATCAATCGGAAAATCTACGAGCCTTTTACTCGACAAAGCGGCCCTAATTACTAAAGTCAAATTTCCAGTTCAAGTGTTACCGCTTTCAGGAACGTTAGTTCCTTACCTCACCCACACTATAGGCATAGTTCTTTTGCTAATCTATCTTGCAATTAATGGCTACGCAAATGTCATGTGGGTAATCTTACCTGCGATACTATTTTTACAATTTATTTTCACAATGGGGCTCGTTGCTTTACTCTGTTCACTCAGCGTCTTCTTGCGAGATTTGCAACAACTTGTGGCTCTTCTTATCTCAGTTTGGTTTTTCCTTACCCCGATTATTTACCCAATAAACATGATTCAAAGCGATGTTGTTCGGAGCTATTTCCTGTGGAACCCCATGCATAGCTTTATAAATCTATACCGTGAAATAATTCTCCTTGGTGAGATTTCTGTTATTAATCTCCAAATATCAATTGTATTTGCAGCAACCAGTTATTTAATTGGTGGGTGGCTCTTTATGAAAATTCGACCCGCTTTTGGAGACGTTTTATAAATCATGTCCGATAAAGCTCTTAAACCCAGCGTACTGGTACAAAATCTTGCTAAAACTTTTAAACTTTATGAGCACCCTCAAGATCGCCTCCTAGAATTGATTTTTAGAACCAAACGCCATGAAAATTATGAAGCACTTCAAGACGTTTCCTTTGCCATCCCCGACGGTAAAAGTGTTGGAATTATTGGTGCCAACGGTGCGGGCAAGTCAACGCTTTTAAAGCTTTTAGTAGGAACACTTCAGCCAACATCTGGTGACATTAAGATCAATGGCCAGATAGCGGCTCTCCTTGCACTTGGGGCGGGTTTTCATCCAGATTTCACGGGGCGAAAAAACATTCACCTAAACGCGTCTCTACTTGGCGTACCCGCCGAAAATATACTTCAGTTGGAACGTGAAATTATCGAATTTTCCGAGCTCAGTCAGTTCATAGACCGCCCAGTTAAAACTTACTCGACCGGCATGTATGTACGTCTGGCTTTTTCAATCGCCACTATGGTGAGACCTGATATTTTAATAATCGATGAAGCTCTTTCAGTTGGTGATATGGCATTTCAAAAAAAGTGCGTCACTAGAATGAACCAATTCCGTTTAAACGCAAAGTCAATGGTTTTATGTAGTCATTCGATGTTCCATATACAAGAGCTTTGTGATTTTACATTATGGATAGATCAAGGCAGAGTAAAAGAATTTGGCGAGAGCGAAAAAGTCGTTGGGCACTATGAGGACTTTAACAATAAGAAAAAATCATATAATAGCATTCGAGAAGATATACCAGAGGCGAAAAGCGCAACAGGACAAAAGAACAATAAGGAAATTCAAGAATGTCGTATTAACAGCTTATCTGTTTGTAATGAAAAGAATAAAGAAGTCACCGAAGTTAAGCCGCTAAGTACTTTGATTTTAAAAATGCAAATAGAAGTCCTTGCCGATAATATTAATGGGCATTTCGGATTTGCTTTTATGCGCTCGGCCGAAGAGCCCATATCGTCTTTCCTTTCAACGAATAGTGAGAACATTAATCTAGGAGAGTGCAAGAAAGGTGATGTGATTACAGTGTCTTTATTAGTTGAAAAAATTGCGATGCGCAACGGCGAGTTTTTTGTTCTTGGCGGCCTTGCAGACAAAAGTGGGCTGTTATGGTACGAAACTAAGTTTAGCAGCGCCCTTTCCGTGACGTCGACTAAAGGTGTTGGGCCATTGATAATGGATTCAACATGGACCATCGAAAAACAAGACGATTAGTTAACTTCGCCATTCAAAACTAAAACAGTAGGGAGGCGCCCATAAGGATCCACCTTATAAACCCTCGGCAACTGATTAAAGCTATTAACTTCGATAATTTCCATGTATGCGCGTCGATTAGAAACCAAACCCTCGCTTATTGCATTTCCATCCACAAATGTCTCGCTCATCATATTTCGAAGGTTTTTATCATCATTTAAATATTCTTCAAAATTCGTTTGGTAAGAGAGAGGAGCAAATTTATCCATTCCCCCCTCTGTCAACCTTATATCCTGTAATGAATCTATATCGTTGCGCATACTGACAAAAATAGAATAAAACGTAGATGTCTCATTACCAACCCATGTAGAGAGTTCCGCTAAATTTTCAAATGGGACTATTTCTCCCAGCTCGCTCCTCGCACTAATATCATCGCGCAAACGGTAAGCGATTATTTCGTCTACAAGTTCGGAGTTTAAACCAGGCAGAAGCAGCATCGCCTCCCGCGTGGCAAAATTTAAATTAACCGTCCGATTGTTTCCATATACCGTGAAAGCCGCGTCCAAATTAACTCCGGCAAATAATTCTGCAAACCCACGAATATAAGAAATCTCCTCGACTGTATCCAACTCTGGATTGTTACGAGGACTAAAGGGTGGATCTAAATCAAGATAATATTCACTTTCCGCGCCATCTAAACCGGACAAGTCATTCAAATCAGTCCAGTCAGTCCAAGCGTCGAGCAGACTTTGAACTCTTTCGGGGTCGGCTTCCTGGCCCCCAAGCCTTTTTTCAATAAGCAGTTGCATATTTCTTCTGGGAATTCTATTAAGGTTAATTTTACCCGCATGGCTAAAAACTCGCAGCTCCACATGAGGCGGAATAGGATAGTTTGGAATTAAAATTCGCCCATCAAACCGGTGAGCCGGATTACGAATCTCTCCTTCCGAATTAGTTTCTAAAACCTCTCCTAAAGGCCTTGGCATGAGCTCGAGCATAATTTCTGCCTCAGCAGCATACAAAGTAGTCATGACATTAGCTCTATTTTCTGCCACGAAGTTATAATTTAGGACGCTTGTTGCTGCGAGTTTGACCCTGCTCGCCATGGCAGTAACTAAAATGGTCATCAGTGCTGAAGTCCATAAAACAATCAACAAAACAGCACCGGCCTGCCTGCTTGAGGAAGAGAAACCGCGCCTCGATCGCAATTGCAATCTCAGGCTCATAACTGAAGTCCAATATCAGGTCGAATGGGCTGCAAACTTCTGTGACTATTACTACGAAGCGAAGTAAGTAATTCGGGTCGGTCTCGATTCGCACGGGAATTTTCTGGGATGAATTCTAAATAAACGGCACTGGGTAAAGACATTAGTTCAGGGCCGTACCAAACCGGAGACCACTCCATCTGGCGCTCGCCAGCCGTCGACAAGTACCGAACTTGAAGCCGATAATTTGGCAAAACCAGGGAAGGTTCCGCCGCATCGAGACGCAGTTGTGGATTATCACTAAATGCTGGAGCAAGCTGCAACATAACTCCCAAGCTGGGGTCATTATAGAGGCGCCATGCGGTTAGGCCAGGCTCTCTCTGAGGAGAAACCGTAGACACCCAGCTTATAGAGTCATTCGCTCCTGAAAAAAAGATTTCTCTCGCTAGTGACTCTGAATTCGCGTAGCTATGGGGAAAAGCACCTTGCAAAGCACGTTCAAACTGAAGTAAGGAGAGATTGATGTCAATCTGAAGCTCGAGACTTTCTGAACTTCGGCTCCATTCGCCGGAAGCGATAAACATACCGCCGCTGAGTAAACTTAGAAGCAATGTTGTAAGGCTTAGTGAAAGCAAAACCTCGACTAACGTGAAACCTTCAACATTCTTTTTCAAGCCACCACCATTCGTTTGTCATAAAGATAAAACCTATTTAGGCAGTTCTTCTTGTTGCCATCCAGATAACAGGAAACTATCCCCTGTTTGGCCATCAGTTACCTCAAAAACTTTCAAACTGTGATTCATTGGCTGCGTTTTCCTCACTGGCGCCGTTAACTCATAAGCGCCCTCAACCTTAAACCTATCGCTGCTTAAAACTAATTCAATCTCATTGTAACCATCTTGCAATATACTGAAATTACTTATCGCACGGAGTTCTAAACTCCTACTTAAATGTCCTAAGGCACGAAAAGAAAGCTCTTTACTTCCTGCTATTAACGAAAATAGTCCGCCAAGCAAGAACCCGGTAATGGTAAGCGCTACAATAGATTCGAGTAATGTAAAACCCTTTACCTTTTGCGCATGACATTGACTCATAAAATTATTTCTCGACTTTATTCTCTTTTTATTCGACCGGAAAATGGATCAATAAAAATTTTAGCGGCCTGCTCGCTCTGAAAGAATATGAGTGTTCCTCCACTACTTCCTCCTTCCGGGTAAAAACTCACTTCGAAGCTATTCGTTTCACTTATGATTTCACGATCAGTGCTATCAAAAAACTTTAGGCCTATATCATCACTAACCCATCTAGCGACCATGTTATCTTTAGTATTCGGAAAATCAGCATTAGTCTCCCCCGCAAGCAATACGATCGACGTTCGACCATTAATGACTGCCGAGCGTCTTGCGAAATTAAGCTGAGAAACTGCATCACGGACTTGAACGGAAAAATCTCGTGACTCTAAAACATCAAAATTCGGAAGTAGTAAAGAAGCTCCTAAGGCAATAATTGCAAGCACTAAAAGAGTTTCAAGGAGAGTAAACCCTGAAATTTTTTCTCGATTATAAAGATATGTCCGAGTCATCACCTTCGCCGCCTTGTTGCCCATCAGCACCAAACGAAATCAGAGTGAATGATCGACCATCTCCTTCATAAACATAATCATTGTTCCATGGATCGAGCGGCAAACCACGACGTAGATACGGCCCATTCCAAGATAGGTCTCGACCGTTATCCGATATAAGATCTTCCAGATCACTTGGGTAACGGCCCAAGTCGAGCCGATAAGTATCCAACGCAACTTCAAGTGCAGAGATTTGAGACATAGCCACGTCTCTCATAGCCCCGGCTTGCTGACGAAATACATTTGGTGCCACCATAACAGCGAGCATCGCAACGATCGCCATCACAACTAATAATTCGATAAGAGTAAAACCATGCTCCAGCCGTTTTTTCTGATTTTTAATCACCTTCTTACCTAGATACATAATTCGCTCCCTAAACGTCACTGCTTACAAAATTCTAACACTTAATATTCTTCGAGCAATCTCGAGGCGAGCTCAAAACGTCGCAAAATATCCGAATATCGCCCACTACTCTGAGAGTTAAGATTAACAATTTCAGGCCTTAAAACAATGAACAACTCCCGTCTCTGAGTTGCTTGCTGGCGGTATGAAAAAAGGTTACCAACAACAGGCACTCGATTAAGCACGGGCACACCAGTGTTAAGGCTCTCCACGTCAGTTTGAATTAAGCCTCCTAGGACAACATTTTCACCATCTCGCACGACCACCGTCGTATTAATCTCTTGATTGTTAAAAATTGGATTGTTGTTCACACCTTCAGCGCCACTCTCTACAGAAGACAGTTCTTGACGAATAGACAGGTTCACAATTCCATCACTGTTAATTTGCGGAGTAATAGAAAGAACAATTCCTGTATCTCGATACTGAATATTCGTAGTGCTTACGCCCGCCGTACCTAAAGACTGCCCTTGCTGGACGGGGACCTGAGAACCAATCTGAATCTCGCCCTCCTGATTATTAATAACGGTCAGCGAGGGCCTCGCGAGTAGCTCAACTTCATTATTAACTGAAATTGCTTGTAACGTTGCATCAACTTGCGCTGCACCGTCAATAAACGACTTACTAAACATTAAACCACCAAGCGAAGAGGGCAAATAACCGGTACTTGTTTCGGTTGAAATAGGTTGTACCGCGCTATTACTCGCAACGCGCGTCCAATCAACGCCAAATTTATTGCTATCAGTGAGGGTAATCTGAGCGATTACTGCATTAATCATTACTTGCAACGGGACTGCATCAAGCTGATTGATTGTAGTGAGAAGCTGCCGGTAATCTCTCACTGTGCTCTTTATGAGTAAGCTGTTAGTAGCTTCGTCTGCAACAATCGAAACTTTTAAGTTTGCGGCTGCCGCACTATTTTCACCTCCAGTAATTTCTCGTCTGGGGTCTACAATACCCCCTTGTTCTTGATCAGAGCTTTGATCAATAAATCTTCGCCCGCCAACGGTATCTAAATTTGAAGAACTATCTCGACTATTGTCAGTTTCAAATATATTTGACAGCGTTTCTCCTAACTCCACGGCACTCAAGTTTTTTACAGGATAATAAAATAACTGTTCAACTTGTTCTTGACTTGCAGCATCTAGAATTCGCACCCATCTATTAATTTCTTGAAATCCTCGGCTTGCAGGCGCAGTAACTAAAATCGCATTAATCCGTTCAATACCCTTTACTTGGTATGTCGACGCGACCCCTTCTACTAACTGTAAGATCTCAGTCAACTCCGTCGCAACCTCAACAGCACTTGCATTATCTAGCCTGTGGAGAAACAACCCTTGGTTCAAAAATGGATCAGAGTCAATGATTGATAAAAGTGCGTTAACACGGGTTAATAACTCCTCACTCCCGCTAATCGCCAATATATTTGGAGAGGCCAGTCTTCTTACAGATCCCCCAGAATCCAACAAAGGCTCTATTACTCCAATAACAGATTCGATCGAAACAAAAGTGAGCGGTGTAATTTGCATGACTTCACTCGAGGATCTGCCACCCAACTCGTCTGGCGGAATAATGCTCAACGGAAAACTGTTGGGAGATTTCCTCACATTATAAAAGCTTCCAATTTGTTCAACGATCACTCCAGCGTCACGAGTCAACAGCCGAATTAATGGCCAGATGTCCGCTTGCGTTAGAGGCTGACTTGGAGAGGTTCGAACACTGACTTTGTCGTCTATACTCGGATCAATTATGAGCGAGATTGACAACGCTTCTGCTAATTGCTCTAAAACAATCCGCAAGTCAGCTTGCTCATAATTAAATTCAACAACGTCCTCGCCCGAGGGCAGTTCATCGAACTCAACAGAGGAGTCCTCGTAAGAAAGAAAACTGAAAGGCTCACCGTCACGATTGACTTCTGAAATCAAAACATCCTGAATGTCAGTACTAACAGCCTGAATATCAAGCAACCCGGCAGAAGCGAGAGTAGCCACATTAGGTTTCACCGCGCTTTCCTTTTCCATGCCTCCGCTGCCTGTATTCGATGCGTTCATACTCGAATCGAAGATGCTACATGCGGTTAGCAAAAACGCGATGGCAACTGATGAAACGCGGAGCCACACTTTAACCAATTCTTTAAAAACAAAGCTTACTTCCACTGCAACCTCCAGTATTAAAATTCAACTGCGTTCATGCTAAAAACCGCTGAAAGCATAGTAATAGTGATCCCGCCGACAGCAACAGCAAGAATTAAAATAAGTGCAGGTTGCAAAGCTGCCACTAACCGCGATAGCTGGTTGCTAACAATCGTATCAAATGTGGACGCAGACTTTATCAAAATGGTAGAGGTCTGCCCTGATTCCTCGCCTACCGTTACCAACTGATGCAGAAGAATAGGGAACCCCTTCGCCTTATCGAGCGCAAGGCCGAGGCTCATGCCCGCGCGCACATCTTCTTCAACCCTAACTAATAGTTCCCGTAAAAAAGCATTTTCAACAACCTCTCGAGAGATTCGCAAAGAACGTATTAACGGAATTCCAGCATCTAAAAGAAAGCCAAGTGTACGAGAAAAAACAGCGCACTCTTTGTATAAAAAAAACTTTCCTCCGATCGGTAACCGAATCAAAATTTCGTCTTTCCGACGCTTGCGCAACGGGTCGTCATTAATGCGGCGCAGTAGAACCCAAAATAAAAAAATAAAAACCGGAATAAAAATTCCATATGTTTTAATAAACCCGCTCGCGCTTAAAAGAAACAAGGCCGAATTCGGAATATTTGCACCCGAATCCTGGAACATCATCGCAAACTGTGGCACAACAAAAACCAAAAGAAGACCGACTGACAAAATGCCTGTCACTAGTAGTACTGCTGGATAGATTAATGCAGAAATCACAGTATCTCGGGTTCGAGCACTTGCCTCTAAATTCTTCTCTAAACTCGGAAGCAATGTTTCTAAAATACCACCCTCCTCACCAGCACGAATAATATTGACATACATCTTGTTAAAAACGAGAGGATAATTTTCCATTGCACTTGCAAGAGCCCTTCCTTCCTTCACCTCCCGGCGTAGATTACTCACGAGCCCGCGCATTGCAATCGACTCAGTTATGCCCTCCAGTAATGTAAGCGACCTGTCAATTGGTACGCGTGATTGAACTAACGTGCTCAAACCATTGGTAAAATCAATAATGTCCTTTGCCGCAACTTTCTTTTTAGAAAACGTAAAAACCTTTTGACTACTTTGCGTTATCTTGATTGGAATCAGATTTTTTCTTTTTAAAATTCTCAACGCTTCATTTTCAGAATCAGCGACCACCTGCCCGGTCGAAGAAACGCCTTTTGCATCAACCGCCTCATATTTATATGGTGATGTTTTCATAAGAACTTATAGATTCGCATACATTGGATCCTAAATTGCGCGAGTTACGCGGACAATTTCTTCAGGCGTAGTCAGCCCCAGTTTTAATTTTTCAATTGCATCAGTCCTTAAAGTTTTCATACCAGACCGAATTGCTTCTTCGCGAATGACGTTAGCATCAGCGCCATTTGTTATATGATATCTAACGCCATCGTCTAGAATTAATAACTCATATAGCCCTACCCGTCCACGATAACCTGTTTGTCCACAATCTTCGCAGCCCGCGCCTCGTCGAACTAGAACAGGTTCTTCTGAGCCGAGACCCAAAACGTGACGCTCATCGTCTGTTATGGGATGCTCCTCAAAACACTTCTCACAAACCCTTCGAACTAACCTTTGAGCCTGGATGCCGAGCAAACTTGAACTTATAAGATAACTTTCCACTCCCATATCTTGCAGACGAGTTATCGCTGCCGCAGCATCGTTTGTATGGAGCGTAGAGAAAACCAAGTGGCCAGTTAGCGCAGACTCAATTGCGATCTCTGCGGTTTCATGATCCCGAATTTCCCCAATCATCAAAATATCTGGATCCTGCCTAACGATAGACCGCAATCCTGTGGCAAAATCCAATCCAATACTTGAATTTGCTTGAATTTGCGTTACTCCTTCTAGTTGATACTCGACCGGATCTTCAACAGTAATAATTTTTTGTTTCTGGTTATTGATCTTTTCGAGGGTTGCATAAAGCGTTGTTGTTTTCCCGCTCCCTGTAGGCCCAGTTATTAGAACCATTCCATGCGGCTGGGCCACGATTTTCTGATAGCTGTGTAAAGTTTCTTCCGGCATTCCCAATTGAGTCAGCGTCACAGCCGTATCCTCTCTATCGAGTATGCGCAATACCACTGACTCTCCGTGGACACCCGGAAGGGTGGACACCCTCATATCCAGTTGCCGCCGCCCCAGCTTAAAGTCGATTCTTCCATCCTGAGGCAGCCTCTTTTCTCCTATATCGAGCCTGGCCATAAGCTTTAAACGAGACGCAATAGACGCATGTGCCTTTATTGGCAGTCTTTCGATGCGAACCATTATGCCATCTACGCGACAACGAACATCCAGAAACTCCTCATTTGGCTCAAAGTGTATGTCACTTGAATCTAAATCCAATGCTCGTGCAAATAAATGATTTACCAAGCGTATGACCGGCGCCTCCGAATTTACATCAGTCAAAAATTCGTCTTCATCAAAAGCAATATCAACTAAATTATCAGCTGCATTTCCTATTTGTGGTGACAAAAGTGACCGCCAGTGGCGAATAAGTTGCCTCACTAAATCTTCGCTTCCAAATTCAAACCTAACAGGCTGCTCTAAAATAAAACGTACTTTTGAGACAACTTCTAAAGTCGGTACAACCGCGTAAATCAGTTTCCCGCTCTGTAAAAAATCTTTTGCGGGCACGATCGAACCGGGCTCAAGTAATTGGCTGAACGTTTCTAGGTTTGGCACAACAAATTTATCTTCAATTTCCATGTCTTCATACCAGGTAATATAAACAGCGCTATTTTGTAGCTAATTTAGAGGAGATCGCTCTAAGCGGAAGAGTTGCTAACAATTGTCCGCGCAAACCCGACTACTGTAATTGAACCAACATACTGGTTATTATTTTTATTAAAACTAAATCCAATTACTCTAAGCCTAGGAGAAGAGGTCTCAAGTTTTCGTAGAAATTCAATACTATTATTAGCGTCTAGAGTACGAAACGAGAGCTCTTGTTTCACCATTTGCCAATCACGGCTCTGAAACGATTCTGCTAAACGTGTTGAATTAATAATGATGCCCGACGAGCGCGCATGTTTAACAATTTCACTTTGAATACTTGCTTCAATCGTAGCCAAAGTCTCTCCGCTGAATATCTGGAGGCTAAACTCATTTGAATTGCCTTCAGCAACATTACGTGCATCACTCCAGTAATTTTCCCTTTCATATAAACGCTCTTCATCCGCGATATCAAATACCACACTTTGGATAGCTTCATTACGCGTTTCATAAAACGCCAGCACCGCCGGATACCCTCTAGTAAATATTAGGACCCCTCCAAAAATAAGAGCCACACTTATCATCAAACGCTCTCTCTGAGATAATTCCAACACTAATTCTCCAAAAAATAACGCACCATGTAACCATCGAAATTCACGGTGCTCAGTCTGAAATCAATAAAGTATCGGTTGTTATTAGTTGCCCTAGAAAATGCAGCTTCAGTGAACAGCGGATGCTGCTCAAGTCGCTGAAGAATAAGTTGTGGGTTCGAGCTCTCGCCTTCTATTTCAATTACACCCTCGGTTATTTCGAGGTTCTTAAGCTTATCCGGGTATAAAAGCTCCTGTAATGAAAACATTATGTCCGGAATATTTTGGTCAGGGTATTCATTTATCGCTGCCCATTCTTCTCGTTGACTGACGACAAAATCACGATTTTGACGTGCAGTGTTGGATAAAGATCTAACGTCAACTAGTTCATTCGCTAATAACCTGAATTGCACGGATTGAATTAAAAACGGAACTGCACACAGAAGAATTGTAATGGCGATGGCAAATGACGCTCGTTTAATTTGCCCGTTACGCCTGCGAGCATCTTCTAAAGCAAGAGCTTCGGCGGGCTTAAAGAGAACGCTACTTCGATTAATATCTAACTCACTTATTCTAAAAGGTTTTACGAATCCCGTTGAAAAATTTTCATTTAACTCTTTCCCCCAGTGCTGTCGAAGGTCCTTATTTTCAAAATCACTCGAATGCACTCGTGACCAATGAATAGGAAAGCTATTTAAACTTGAAACATATGTGGTGATAGTCGCACCACAATCTTTAAATATTTTCTTCGGTAAAGTTGATGCAACAATCGCTGCGGATGGAATTACTTCCCATAAAAAAATTCCTTCGATTTTTAACGCGTCAAACAAGCTCTCTATTCTGCGCTGTGTAATCCATATAACTAGATATGTATCCGGTTTGCCGGAAAGGGGTTCAGGGCTGATGAAAGATAAAACTGCCGATTGAATTCCTGGAAAAATAGACTGTCCTTGAAGTTCGGCAGCACTTTTAAGGTCTTTTGCGGCAATTCCGGGAAGTGCTAATTCAGTGGATATAAATTCATCGGAACTTAACAAAAGGCGAATAAATTTTGGATAAGACTGCGCTTCCTGGCCGTTGCTCAGCAATTGTCCCAACGTTTTAGCCAGATCCTCACTGGGAATAAATACTGAAGACATCGCACTTTGATTAAATTCAATTTTTTGCGATTGATTGTTACTTAAATTTGTTAATACACACTGGTCTAAAACAACATTTGTTATATCCTCAGGCCCAGTAGCAATCTTTAAATTCCTATCTCCCCATCTGCTAATAAAACTTAGCAAGCCTTTCAAAACTTTCAAGTCAGGATATAATCTTTTAAGTGTTAACTTTGTCAAGAAACATACCTACTGTGTTCTGCAACTTGCGGGTTTGAGTATCACGTGACTTAGGTGTGAAAACTGCCATTGATAAAATTTGACGAGAGGAAAAGCAACTCAACACTCTGTTGGGTCGTGGTTTGCGCTAAAATAGTTCTAGCCGATCCGAAGACCGTTAATCGAGAATCATAAAAAAAGCCAAGGCGCACCTGCGGCTCAGCTTTTCAAATATAAGCAACATCTAGTTTTAATCGCCCGAGCTGTTTAACAATCTTCTCTCTTTGTCTACTAAAAAATCGACCACTTCTAGCATTTCAACCTGTGTCCGAATAGCCTGACCTGTTGCAACTAAATATTTGCCATTGACTATCATATTTGGAGTACTGCGAATCTCGTAGTCTTGCATCCGCTTTTCGGCCTGATTGACCTTGGTTCGGACCGAAAAAGAGTTGAAAGCCGCCTCGAAATCGTCACTAGCAATACCATGCATTTCAAATAACTCGGCGATCTGCGCTTCGCTCTGCAGGCGATTTCCCTCGACGTTGATAGCTGCAAACACGGCTTCATGCACTAAGTCAATTGCATTTAGCGCTTCCGCCGTGTAGTAAACCTGGGCATGGATTTTCATTAACGCGTTCCACATCGCGGGAAATCTCGAAAAATCAACGTCGTCAGATGCAGCACCTTCCCAGCTGGCGACCAGTGGTTCGAATCGGAAACAGTGAGAACATCCGTACCAAAAAGCTTCTAATACCTCAACCTTAGAAGAATCTGAGGTGTTAACCGGGGAACGAAGTTCCGTGTAGTGAGTTCCCGCCACGAACTTTTCAATCTGACCAAAACTATTAGTTGAGAAAACAAGTAGTAATGCGGTGAAAAGTGCGCCAGCACATTTACCCAAGGTGCTTTTAATTTTTAAAAAAGCAATATATTCACTCATAATCAATCTCCTTAAATAAACATCGCTGAAAAGCAACATTTTCTGTTTAGATTACTTAATTTAACCCTGCTAAATAGCTAGCCAAAGCCTCCAGCTCTGGATCGGTCAACCGCTGAACTGTCGTCCTCATCATCTCCGCAGCATCATTGTTTCGGATGCCAGAACGAAATGACTTCAATTGCGTCAAAGTGTATTCTGCATGCTGCCCGCCCAGTGCTGGGAATCCGGCTGGGCCGTTCCCGAGTCCATCTGGAGAGTGGCAAGCCATACACGCGGCTACACCTAAATCTTTATTACCAGCGCGGTACAATGAGCGCCCGAGATCAACTAATGCCGGGTCTGCTCCACCCAGTGTTACTTCCTGACTTGAGTAATAAGCTGCCAAATCATGCATATCGTCATCGTTCAAGGCCATAACCATCGCCGCCATGGTCGCGTTTTGTCTTGCTCCACTCTTAAATTCGACTAATTGTTTGTATAGATACGCCTCGCCTTGTCCGGCTAATTTCGGATTTAACGCCAACGGGCTATTTCCGTCAGCCCCATGACACGAGCCGCACACAGCCGACTTTGCTTGTCCTGCAACTGGGTCGCCTTGAGCAAACACATTCGCTGAACTAATTTCAGCCGCAACTAAAAAACCAAATAAAAACGCTATTTTTTTCATTAATGATCCTAATAAATTTCTGCCAGTGATAAGGCCAAACGACTTTAATTGCTTAATGGATATACAGCTAAATTTAAAACCTTGGTTCAATTATAGCGCATCTTTTTGGCTTACTCTAATTGCATAACCGTTTTGACTCATACATGATAATGTCAGTCAGAATATGCCAACGAAGATGACAACATAGCACCGAATTCATCTGAACTTAATTGGTTCTCCAAGTAAACGCAGGAATAGACCGCGAAAATGACAACTCTAGACTTACCTTCAATAAAATTTCATACAAGCGCATCAAAGTTAAAAGAGTGCCCACCAAGCATCTCAGAAGTTGCGTTTGCCGGTCGCTCAAACGCAGGAAAGTCTAGCGCGATAAATGCGATTACTGAACAAAAAGGATTAGCACGCACCAGTAAAACCCCGGGGCGCACACAACTGATAAATTTTTTTGAGATTAATAAGGAAAGGTTTTTAGTAGACCTTCCCGGATATGGGTTTGCCAAAGTGCCTTTAGCAGTAAAAAACCTTTGGCAAAAAGAGCTTGAAAAATATCTTCGTCAACGAAAGCAACTGACTGGCTTGATATTACTGAGCGACATCCGTCATCCATTGAAGGAGTTTGACCGCTCAATCATAAGCTGGGCGAAGGAATCAAATTTACCTATTCATATCTTACTTACTAAATCTGACAAACTAAAACACGGCGCCGCTAAAAATACACTTCTTGAAATTAACAAAGAACAAGCAATAAAAGGTCGGGTTTCTGTACAGTTGTTCTCGGCCCTGAAAGAAGATGGCATAAAAGAGGTCAGAAAATTACTAGAGAATTGGTTATCATTATAGCTACTTATTCCATAAAGCAATATTGTTCAGCCGTTAATGGGCCTCATCCCAGTTATTGCCAACCCCAATATCTACGACCAAAGGCACGGAAAGGGAGGCAGCACTCATCATTCGAAAATTAACGCCTTCTGTAACCAGCTCCACGTCTTTGTGATGGACCTCAAATACTAGCTCATCGTGCACTTGCAGAAGCATTCGAGCATCTAACCCGCTTTCCGGTAACCAGTTGTAAATATCAATCATTGCTCTTTTTATAATGTCTGCAGCAGAGCCCTGCATAGGCGCATTAATCGCTGTTCGCTGGGCTGCTTTTCTCAACATACCGTTACCAGCATTAATATCAGGAAGATATAACCGCCGCCCAAATATAGTCTCCACAAAGCCTTTCTCACCAGCAAAAGATTGTGTTTGATCCATATAGTTTTTTACATTCGGGTACTTTGCAAAGTAACGCTCAATATATTCAGAAGCCTCTTGCCGGCCGATATTTAACTGCTTCGCCAAGCCAAAAGCAGACATCCCGTAAATAAGGCCGAAATTTATAGCTTTTGCACTCCTTCTCTCTTCGTCACTCACGTCGTTAATGGCCACACTGAAAACATCAGAAGCAGTTGCCCGGTGAACGTCTTGGTCCGAATTAAACGCAGCAAGCAAACCCGGGTCTTGAGACAAATGCGCCATAATTCTTAATTCGACTTGCGAGTAATCTGCTGCCAACAACTTATAGTCAGGAACACTTATAAACGCCTTTCTGACACGGCGACCTTCGTGGGTGCGGATCGGTATATTTTGCAAATTAGGGTCTGTTGATGAAAGCCGGCCAGTGGCCGTCACAGCCTGTTGGAAGGAAGAGTGTATCCTCTTTGTGCGATTCTGGATTTGCAGGGGTAACTTATCAGTGTAAGTTGACTTAATTTTGCTAAGTGATCGATATTCCAAAATCAAACGAGGCAACTCAAAGCTTTCAGCAAGCTCTGCAAGAACAGGTTCTGCGGTGGAAGGCTGACCCGTTTTTGTTTTCTTAAGCATCGGCAACCCAAGCTTATCGTAAAGAATAGATTGTAGTTGCTTTGGCGAACCCAGATTAAAATTTTCTCCAGCTAAGTTGAAAACTTCCGTTGCCAAACTTTTAAGCTGAACCTCAAGATCCGAGCTCTGCATTCGCAACGCTGACTGGTCAACAGAGACCCCAAACTTCTCAATATCCTTAAGAACCTGAATCAACGGCTGCTCAAAATAGCGAAATACGTCGTGCAGAACGCCGGACTCAGACAACAAATGATTTAAGATAAGCCAGGAACGCAAGGAAAAATCTGCCTTCTCTGCGGAAACCTTCATTACATCGACTGGTGCTACCTGCGATACCGTTTTTTTATTTCGGCCCTTGCCGAGCAGAAATTCGAAATCGGTCATCTCAAGCCCAAGCCGATCTCTCGCTATGTCAAACAATCGATGCTTGCTCGACACCGAGTCATACACATAACTAGCCACCATGATATCTGCCTTTAATGGCGTCAAATTCACACCATGGTTTTCAAAAACATGGGCCATATTTTTTAAATCATGGCCTGCTTTTAGAACTAAATCATTTTCTAAAACTGGCTTCAGCTGATTAAATACGAAGAAGGCATCTAGTTGCTTGCTATCTGATTTTTGTTCTACCGTGACATGATTTAAGGGAATATACACGCCGTGCCCTGGTTCAAAACTCAAACCAATTCCAACGATCTTAGCATCCATGAAATGCTCAGTGTCAACTTCAAAACTTAAGCCGATACAATTGAAACTTTCGCAAGATACGATAAGATCTTTCAAACCTTTTTCGCTGTCAACAAGCGAATAATTTAAATCGATATTTTTGATTTCACTAAATGTCCGAGTAACTGTTGTTTTTTCAACTATCGACTCATCGCTGAGATTGAATTCAGCTCCCTCGTTTTTAAGCTCGTTAACCCACGTTTTAAATTCAAGCTCTGAAAATAGCTTAAGCAGCTCTGTATTATCTGCATCCTTCTGCTTTAAGTCTTTCACCCCCGTTTTTAGGTCGACGTCGATTTTTATCGTAGCGAGCTCATAAGACAACAACAAAACATCAATGCTTTCCCTCAGCCTTTCTCCAACTTTCCCCGTTATGAGAGGGGCGTTATCAATAATATTCAACATAGATTGATACTCTGAAAGCCACTTAACCGCGGTTTTTGGCCCGACTGAAGGAACACCTGGAATATTATCTGCGCTGTCACCAACTAGGGCTAAATAATCAATAATTTGATTAGGATAAACACCAAACTTTGACTTTACGCCATCGACATCTAGCGCCTCATTAGTCATAGTATTTATCAGGCTCACTTGATCATCCACAAGCTGTGCCAGATCCTTGTCTCCAGTTGAAATCAAAGTTGATATTCCCGCCTCCGAAGCTTCGCGCGCAAGCGTCCCGATAACATCGTCAGCCTCAACCCCATCAATTATGAGTACCGGCAGACCCATGGCCTGTACTATTCTATGGATTGGGGCTATCTGGACTTTTAATTCATCTGGCATGGGAGGGCGATGAGCTTTATAGTCATCGTATAGATCGTTGCGAAATGTTTTACCTTTAGCGTCAAAAACTATTACTACGTTACTGTCCGGATTGCTTTTAATCATGCTCCTAATCATGTTAATAACGCCTTTAACAGCACCGGTTGGTATCTGCTTACTGTTCACTAGCGGCGGCAAGGCATGGAAAGCACGAAATAAATAAGAAGATCCGTCAACGAGTATTAATCTCTTATATTCAGTCATCAAGGTGTCCTTTGTTCATAAGCGCTTGAATAATTGAAACTTAAACTATCTTGGTATCAAACAATTTGAAAGGCCTTTTGCTGTTTGTTTTATAAAGTTACCATACCTACCAAGCGCAATTTGAATATCGTGCCTTAGAATGTTAATTTCGTTGTCAATAACTTGAAAACCATTAAGCGTCAATTATAGTACCGATTGGTCAATATCTGGCAAAACGAGAAGGTATTTGAGCCTTTTCACTTTAGCATTTTGGCCCCGGTAAGGTGGCAGCGGCAATCACTTTGTATTGTCTTGCTCTGGTTACAACTCAAGATTTGCAAAGGAATTAAAGTTTATCTAATTAACAATCATATGGTTGTCCGAAATTACAGTAAACGCATTAAGGAGATCTTCGCTTCTGTGCGGCGAACGAATGACGCCTACGTGCTCCCCGTTTTTGTTTATTATTGAAATGTGACCGCTATGAGTAATCATATTGGCGCGCTCGGGAGGAAACTCTGAGTGACGGTGCTCTTCCGTGTTGTCTTGGCTCTCTATGAGGGATGCGGTATCAGAGTAGGAAACAAAAAGCTCTGCTGCTAGAGAGGAAACACCAAAGCTAAGTTCCTCATTGGATGTGTTCTTTGACTGGTCGATATCGGAAAGGCCAAAAATTTTGGCAGAGTACGAGTCTAGGTAAGAGGAAATCACCTCAGGAGAATCAGTATTAGGGTCTACCGAGACGAAATAAAAATCAATTGAATCCGCTATGGTTGCAAATTCTTTCATTAAAAAAGCGTTGTTATATTCCCGTAAGGTTATCGGACAAATATCAGGGCATTCAGTAAAACCAAAAAAGAATAAATTAAGTGGTTTTCGGAGACTAGCTTTGCTGAAAGGCTGGTTTGAGGTATCTCTCAAAGTAAATGGTTTAAGGGTTCGGGCATTTTCGAAAATCGTTACACCCAGCCTTCTTAAATCTTCTTCCTCCCGTATCGACTGCCGGAAATCGATTAGATTCTTAAAAACAAAAAAAATCGAAATGTTAACAAGTATGACGGAAGCTATAATAAGTGTACGGGACCCACTCACTTTTTTCCCCACTCTCTAAAACGTGTAATGATCGACCATTAGCGCAATAAATATTGCGGCGAGGTAAACAATAGAAAAGCGAAAAGTGTCCATTGCAGTAGTTTCGGTCGGTCGGTACAAAAGCTTTACAGACCAGTATACGAACCTCGCGCCAAAAATCAGGGCGGATGCAAAGTAAAGCGGGCCGCTCATACCCGTAAAAAATGGGAGTATTGTAACAATGACCAGCCCAAGGGTGTACGCAAAGATGTGCACCTTTGTGACCCTTACTCCGTGGGTTACCGGTAGCATCGGGATACCTGATTTCGCGTATTCATCCTTCCTGTGTATGGCGAGCGCCCAAAAGTGAGGCGGAGTCCAAGCGAAAATAATTAGCACTAGGATAAGAGCGTTAGGATCGACCGTATTGGTTACGGCAGACCATCCCAAAAGAGGAGGCATTGCGCCTGCGAGTCCGCCAATCACTATATTTTGTGGTGTTGCGTGCTTGAGGTACCCCGTATAAATAAACGCGTATCCAATAAATGAGGCAAGAGTCAACCAAGCACTCAACGGGTTGACCCAGATCATCATAATTGCCATACCAAGTGTTCCAATGACTAGAGCAAATAATCCGGCTTGTGTCTGACTCACCCTTCCTTGAGCGACTGGCCGGTGATGCGTGCGAGACATTTGTATGTCGATTTTGTGATCGATTAAATGGTTTACGGCTGCCCCAGAGGAGGCTACCAACGCAATACCGAAATTTCCCAACAAAAGAATATCGAGTGGCACCATTCCGGGAACTGCTAAGAACATCCCAACAACAGAGGTTAGGAGCATCAGGAACACAACCCGAGGCTTGCACATATCGTAATAATCACGCCACGTGGCGGGTTTGTGAGAAACTAGCTCGGACAAGTGACTACTCTCTTGGATTGAATCTTAAATACAATTAAATGCTCTGGTCAGCGATAAACGTCTCCGCTTCTGCCAGAGAGCGAATTTAATGCGCAGCATTCAATCACGATTATTATTTGAACTCAAGGTAAACGCCGATCAGTCGCAACTAGATTTATTGAAAAGGGCGGCCAAGTCGATACAGCTTTTTTCTCAGACAAGGACTGACAGAAAGCTGTCAAAAACACCTGATTTTTCGACAGTTTTCCTCTTAAACAGGGCTATTAACTTGCGATCATATACATTCTTCTATAGCATTACATCCGAAAAAATTAATTGGTTTGGAACAGTCAACTAAAAATCAAATTGCCGGTAAAAATTTTGCTTGTCTGTGCGTAAAACGCATTGCAAGGTAGATTTTGGAATTTACAAACTACAGCAACAATATAAAAAAAGAATTGTAGGTTGACGCTCTTGAACGCGGCGAGAAATACGAACAGAAACGTAAAAGCAGCTTGTTGTCGTTTTTAATTTTAGTTTCACTTTTTAAGGAAAAGGTTAGGTTATGGCTCTAGCAGTTGTCATCTTTGCGCTGGTTATAGGATCTGTGATTTTTCACTTCGCAAGCCCATGGTGGTTTACAGACATCATTTCAAACTGGCAGTCCATCGATACCACAATCCTGATTACATTTTGGGTAACTGGCACTGTATTCGTTGTGATTAATGCTTTCATGGCGTATTGCGTTTACAAATTCCGGCATCGTTCAGGTCAAAAAGCAGCCTATGAGCCGGAGAACCACAAACTGGAAGGCTGGTTGTCTGCCATTACTACAGTCGGCGTCGTTTTGATGCTTGCCCCGGGCCTTTTTGTTTGGGCAGATTTCGTTCAACCACCGGAAAATGCAACTGAATTCGAAGTTTTAGGCCAGCAGTGGCAGTGGAATTTCCGTTATCCCGGCGCGGATGGCAAATTAGGGACAGCCGACACTGAATTTGTAAGCGAGGAAAATCCATTCGGAGTCAATCCTGAAGACCCAAACGGTCAAGACGACGTGATTGTGAATGCCCCAGAGATGCATTTGCCAGTTGGAAAACCAGTCAAAGCGCTCCTCAGGTCAAACGACGTATTACACAACTACACGATCGCCCAGCTCAGGGTTAAAATGGATCTCGTCCCAGGGTTGACCAGTTACCTCTGGTTCGAACCAGAAGTAGCTGGTCGTTATGACATTCTGTGCGAAGAACTCTGTGGGGTAGGACACTTCATTATGCGCGGTGCCATTGTTATAGACACTCAAGACGATTACGACGCTTGGATTGCCTCGCAGCCCACATTTGCACAGACGCAACAAGCGGCAGAACCCGACCTAGCAGCAGGTCAAGCATCATATGCGGTTTGTGCGGCGTGCCATGGCGTAAACGGAGAAGGCAATCAAGCACTCAATAGCCCAAAGCTTGCCGGACTCCAAGACTGGTACGTCGAACGTCAGTTAAATCACTTCAAGCAAGGTATTCGCGGTGGAGAAGGGGATGTTAATGGAGCGGCCATGATTGGTATGGCAAATATGTTGGTCGATGATAATGCGGTTCGTAACATGGCCGCATACGTCAGCACCTTTCCCGACATTCCTGCAACACCGACCATTGTTGAAGGGAATATTGAAAACGGATTTGACATTTATGACCGAAATTGTGCGGCATGCCACTTGGACAGTGGTAGCGGAACCTGGTACACCGATGCGCCAAAATTAGCTGGGATGAGCGACTGGTATTTTGTCACACAAATCAGTAATTTCAGAGCTGGTATCAGAGGCTTACACTCAGCAGACCCGTATGGAGAACAAATGGTTTCTATGGCTACAGCAATGTCCGGTTTGAATGAGATTCGAGATGTAGCTGCTTATCTCGGCACCTTAAGATAAGCGCGATACTTTAAAAAATTTTTTATGCAGTTTAAGTAAGGAGGTTCAAATGGCTTACGTACCATTGGCTGATCAAGACAACGAAGCTGATCTTCATCACCCACACAGCTGGGTAACAAAGTATGTCTGGAGTCAGGATCACAAAGTAATTGCTATTCAGTACGGAGGTACAGCAATTCTAGTTGGAATTGCAGCCCTGATGCTCTCTTTATTGATGCGTATGCAACTTGGTTTTCCTGAAACCTTCGACCTCATCGATCCAAATGCCTATTACCAATCGGTGACGATGCATGGGATGATCATGGTCGTTTATATGCTGACTGCGCTCTTGCTTGGGGGGTTCGGTAACTACATGGTTCCGTTGATGATCGGAGCTCGAGATATGGTATTTCCTTTTCTCAATATGCTGAGCTTTTGGTTCTACCTAGTGTCAGTTTTGATTTTAATGGCGAGCTTTTTAGTTGGCGGCGGTCCAACTGGAGCAGGTTGGACATTGTATCCACCGCAAGCAACCTTGGCTGGTACGCCCGGCCATGATATGGGCATAATTTTAATGCTTATGTCTCTTGCTGTCTTCGTTGTCGCATTCACCATGGGTGGTCTAAACTACGTAACAACAATACTTCAGAACCGCGCTCGGGGAATGACCTTGATGCGGATGCCGCTCACCGTTTGGGGCATCTTTGTAGCGACAGTTTTAGGCCTATTTGCCTTTCCAGCGCTTTTAGTCTCTGTGATCATGATGACTTTTGATACACTACTGGGCACAAGTTTCTTTATGCCCGCAATCATCGAATCCGGAACAGCTCTAGATCATAACGGCGGCAGTCCGGTACTTTTCCAGCATCTTTTTTGGTTTTTTGGTCACCCTGAAGTGTATATAGTAGCGCTGCCAGCCTTCGGCCTTGTATCCGATGTATTGAGTACTCACGCTCGGAAAAATATTTTCGGCTATCGGATGATGGTTTGGGCAATCATTGCAATTGGTGGATTGAGCTTCATCGTGTGGGCTCACCACATGTATGTCAGTGGGATGAATCCATATTTTGGCTTCTTCTTTGCCACTACCACTTTAATAATTGCGGTGCCCACTGCATTGAAGGTATATAATTGGGTTCTCACGCTGTGGGAAGGTGATATACGCTTAAACGCACCAATGTATTTTGCCATAGGATTCATTTTCACTTTTATTCACGGTGGGCTAACAGGCTTGTTTCTGGGTAACGTGGTTATTGATTTACCACTTTCAGACACATATTTTGTAGTAGCTCACTTTCATATGGTAATGGGTGTGTCCCCCGTTCTCGTCATTTTTGCCTCGCTCTATCACTGGTATCCTAAAATGTCAGGGCGCATGTATCACGAAGGGCTCGCTAAACTCCACTTTTGGATCACATTCCTTGGGACTTATGCAATATATTTACCGATGCATTACCTTGGCTTTCTCGGAGTTCCGAGGCGCTATTACGCGCTAGGCCAGACAGATTTTATTCCTGAATCTGCGCAAGACTTAAACGCCGGCATCACTATCGCAGCGCTTATCGTTGGCTCTGCTCAGATACTTTTTTTCATTAACATCCTTTGGAGCCTTCGTAACGGTAAAAAAGCAGAGAGCAACCCTTGGGGTGCTGCTTCCCTGGAATGGCAGACCCCAGATACTCCGCCCATTCACGGCAATTGGGGAAAGGAGTTACCAACCGTTTACCGCTGGGCATATGATTACAGTGTTCCTGGCGCCAAAGAAGATTTTATCCCACAAAATATGGCTGATGCCGACGTGGAGATGGAATCGAAGAATGACTAAAGCATGAGTTTATTTAAGCAAATAACCGACAAGCCTTGGGAGCGCACCGGAATCATCGGCGGGCTCCGAGCGGAGGGCACTTTTTCTGCGCCTCCAGAAAAAGTCGCGTTGGTTTTCTTCCTCGTGGCGGCCTCGATTGTTTTCTCTCTGTTTGGAGTGAGTTATGTCATTCGCATGGAGTTGCCGGACTGGGTGCCAGTATCAGAACCCTCTCAACTTTGGTTTAACACAGCTCTTTTAGTTGTTAGCAGTTTTTTATTTCAACGATCAAAAGCCGTAGTCTCAGCTGGGAAAAAGAGTGTCAAGTCGACCTTTGCGGCAGGCGGAATCTTCGCCATATTGTTTATAGCCGCTCAAATGGTGACTTGGCAAAATCTGCAAGCCCAAGGGTTATTTATGACGTCAAACCCAGCGAACTCTTTTTATTACCTGCTAACCGGACTTCATGCACTGCATATTTTGGGAGGGCTATGGGTTTGGAGCAAAAGCTTATTGCGGCTTTTATCTGGGGCAAAACCAGAGGAACTTCGGCTTAGTATCGAGCTGTGTACAGTCTACTGGCACTTTCTTTTGATTGTGTGGATAGCAGTATTCGCTGTTCTCTCTAATACTTAGGTAATGGCACTAATTAAAAGTACAAAGCATACACAGGAAGTTTATGATGAGTGAATCAGTAGTTGATGGAGTTCCTTCAGGAGTAACCGGCTTAGTAGAAGACTGGGCTAGCGATAAGCAGGCTTACAATGTCCCGTGGGGCAAGGCCATGATGTGGATATTTCTGGTATCTGATACCTTCATATTCACTTGCTTTTTGACAGGTTATTTGAACGTTCGTCTTACGACGACCGAACCGTGGCCGCTCCAAACTGAGATTTTTGCGCTCACTCTGTTCGGTCAATCAGTGCCACTAGTTTTAATTGCAATTATGACCTTTATCCTAATTACAAGCTCTGGCTCAATGGCCTTGGCAGTTAATTTTGGATATCGCAGAGACAAAACAAAAACCTTCTGGTTAATGGTTGCGACCGCCTTGCTAGGAGCCTCCTTCGTCGGCATGCAAGCATTTGAGTGGACCAAATTGATACAAGAAGGGGTGAGGCCGTGGGCCAACCCTTTCGGGGCCGCTCAATTTGGCTCCGTTTTTTTTATGGTTACAGGATTTCATGGCTTACATGTAACCGGTGGCGTTATCTACCTTCTCGTTGTAGCGAACAAGATTCGGAAGGGGCATTACGACAAGAAAGGATTTGAAATCGTTGAAATTGCCGGCCTTTACTGGCACTTTGTCGACCTTGTGTGGGTCTTCATTTTTGCCTTTTTCTATTTACTTTAAAGAGAGAATTAAACATGTCATCTGACGTAGGACAACAACACCCGCTCGGTATATATTATAAAATTTGGGTTCTACTTTTCGTGTTAAGCGGGTTTTCATATGCCGTCGATTACTTCCATGTTGAGGGCGCGCTTCGCTGGTTTTTAGTGATCCTTTTCATGACTCTAAAAGCTGGTTTCATTGTTGCAATTTTTATGCACGTGGTTTGGGAACGCCTTGCCTTAGTTTGGACAATATTAGGTCCACCCATAGTATTGTTAGTCTTGATCGGTTTTATGGCGATAGAGGGGAATTACACGGAAGGAACCCGATATCAATATCGCGGCGATGACCCAACCCTTCAGCCTCTATCTCCCAGTGACTTGCATCACGAAGAATCGGGCGACGCTACCTTGAACGAGCATTAAGACTCTAGATCAGAAGAAGTTCTTCTACTTAGCGCCCCTCGTATATTTCCCGAAAATTTACCTCGCTCCTCTAAGTTTCTTGAGTAACGGAGTGGTTGTTGGACGAGAACCCCGCCATAAAAAAAATGCCTCGGCCGCCTGCTCAACCAGCATCCCAAGCCCATCCATAGTATGCAAAACTCCATTCTGTTTAGCCCACCTAACAAAAACTGTATCTTCTTTAGAATACATCATGTCATAACAACAGCAGTTTGGAGCGAGCATTGCTGAGCAAATAGGGGGTAACTCCCCGACTAAACTAGATGACGTTGCATTTATAATCAAATCAAACTCCTTCTCAAATGCAGATCTAATCTCAAGCGCTTTTATATTAAACCTCTTCGCCAGAGCTTCGGCCTTGTGATGAGTTCGATTAACAATCGATACTAAGGCCGGATTACAGCTAATTAGGTCATAAATAACACCCCGAGCCGCACCACCGGCGCCGATAATTAAGATGCTTTTATTTGAAATTGCGATGCCGTGGTTATCTACAATATCTCTTACTAACCCAAGGCCATCGGTATTTTCTCCGCATAATAGCCCTCGATTATCAATAAAAAGGGTGTTTACAGCTCTCGATAACGTAGCGCGCTCAGATAATTTATCACACAATAAAAACGCTGATTCTTTGTGAGGCAAAGTGATATTTAAACCGGCGCCACCGGATTCAAAAAAATTCATCACGAAATTTTGCAAACTGGCCTCATCAACTCTTTTTGCTTCGTAATGGATCGAGTCTGTCTGCTGATCAGCAAAGAATTTATGTATTTCTGGTGATCTACTGTGTTTTATCGGATCGCCAATAACGCAATACAAAGGAGTTCTTTTCAAAATCTACCTCTCTACGCCTTTAGTTACAGCCCAATCGCGCGGTCTAAGAAAGTCAGTGTACAGCCGAGATTCTTCAGTCCCTGGTAACGGAGCCCAGTCATACACCCAACGGACAGTAGGCGGAAGTGACATCAAAATCGATTCTATCCGGCCCACACCAGACTGAAGACCAAAAACAGTTCCTCGGTCGTAGGCAAGATTGAACTCTACATAACGTCCTCTTCGATATTGTTGAAACTCCTGATGAGATTTTTCAAACGGTTCATTCATTCGCCGTTTAACGATCGGAAGATATGCATCGAGATAACTATCAGCTAAAGAGCATACAAATAAAAAACAACTATCAAAATCTTTCTCATTGAAATCATCGAAAAATATTCCACCAATACCTCTTGGCTCTTGCCGATGCTTGATAAAAAAATATTCATCACAGTCTTTTTTTAATCGAGGATAATAGTCAAGATCATATCGGTCGCAAACTTTTTTAGCTGTTTGGTGCCAATGAATACAATCATCTTCAAATCCATAATACGGAGTAAGATCGTAGCCTCCACCGAACCACCAAACAGATTCTCCTCCTTCCTGTTCTGATATAAATAGCCTAAAGTTGGCGTGTGAGGTGGGTACAAACGGATTTTTAGGATGCATTACCAAAGATATACCCATGGCCTCAAAACCTTTACCCGCCAATTCCGGACGTTTGACTGTCGCTGAGGGCGGCATTTCACTTCCAAAAACGTGCGAAAAATTCACACCTCCTTTTTCAAACACATCACCTTCCGATATAACCCTACTACAACCACTTCCACCAAGATTTCGATCCCAACTGTCTGTGCAGAATTTAGAAGATCCATCCAACGACTCAAACTCCTTGCAAATTCGTCCCTGTAAAGCCAGTAGAAAGCTCTTAAAACTCGAGCTCGTGTTCCCTGTCGAAAATTTCTTAATTTCAGCCGCCATTAATTTAATCTCTCAAATATCTATAGGCAAAATTTGTAGAAAGATGTCTCTTAACCGTTCGTTTTTTCTACCGAATACGAATACCGGACTCTACATCCCAGATTTCCGATGGGTTTCTGCTTAAGCCAAGGTCTCCTTTAACAATCCCGTCAATTTTAGACCCAAACTGACGCTCTAAAATTTCGAAAGATTTTATTTCAGATTCATTGTTAAAATTTGCACTAGTAGATACTATCATTCCGCCAAACGCATTCGATAAGTCCTTTACAATGGGATGATTACTTACCCTAACAGCAACCTTAGCATGCTGACCCTTGACCCAACTTGGAATAATATTTGAAATATCCGGGATTATCCAAGTCACCGGCCCTGGCCATTTAGACTCTACTTGTTTCTGCTGCGCAAGTGGTAAAGCCTCTATTAGAACACCAACCTGTGAGATGGATGCCGCAGCGAGAATGAGCCCCTTGCTTTTTGATCGTTGCTTGAGAGCCAGCAGCCGATTAACCGCATGTAAATTAAACGGGTCACACCCAAGACCCCAAACAGCTTCGGTTGGATAAGCAATTACACCCCCACCACGCAAACACTTAACAGCCTCGTTTATCTCAAGCCTCTTAGGCTTCATGCTATATTCTGACATCTAATCAATGGACATCCCTTGTTTTAATGGAACAAGTTTTAATAACCACGTGTTGTAAATGTTAGTCTATTTTTGATTAACATGGGAGATGATTCTTTATTTTACACATTGTTCTAGCAATCACTTTAAAACTAAGGAACCTGAGAGGGAGGTTTACAATAAATCAATAGGCTATAATGTATCCAATTAAATTGTTACATACTTCGACAACCGGAACGCTTATGGCTCTTCGCACCATTCTTGAATTCCCCGATTTGCGATTGCGCACTATCGCAACACCGGTGACGGACTTTGGTTCTTCTCTCGAGGCTCTGATTGACGATATGCTGGAAACCATGTACTCCGCGGGAGGAATCGGCCTTGCGGCGACACAGATAGATGTTCATCAGCGAATTTTAGTTATTGATGTTTCGGAAGATCGGAATACTCCTCAAGTGTTTGTTAACCCGACTTTCACTATTTCAGATCAAGAAAATCTCGATTACGATGAAGGGTGCCTCTCCATTCCGGGGTTTTACGAGACCATTTCGCGACCCAAAACAGTCGTTATCCATTCACAGGATCAGCACGGGAAGCATTTCCATCTTGAAGCAAATGGCATTCTTGCGGTTTGCATTCAACATGAAATCGATCACCTGGATGGCAAGCTAATGGTCGACTACATAAGCCGTTTAAAAAGAGACCGCATCCGAAGCAAATTAGAAAAAAAACAAAAAGCTCTTTGATCTAATGATAATGCCAAAACACAAACTTCGTCTCGCCTTTGCAGGAACCCCCCTTTTCGCGGCCAAACAACTAAAGAGCCTTATCGAAGCATCTCATAATATTGTCGGAGTCTATACACAGCCAGATAGACCCTCAGGGCGAGGAAAAAAAATCCAACCAAGCCCAGTTAAGATCCTCGCACAAAAACACAAGCTCAATGTATATCAGCCCGAATCTTTGAGGACCAGCAATGCTTGCCATGAATTAGCACTCTTAAATGCAGATGTTTTAATCGTCGCAGCTTATGGGTTAATTTTACCCAAACTTTTTCTTGAAATTCCTACTTTTGGATGCATTAACATTCACGCATCCTTGTTACCGAGATGGCGAGGCGCAGCACCCATTGAGAGAGCCCTCCTTGCGGGTGATACTGAAACAGGGGTTACCCTAATGCAAATGGACGAAGGCTTGGACACAGGACAAATGCTGTGCAAGACAGTAATTCCTATAGAAAATACTGATACAAGAGAGTCTCTTGAGGAAAAAATCGCAATGGCGGGAGCTTTAGCATTGATAGAGCTGCTTTCCGATCTTCCAAGAGCTCAGCTAAAAGCAAAAGAACAAAATCATTCGCTCGCAACTTATGCAAAAAAAATAGAAAAGTCTGAAGCATCGATCGACTGGTTTTGTGATGCAAAAGATATTGAACTACAAATTCGAGCTGGATTTGGAAGGGCGCCTGCTTTTAGTTATTTTAAAAATAACCGAATTCGAATCATTCAAGCAACCAAAACACAAAAAAACAATCAAAATACTAATGCATTACCTGGTGAAATTACTGCGACCGCTAAAAATTGTTTTTCTGTGCATTGTGGATCAGGCGAGCTATCCGTAACCATGGTGCAGTTACCCGGGAAAACGCCTCAGACGATAGAGTCAATAAAAAATGCTAGGCCAGATATTTTTCAAATCGGCGATCGAATGTCTAAAAGTGATTGAATTATGCAAAAAACACTTAATAGCAGAGCCACAGCTGCACTGATTTTAGCAGATCTGTTAAACTCAAAAGGTTCGCTCTCCACTGCTTTAATCAAGCTACGTGATCGCTCAGACTTTCCTCTCATTCAGGAATTAAGTTTTGGATGTTGCCGCTGGTACTGGCTTATTCAATCTCAGTTAGAACAGTTTCTTAACCATCCGTTACGAAATAAGGACCGTGATATCCGTTGTCTATTAATGATCGGCATCTATCAAATTCGGGAGATGGGGGTCGCGGACTATGCAATTATTAATGAAACCGTCGAGGCTGCACGTGAATTGAATAAACCTTGGGCAACAGGACTTGTCAATGGAGTGCTCCGGGCTTACTTAAGAGACGAAACTCTTAACTCATCAAAGAATAAAGAATGCCCTAACACGCACCCCGAGTGGCTTTCCCGCTTAATAAAAAATCAATGGCCAGCACAGGCAATAACTGTCTTAAATGCAAACAACTTACGGCCACCAATGACTCTTAGGATTAACACTCAGAAAATTAGCCGTATGAATTACCTAAATTTACTGAAAAAACAGAATCTTGCCGGCTCATTCGGCAGAACGGAAACTGCTATTATTTTAGACGCTCCCTGCAGGGTTGATGTACTACCGAATTTCAAAGAGGGTTTTGTAAGCATACAGGATGAAGCATCTCAGTATGTTCCGGGAATTCTCGACCTTAAACCAAAACAGTATGTTCTTGACGCCTGCGCGGCGCCAGGTGGTAAAACTTGCCACATGCTCGAGCATGAACCCACTCTAAAAGTCACCGCAATCGATGTAAATTCAAGCCGAATGCAGCGCTTAACAGATAACCTTGATCGACAAAATCTCTCTGCTAAAACAATTGTAGCCGACGTTAAAGACACAAAGAAATGGTGGAATGAACAGCATTTCGATCGAATACTTTTAGATGCTCCTTGCAGTGGCACTGGTGTTATAAGACGACATCCCGATATTAAAGTTCTTAGGACTTATGACGAGGTTTTATCATCAGTTGAAATCCAGAAAAATCTTTTGAAAAACTTATGGAAATGCTTGCGGCCTGGAGGACTATTCTTATATACAACTTGTTCTATACTGCGCGAAGAAAATGAAACTCAAATAGCAAATTTTTTGAAATCCACAGATACTGCAAAATGTGAAAGCATCAAGATTAATTGGGGAGTAGAATGCGAATATGGCAGACAATTTTTACCCGACGTTTCAAAAAGCGGCCATAACCCTGACGGGTTTTTTTTCTCTTTGCTTAGAAAAATTTAAGTTGTATACGGCAATCGCACAAACTTTTCCAAGGTTTAAACAATGAAAATTATAATTCTCGGTGCAAATCCAGTTGGGATAAATATTGCAGAAACGCTCTCAGGTGAAGCTAACGACATAACGATCATAGATTCAGATAACGAAAAACTGCGGATATTAAAAGACCACATGGACATTGGTGTCATCACAGGATATCCATCTCATCCCGACACTCTTGAAAAAGCAGGCGGCGCAGATGCTGACATGATTATTGCTGTCACGGAAAGTGATGAGACTAACATGGTCGCGTGCAGAGTAGCATTCTCACTATTCCAAACAGCAAAAAAGATCTGTCGCATTCGATCCACCTCTTACTTAGTAAGTGATAAATTATTTGGAAAAAAGGGCATTGCCGTTGATGTTGTAATTAGTCCCGAGATTATCGTTTCTCAGGCGATCAGTAGATTGTTAAGTTTACCCGGCTCACTGCAAGTTTTGGATTTTGCAGATGGGAAGGTTCAGCTTGTAGCTGTAAAAGCTTTCTACGGCGGCCCCTTAGTAGGGCAGCAATTACGCCTTCTTAAAGAACATATGCCGTCGGTTGATACACGCGTAGCCGCGATCTTTCGTAAAGATCGCCCAATAATCCCTGAAGGCACCACAGTAATTGAAGCAGGAGACGAGGTATTTTTTGTTGCGGCGAAGGATGATATACGCGCCTGTATGAGCGAACTTAGGAGAATGGATCGTCCATACAAGCGGATCATGATCGCAGGTGGCGGCAATATAGGTTTGCGCCTTGCCGAAAGCATTGAAGAAGAATATAAAGTAAAAATAATTGAAAGGAATGCCGAGCGATGCCGGTTCTTATCTGAAAATCTAAATTCTGCGATAGTTCTCAACGGAGAAGCCTCAGAGCACGACTTGCTAATAAATGAGAATATTGATGATATTGATGTTTTCTTAGCTCTAACTAATGATGACGAAGATAACATTATGTCTTCACTGTTAGCCAAAAGGCTTGGTGCAAAAAAGGTTATGACTATTATTAACAACCCAGATTATGTCGACCTTCTCCAAGGAGGAGAAATAGATATTGCTATTTCTCCGCAACAAGCGATTACAGGTAGTTTACTTACTCACGTTAGGCGAGGAGATGTGGTCAATGTCCATTCACTTAGGCGCGGGGCGGCCGAGTCAATCGAGGCAATTGCCCACGGGGACATTACTTCTTCACGAGTGGTTGGGCGTGCAATAAGAGAAATCGATTTACCCGAAGGAACAACGATTGGAGCAATAGTGCGAGGAGACGAAGTTCTTATTGCTCATGATTCAACCATCGTTGAATCAGACGATCACGTCATATTATTTTTAGTCGATAGCAAAAGGATTCCAGAAGTAGAGCGATTATTCCAAGTTGGTTTTGGCTTTTTCTGAGTATTTAAACGATGCATGCTCTTATTATTCTTAAAATTCTTGGCTTATTACTCATGCTTTTTAGCATGCTTGGAAATATCCCGCCAATCTTAGTATCACTTTTCTATGATGATGGGATGATTATGCCATTCTTACAGAGCATGAGTATAATTTTTGGCTCTGGTTTAACGATGTGGCTTATGTCATTGCGGTCCAAAGCAGAGCTGAATACACGCGATGGGTTCTTGATCGTTACTCTTTTTTGGATTGTCCTGGGCACGGCAGGCAGCTTGCCTTTCATATTTTCACCTTTGGTAAGTCTGTCCTACACGGATTCAATATTTGAGTCCCTTTCAGGCTTAACGACAACAGGAGCTACCGTTATTTCTGGGTTAGACTTTTTGCCCAAATCAATCCTTTTCTACCGCCAACTCCTACAATGGCTCGGTGGCATGGGCATCATAGTATTGGCTATGGCTTTACTACCCATGCTTGGCATTGGTGGGATGCAACTTTATCGGGCCGAAAGCCCCGGCCCAGTTAAAGACAACAAACTACTGCCTAGGCTTGCAGAAACGGCAAAAGCGCTTTGGTATATTTATCTTGCTTTAACGCTTCTTTGTGCGCTCGCATACTGGGCAAGTGGTATGCCAGCTTTCGACGCCATTAGTCATAGCCTGTCTACTATCGCAATAGGAGGATTTTCAACACACGATGCAAGCCTCGGTTATTTTAACAGTCCCAGTATTGATCTTGTCGCCATAATATTTATGATTATAGCGGGCGTAAATTTTGCTTTGCACTTTACTGCTTGGCAGCAAAAAAAAGTAAAACACTACTTTCTAGACTCTGAGTTCCAATTCTATACTTTTATATTAGCAGTCATATCTCTCATCACTATAACTATGCTCTCAAAGTTTGAAGTCTATAGCACTATTGAGGAAACAATAATAAAAGGCGCGTTCCAAGTTGTTTCTTTTGCAACAACTACAGGTTTCGCTACTGCGGAATATAGTTCCTGGCCATTATTTTTACCCTATATTTTACTTTATGTTGCGATCGTTGGAGCGTGCGCAGGATCGACCGGTGGCGGCATGAAAGTTATCCGAATCTTATTGATTTTTAAACAAGGGTTTCGCGAAATTCAAAGGCTTATTCATCCTAAAGCGATCATACCAATCAAACTTGGCCGGCATGCTGTCTCAGACCGAGTAATTGAAGCAGTATGGGGGTTTTTTGCCGTCTACGTTATGGCTTTTATGCTCATACTACTAGCATTACTTGCTACAGGCCTTGATATTGTCACTGCCTTTAGCGCAGTTGGTGCGTGCATAAATAATTTAGGTCCGGGATTAGGAAGTATCAGTTCAACCTATGGTCATATTCCAGATCCTGCTAAATGGGTCTTATGTTTAGCTATGCTGTTAGGCCGTCTAGAAATCTTTACCTTACTGGTACTTTTCACGCCCATGTTTTGGAGGCGCTAATAAAATTCAGATCCGTCAGGCTGTTTCTTAAACCGCTTGTACTCCCATTGATATTGCTCAGGTGCCTCATGGATACAATCCTCTACCGCCGTGTTGACTGCCTGCACAGATTCAAAGATATTATCAGAAAAAAAACTTACATTTATCTCTTTAACAATCACCTTAAAACCTTCAGACCTTGCATTACGCTTTGCAAAGCCATAAAAAACTCTGCATGGCCGCTTTGCAGCTAATTTACTTGCAAGCGTCATGGTTAAAGCCGGGTTTTCAAAAAAATTAACAAAAACTCCTCCCTCATCTGTTGGAACTTGATCTGGAAGCATCGCGACCAAATTGCCACGCTTAAACGCCGCCACTAGCTTAGAGACACCTCTGCGATTAGCAGGCAAAAGCTCTACTCCACTGCGTGAACGTGCCTTCACAATCATATCGTTTATCTTCTTATTCTTTGGAGGCTGAAATAAAAAACTACTCGATAGCGTTTTAGAAACATAGAAACCAAAAATTTCCCAATTGCCAATATGCGGAGCAAATAGAATTACTCCGTTGTCAGACAAATAAGCCTCATTTAGGGCATCGACCCCCTCAGAATCTGTTACCAAAGCTAAAGTATCTTTAATGGGCAACAACCATGCTTTCCCCATCTCAAGGACTGTTGCTATAGTCGATTGCAAGCTTAACCTCACAAGCCGGGCGGTTTCCGCCTCGTTATACAAAGGGAAGCAGACCTTCAAGTTTCTGCGTGTGGTGTCACGCGAGCGGTTCGGGAAAGTCATCATAAGCTGCGCCAGACCTCCTGCCAATGCGTGCAAAAACGTTAAGGGCAAAACGGAACTTGTCCATAAAAAACTTCTGAAAACCATAAATTTAATTGTTTGGATGATGTCTGCCAAAACTGATTACCCGAATTTATCAATTGAAATCATATTGTAATCGTCTAACGTCTTTTTCTTCAAAACTTAATAATAAATCATAATTTAGTAAATCACGACGTGAGCAGTGATGAGTGGATAACTAACTAAAAATCACGGATAATTTCACCATCATTTAAATAAGCGACACAGGACTATCTTGACTCAATTATCCTCTCAAATAACGTTCCAAGAACTTATTTTAGCTTTACAAAATTTTTGGGCAAAAGCAGGCTGTGTAATACTTCAGCCCCTAGATATCGAAATTGGAGCAGGGACGTTTCACCCTGCAACTTTTCTCAGGGCAATTGGCCCAGAGACCTGGAACAGCGCATATGTTCAACCTTGTCGAAGACCAACAGATGGAAGGTACGGTGAGAACCCGAACAGGCTGCAACATTATTACCAGTTTCAAGTCGTCCTCAAACCATCTCCAGCGGATATTCAAACGCTATATCTAGAGTCGCTTACGGAACTGGGTATCGATATGACAACACATGATGTCAGATTTGTAGAGGATAATTGGGAATCTCCAACACTTGGCGCCTGGGGACTTGGCTGGGAAGTTTGGATTAATGGAATGGAAGTAACTCAATTTACTTATTTTCAGCAAGTTGGCGGCTTAGAATGCTATCCGGTAACTGGTGAAATAACATACGGGATAGAGCGTATAGCAATGTATCTGCAAGGAGTAGACAGTATTTACGACATAGTATGGACCGACGGCCCATCTGGAAAAGTAACATACGGAGACGTTTTTAAACAAAATGAAGTAGAGATGTCAGCCTACAACTTCGATCACGCTGACACAGAATTACTTCTACGAAATTTCAACGACTGTGAACAACAATCCAATCAACTTATTGAGCATAACCTGCCGCTTCCCGCTTATGAGCAGGTACTTAAGGCATCTCATTACTTTAATTTGCTAGACGCTCGCAACGCAATTTCTGTTACAGAAAGACAGAGATTTATCTTACGAGTGAGAACGTTGTCTAGAAAAGTTGCTGAAACCTACTTCTCAAGTAGGAAGGCACTTGGCTTCCCTCTTGCTAACGAAATTCTGCGTCGCGAATTATTGGAAGAATCGAATAATGCTTGAACAAGATTTTATAATTGAAATAGGCACTGAAGAACTACCTCCAAAGGTTCTAAAAAGTCTCTCAACTGCGTTTGAGCAAGAGCTTACCGACTTACTCAAAGTTTATGAATTAAAGTTTTGCTCTTCTAAAATATTTGCCACTCCGCGACGGCTAGCTGTTCTAGTGAAAGCGTTAGTTGAATGTCAAAACGATCAAATAAATGAAAAAATTGGACCGTCCATTGATAGTGCATCAGATCAGAATGGAAATCCAACGCCTGCCGCGATCGGTTTCGCGAAATCTTGTGGAGTTCAAATTGAAGAACTCAAAACTATTAAAAAGGATAACAAAACAAAACTGTATTTTTCAGCGAAAGTCCAAGGCAAGAGGACATCAGAAATACTCCCCGACCTTGTAAAAACTGCAATAAATAAATTACCGATCCCAAAAAAAATGCGTTGGGGCTCTTCTCGGGAAGAATTCATTCGTCCAGTTCACTGGGTTATGGCGGTTTACGGAAACAACATTATAGACATTGAAATTTTTGGAGTGAAAAGCGGTAATCAAACGTTTGGGCACCGCTTTCACACCAATGAATCAATCACGATTACTGCACCGGAGAAATACGAAAAAGCATTGGAAAAAAATGGTTATGTTGTTGCATCATTTGAAAAAAGACGCAAAAAAATTAAAAACTTAATTGAAGAGGCTGCCTCTAACGTAAACTCCGTTGCTATTATTGACCCTAGTCTTCTTGAGGAGGTAACGGGCCTTGTTGAGTGGCCAGTTGCCTTAACAGGAAATTTTGATGAGCATTTTTTAAAACTACCAGCCCAATGCCTTATATTATCCCTTCAGTCCCACCAGAAAACTTTTTGCTGTAATGATGTAAACGGAAATTTACTGCCTATATTTATCGCTATAAGTAATCTCGAAAGTAAAAATCCTATAGAGGTAGTTAAAGGAAATGAAAGAGTCATACGGCCGCGTTTAGCCGATGCGGAATTTTTCTTCGATACTGATAGGAAGATAAAGCTTGATTCAAGACTAGAGAACCTTAAGGCAGTTATTTTTCAAAAAGAACTTGGTACCCTTTATAATCGAAGCGCTCGAATTGCAGAAGTTTCCGGACACCTTGCATCTCGACTTGGTATTCAACCAGAAACTGCTTCGCGAGCAGGGCTTTTGTCAAAATGCGATTTAGTTAGCAATATGGTTGGAGAATTTGCGGACTTACAAGGCATTATGGGGAAATATTATGCTGAGAACGATGGAGAGTCTAGCGATGTTGCTAATGCCATTCAAGAGCAATATTTACCGAGATTTTCGGGCGATGAACTGCCACAAACCGAAATTGGATGTGTTGTTTCAATTGCAGAAAAAATAGACACCATAACAGGGCTTTTCAGCGTAGGACAGCCGCCGACCGGATCAAAAGACCCCTTTGCATTGCGCCGTGCCGCAATAGGCTTACTAAGAATAATTATTGAAAGGGATCTTGATCTAGATCTTTGTGACTGCATAGAAATAGCATCGAAATCATTTTTCAAAGAATCTGAAATAGATGTCACAGAAAACCAAAAAGAGGAAATATTTGAATTTCTACTGGACAGGCTTCAAGCAATATACTTAGCTGAAGGAGTAACGCCAGAAGTTTTTAGTTCAGTGCGAGCCATAAAGCCAACGAAACCTGCTGACTTTGACAGAAGAATAAAAGCAGTTGCCGTATTTGCCCGGGTTGATAATTCACGGGCTCTTTCAGATGCCAATAAAAGAGTGTTAAATATTCTGAGCAAAAATTTAATAACTAGCGAGCAGATCTCTGTAAATGAAGATCTTTTAGTTGAAGATGCCGAAATTAAGCTATTACGTTCACTTGAGGAGATTAAGGGTACTATAGGACCGATGCTTTTGGAGGCCAATTATTCTCTGGCTTTGCAATCGCTAGTAGAACTGCGAAGAGATATCGATGAGTTTTTTACGGACGTATTAGTAAACTGTGAGGAAAAAGAGATTCGAAAAAATAGGATGGCGATTCTTTGGCAATTAAGGTCGCTTTTTTTAACCGTCGCAGATATTTCTTTAATGCATGGGAATTAAAATTGAGCGTTCTAGTATTAGATCGGGATGGTGTTATAAATTTCGACTCCGACAGTTACATAAAATCCGTCGCTGAGTGGGTTCCAATTGAAGGTAGCATAGAGGCTATTGCAAAATTTAGCAGAGCTGGGTTTCGAGTTGTTATTATAACTAATCAGTCTGGATTAGCTCGAGGTTTGCTTAAAGAAAGCACTTTGCAAGACATCCATTGGAAGCTTGAATCAAAGGTAGAGAGTCTGGGTGGGAAAATTGACGGAGTTTTTTTCTGTCCACATCATCCCAAAGAAAACTGTGAGTGCCGGAAACCCAAACCTGGGCTGCTTAAGAAAGCAGAACACTTCCTCCAAGTATCTTTAAAAAATTCTTTTTTTGTAGGCGATAGCTATTCTGACTTGCAATGCGCAGTGAATTTTGGTTTGAGGCCAATTTTGGTTCGTAGTGGAAAAGGATCAAAAACAGAATTACGTCTTCAACAGGAACGCGAGGATGAGGTATTACAAATAAAACCGGGCAGTTTGCCAAATGCGGACTTCAAAGTGCTCGATACGGCAATCTACGATGATCTAGCTCATTTTTCTCGGTCCGTTTTATTTTAGTATGGGTCTTTTGATGTGCAGCTGCTCATACGTCTAGATTTTCAACTGCTAAGGCATTAGTTTCGATAAATTCGCGCCGGGGCTCAACTTGGTCCCCCATTAGGGTATTAAATAGCTGATCTGCAGTAATTGCGTCTTCAATTGTAACTTGCAACATTCGGCGTGTTTCAGGATTCATTGTAGTATCCCAAAGCTGATCAGGATTCATTTCACCCAAGCCCTTGTAACGCTGGAGATAATGTCCTTTCATTGCGTCTTGCATTAACCACTCTATGGCTTCAGCGAAATTATTTATTTCTTTTGTTTTTTCACCTCGTTTTACAAAACCACCCTGCTCAATCAAGCCCTCCAACGTCTCACCTAAATCTGTAAGCGCTGTGTATTCGCCAGATTTAAAAAATTCGCGGTTAAAAACAAAAGACTTTTCAAGACCATGCATACTCATCTCGATTTGAGGCAAAAAGATGCGCTGCTCTAAATCCTCAGTAAATACCAGCTTATAATGCGCACTTGCTCCAGGATGCAATTTCGTTAAATTGTTATTTACTAAACCTACCCATTCGGAAACATTATCGATTGATCTCAGCTCATCGTCTAAAAGCGCCCTTGTAAAAACCATCGCCTCTAGTATTTCTGTTGGATAAAGACGCGCGAGCCGACCGATGATTGAGTAAACGTTATTATATTGATTAACTAGCGCCTCAAGCGCGTCACCCATAATACCGGGAGCCTGGGGATTCACGTGCAAGCTAGCACCCTCAAGCGCCGACTGTGTTTGATAAATTGTCAGTTCAAAATCGTCTTTCAGATATTGTTCTTGCTTGCCTTTTCGAATTTTATAAAGCGGCGGCTGGGCAATAAAAATATGTCCAGCTTCTACCAACTCGCGCATTTGTCTAAAAAAGAAGGTTAGTAGAAGTGTTCGAATGTGCGACCCGTCGACATCAGCGTCAGTCATAATTATAATGCTATGATAACGCAGACTTTCTGGTGAAAACTCATCGCTCCCAATTCCACATCCCAGGGCTTTGATGAGAGTGCCGATCTCGGCGGAACCAAGCATTTTATCAAAACGAGCTTTTTCTACGTTAAGGATTTTGCCTTTCAAAGGCAAAATCGCTTGGTTTTTTCTATTCCTACCTTGTTTAGCTGAGCCACCTGCAGAGTCACCCTCAACTATATAAATTTCTGACAGAGAGGGGTCTTTTTCCTGACAATCAGCTAGCTTCCCCGGGAGCCCGGCTATATCGAGCGCACCCTTCCTCCTTGTCATTTCCCGAGCTTTGCGCGCAGCCTCACGTGCTCTGGCTGCGTCGAGCATTTTACTTACGATCAATTTTGCATCGTTTGGATTCTCTAGAAGATAATCGTTAAATTGGGCGGCAACTTCTTGTTCAACAACACCCTTAACTTCCGAAGAAACCAATTTATCTTTTGTTTGTGAAGAAAATTTTGGGTCTGGAACTTTAACAGAAATGATTGCCGTAAGGCCTTCACGGGCGTCATCCCCACTTGCGACAACATCTTTTCCTTTTTTTTGCGACACCTCTTTGTCAACATATGACTTTAGTACTCGAGTTAAGGCTGCACGGAAACCTGACAAATGCGTTCCCCCATCTTTCTGGGGAATATTATTTGTATACGGGAAAATGTTTTCCTGATAAGAATCATTCCACTGCAACGCAACCTCGACAGTAATCCCGTCTTCTTCCCGCTCAGACGTAAAATAAAAAATCTTGTTAACGCTTGCCTTATTAGTATTCAAATATTCTACAAACGCCTTAAGGCCCCCATCATACTTGAATAAATCCTCTTTACCGCTCCTCTCATCAATGAGTCGAATTGCGACACCCGCGTTTAAAAATGCTAGCTCTCGTAGCTTTTTTGTTAAAATTTCATAAGAAAACTCAACGCTTGAAAAGGTTTCTTTTGAGGGCTTAAAGTGACATTCAGTCCCTGTTAAACCAGTTTCACCAACAACCGCAAGAGGGGCTTGAGGCACGCCATGAAAATAGGTTTGCTCATAAACCTTATTTTCTCGACGAATAGTAAGCTTGAGCTCTTCAGAAAGCGCGTTTACCACAGATACTCCCACGCCATGAAGCCCGCCAGAAACCTTGTAACTATTATCATCGAATTTTCCGCCCGCATGAAGAACCGTCATGATAACTTCTGCCGCCGATACCCCTTCTGCGTGCATTTCAGTCGGAATTCCACGCCCATTATCTGAAACAGAGACTGTTTCCCCCATATGAATGCGAACAGATATCTCATCACAATGGCCAGCTAACGCCTCATCAATCGAATTATCGACAAGCTCAAAAACCATATGATGAAGGCCAGTCCCGTCATCAGTATCGCCAATATACATTCCAGGCCTCTTGCGAACCGCATCAAGACCCTTCAAAACTTTTATGCTTTCAGAGTTATAGCTTTGTTCATTTTCTTCGGTCATTCGTGGCTCCAAAAGTAAAGCTAATTGCCAGCTAACAAAGCGCTACACAGCTTCTAGTAAAGGGTTTCTCTAAATTAGCTTACCGCGTAATTATACCATGTTCCATGTGAAACAAGGACATTTTATGTCCCTTTGAGGGAGCAAAGAGAAGATCGCTCGAATCTACACAGGTAACAAAAATTTGAGCCTTTAGCTCCATGAGCTTTTTCAAAACTTTCAAACTATTGTCTGCATCAAGCTCATTTGGCAAATCGTCAACCAAATATAAACATTCTTTTCCAATGCTCTCCGTAAAAAACCTACCCTGAGCTATCTTCAAAGCGCAGACTAAAACTTTTTGCTGCCCACGAGAAAGGGTTTCTCTAACTGAGCCTCGACCTATGCGAAACAATAAGTCGGCTCGATGCGGGCCAATTTGCGTGGCTCCATACCGACAATCGCTCTCATAAGAAGCGGCAAGCGCATCTAAAAGATGGTCGTGACTAGGCCAGCCCCTAGAATAAGATAACTCCACGCGTCCGGCAAAATTTGGGTCTAAATCAGAATAAACCGAATAAAAATTTTCCCGAAATCCGTCAAAATATGCTGCGCGCGCGCGGTCAACACTGGACGCAGCAGCCACATACTTTTCTGTCCAAGTCTTTATTTCTACGGGATCTCGAACGCTGCGCTTCAAAAGCGAATTGCGATTAGCAAGGCACTTCTTCAACGATCGCCATGAACGAACAAACCCAGGTTCCACGTGAAACGCCCCCCAATCTAAAAACTGCCTTCTAGACCTTGGGCCGCCCTCAAGGAGCGCGAAAGAGTTAGCATCAATAACCTGAGTCGGAATGGTTCTAGCCGCAGCCTCCCAATTAGACTGAACTACACCAGACAGCTTTAAACTATTTTCCCCTTTCTTTGAACGAGTAAAGCCAAGACGCGCGCCCCCTCCAGCCTCTATAAAGACGGTCGCCTCAGCCGCCGCTACATTAATTACTGAATCTAGCTTTGTCGCACGAAATGAACGCCCACAAGACAAAACATAAAGCGCCTCAAGAACGCTGGTTTTACCGCTCCCATTTTTACCAAAAAAAATATTTAGTTGAGGCGATAAATCGAGCCTCTCTTCAACAATATTTCTAAATCCAGATAAAAAAACCGTTTTAACAGTGCTCATATCTAAGGCCGATCACAGCCTCATTGGCATAACAACATATACGGCATCCCCTCCAGAAACTTCTTCAATGAGCGCGCTACTACTTGCGTCAGATAAAGAGATTCTCACCTGGTCTGAGCGAACTGTGCTTAGAACGTCTATTACATATCCGACATTGAACGCCATCTCTAAAGGATCGCCGTCATAGTCTACAGACACGCTTTCCTCCGCTTCTTCTTGCTCAGGATTATTTGCCAGAATTTGAACCTCACCGTTAGTGAGCATCATCCTTACGCCTCTGTATTTTTCGTTAGACAAAATAGAAGCTCTCAAGAACGCCTGTTTAAGGGAATTAACATCACCAACGACAATCTTGTCTCCGCCTTTCGGAATGACGCGGTTGTAATCAGGGAAACTTCCATCAACAAGCTTTGAGGTAAAAGTGAAATCGGAAACTTTCGCCCGCAAGTGGCTCCGCCCAAACGTTAAATCGACCTTATCCCCCTCACCAAGCAATTTAACCAACTCAATCACACCCTTCCGAGGAAGAATAAGCTGAATCGTTTCATTGAGTTCACCCGTTATACTTAAAGTCTCCATCGCAAGTCGATGACCATCTGTCGCTACAACACGCAAATATCCAGAAGAGAGTTCAAACAACATACCATTTAAAAAATACCGAACATCTTGCTGTGCCATCGCAAAGCTAGTGCTATCCAATATTGCTTTAAGCCGGAGTTGATCAACACTAATAGAGAAAGTATTAGGCTCATCTTCTACACTTGGAAAATCTGTCGCCGGGAGCGTGGCAAGCACAAAACGGCTCCGTCCAGATTTTACGGTTAATTTTGATTCACTAAGAGAAACTTCTATGGAAGTGCCATCCGACAGGGCTTTACATATATCTAACAACTTTCTCGCCGGTACAGTAACAGAACCCGAAACACCACTTTCACTGACTTCAGCCGTCGCAATCAGCTCCACTTCTAAATCCGTCCCTGTTATAGAAAGTAACGGGCCGTCTAAGACGAGCAACACATTAGACAAAACTGGCAAAGTTTGCCTTCGCTCAATAACACCACTAACGATTTGCAACGGCTTAAGCAACGACTCTCTTAATATTACAAACTGCATCTAGAATACTCCATGAATCCAATTAACTCGACAGCGAGCGTAATAAATTATTGTAATCTTCATTAATATCTATCAACGAATGGCGCAACTTTGTTATTTGTTTGCACGCGTGCATCACAGTGGTGTGATCCCTGCCCCCAAAAGCATCTCCTATCTCAGGCAAGCTATGATTGGTCAACTCCTTGGCAAGACACATCGCCACCTGTCGCGGCCGAGCAATTGATCGGCTTCTCCTTTTTGAGAGCATATCGGACATTTTAATTTTGTAATATTCCGCCACCGACCGCTGAATATTATCAATCGTTACCAATTTATCCTGGATAGTGAACAAATCTCGAAGCGCTTCTTTTATAAGAGCTACAGAAATTGATTCGCCACAAAAATTTGCATGCGCTACCACTCGTTTTAGGGCGCCTTCCAATTCCCGCACGTTGGAACGAAGCCTCTGTGCTATAAACATTGCAGCATCGTTCGGAAGGATAACGTTGCTAAACGAGGCCTTTTTCATCAGGATGGCAGCCCTAGTCTCTAGCTCAGGTGGCTCAACAGCAACCGTAAGGCCCCAACCAAACCTTGATTTTAGTCTCTCTTCCAAACCAGAAATTTCCTTATGATACCGATCAGACGTCAAAATGATCTGCTGGCCGCCCTCCAGTAAAGCATTAAAGGTATGAAAAAACTCTTCCTGAGAGCGCTCTTTTCCAGCAAAAAACTGAATATCATCGATTAAAAGAGCATCAACCGATCTGTAGAATCGTTTAAACTCAGAAATAGCATTCAACTGCAGTGCGGTAACCATAGTCGCAACAAAAGTCTCAGAATGAAGGTAAACGACCCTTGCTCCTGGTTTTTTCTTAATTAGCTCATTACCGATCGCATGCATTAAATGGGTTTTACCCAGCCCAACACCGCCGTAAATAAAAAGAGGATTGTAAGAACCACCCGGGTTTTCAGAAACCTGAATGGCAGCCGCCCTTGCAAGCTGATTGGACTTGCCTTCGACAAAGTTCCCAAAGGTATTTTCCTTGTTGAGTGCTCCTCGATGTCTTAATTTACCTCTAACAATCGACCCCGCGTCCTCTGCAAACCCTGTTGGATCGGAACCATTCATTCCGCCCCCCGAAGAGAACGGGACCCTGCCAGGAGACATATCGTTTAGATAAGACGACTCCCCTAAACCCGCCGAAATTAAATCGTTTGGATCTAACGCAGACTTATCGACCATTCCACTAAATCCGCTTCTTTTGTTCGATACAGTGTCCATTTTGACCGACCCCGGCTTAACCTTTATAACAACTTTCAAAGATCGATTCGTTTGCTCATCGATAATGCGACTTATTTGCAATAAATATTTGCTCGAAACCCAATCCTTAATAAAACGGTTTGGCGCGAGCAATGTTATACTATCTATATGATTTATATGGTCTTTTTTAAAATACAGTGGCCTAATCCAAGTATTAAATTGCTGCGAAGACATCTCATTTTGCAGCCTCTTAACACAATTATTCCAAAGGCGCTCTCGACTAATTTCTTCAGAAGTTGTTTGAAAACTTGATTTCACAGTAATTTTTACCTTTGCAAGCTAATCTATGGCATGAATAAATAGTACCTCCTTCAGCAACAGTTATCCACCACGGTGGAAAAACAAAAACTTTTTTAAAAACTATGTTTTTCAATGCTTTATAATCGCCACTTTCGACAAAAAACATTATTGGCCACCGAAAAGCAAAAAAAACTTTAACCATCCTTTACAATACCTGTGGATAACTTATGGAAAACAGGTCTATAAACATCTGTCCATATTAAACGCATACTAAATGTGTTGTATTATCGCCATTTCAAAATACATACGTTTAAAGCCGAAGCAGAACAATCTGAACTCAACCGTTGCATAATTCGACAAAAATCTCTAACATCTCGCCGCTAACTAAAAATATAACCAAAGCTTTCTACCTAAGAACCATTTATTAGATAAATTGAGAATTCTATGAAAAGAACCTTTCAACCTAGCTTGCTTAAACGCGCAAGAACTCATGGATTCCGAGCCCGCATGGCAACAAAAGCAGGCAGGCAAGTAATCAACCGCAGACGAGCAAAAGGCCGGGCAAAACTAACTGCCTAAGAACCGAAAACATTTCTTTGGTAACAAAAGACAGCCACATTGCCTTGATCGATTCTCTCTAAAATACAAATCCAAAATATGACGATTGCCACTCTGGCTGAATCACCGGTTGATATTGTTCCCTCACGCTACCTTTCCAACACCAAATTTTGACGGAAATGCTTAATGGATCAGCAGTTCAGTAGATTGAGCCGATTGCTTAGCCCTAACGATTTTAAAAATGTTTTCGACTGTTGTGACTTTAAAGTTTCAAACAAACATTTCTTAGTCCTCGCAACAAAAACCAAATCAGACAAACCGAGGCTTGGAATAATCGTTGCAAAAAAAAATATTAAATTGGCAGTTCAGAGAAACAGGATTAAACGTACAATCAGACAAGGCTTTAGAACTAAGTCAAAATATCTTAAGAACATAGATATAATAGTGCTAGCACGGAAAGATGCTGATAAAATGAAAAGCATCACGCTGAACCAATCTGTAAAGAGCTTAATTGCAGATCTTAAAAGAAAAATTTAAAAACTCAATGACTCTTCTACTTTGAAAGGTTACTTTCCGATGCAAATTATGAAAAGAACTATTCTCACCCTAATTACAATCTACCAAGCGTCACTAAGTGCCCTGATTGGTCAACAATGCAGATTTGAACCTTCATGTTCACAATATACGAAAGAGGCAATTACAAGGTTCGGAGTATTGAACGGGGTTAAACTTGGCTTTTATAGGATATGCCGATGTCACCCCTGGTGTGCGGGTGGCTATGACCCAGTTCCAGAACAACACAAGGGGAACATGACTTAAAACCATCCTCCACAAACCTGATTAAACGAGAACGATCAACGCAATATAAACCGCAACAGAGAAGACTTGCATGAACCTGCTTCGTTATCCACTTTATTTCGGCTTGGCAATTGTTACATATTTAATGTTATTAGCATGGCAAGAAGACAATCCATCTTTGTTAATAAGCGCTACAGATCCTATCGGAAATGATCAGCTAAACCGACCAGCCTTAGGCAATAATTTAGACACCCCCGAGCTAGTGTCCGAAAATATTACGACTCAATTACCGACCTCGGAAGAAGTGCCTACCTTGGCACAACAAACCACAAGGCCAGAGCCAATCGTTAGCACCGAAGAATTAATAGATATTTCTACAGACACCCTCAACGCTCAGGTCTCGCTGAGCGGAGGGGATATTGTCTATCTCTCGTTGCCAAAATATCTTAAGAACATAGATATAAAAGAGGATCCTTTTGTGATTCTTGATAATCAAAATAATCTTAACTATATTGCCCAAAGTGGGTTAATTGGACCAAACGGTATTGATAGCCCAGAACGCGCACGCTACAGCACTACCGGAACAAACTTTTCACTAAATGAATCTGAAGATTCACTCATCATAGACTTAATTCATATTGCTAACGACAATATTTTAATTACAAAGAGATTTAAGTTTTCTCGTGGCAGCTACTTAATTGATGTTAGTTATATAGTTAACAATAGCTCAGAGGAAATTTGGCGAGCGAATGCGTTTGGCCAAATCAAACGAGACCAATTTGAGGATCCAAGCAGTGCGGGTGGGTTTAGTCGAACATATCTTGGATTTGTCTCAACCACAACAGATGACCCGTATATCGAAATTGAACTCGAAGATATTGACGACAACGGAACAACAACAAATCAGACTGAGGGCGGTTGGATTGCGTTTAGTCAGCACTACTTCCTAACCGCGTGGATTCCGGACAACCAACAACTCAATCGATTCACCACTAGGAAGAACAGCAATGCCCAATATTTTGGCGAATTTACCAGTGCTGAAATTGTTGTCCCGCCAAATCAAACGGTAAGCTATTCTGCCGCTTTTTATGCAGGACCTAAAGACCAATACGAGTTGGCACAAATTGCCCCTAACCTCGACTTAACAATTGACTATAGCTTCCTATGGTTTTTAGCATCACCGATATACTGGTTGTTAACAAAAATCAATTCCGTCGTCGACAATTATGGCTTCTCTATTATCATGTTGACAATATTTGTAAAAATTATTTTCTACAAACTATCTGAAACACAATATAGATCCATGGCCGGTATGCGTCGCCTTATGCCCAAAGCACAACAGCTTAAAGATTCGTATGGCGACGACAAAATGAAACTTCAAAAAGCAACAATGGAACTATACAAGAAGGAGAAAATAAATCCGCTAGGCGGATGCTTGCCAATGATAGTTCAAATGCCTGTATTTATAGCCCTATACTGGGTTCTATTAGAGAGCGTTGAACTCAGGCATGCCCCCTTCATATTATGGCTAACCGATTTGTCGGTCAGAGACCCGTATTTTATTTTACCGCTTCTAATGGGTGCGACGATGTACCTTCAAACCTCGCTGAGCCCTGCCCCAGCCGATCCTATGCAAGCGAAAGTAATGAAATTAATGCCAGTAATGATGACTGGTATATTCCTATTTTTCCCAGCTGGGCTCGTACTTTACTGGTTCGTTAATGCCGCACTAGGCATCATGCAACAGTGGTATATTACTCGGAAAATAGAAGCACAATATGCCAACAAATAGAAGAAAAGCGGCGCTTTTGTTCTTATGAAAAATACACAATCTCCATTAGCACCATCAACTGAAACAATTTGCGCGCCAGCAACCCCAGACGGGCAAGGCGGCGTTGGCATTGTTCGCGTGTCTGGATCAAAAGCAAAGGTAATTGCCCAAGCCATAACGGGCGCTGTCCCCAAAAATAGAACATTAGAATACAGTTCTTTCTATGATTCTGCGGGCCTTTTGATAGATCGTGGCTTAGCCGTTATTTTCGAACGCCCAAATTCCTATACTGGGGAAGATGTTTTAGAGCTCCACGGTCACGGGGGGTATCACGTTCAACAAAATATTTTATCGGCCGTACTTAAACATGGCGCACGACTGGCAAATCCTGGTGAATTTTCTGAACGAGCCTTCTTAAACAATAAAATAGACTTAATCCAGGCGGAAGCTATAGCAGACATAATTAGTGCAAACTCCAGTAGAGGAGCAATGTTGGCTGCAAAAACCCTTAAAGGGGAATTTTCTCACCGCATAAACATACTATTGGACGAGCTCATTGCTTTGCGAGTTGAAGTTGAAGCAAGTATAGATTTTTCCGATGAGGACATAGATTTTATTACTGAAAAAAATGTGGTTAATCGGCTAATGGCGGTTTCGCAACAAATAGAAGAACTAATTATTAATGGGCGCCAAGGCGCGGTATTGAAAAATGGCATAAATGTTGTGATAGCGGGGCCGCCAAACGCCGGGAAATCAAGTTTACTAAATGTTTTATCAAAAGAAGATACTGCCATAGTTACACCAATCGCTGGAACCACTCGCGATCTTTTAAATGAAAAATTGATAATTGACGATATACCGATTAACGTCACAGACACCGCAGGGCTTCGAGCAACAAATGATCCAATAGAGCTTGAAGGAATAGAACGGGCAAAAACTGCGATTCAACAGGCAGATCACATAGTATTAGTGCTAGACGCTAATGGTATTAAACAAAACCTAAGTTTTTGCATTGAAGACCTTCTTCCTACTGAGATCGCAGATCAACCTAAACTTCTAGAAAAAACTTTAATAGTAATGAATAAAATTGATTTATCGAATTCGCCAGAACCGAAAATAACTAACGTAAAACTGGAATTTGCTGCAGATTTTTTTGATATAAAGTGCATATATCTTTCAGCAAAAGAATCAATTGGGATCGAAAATCTAAAAAAAGAAATTACAGGCAAATGTCGGTTAATTGACGTATCTGAAAATATTTTCGTGGCTCGAGAAAGACAATTAATCGCTTTAACAGACAGTATAAAATTAGTTAACAAAGCTTCTAATCAACTATTAACAGACTGCATATTAGAGTTAATTGCTGAAGATCTTCGGCTTGCTCAACAATGTCTTAGCCGCATAACGGGCGACTTCAAAAGTGACGATTTGCTCGGAGAGATTTTTTCAAATTTTTGTATCGGAAAATAATCTTACACACATCATAACTAAGTTTTGTTAAGTCAACTTAATCAACTTCGCACTAGCAAAGGATAACTCTGCAAATAAGTCTAACGAACCTGGTGATAAAACGACATCTTAAAAAATAAGTCACAATCAACAGCACTTATTCAGGATTAACCACCGCCAATGAACCCGCCATAAACAACCAAATAACATAGTTATACTTTTGTTAGATTTTGATTTTCATAGATAAATTGTTCTTTTTAACAAAAATAAGCTTAGTTATTAATAACAATAAGTAATAACAATAAATAATTTGATTATTAAATGAACTACTTTTTACTATTAATGATGTTTTAAGTAAGTGTAATTAATAATCCGTTTAATAGAGCCATAAGTCAGATATACTGCTCCGCCAATATAAAGAGTGTTCTAAAGATATAATGATAAATTATCCCACTACCTTTGATGTGATCGTTGTTGGCGGTGGCCATGCTGGGACAGAAGCCGCTTTGGCGTCCGCCAGGCAAGGTGTTAACACGCTACTTGTCACTCATAATATTGAAACTCTAGGCCAAATGTCTTGCAATCCTGCTATCGGAGGGATTGGGAAAAGCCACCTCGTTAAAGAAATAGACGCCCTTGGGGGGGTAATGGCTAAAGCTGTCGATAAATCGGGTATACAATTTCGAGTCTTAAATTCCAGTAAAGGCGCTGCTGTGCAGTCAACTAGAGCCCAGGCAGATCGGAGTCTTTATCGTTCATACATCAGAGCCGCGTTAGAGTCGCAAAAACACCTTTCTATTTTTCAGCAACCTGTCGACGATCTTATTGTCGAGAATGATGAAGTTCGCGGAGTTGTTACTCAAATGGGAGTAACCTTTAAAGCTGCTCGAGTTGTTTTGACCGTTGGAACATTTCTTGCTGGGAGAATACACATCGGTATGGAGAATAGCTCGGGTGGTCGAGCTGGTGATCCGCCCGCAAGTGCGTTGGCAAGTCGGTTAAGAGAACTGCCTTTTCGAGTGTCACGTCTAAAAACAGGAACTCCGCCCAGGATAGACTCACGAACCGTTGATTTTTCAGTTATGCAGGAGCAATTGGGCGATAATCCCAGACCTGTGATGTCTTATTTGGGCAATTTTAAAGAACATCCTGAACAAGTTGCTTGCCACATTACTAAAACTAATGACGTTTGTCATAACATAATAAAAGCAGCCTTAGATAGATCGCCAATCTACACCGGCACTATAGATGGAGTAGGCCCTCGTTATTGTCCGTCAATTGAAGATAAGGTTATGAGATTTGCGGATAAGGAATCTCACCAGATATTCGTGGAACCGGAAGGCCTGAACTCGTTTGAGCTTTATCCGAATGGAATTTCGACGAGTTTACCTTTCGATGTTCAGCTTGAGATGATTAAGAATATAAAAGGTTTTGAAAAAGCTCATGTTACTCGACCAGGTTATGCGATTGAGTATGACTATTTTGATCCCAGAGATTTGCAGTACTCGTTGGAAACAAAATTTATTAAAGGCCTTTATTTTGCCGGCCAGATAAATGGCACGACAGGATATGAGGAAGCTGCCGCTCAAGGACTACTTGCTGGATTGAATGCTGGATTGGCTTCCCGAGGTCTCGAGGAATGGTGTCCGCGAAGAGATGAAGCTTATATTGGTGTATTGGTCGATGATTTGATAACGCTTGGGACGTTAGAGCCATATCGGATGTTTACAAGCCGCGCCGAATATCGGCTTTCTTTGCGTGAAGATAACGCCGATCAAAGGCTGACCGAAATCGGTAGGCGGTTTAAGTTAGTCGACGACTTGCAGTGGGAGTTTTTTTGTCGGAAGCAAGAAGAGGTTGGGGTTTATTTAAATCTATTCGAAACTACTTGGGTGAGACCAAATGATCTATGTTCTCCTAAAGTTAATAAACTATTACAAAAGCCAATTAGTCGAGAATATCGCTTGGCCGATCTGCTTGTGAGACCTGAGGCTGATAGTGAAAAAATGTGCGAGGCTGTCTTAAAACGAAATTATAATGAAAAGGACGGGGAGTCATTTGGGCTTTTAAATGAACGCCATTTGAAAGATTCATCTGATCAAGCGAGGACACAGGCAATAATTCAGGTAAGGTATAAAGGTTATATTGACAGACAGAATATGGAGATCGAAAAGACAAAAAGCCAGGAAAACACACAATTGCCGAGCGACCTTGATTATTCGTCGATGAACGGTTTATCTAACGAGTTAAAGCAGAAACTATCGCAAAGTAAGCCTAGAAATGTTGGCAGGGCTGCACGAATACCAGGAATGACGCCGGCGGCAATTTCTCTTTTATTGGTTTATGTAAAAAAGCATGGCCAGTCTTATCGCAATAAAATTGCATAATTAATGATTTTTCACAATGGATATTAGTGAACGGTTAAAAAGCGGGATTCAAAATCTAGGATATGTTGATGAAGTTCAGCAAACGCAGTTAGATCAGTTTGAAAATTATTTAAAACTTTTAAAAAAATGGAATTTGAAATTTAATATCTCTGGAATTAGTGATATTGATCGAATGATATCTGCTCATTTGCTTGATAGTTTGTCGTTATGGAATCTCCTTAGTGGAAACAATATTTTAGATGTTGGTTCGGGTGGAGGGTTACCCGGTATTCCTCTATCGATTTTGGATCCGAAAAAGAGCTTCACTCTTTTGGATAGTAACGGTAAGAAAACAAGGTTTCTTTTTCAAGTAAAACTTGAGTTGGGACTGGAAAATATAGAAATTGTAAACGAGCGTGTCGAGAATTATAAAAGCAGCAAACAATTCGACACAATTGTTTGTAGGGCTTTTTCTTCTATAGCAAATGTTATTGACTTAACAAGCAGCATTTTAAAAGAAGATTGTTCTTTGCTGGTAATGAAGGGTGTTTACCCTTCAGAAGAAATAAAGAGATTACCCGAAGGGTATAGAGTGAATGCAATTCACGCTGTAAATGTTCCCTATTTACAATCAGATCGACATGTTATTGAAGTGCTAAAAGAACCTGGGATGCCTTTGTAGTTATGGAAGTTATAGCGGTAGCAAATCAAAAGGGTGGGGTTGGAAAAACAACAACTTCTGTTAATCTATCAGCGTCTCTTTCTGTAACACAACAACGGGTTTTGCTTGTCGATCTAGACCCTCAAGGTAACGCCACAATGGGAAGTGGCATTAATAAAAACGCGTTAGACGAAACCCTGTATGACCTGATAATTCGTGATTCGGATTTGAGCACAGTTATTCGGAGCGCGAAAGAGGCTGGTTACGATTTGCTTCCATCTAATGGCGACTTGGTTTCAGCGGAAGCCCAACTTCTTGATTTCGAGCGCCGAGAATACAGGTTAGATGCGATTTTAAAAAGTGTCGAGGAGAGCTATGATTATGTTGTGATTGATTGCCCGCCCTCCCTTAACATGCTTACAATAAATGCCTTGGTTGCGGCAGATAAAGTTATTATTCCAATGCAATGCGAATACTATGCCCTTGAAGGGCTTTCTGCGCTGATGCAAACAATAGATATTATAAAAGCCCACCTGAACCCCGAGCTCGAAATAGAGGGCGTTGTCAGAACAATGTATGATCCGCGAAATAGGCTAACAATCGAAGTAAATAACGAGTTGTTTAATCATTTAGGCAAGAAGGTCTATCGCACTGTTATTCCGCGCAACGTTAGGCTGGCAGAAGCTCCAAGTTTTGGTTTACCTGTAATCCAGTATGATAGACACTCCAAAGGGGCCATTGCTTATCTTGCGTTAGCGGGGGAGCTTCTTCGACGGGCAGATGAGGCAAAAGTGCTTAAATGCAGCTAAAATCTTCGAAAATCGGAATCAGGAAATGACTGAAAAAAACAGGCTTAACAAGGGCTTGGACTTCTTGTTATCTTCGGGGAGCGTGTCTGCTAAAAAAGATGACAAAGCGCAAGCTCGTGCACATCATGGCGACAACGATGCTTTGCGTCATATTCCTGTAGAGTTAATTCAGCGTGGTAAATATCAACCGAGAATTGATATTGATAATGATTCCTTGAAAGAGTTGGCTGCGTCGATAGAGAAGCAGGGGATTATGCAACCGATTGTGATTCGCCCAATTTCGTCAGATAAATATGAAATCATTGCTGGCGAACGTCGTTGGAGAGCCAGTCAACTAGCAGGTTTCCATGAAATACCAGCGATCATAAAAACTGTCGATGATGAGTCAGCGATAGCAATGTCGTTAATCGAGAATATTCAGCGCGAAGATCTAAATCCCATAGAGGAAGCTTTTGCTTTGAAGCGCTTACAACAGGAGTTCAATCTCACACAGCAAGAAGTTGCAGATGCGGTTGGTAAATCAAGAACAACTGTTACAAATTTATTGAGGTTAATAAATTTAAGCGAGGATGTTCGTAAGATGTTGGAGGCAAAAGTTTTGGAAATGGGTCATGCCAGGGCTCTTTTGTCGTTGTCACCAACTGAACAGCACTCAGTTGCTAAGATTGTAGTTTCTAAACGTTTATCTGTTCGTCAAACTGAAGAATTGGTCAGGCGTACCATTGCAGTTAAAAACTCAGGTTCTACCCAAAAAAGAGAAAGTAGCGCCGATATTAGGTCGCTCGAAACCAAGCTGTCTGAAAAGATTGGGGCTAGTGTGTCTATTGAGCACACCGTCAAAGGGAAAGGTAAATTAGTAATCTCTTACAATGGTTTGGATGAACTCGAGGGAATTCTTAATCACATCCAGTAACGAAAGTGACGGAAAAAATTTCTTATTAAAATCCCTGAAATTCGCGTGAAACTTCTTAAGTATTCTTGAACAAGACTCTTTAAATCCCTATAATGCGCGCACTTGGAAATGTTGTGAGTATAAAGGCTCCAAAATTTAAAAAAATTATTCTGTTTCAATTCGCTGTTGTCGCTCTTTTATGGCTAATAACGAAATTTTTTTCCGAACAACCTGAAACCTCCATTTCGATATTATTGGGAGGTTTGATTAGCTTAGTACCGGGATCGTATTTTACGTTTCAAGCGTTCCGGTACATGGGAGCACGATCAATCGAAAAAACAGTGGCGTCTATTTTTAAAGGCGAAATCATCAAATTATTATTAATTGGGAGCGGGTTTGGGTTAACGTTTAAATACGTAAGACCCATAGATGAATTAGCGGTTTTTATTGGTTTTTTGTTAGTACATGTAGTTGGCATTTTTGGCGCAGCTAGAATAGCTCAAGACCGGTAGCTTCGGGGGTTTTGATAAGGTTACGAACCAAGTAGTCAGTGCAAAACACATGTAGTAAATAGATTAGAGATCTGAAACATAATGGCAGAATCAAACGGCGATTTGTTATACGAAAGTGGGACAGAATATGTATCTCACCATCTCGGTTTTCTAACGTTTGGGAAATTAGACGGGCACTGGGGCTTTGCGCATTCAGCTGAAGAAGCGGCAGCAATGGGTTTCTGGGCTATTAACGTTGATACAATGTTGATCTCGTTCATGTTAGCACTTGGATTCATGGGCTTTTATTATTTCATCTCAAGGAAGATGACAAGCGATGTTCCGGGGCTCGCGCAGAACATGGTGGAAATGATAGTTGAATTTGTAATTGAAAGTGTTGATGGAGCATTTCACGCAAAAAACAAATTTATAGCCCCCCTAGCCCTCACTGTTTTCAGTTGGGTTTTCCTGATGAATGCGATGGATTTGGTTCCCGTCGACTGGATTCCATTGAGTGCTCAGCTCATCGCCGGTGATTCTCATTTATATTTTAAGGCAGTCCCTACTACAGACATCAATATAACTCTAGGGTTTGCTACAACCGTTTTTCTTATGGTTATCTACTATAGTTTAAAAGTAAAAGGTCCTATGGGTTTCGCAAACGATTTTCTTATGCATCCATTTCCTAAATGGTATTTAGCGCCTCTAAATTTGCTTTTGGAGCTGCCTGGATTTTTTGCCAAACCTGTGTCATTGGCCTTACGACTTTACGGTAATATGTTCGCGGGAGAGGTTATATTTCTTGTTATAGCCCTTTTGGGCTGGTATCAGTTACCGTTGCATTTCGCGTGGGCTGTTTTTCATATTTTGGTGATCACCTTGCAAGCATATCTTTTTATGATGTTAACGATCGTATATCTCAATCAGGCACATGCGGTTGATCATTAAGGAAACTATTGACTATTAACACCTAAGCCACAACGGCTTATTTCGTAAACTTGGAGAAGAAAATGACTATTGAAGCTATGACTCTGCTTGCTGCAGCAATTATCTTTGGGATCTGTGGTGCTGGCACCGCGGTAGCGTTCGGAGCGCTCGGAGGGAAGTTAATTGAGGGATCTGCCCGTCAGCCCGAGCTTGCGCCAAAATTACAAACACAGTTTTTTTTGGTTGCTGCGTTCGTTGACGTAATCTCAATTATCGGCGTCGGGATCGCGTTTCTATTTATTTTCGCTAATCCTTTTATTGGTTAACAGACACATCTAGCTACTTTTAAATTCGTAATAAAATTTATTTGAGCTGATTCAGGGGGAACAATGAACCTAAATGCTACAGTGCTAGGTCAAAGCATAGCCTTCCTGCTCTTTGCTTATTTTTGTATGAAGGTGGTTTGGCCTCCAATTGTTGCTGCCCTCGAGGAGCGCAAAAAGAAAATAGCAGATGGTCTGGAAGCTGCTTCTAGAGCAAAATTAGATTTAGCTGCTGCCCAAGAAAAGGCTGGCGAGGAACGCGAAATAGCTAAGCAAGAGGCATCCGAAATAGTAGAGCAAGCGAAGCGGCGCGCGAATCAGATAGTCGATGAAGCGAAAGAGCAGGCGCGGGCTGAAGGCCAGCGGTTAATTTCTGCGGCAGAAGCTGAGGTAGAACAACAAGCCAATAGAGCGAAAGAAGCGCTTCGCGCCCAAGTTGCTTCAATTGCTATTGCCGGTGCAGAGAAGATTTTGCAAAAGTCAATTGATGAAGCAGCCAACGAAGAATTATTAAAGAGTTTAGCCTCCGATCTCTAAGGCTTGTGAAAAATAAAAACTAATGGCCGGTACTGTGGCCGATGACAGGTTAGGTTTGATATGGCAGAACCGGTAACGCTTGCTAGACCTTATGCAAAGGCTGCATTTCAATCGGCGCGCGATAACGACAATTTGGCTTCATGGTCAAAATCACTAAGGGATATTGCGCTAGTAGCGGACGATACTAAAGTTCGTGAGGTTCTCTGCTCACCGCTACTCACTGCGGAAGACCAGGCTGCTACTTTCACAAAGCTTTTTGGTAATGAAATCTCTGACTCAGTAAAAAGCTTTATACAAATTTTAGCGTACCATGGACGATTGCCTCTTCTTGGTGAAGTCTCAGGCCTATTTGAGGAATTCCGGGCGCAAGAAGAAAAATCAATAGAAGCTGTTATCACAACTGCTTTTGAAGTAGGCCCTGAGACTCTTGAAAGTCTTGTTGAAGCGTTAAAGAAAAATTTGAACAGAGAGGTAAGCGTTATTTCTGCGGTTGATCCAAGCTTAATTGGCGGAGCCATTATTAGAGCTGGTGATACGGTAATCGACAGCTCAGTACGCGGAAAACTAGAAAAGTTAACCGAATCAATTAACTCCTGAAAAATTAGGAACCTAGCATGCAAGAACTGAACCCATCAGAAATCAGTGAAATTATAAAACAGCGAATTGACGACCTTGATGTGTCGGTGCAGTCCAAAAATGAAGGGACGATTGTCAGTGTCTCTGATGGGATTATCCGAATACATGGGCTGGCAGATGTGATGTATGGTGAAATGATCGAGTTTGAGGGTGGCATATATGGCATGGCCCTAAATTTGGAGCGTGACTCTGTTGGAGCAGTTGTACTTGGTGATTACCTGGCTCTCGCTGAAGGTCAGACTTGTCGCTGTACACAGCGGATTCTAGAAGTTCCAGTGGGCCCAGAGCTTGAGGGGCGTGTGGTCGATGCGCTTGGTAAGCCAATTGATGGCAAAGGCGCTATTGACGCTAAAATCACGGCGCCTGTTGAAAAGGTTGCTCCCGGTGTTATTGCGAGACAATCGGTCGATGAACCAGTGCAAACCGGTTTGAAATCTATTGATGCGATGACTCCTGTTGGCAGAGGCCAGCGAGAACTGATTATTGGCGACAGACAGGTCGGCAAGACAGCCGTTGCTGTCGATACAATAATTAATCAGAGAGGCAAAAATATAAAGTGCATTTATGTTGCTGTTGGCCAGAAGGCGTCTTCAATTGCGGGTGTCGTGCGTAAGCTTGAGGAAAATAATGCAATGGAGTACACCACTGTTGTCGCTGCGTCTGCTTCGGACCCAGCATCGATGCAGTTTATTGCTCCCTATGCGGGTTGCTCAATGGGCGAGTTTTATCGCGACCGCGGTGAAGACGCGCTTATTATTTATGACGATCTGTCAAAACAGGCGGTAGCTTATAGACAGATTTCGCTCTTGCTCCGTCGACCGCCTGGCCGAGAGGCTTATCCTGGGGATGTTTTTTATCTTCACTCTAGGTTGTTGGAGAGGGCTTCAAGAGTCAGCGCTGAGTACGTTGAGAAAATGACGAACGGAGAAGTTAAAGGAAAAACTGGATCTTTAACGGCGCTTCCCATCATTGAAACGCAGGCAGGTGATGTTTCTGCCTTTGTACCTACGAACGTTATTTCTATTACAGATGGGCAGATATTTTTAGAGACTGATCTTTTTAATGCAGGGATTCGGCCTGCTATGAACCCAGGGATATCGGTGTCGAGGGTCGGTGGTGCTGCGCAGACAAAAATAATAAGAAAGCTTGGTGGCGGAATTAGGATTGCGTTAGCGCAGTATCGAGAACTAGCAGCATTTGCTCAGTTCGCGTCTGACTTGGACGAAGCTACTCGGTCTCAATTGGAGCACGGGCAGCGCGTCACTGAGCTGATGAAGCAGAAACAGTATTCACCTATGTCCGTTGCTGAAATGGGCATAGTGATTTTTGCGGCGAACGAAGGCCATTTGAAAGAGGTTCCTCTTAACAAGGTTTTAGATTTTGAAGCTTCTCTTTTGGCTTTCATGAACAGCGAACATGCTGACCTTATGGAGCGGATAAACGATACAGGCGATTACGGTGACGACATTGCTTCAAAGTTTTCAGAGGCGCTTGGGAAGTTCAAATCAACGCAAACCTGGTAATGTGCTAGTAGCAAAAATTTTTCCAACCAAGGCGAGAATCCTGATTAATGGCAAGCGGAAAAGAAATTCGTACACAGATCTCAAGTATTAAAAATACTCAAAAGATCACAAGTGCCATGGAGATGGTTGCTGCGAGCAAAATGCGTAAAGCTCAGGACCGAATGGAGCTTGGAAAGCCTTATGCGCAGCGCATTCGTGCTGTGATTGGGCATATTGCTTTAGCTACCCCCGAGTATAGCCATGTCTTTTTTGAAGTTCGTCCTGTTAAAAGAGTTGGTTACATCGTTGTTTCTACTGACCGTGGCCTTTGTGGGGGCTTAAACACGAACACATTTAGATTGGCCATGTCGACCATGAAGCAGAATTTTGATTCAGGGATGGAGGTTGATTTGTGCGCGATCGGTGCTAAGGCGGTCGGTTTTTTTAAGAACTTTGGGGGGAATGTTCTGGCCTCAAAGCGAAATATTGGCGAAGCACCAAGCGCGATAGATGTGGTTGGTGTTGTGAAGGTGATGCTAGATAAGTTTGAGGCAGGCGAGCTTGATGAGGTCCATGTTATAGGTAACAAGTTTGTCAATACGATGACGCAGACACCAGTGGTTGAGCAGCTGCTTCCTTTGCAAGCATCTGAAGATGAAAGTTTTAAGGGGTACTGGGACTATTTGTACGAACCTGATGCTCAGGCACTTCTTGATGGACTCTTGGATCGATATGTTGAGTCGCAGGTTTACCAAGCTGTGGTTGAAAACAATTCGTGCGAGCAGGCAGCCCGAATGATTGCGATGAAGAGCGCTACTGAAAATGCGGGGGATCTGATTGATGGGTTGCAACTGGCCTATAACAAGGCTCGTCAAGCGGCAATTACACAAGAGCTGTCAGAGATTGTTGGTGGGGCTTCTGCTGTTTAGAACATTAGAATAGTGGTTTTTTTATAGTTTTTTAATTGTATAGAATAAAGTTAACAGGATAGAGGAACCGGAAATGAGTAGCGGTCGAATAGTTCAAATTATTGGAGCTGTAATAGACGTTGAGTTTGCACGGGACAGTGTGCCATCGGTTTTCGATGCGCTGACAGTTGATGACACAGAAATTACACTCGAGGTTCAACAGCAGCTGGGTGATGGGATTGTCCGAACCATTGCTTTAGGCAGTACTGAAGGACTAAAGCGCGGGCTTGGCGTTGATGATACTGGCGCACCAGTGTCCGTCCCAGTTGGTACTGAGACCCTAGGCCGCATTGTTGACGTTCTCGGTCGGCCAATTGATGAGCGCGGCCCTATTGGTGAGCAGACTAGAATGCCTATTCACCGAAAGGCACCGACCTATGAAGAGCTCTCCGCAAATAACGAGATTCTTGAGACAGGGATCAAAGTTATTGATTTGGTTTGCCCGTTTGCTAAAGGTGGTAAGGTGGGTTTGCTCGGTGGAGCCGGTGTTGGTAAGACCGTTAACATGATGGAGTTGATCAACAATATTGCGAACGCGCACAGTGGCCTTTCAGTGTTCGCTGGTGTCGGAGAGCGGACTCGTGAAGGAAACGACTTCTATCATGAGATGCAGGAGTCTGGTGTAATTGATCTTGAGGGAGAGTCTAAAGTCTCTATGGTTTATGGCCAGATGAATGAGCCTCCTGGCAACCGTTTACGTGTCGCATTGACTGGCCTAACAATGGCTGAGCAGTTCCGCGATGAAGGGAGGGACGTTCTTCTTTTCATTGACAACATTTATCGATACACACTTGCAGGTACAGAGGTCTCTGCGTTATTGGGACGTATGCCCTCTGCTGTTGGTTATCAGCCAACGTTGGCAGAAGAGATGGGAGCGTTACAAGAGAGAATCACTTCGACTAAAGATGGGTCTATTACCTCTATTCAGGCAGTTTATGTTCCAGCAGATGATTTAACCGATCCATCACCAGCAACGACGTTTGCACATTTGGATGCGACGGTTGTGTTATCGCGTGACATAGCGTCGCTAGGTATTTATCCAGCGGTCGACCCCTTAGATTCATCTTCTCGACAGCTTGATCCTTTGGTTATTGGAACAGAGCACTACGAAGTTGCTCGCGGAGTCCAAACGGTTCTTCAGCGTTATAAGGAATTGAAGGACATTATTGCAATCCTGGGAATGGACGAGCTTTCTGATGAAGATAGACAAACTGTTGCTCGAGCTCGGCGAATCAGTCAGTTCCTTTCGCAGCCATTTACTGTGGCTGAAGTTTTCACGAACGTTCCAGGAAAGTATGTATCCTTGCAAGACACCATAGCTGGTTTTAAAGGTATTTTAGCTGGTGATTATGATGATTTGCCTGAGCAGGCATTCAGCATGGTCGGTTCGATAGAAGAGGCGATTGAGAAGGCAAAAGATCTGAAATAGACAGGATCTTAAGCACGAGTGGATGGCACAATTTTGACCTCGCTAAACTCGATTATTAAATGAGCAACTAGTATGGCTACAACATTTCAGTGTGATATCGTTAGCGCAGAGAAAAATATTTTCTCTGGAACCGTTGAAATGATGGTTGCGACAGGTGCGCTCGGCGACCTCGGCATTGTCCCAGGGCATGCCCCGCTATTAACCGCACTCATACCCGGGCCCGTTAAGCTTGTCTTGGAGGGTGGAGAAGAGCAGATATTTTACGTTTCGGGAGGCTTCTTAGAAGTCCAACCAACCATTACGACTCTGCTCGCAGATACAGCGCTTCGAGCAAATGACATGGATGAGGCTGCAGCTTCGCAAGCGGTGGAAGATGCCGAAAAAGCAATAGAGAATCGACATGCAGATTTTGATTACAGTGCAGCAGCGACTCAACTCGCCGAAGCGGCAGCGAAACTTCGAGCTATTAGACAGCTTAAAAGATAAGTTTTTTGAAGTGTTTGTTTGAGAGAAGGGTGGCGTAAGCTGCCCTTTTTACGTTCGGCACTGAGGATAAATATAAAGTTTTTACCTAGAAATAGGCAGACGTAGAGTATAAGAACTATGAAACTAGAAGTCGTGATCCTTGCTGCGGGAAAGGGCTCGAGGATGAGCTCCTCAGAACCCAAGGTAATGCACGAGCTTGGTGGACGGCCAATGCTCGAGCATGTTTTATTGACCGCGGAGTCGTTACCTTGCGATAAAATTCATGTCGTTTTGGGTCACGGATCTGAAAAGGTGCGGGAATATTTATCGCAAAGAAAAACATCAATTTGTCACAATATCGTATATCAAGACCGACAACTTGGCACGGGTCATGCCGTTCAGCAAACATTAGATCAAATCGATCCATCAATTCAGCCAGATCTTTTTTTAGTTTTGTACGGAGATGTTCCTCTTATCACACCGGAAACCCTCCTTGATTTAATAGACCGAAATAGAGAATCACTCTCATTGGTTACGCTTGAGACTGACAACCCTGATGGGTTAGGTCGAATTATTAGAACTGATGATGGGGCGATTGCGGCAATTGTTGAGGATAAAGATGCAACGGATGAGCAGCGATTAATTGGGGAAATTAATACCGGTATTATGCTTGCGCCGACGGGGAAATTGCGGGAATGGGTCGATGCTTTAGCAAATGACAATAGTCAAGCTGAATATTATTTAACTGACATTGTCTCTCATGCGGTCGATCAGGGTTTTTCGGTTGACTCAATATGCACTGGTGATGAGTTTGAGGTGCAGGGTGTTAACGATAAGCTGCAGTTATGTATTTTAGAGCGACATTTTCAAATGCAGGAAGCCCAAAAGATTCTGGCATCTGGCGCGAAAGTAATGGACCCTACTCGGCTCGATATTAGGGGAGAATTGGTTCATGGAGCTAATTTAACGTTAGACGTTAACGTAATTCTGACTGGAGACGTCACCATTGGGAATGATGTTTTGGTTGGCCCCAATAGCTGCATATCCAATACTAAAATTGGTTCTGGAGTGACTATTTTGTCTGGGTGCGTCATTGAGGGAGCGATTATTGAAGATGATGTGATGATTGGCCCTAACGCACGGCTCCGACCGGGAACAATACTGAAGAATCGATCTAAGATTGGAAATTTTGTGGAAGTTAAAAATTCTGTAATCGGTACTGGGTCCAAAGCCAACCATTTAGCCTACATTGGCGATGCTACCATCGGAGATGCCTGTAACATTGGGGCGGGAACGATCTTTTGTAACTATGATGGTGTGGACAAGCACCACACAACGCTTGGCGACAGAGTTTTTGTTGGCTCAAATTGTGTGTTGATTGCACCGGTTTCAATTGGTGACGATGCCTTTATTGCTGCAGGTTCGTCCGTAAGCAAACCTGTCCCCAATCAGAATCTCGCGGTTGGACGTTCCGCGCAGCGAAACATCGAGGGATGGGAAAAACCTAAGAAGGAAAAATAGTAGAACGTAGGGATACACTATGTGTGGAATTGTTTGTGCTATTGCTCAAAGGGAAGTTCGAGAGATTCTTCTGGAGGGTCTGAAGCGTCTTGAGTACCGCGGTTATGACTCCTCGGGAATGGTGACTCTCAGCCCCGAGCGCAACCAGTTACAAGTAATAAAATCTGTTGGCAAAGTTGCGGAACTGATAAATGCGACACAGAGCAAGAAAGTTACTGGTCGGATAGGCCTTGCGCATACGCGGTGGGCTACGCATGGAAAACCAACTAAAGCGAATGCACACCCTCACATATCGCGAAATGAAATAGCTGTTGTACATAACGGAATTATTGAAAACCATGAAACTTTTCGAAGTGGGTTGAAAAAAAAAGGCTATAAATTTTCTTCCGATACCGATACAGAAATAATCGCACATGCTATTCATTGTTACAGGGCTCAACACAAATCTTCTTTATTACAAGCTGTAAAAGGTATTATAAAAGATTTGCACGGCGCCTACGGTTTGTGTGTTTTCGACAAGAGGAACCCTAATCAAATCATTGCGGCTCGTAGTGGTAGTCCGCTAATTATTGGGGTTGGCATTGGCGAAAACTTTGTCGCTTCTGACCCTGCTGCCTTAGGACAAGTTACAGATAGATTTATCTATTTAGAGGAAGGCGACGTAGCATCAATTACTCTTGATGATGTGTCGATATGGCATAAGGCTCGCCGGGTAAGGCGTGCGATTACAACGATTCCTCGAAATGACGTAGGTTACGATAAGGGAAAGTTTCAACATTTTATGTTGAAGGAGATATATGAGCAGCCAAAGTCAATAAGAGAAACTCTTATAGGTCGTATAAGTAAAACAAAAGTTCTTGAACAAGCGTTTGGTTTAAATGCTGATAAAGTCTTTGACAAAGTAAAGCATGTACAAATTGTAGCGTGTGGCACGAGCTACCATGCAGGATTAATTGCGAAATACTGGCTAGAATCCGTCGCAAAACTCCCGTGCCAGGTTGACGTTGCAAGCGATTATCGTTACCGAAGTATTGTAAGTCAGCCCGGTACTTTGTTTGTTACAATATCTCAGTCAGGAGAAACTGCGGATACCTTAGCGGCACTTAAATACTCAAAAAAGTTTCAGTACCTAGCAAGCCTATCAATCTGCAACGTTGCTACTAGCGCTTTAGTGAGAGAATCAGATTTGTGCCTTCTTACAATGGCTGGCACAGAGGTTGGTGTTGCATCTACTAAAGCATTCAGTACACAGTTAAGCGTTCTTTTATTATTATCTGTTGTTTTGGGCCGCCGCTCAGGGCTTTCAGCAAAAGAGGAGAAGGAGCTAGTCTCGCAGCTTCATCAACTCCCAACTCTTATCGAAAAAACACTGAAGTTAAACAAAAGCATCAAAACCATTGCAAAGCAGTTTTCGAAAAAAAATCATAGCTTGTTTTTAGGTAGAGGAGCTCAGTACCCAGTAGCAAAAGAAGGCGCTCTAAAGCTTAAGGAAATTTCCTATATTCATGCAGAAGCCTATCAAGCTGGAGAGCTAAAGCACGGCCCGCTTGCTTTAGTCGATAACAAGATGCCTGTAATTGCTGTTGCTCCTAATAACGACTTGCTGAGCAAACTTAAAGCAAATCTGTCAGAAGTGAGTGCCCGTGGTGGCAGGTTATACGTTTTCGCAGACGAAAGTATAAAGTATAAAAGTGATAAAAGTTGTAGGGTGATAAACGTTCCAAGTTGTCCAGAAATTTTGGCTCCTCTTGTTTTCACAATTCCATTGCAGTTACTGGCATACCATGTCGCATTGACCAAAGGTACAGATGTCGACCATCCTAGAAATCTAGCCAAATCAGTTACGGTAGAGTAGATAAAGAAGTTTACATAGTATGAGCAAAAATTTATTAATTTCTAACTCAATCATGTGGGCAGCAGCAATTCTTGTTGTTGCTATCGTTGAAGAAAAGCAGTTTGCAATTTTGATGCTTGTAATATTAGCAACAACTTCATTAATGTTTTTAAAGAAAGGAAATGAGCAGCAAAAGTAGACACTTTTGTATGCTCGGGTACTGTGGAGTAATTCAGAATAGTGAATAATAGAATTCCCCCTCCGGTTATCGCTTTGATGTGTGGCCTAATAATATATTTTTCTCGAGCGTTTTTTCCGAAATACGTATTATCGCTAACTAACTTAATAAGCTTTTTATTTTTGGTTTTGGGGTTGTTTACGCTGATATCGGCAGTCTTATCATTCAAGGCGTATAAAACTACAGTAAATCCATTGCGACCAGAAAAAGCGTCTCATTTGGTTACTTCAGGAATTTTTAAAATTTCAAGAAATCCAATGTATTTTGCAATGCTATTAGTTTTACTATCTATCACAATCAAATTTAATATCGTCGGGGGCGCGGCAATGTCACTTGCATTTGCTTTTTTTATCACTAAGTTTCAGATTATCCCAGAAGAAATAGCGATGCAAAAACTTTTTGGCGGGGAGTTTGATCGATATAAAAAAAGAACTAGAAGATGGATTTAGGATCAGATGTGCTAATTCGACTAAAGCGAAACAGTTCAATATAACTTTAGTGCAAGAATCGAAGGCAAAGGGTCGGAAATTTTGCAGCTGCACCAACAGTATCGGAGAGGACAACTGACATCAAAAAATATATCGTCATTACAAGAGAAGACAGTTTTGAGCGGGTTCACTACGTCGAACACGTCCTAACGGGTGTTTTATACCAGCGTTGGGAAACTAATTTCCATGTCCCTGAGGATGGATTGGAAATCGGAATAGAGCCGTGCGACTACACTGTCGACGATCTCCTTACTAGTGATGCTGAAATACTTTTTAGCGAGTGGCGGTCAAAAAATGATGATTCGGTGTCAGAGCAACTCTTTTTAGTCGTTGGTAAATATAGTCTGCCCCGTGAAACTCACACCGATGATAAAGGCTGGAATATCCCAGATGATCTTTGGGCATCGTATGAGGAATTTGAAGATAGTGGTTTTTCAAACGATGAGTGGCGACAGATTGACAGTGATTTGGTATTTACTCCGATCGCACTTGAACCTGCTGAGTAGTAATGTAAAGCGAGAGTACCTGTGATTTATGTTCCCATGGTGACAAAGTTATGACTACGATTGGCACTCCCTTCTCGGTCTCAGCGACAAAGGTTTTATTGCTTGGTTCCGGCGAGCTCGGTAAAGAGGTTGCAATAGAACTTCAACGGTTAGGCGTCGAAGTGATCGCCTGCGATCGCTATGATAATGCTCCCGCTATGCAGGTCGCGGATCGTAGCTATCAGTTTTCCATGTTGGATGAGTTTGAGCTTAGAAGGGTTATTGAGTTAGAAAAACCAAACTTCATCGTTCCCGAGATAGAGGCTATCGCAACGCAAACATTGATCAAGCTTGAAAGTGAGGGCTTCCATGTGGTCCCATCCGCTCGCGCAACACAGCTCACTATGAATCGCGAAGGCATAAGACGGCTGGTAGCAGAAGAGCTCGGAATTACAACGTCTCCGTATCGTTTCGCAGCAACTTATGAGGAATATCAAGCATCTGTAGAAGCCGTTGGAATTCCTTGTGTTGTAAAGCCGATAATGAGTTCTTCTGGTAAAGGCCAGAGCACGATAAAAGCGGGCAATGGTATTGATGCCGCTTGGAAATATGCTCAAGATGGGGGCCGTGCGGGCGCCGGCGCTGTTATCGTTGAAGCTTTTGTTGAATTTGACTATGAGATCACTTTACTTACAACACAGCACGTTGATGGAGTGAGTTTCTGTGAGCCAATAGGGCATCGACAAGAAGATGGCGACTATCGCGAATCTTGGCAGCCGCAGGCAATGTCAGATGTTGCGTTGAATAGGGCAAAGGAAATTGCATCAGAAGTAACCAAAAAACTAGGTGGCCGCGGGTTGTTTGGCGTTGAATTATTCGTAAAGGGAGAAGAGGTCATATTTAGCGA
>CAJWVZ010000015.1 GCA_913048385.1 uncultured Gammaproteobacteria bacterium | reverse complement strand
GCCGTGTCTCAGTCCCAGTGTGGCTGATCATCCTCTCAGACCAGCTAGAGATCGTCGCCTTGGTAGGCCTTTACCCCACCAACTAGCTAATCTCACTCAGGCTCATCGAATAGCGCAAGGCCCGAAGGTCCCCTGCTTTCCCCCGTAGGATATATGCGGTATTAATCATCGTTTCCAATGGCTATCCCCCACTACTCGGTAGATTCCTAAGCATTACTCACCCGTCCGCCGCTCGACGCCTAGTAGCAAGCTACTTTCGTTTCCGCTCGACTTGCATGTGTTAAGCCTGCCGCCAGCGTTCAATCTGAGCCATGATCAAACTCTTCAGTTTAATCTTGCTAATTTTTTGCCTCCGCTTTCCTACAACTGCCAATCAAAGATCAACAAAGAAAACTTTAGCCGGTCTCATACTCAGTTTTACAACCAAATAATTAACCACTCAAGATAATCACTACTGACATTTACGACCGAAGTCGTAAGCGCCTAAATAAATTAACGCAGTTGCTTACTTGAGTACCATTTATAACTTTTGGATTACAAATGGCCCCTCAACAAGCACCCACCTCTATTACTTAATCTGAATTTTTAAAGAACTTCCCAAAAGAGTCTCTTAAACTCTGGGAGGACGCATTATACGTGTGCTAGAGCCCATGACAAGGGTTTATTACAAATAAACCGATTTATCGGTGCAACCGAAATTTTTAAGCTAGGTAAGATTAGAAGAGGAAAAATTAAAGAAATACTTTTTATGATAAAAGCTTTCTACGTAAAATGGGCCATAGTCGAAATAAAAGCAACATTGCAAGTAAAAGTCCGTATACCAAAGCCTCTCCGAAATTACTTCTCACGATCCATATCAAGTGCAATAGGGCAATCGTCGCAGCCAAGTAAACCGAACGATGAATATATTTCCACCTGCGCCCTAATTTGAGAACCATGGCTCGAGGCGAGGTAACTGCCAGCAAAGATAAGATAAGGTACGCGACGAACCCAAGCGTAATAAATGGCCTTTCCAGAAGCTCTTCGCCAAGAGCCTCGAACCTAAGCTCTAGAAGAAATACTAACCAAACTAGAAAATGTACGCTTGCATAAAAAAATGCAAAAAGTCCCACCATCCGACGGACTTTTACGAATTCTACCCTACCGAAAACCTGACTCATTGGTGTCATTGCAAGAGTGAGCAATAAAAATCGTAAGGCCCAACTGCCAGTTTCTAGCGCCAACGCTTTTGCCGGGTCTGGCCCTAAGTTATTAGTCGCGACCTTCCAACCGATTAAAAAGAAGGGCATCAGAGCAAAAGAAAAAACACCAGGCTTGAGAAATCGCTTTAGATTGAATGTAGCAGTCACATTAATAGTAACGGCTCAGATCCATCCCGCTATACAACGAAGCAACCTCTTCCTCATAACCGTTGAACTTTCGCGTAGGAACTACTCGGCGATCAAACAATGTTTGTGGCAAACGCCGCTCCATATCTTGTCTCCACCGCGGGTGCTGGACATCAGGATTCACATTTGCATAAAAACCATACTCCTGCGCCTGCAAATCGACCCAGGTCGTTCGAGGCATGCTTTCTCGGAAGTTAATCTTTACTATCGACTTAATACTCTTAAAACCATACTTCCAAGGCACTACCAAACGCATTGGAGCACCATTCTGAGCGGGCAATGTCTCTCCGTATAACCCAACCGCAATCAGCGTCAACGGATGCATGGCTTCATCTATCCTGAGACCTTCTCGATATGGCCACCTAACGATTGCAAAGCGAGACCTAATGCCCGGCATGCTCTCTGGGTCAACAACAGTTTCAAATTCAACGTACTTTGCCTTAGATGTTGGCTCAAAACGCTTTATTAAATCCCCGAGTGGGAAACCAACCCACGGAATAACCATCGACCAAGCCTCAACGCATCGCAATCTGTATATTCGTTCCTCTAAGCTATGTGGTTCGATTATATCTTCTAAATTATATCGGCCTGGCTTTGCTACCTCGCCCGTGATCTCCACCGACCAAGGCTCTACCTTAAACTCATTTGAGTTTGATGAAGGGTCCCCTTTATTCATTCCAAATTCATAAAAGTTATTATACTTAGTCACGTCCTCGAAGGGCGTTAACTCTTCCTCAGTGAAAAAAGGTTCGTTGTCTGGAGCCGGCTTAATACTCTTAAACTTTGATACCATCCAGGGTGCTTGAGTGCCAACTCGAATCCCTTCGGGCGCCCGAGCTTTCAAAGAATCTCCATATTGTCCAACGGCAAGCCCCGAACTTAAAGCAGAAGCCGCCCCCCCAAGAAGAAGACCACTACCGTCCTTTAAAAACTCTCGCCGATTTCTATATATGGTTTCTGAGGTTATCTCAGACGGTTTTATATCGGACGGTCTCTTTACAAGCATGATTCTCTCCATCTATATTATTTGGGTAGGCCCAATTTAAAAGAGCCCTTTATCAGGCGCTTACGTAACCTTTATTCTTCGCCAAAACGCTCCCAATGGACCAGAAGCGACATACATAATACATAACGCCAAAAGCACCTCTGGTGGTTCTTGTGCTATCACGACTAGCAAGATAACCACTGCGACAAAGGCTAGATAAGGGACTGTTCCTTTCACATAAACTTCCTTGAAACTATGGTACTTGTAATTCGAAATCATCAACATCCCAGCCAAAATTGTTATAACCACCATCCCATAAGCAACAAAAGAAGTTACCTCGACCCCATGGCGAAACGAAACCCAAGGAATGAAACAAACCAGTGCTGCGGCCATAGGGCTCTGCAAACCAACGAAATAACGCTTATCAACGGATTCTAGTTGGACATTAAATCGCGCCAATCGCATCGCCGCACATGACATGTAAATAAAGCTTGCAGCCCAACCAAGACGGCCTATATCAGGAAAAGCCCAACTGAAACTAATAAAAGCCGGAGCCACTCCAAACGAGACCATATCCGAAAGGCTATCAAACTGGGCTCCAAATGCGCTCTGAGTATTCGTTAGTCTCGCTATGCGACCATCTAACGCATCAAAAACTCCTGCAAGAAACAACGCCCAACCCGCCTCATTGAAATCACCAGCAATTGCCGCAACAATTGCGTAAAAGCCGGAAAAAAGCGCGCCCAGGGTCATTAAATTAGGCAGTAAAAAAATTCCTCGCCGCAAAACTTTTTTACCGTTCTCCGAGACAACTTCCTCATGTTCATCAATCGGCAGGAGACTCTCGCTCTCGTCTGTTAGCGGAGGCTCTGATTCCAAGCCGTTATCAAGTTCTCTATTCATTTTATTCTCATTTTAAAATCTTGACTTGTTGCCATGATACAATTCAACGCAGCAGATACGTGATTCTTCTAAAATCTGCACCATTAAAATACGTAAAGAAGCTCAATAGCAAATTTAACTTTTTCTATATGCAAAACAATTTTACCCTCAAGCGGAGATACTATAAACTCCGGCCTCAAATAGATGATTCGCTAATGCCAAATCCGATGAGGGTATCGTCGAGTGTTAGCGATCCAAATAAAATCAATAATTAAAGGTTTAATCAAGGATACTGGAGCATTTAATGAATTACTTCAACACGTTGCCACTGCGCTTACAACTGAGCGAGCTCGCGAAATGTCGCTTCATGAACGCCAGTGAATTTGACGAGGGTGTAGAAGCGCTTCAAGGTAAAAAAGTTGTAATTGTGGGCTGCGGTGCCCAAGGACTCAATCAAGGTTTAAATATGAGAGACAGCGGCCTAGATGTCTCATATGCGTTGAGGGACTCAGCCATAATGGAGCAACGTCAGTCCTACAAAAATGCTGAAGAAAATGGATTTAAAGCTGGTACTTACAAAGAGTTAATTCCTGAGGCCGATCTGGTATTGAATCTTACACCGGACAAACAGCATACCGACGTTGTCAGTTCAATAATGCCTCTTATGCAAAACGGAGCATGTCTCGCTTATTCCCATGGATTTAATGTGGTTGAAGAAGGAATGAGAATCCGTGACGACTTGACGGTCATTATGGTCGCTCCAAAATCACCGGGTAGTGAAGTTCGTGAGGAATACAAACGTGGCTTTGGGGTCCCCACGCTAATTGCGGTTCATGAAGAAAACGATCCCAGTGGCAACGGCCTTTCAATTGCAAAAGCATATGCAGCAGCGACTGGTGGCCATCGTGCAGGCGTGCTCCAGAGTTCTTTTATTGCCGAAGTAAAATCAGATTTGATGGGGGAACAAACTATCTTATGTGGCATGCTCCAAACAGGCTCCATCCTCTGCTTTGAAAAAATGACAGACAACGGAATAGATTCAAAGTATGCATCGAAGCTAATACAACATGGCTGGGAAGTCATCGCTGAAGGTCTAAAACATGGCGGCATAACCAACATGATGGATCGATTAGACAATCCTGCAAAAATAGTGGCTAACGATCTCGCTGAAGAACTGAAAGACATTATGCGAACTCTTTTCGAAAAGCATATGGATGATATTGTGACTGGTGCTTTTTCTGAAGGGATGATGGAGGACTGGAAAAACGGTGACAAATTACTATTGCAATGGCGAGACGCCACTCAAGAAACATCGTTTGAGAAATCAAAAGCTGGCGATATGCATATCAGCGAACAAGAATTTTACGATAACGGAATTATTATGGTTGCCATGGTCAAAGCCGGCGTAGAATTAGCCTTTGAAACCATGACCGCAAGCGGGATCATCGAGGAGTCAGCTTATTATGAGTCGTTGCATGAGGTGCCTCTCATTGCCAATTTAATTGGCAGGAAGAAACTTTATGAAATGAATAAAGTGATTTCAGACACCGCAGAATATGGTTGCTACTTATTCTCACACGCCTGTGTTCCGCTCCTGAGGGAATTTATGGCGAAAATAGACGTAGATGTTATTGGCCGAGGACTCGGGGACATTGATACCAATGTCGACAATGCCAAACTTATTGCGGTAAATGAAAGCATCCGAAGCCACCCGATTGAGATGGTAGGGAAGACTTTGAGACACCATATGACAGCGATGAAAAAGATAATATAACGAGAGACACTATAACGCCTAATCGCTGATAAAAAGACTAAAGGCTGAGCACTTTTTCTCCACGAGAAACGCCTGTTACGCCAGTTCTGGCTACCTCTATTACAGACCCCTCTGCTTGTGCGCTCACGAAAGCGTCAAGTTTATCTCCAGTCCCAACGAGCTGAATACTGAAAACATTCGCAGTTAGGTCTACAATTTGACCTCGAAATATCTCAACTAATCGTTGGACTTCTTCACGCTGACTGCCGCTTGCCTTGACTTTTACCAACATTAGCTCGCGTTCGATGTGAGCACCATCAGTAAGATCAACAAGTTTTACCACGTCCACGAGCTTGTTCAAATGCTTAGTGATTTGCTCAATTTTAGCATCGTCACCCTCAGTCGTGAGAGTCAAGCGAGAGAGAGAACTCTCGTCTGTCGGCGCGACGGTCAAAGAATCAATATTGTAGTTTCGTTGAGAAAATAACCCAACCACTCGAGAAAGGGCACCTGGTTCGTTCTCCATAAGTACTGAAATAATATGCCGCATCTTAAGTTCTCTCCGACTTGCTCAAAAGCATATCTTTCATTGCCCCACCCTTTATTGCCATCGGATACACATGCTCGTCCGGGTCAACCATAACATCGACAAAAACTAATCTATCTTTCAACGCGAAAGCGGCACTTAACTTTTCATCAAGTTCATCCAGCTTCTCGATCCGAATCCCGACGTGACCATAAGACTCTGCCAGCCGAACAAAATCAGGAAGCGACTCTGCATAAGTGGAATGAGAGTGGCGCCCACTGTACTGCATGTCCTGCCACTGTTTGACCATACCCAGTGCTTGATTATTGAGGCATATTATCTTCACCGGTAAATCGTATTGCATGCAAGTTGCGAACTCCTGCAAATTCATTTGAAAACTGCCCTCGCCCGTAACACACACCGAAACTGCGTCAGGATAAGCAAGTTGAACTCCCATTGCTGCTGGAAAACCGAAACCCATAGTTCCCAGACCCCCAGAATTAATCCATCTGCGAGGCTTATCGAAGCCATAATACTGAGCTGCAAACATCTGATGCTGGCCTACATCTGTGGCTATAAAAGCGTCTCCAGCAGTAACCCTATGAAGCGATTGAATTACCTGCTGTGGCTTTATGACTTTCCCATCTTCCGAAGGTTTCACCCCAAGACTATCTTTTAACCGCCAACTTTCTATTTGCGCCCACCAATCATTCAGAAGCTCAGAGTTGATTTTACTCTTAGACTCCTCTACAAGCCCTATCATTTCCTCAAGCACCAATCTAACAGAGCCAACAATTGGGACATCTGCAACCACCGTTTTAGATATTGAAGCGGGATCAATATCAATGTGCAATATAGTTGCGTCCGGACAGAACTTGCTCGTATCAGAATTAGTGACTCTGTCATCAAAGCGCACTCCGATTCCCAACAAAACGTCACAGTGATGCATTGACATATTTGCTTCATACGTCCCATGCATTCCTAACATTCCAAGAAATTGCTCATCAGACGCAGGGTATGCGCCCAATCCCATTAGTGTATTGGTAATTGGAAACCCTAATAGTTTTGTTAACTCAGTTAGAGCGTCTGAGGCCTCTCCTTGAATCACGCCACCACCGGCATAAATCATTGGTCTGGCAGCACCCACCAACGCATCCACTGCTTTCTTTATCTGGCCAGTGTGCCCTTTGCCAGGAACCGCATAAGATCTCATTACAGTATCTGTGGGATAAATATAGGGAAACGTGACTTTTGGGTCAGTTGTATCTTTCGGAATATCTATAACCACAGGCCCGGGACGGCCAGTGGTCGCAATATGAAACGCTTTTGCAATCATCACTGGAATATCTGTCGGTGTCCGAACGATAAAACTATGTTTAACAATTGGGCGTGAAATACCAATCATGTCAGTTTCTTGAAATCCATCTGTGCCAATTAAACGGCTCTCCACTTGTCCTGACAGAACAATCATGGGTATTGAATCCATATACGCGGTAGCAATTCCTGTGATCGCGTTTGTTGCGCCTGGCCCAGAGGTGACCAGCACTACTCCCGGCTTACCAGTCGCTCGAGCATAACCGTCAGCAGCGTGAGTAGCCGCCTGTTCATGTCGGACAAGAATGTGTTCAATTTTATCCTGCTGGAAAATGGCATCGTATATGTGCAGCACTGCCCCACCGGGATAACCAAATATTAAATCCACCTCTGCATCATGCAGAGCTCTTACGAGCATTTCCCCACCTGAAATTTGGTCCACTATTTTGGCCTCTACTGCGCTTGTTATAACATCATCACTATTGCAAATACGTCCGCGAAATCCTTCTCAGATTTCAGGAAAAATTCGAGCGCTTCGGTGCCAAAGAACTCAACATTTAGCCGAACCATAAAATTCCCACTGCGTCGCCGGGCCCTTCGGCGACGAATTCGGGTCCTGGCGATAAATCATAAAAACATTTATTGTGTCGGCCTACGAAGTCTAAACGTGATCGGTAAAAAGCTTCGAAACCGCGTTGGTGGTGATGTACACCGCCCCTGCCTACATCTCGGCCGGATGCGGCCTGCAGACTGCTGCTTGAGGAGGGTTCGGCCAGTTCTCGAAACAGCTTTATGTGACGGAATTTTGACATTCCCAAATCATTTGTCAAGTTATTCGATTGATAACCTATAATTAAGATTCAAGACACTAAGCAACACGAAAACATAAATTTTGCCCTTCGCCGAGTTCAATATGGATTTTTTGTTGCGACTTTAAAGACAGTTTCAACAACATCTCGGATAGAGGGTTCTCGATGCTACTTTGAATGATTCGTTGCAAAGGGCGCGCTCCAAAAACAGGATCGAAACCTATCTCGGAAATTTTTTCGGCGACCCCAGGACCGATCATAGCCGAAACTCCAAGCTCCTCAAGCCTCTTCTCAAGCGTTTGAAAATGAATGTTTACTATCTGCTTTACCTGACTAATAGTTAGTGGATGGAACAGGATGGATTCATCAATTCTATTTACGAATTCTGGCGAGAAGTGTTTTGTTACTAACTGTATTATCTGACCTCGGGCCGAATCTAATTTTGAGACACCCTCTTTTTCATCTGCAATAGACTCTTGTATCAAGTCACTTCCCAAGTTTGAGGTCATCACTACAACAGTGTTCCGAAAATTCACAGTCCTACCACGAGCATCTGTCAAACGGCCTTCATCTAAAACTTGAAGCAGAATATTTAAGACTTCCGGATGCGCTTTCTCTATTTCGTCCAAAAGCAAAACTGAGTAGGGCCGCCTCCTCACAGCTTCAGTAAGGTACCCTCCTTGATCATGTCCGATATAACCTGGCGGCGCTCCGATGAGTCTTGACACCGAATGCTGCTCCATAAATTCGGACATATCCACACGCAGCATGGCATCTTCTGTAGCAAAGAGAAATTCAGTCAATGCTTTACATAACTCTGTTTTACCGACCCCGGTACCACCAAGAAAAAGGAACGACCCGTTCGGTTTAGTTGGATCCGACAAACCAGTCCTTGAGCGCCGAACTGCATTAGATACTGCGCTTACTGCTTCGCTCTGCCCGACGACCCTTTCACCTAAAATTTCCTCCATTTGAAGAAGCTTCTCGCGATCACCCTCCAGCATTTTACTGACTGGAATACCGGTAGAGCGAGCTAAAACATCTGCAACCTCTGCTTCTGTAACTCTATTTCTAAATAGCTTCTTTTCAACGTTATCAGCCTCGGATGCAACTATTAGATCAGCTTCAAGTGACGGTATTATTCCATATTGCAGTTCCGAAATACGGGCTAAATCTCCAGTTCTTCTAAGAGACTCAATTTCAATTCGAGCCTTTTCGAGTGAACTTTTCAAACTCTGAATATTAGCAAGCTCAGCTTTCTCAGAGTTCCAGATTTTTTCAAGACCTTCAAGTTCTGACTGTAAGACTTGTATTTCTTCGCTAAGTACTTTTCCCCGTGTTTCAGCCGCAGGGTCATCACCAACACTTATTGCCTCTCGCTCAATCTTGAACTGGATTAACTTTCTCTCAAGCTGATCCAATTCCACTGGCTTCGAATCAATCTCTATTCGGACCAGACTGGCTGCCTCATCAATTAAGTCAATTGCCTTGTCGGGTAACTGTCTGTCTGCTAGATAGCGCTCCGACAGTTGGGCAGCAGCTATTAGGGCCGAATCGGTAATTTCCACTCCATGATGCACTTCATAACGTTCTTTTAACCCACGCAAAATAGCGATTGAATCCTCACTATTTGGCTCTTCTATTAATATTTTTTGAAACCTTCGTTCCAACGCCGCATCTTTTTCAATATGCTCCCGATATTCGTCGAGTGTTGTTGCCCCAACACAACGCAGAGCGCCACGAGCCAAGGCTGGCTTTAACATATTCCCCGCATCCATCGCTCCCTCGCTCTTACCCGCGCCGACAATAGTATGCATTTCGTCAATAAATAAAATTATTTCCCCAGATTGTCTTTCGACTTCATTCAATACCTTCTTCAGCCTCTCCTCAAACTCTCCCCTAAACTTAGCGCCGGCAATAAGCGAACTCATATCTAAAGCAAGGACTTTTTTATCTCGAAGGCCCTCTGGAACTTCATTATTCACAATCCTCTGTGCCAAACCCTCTATAATTGCCGTTTTCCCAACTCCCGGCTCGCCAATAAGAACAGGATTATTTTTTGTGCGACGTTGGAGTACCTGAATCGTTCTTCTTATTTCTAAATCCCGTCCTATAACAGGGTCTAACTTTCCATCTAAAGCTAATAACGTGAAGTCGGTACAATATTCATCTAACGAGCGGATATCCTCGCTCGACTCGATTGTGCCCCAAGAGTTTTCAACAGCAGTCTCCAAAGCTTTTTCTGAGACGCCGAAACTATTGAGGAGCTTGCCGAGTGACCCGGAGTCAGTCATAGCAGCCAATAAAAGTGCGTCACAGCCCACGACACCTTGATTCTTTTTACTACATATTTTCTCTGCCCTGTTCAGCATTTGGAGCAACTCAGGTGCAATTGAAATCGCACCTTGATTATCCTTTACCTTAGGCAGGCCATCGATTAATTCAATCAAACCTTTTTTTAAGCCACTTAAATTAAATCCTGTTTGGCTTAAAATTGACTTCGCTGTCCCGTTTGGCTTCTCGAGCATGGCCAATAAGAGATGTGCTGGCATGATAGAAGCATGTTCCTCCACAACAGCCAATGACTGCCCTTCAGAAAGCCCTTGTTGTAATTCATTTGAAAGCTTTTCTATTTGCATGAAGTTTTCCCAACTTTTAACGATTTCCGATTAACTAAAAAACAATAATTGGTTTTAGATAATGTACTTAGTCGGGGCTAAAAGATAATTTTCAAGAAGCATTGGTCAAAAATACAACCTAAAGATTTTTTTTGTAAATCATACTTAACATTCGTCCGCATTGAGAATCTCTTCTATAGGAGTAAAACCTATCTTCGTCACAATAAGTACAGAAATCTCCACCAGAAACTTCTGTTACACCCAATCGATTCAGTGTATGTGCTGCCAGCGACCGCAGATTGCACAAAAACTTTTGAGGGGCGTTCGCAATTCTCTGAAAAGAAGAGTCCAGTTTTTCAATCTGATTTATCGACTGGCCCTGCAAAAAAGAATCCCTAACATCTGACCCCACTTCAAAATGACATTGCCCAATACCCGGACCAATCCAAACCTGAATGTTTTCCCGCGCTGCGTTGAATTTTAAAAGCGTTGCCTCCAAGATTCCTGCAGACAGTCCTCTCCATCCAGCGTGAGCTAATCCCACTTCAGACCCATCTTTTGCTGCAAAAAAAACAGGCAAGCAGTCCGCCGTAAGAACACAACAAACTAATCCTCGTTGGTCAGTAACTGCCGCATCCGCGATAATACTCTTGCTCGCCTCTGAAACCCGCACAGCATTATTCCCGTGGACCTGATTTAACCATTGCCATTGAAGACCGGAGTCAAACCATGATTTTATTTCAATTCGGTTTTTTTCTAAAACACACAAATCTACTCCAGCATGAGTTGCTAAATTAAAATTAGCAAATTCATTCATACTAAAGCCGTTTTCACGCGTGGTTACCGCCGCACCAACAAGCTCGCTTACCTTCCAATCAGGTATGAGAAAGGGAGGCTTTTTTAGCTTTTTATGCATCAGACCGCTCCATGAAGGAATCCTCTTCTAACTTACCTAAAAGAAACTTGATGTCAGTCGGAAGATCGGCCTCCCAATGCATAGTTTCCTTGGTGTCAGGATGGCTAACACCAAGACGTCGAGCATGCAAAGCTTGCCGCTGAAAACTCTTAAGACTCTCCGCTAAGGACAACTCACATCCTGCAGGGATTGATAGACGTGCTCCGTATAGTTGATCACCAACAAGGGGGTAACTTTTATAACTCATATGAACTCTGATTTGGTGAGTGCGCCCCGTCTCCAGTTTAATCAAAATATGAGTATGTGAACGAAATCTCTTTAACACTTTATAATGAGTAATAGCCTCTTGCCCACTTTCTGAAACCGCACGTTTCTTTCGGTTAACAGGATGGCGACCTAACGGTAAATTGATTGTTCCACCGCCGGTTAAGACTCCGCAGGCTACCGCTTCATACTCTCGTGAAACCTCTCTCCTAGCTAACTTTGCGACCAAGTCCGTATGCGCTGCAAGCGTCTTCGCCACCATCAAAAGGCCCGTTGTGTCCTTGTCCAACCGATGAATAATCCCTGCGCGCGGAACCTGTCGTAAGTCAGGACAATGATGCAATAGCCCGTTTAGTAACGTTCCTTGACGATGCCCGACTGCAGGATGAACCACTAGATTTTTTGCCTTGTTTACCACAATAAGCGACTCGTCTTCATAGACTATATCTAACAACATTTTTTCAGATTCCCACTCCCCTGATTCTTGAATTTCAGCGCTTACAATCAAGCGGTCTCCAAGGGAGACCAAGTCTTTTGGCCGACGCTTTTGGCCGTTAACTGTAAGAAATCCAGCTTTGATCCATTCCTGAAGTCGAGCACGAGAGTGCTCTGAAAACAACGACGCAGCCACTTGATCGAGTCTTCTTTTTGCACCCTCTTCTGAAACTACAGCTTCTAAAATAATTTTAGTCATAAAAATCTGATTTTGAAAAAAATCCACTTATAAAAAAACTTATTTTTAACACCAACTTATCTGAAGTATAATATAAAAAACACAAATGCTCGCTTATCTATCGTTAGGCTTATGATACTCATTGTGGTTAAATAATGCCCCTGTTTCGGATTTCGATACATAAATATTTCAATAATTATTGTAGTAACTTATGATTTTTAGGCGATTCATATATCTCCTCTTACTCACATTTGTTCTTTCCTCTTGCGGTCTTTTTTCAGGCGGCGAGGATGAGGATGAATTCCGTGGCCTTAGCAGCGAAGAACAGTTTTACAGACGGGCACTCGAACAACTCAATAGCAGAAATATTCAGGGTGCAATATCAACATATCAAGCCTTAGAATCTCGCTTCCCATTTGGAAGATTTGCCGAACAAGCTCAGATCGAGATTGTCTATGCATATTATGAAAATAATGATACCGAAGCTGCCCGCGCTGCTGCTGATCGATTTATACGCTTGCACCCAGACAGCAAAAACATTGACTATGCATATTACATGAAAGGGCTATCCTCCTTCAGCGAGGGCGGCGGTATCTTCAGCCGATTTCTTCCTATCGACGAGACAAAAAGAGATCCAGGAAGAGCCGAAGAGTCCTTTTCAGATTTTGCGCAAATGCTAGCCCTTTATCCCGATAGCATTTATGCAATAGATGCTCGGGCACGAATGGTTTTTTTGCGCAATAATCTTGCAGGCTACGAGATTCATGTTGCAAATTACTACTTAGATCGGAAGGCCTATATCGCTGCATTGCGAAGAGGGCAATATGTGGTAGAAAATTTTCAGGGTACTCCTGCTGTCGCAGATGGTATCGCTATTATGGTGGAGTGCTACCTTCGCTTGGGCCTAAACGATTTAGCTGACACTTCGCTGGCACTTCTCCAAGAAAACTATCCGACACACGGGTCCCTGAATGAAGACGGCCAGTTCTCCGTGAGAACAGAGATTACGAACCCCTCATTGCTCTACACCATGAGCTTTGGCTTACTGGGGGATAATCGTATTGACCCGCCTTTAGCTCCAACGCAACGTCCCGCGAATTCAGGTAGTCAACAAATTATCGATACTCAGACGCAGTCAGAAACCAACGAGAGGTCTTGGCTCAACATAATTACACTGGGCATCCTCTAGGTAAGTTAAGCTCAATCCGACTAATCCAATAAAGGCCATCCATTCGTGATGGGATAACGACGGTCTCGTCCAAACCCACGTTCAGTCAGACGAATACCCGGCGGACTCTGCCTTCGCTTATATTCGTTCATGTCGACCATTCTCAGAACTTTTTCAACCGTATCTTTGTTGAAACCCTTTCCGATAATCTCTTTTGCGCTTGCATCACCTTCAATGTAATGCTCCAAGATCAAGTCCAATATGTCGTAGGCAGGCAAACTATCCTCATCCAATTGATTTGGAGCAAGTTCGGCCGAAGGTGGGCGATCAATAACCTCACGAGGAATTGCCATTTTATTCCCCTTGCAAAGCCTCTCGTTACGGTAACAAGCCAGCTCGTATACACGGGTTTTTGACACGTCTTTGAGAACATTAAACCCCCCGGCCATATCACCGTACAGAGTAGAATAACCAACAGCTATTTCGCTCTTATTCCCAGTTGTAAGAACTAAGAAGTTCTTCTTATTAGAAATAGCCATCAACAAAACACCCCGACAGCGAGCTTGAATATTCTGTTCAGTAACATCTCGCTCTAAACCAGAAAACTGATTCTCTAAGCTAGACTCGAATGCCTCAAAGGCCTCCCCTATCGGAATCTCACAATAATTAATTCCGAGGTCTTTTGCCTGCCGTTGAGCTAAACTTCGGCTTAATTCTGAAGTAAACTCGAAAGGCATCATCACTGCGTTTACGTTCTCAGGTCCAATCGCGTCTGCAGCAACTGCGACCGTCAGCGCAGAATCAATGCCACCCGACAAGCCGACTATGACTTGGCTAAAGCCATTCTTTATCACATAATCTCGGGTCCCCAGAACAAGCGCATCATAAACCTGAGCCAAAGGTCTGGCTGCAGCCATAGCTGTCGCGGAGACGATACTCCAAGAGTTACCCAGAGCTTCCGACAATAAACAGTCTACCAATCTCAAATCCTCTTTGAAGCAGGGCGCTTGAACACAAACCTCACCAGAACTATCGACTGCCATTGACCCACCATCAAAAACCAATTCATCCTGTCCACCAATTAAATTGACGTATACGATTACCAAATTGTGAGCAACAGCCAATCGCGACAGCAGTTTCTGGCGCTGCTCTAATTTATTTTGGTGGAAAGGCGAGGCATTTATGTTAATCAGGATTTGAGCGCCTTCTTCACTTGCCTGGCGAACAGGACCTCCATCCCAAAGGTCCTCACAAATGGTAAAGCCTACTTGGCACCCTTTCAGACTAAGGACACAAGGATCAGAACCTGAAGCAAAATACCGCTGCTCATCAAAAACCTGATAATTTGGCAAAGCTTGTTTATGATATACGCCTAAACACTTGCCACCTTCTATGATGAGCGCAGAATTGCGCAGCTGTCCGCGTTCCCGTTGCGGAGCGCCGATTACTATGGCGATTGCAAGCCTTGCATCAACGATCCGATCCAAAGCCTTTTGGATACGGAATTCCAGACTGGGACGCAATAACAAGTCCTCTGGTGGATACCCGGTTAAAGTCAGTTCGGGAAAAACCACGATATCCCCACCCTGTTTCATTGCCTCCTTTGCACACGAAATCACCTTTGTAGCGTTCACCTCTATCGCCCCAACCAATAAGTTAGCTTGAGCCATAAAGATTTTTATTCTACCTGATGGTTGACCCATAGAAGACACTTCAAAGTTATTTAACGTTACGATTTAAAAGAGTCAGGCGATCCTTAATCAAATGTACACTGGTCGGCATAGATCCGACGAAACCTGTAAAAGATATATAGTCGCAGTATAATATGTGTGTATCAATGAGGATAGCGCCAAGATCTTCCTCGAGATAAATTTATCAATCTCGCAGGTCCTTCGTAAAACGCCAAAGTCCTCAAAAAAATTTAATCTCAGAATCATTCGCTTGGGAATACCCTTGGAATTAACTTATTTTGAAATCATAGTATTAATCGCAACAGGTTTATTAGCAGGAAGCATCAACACGATCGCTGGCGGCGGCTCAAATCTATCTCTCCCAATTTTAATGTTTCTTGGATTACCTGCTGACATCGCCAACGGAACAAATCGAGTGGCAGTGATGTTACAGTGTATAGTCGGCTTGAGAGGTTATGACGAACACGGTGCCCTTCATAGGGCGGCAATTTTTCCTATACTGGTTCCAACCTGCCTCGGCGGTCTAATAGGTGCGATGCTCTCTATCGCAATACCCAACTTATATCTGAAGCCCATACTCTTACTACTAATATTTGTAATGGCGGTAACTGTTTTGTTCAGGCCTGATATCATGGCGCCCGAACTTGGCTCAATAACAAAGAACCCAAACAAGACCCCAAAGGCGTGGTTCAGCCTTTTCCTCGCTGGTGTCTATGGGGGGTTTGCTCAAGCTGGAGTTGGATTTATTTTACTGGCAGCTCTCACGGTTGGTTTAAAATACGATTTAATCCGAGCAAACGCTCTAAAAACCCTTTGTGCGCTCGCATTCACGAGTATTGCTCTCTGTATTTTCATTGCCTTTGGAATGGTCTCTTGGATTCCTGGCTTGATTCTCGGCACCGGCTCTATGGTTGGCGCTCACTTTACAGTCCGCCAAGCGGTCATGGCAAAACCCTCCACAGTACGATGGGCTTTGTTTGGGATTACAAGCGCAGCTGTGGCAGTCGGCCTGCTGTTTTAGTTTTTTTAACCCGGGTAATTCCTACTAACGAATTACGACGATTAAACTGAAGTCGTCGGCAACCACTGGATTAAAAAACGGACTTGGTTTAATTCAAACCGAAACTAGTGTAACTTACTTCCATATTAAATAGGCAGTTTACTTTGACTTAATCTTCTTGAAGAACACAGGCTTCGGCCAATCCAGTTTATCTTTTGGAGCCTGATTAGTAAGCTAAGTTCAAGAAAAATACGGACATCTTTAAAATGGCAAAAAGTTCAAAAAAAGCAGCACCGTTTGTTAAGCCCATCACATCGGCTTTCTTGATTACTCTAATAACCTCAGCCCCCGCGTATTACCTCTCGTCTCTGGTAAAAGTAGAATATTCTCAATCATCTGTTTTGCTATGCTTTATTGCCTTCACTTTTTCGGTCTCCTACCTGAGTGGAAAGCTAACAGAGTCGAGGAAAATCAAAAGTCGCGGACCTCGGTCTAAAAAGAAAAACTTCAAACCATCACCTCCAAGAGAACGCCAAGACTTTGACGCCGCACGCGAGGAAGGAGTTGTTAAGTGGTTCAATTCACGCAAAGGCTTCGGATTTATAACGCGAGAAAGTGGGGAAGATATTTTTGTGCACTTTAGGTCGATATTAGGGGAAGGTCACCGGACTCTGCAGGATGGTCAAGCAGTCGAATTCTCTATCAGTGAAGGGAGCAAAGGATTACATGCGGAAGATGTCGAACCCTTCTAAAAGTCAATAATGCGGAGGGCGCTCAGTCTCTGGTGTTGAATCATTAACATCCGCCTCCCTTTTACGCCCTGACAACTGTTCTCGAATTAGACCAAGCTCCCCAATAATAAAATCCAGGGAGCTGCTTTGCTCAAAAACAAATTTATTAAGCTCATCAGTTAACCGTTCTTGGTGGCTAATTTTCTCTTCCAGCTGAACAATTCTTCTCTCAGCAGCAAGCCACAAAGAGTCCACTTTCTTTTTTTTATTTGTCATCTTTTTACTCTTTTATCACTCTGATATACTCTTTATTTGGAAAAGTAGTGCATGGACGCCCCTAACAACCGATATTCGCCCTTAACGCTCAACGTCCGTCGGAGAAAGCACTCATGATTAAAAGCGAACTTACTGAGAAGCCACCCATAAATTGGGTCAACATGTTGCTCTTCACAATTACCCCAGCGCTCGCGTTAACGATTGTCCCACTCTACGGGTTCTTTTACGGTTATGATGTTTTCGAGTGGTCACTGTTTTTACTATACATGGGGTTTTGTGGAATCTCCATTACTGCTGGTTATCATCGCCTTTGGTCTCATAAGACATACCAAGCCCATGCCTTCGTTCGTTTAATTTTTGCTATTGGAGGAGCGTGCGCGCTTCAAAATGACGTATTCAACTGGGCCTCAGATCACCGTCGCCATCATCAGCATGTCGATGATAATGCACATGACCCCTACTCTGCAGGAAGAGGCTTCTGGTTTTCCCACATCGGTTGGATCTTAAGAAATTACGATAGCAGCCCCAATGATTTTAGTAACATTCAAGATCTTCAGAAAGACCCGATCCTTCAATGGCAACATAAGAACTATCTCGCTCTTGTAATTATTACAAACGTCTTATTTCCGGCCTTGGTCGGATTTTTGCATGGGGACATAGCCGCATCAATGTTATTGGTTGGATTACTTCGGCTTGTTTTGAGTCAACATGCGACCTACCTAATAAATTCGATCGCTCACATCTGGGGTCGACAGCCTTATAGTGACAAAAGCTCTGCACGAGACAACAGCATAATTGCTTTGATCACGTACGGGGAAGGCTACCACAATTATCACCATACTTTTCAGTGGGACTATCGCAATGGAATCTCTTGGTGGCACTATGACCCTACAAAATGGTTGATAAAAAGTCTTGCGCTTTGCGGTCTCGCGACAGGTTTAAAAAAAGTGACAGCCGAAAAAATTGAAGAAGCAAAAGTAAAAATGCAGTACCAAAAAATTACTCAAAACTCTACAAGTATTGAACTATCCTCTCATTTGCATAAAAAGCTGGATAAGGAATATCAACAACTTCTTTCAGTCCTCGATGAGTGGGCTGAGCGTCGCAAAGCATGGCTTGATTGTAAAACTTCAGAAATGAAGGGAAGAATCAATAAAATTGATCGACATCGTCTTAAAATACGTTACAAAGAGGGTTCAAAAAATTTAAAAGCTCGAAAAAGAGAGTGGAAGTTAATGCTTCGAAATCTTCCCCGCCTTAAATTAGCAGGTTAAAACATGTGTTTAGGATTTCAAGAAACAAAGGAAAATTAAATGACGACTACTAAAAGGCTTATCGGATTACTAGTTTTTTTTGCTTTTTCAAGCGCTCTCGGAACCGAAGAAGGGGAGCTTGCGCCCGATTTTACCCTCCCCTCCATTTATGAGAATCAACCCGTCATCACTCTCGGCAATCTCAAAGGAAAAACCGTTTACATTGACTTTTGGGCTTCTTGGTGTGCACCATGCCTCCGATCAATGCCCCTCTACAACGACCTCTACAGTCGTTACAAAGATCAAGGCCTTGAGATTCTCGCTATCAATGTCGATAACCCAATCGAAGACGGGCTGGACTTCCTTGCTGATACACCCTTGGATTTTTTGGTTCCATCAGATATAGACGGCGAAATTTCTGAGCTTTTTGGCGTGATTGGCATGCCGAGCTCTTACCTAGTTGATGCAGATGGTTCAGTCCGTCTAGTTCACATGGGCTTTCGGGACGGAGATCTTGAGACTATAGAGTCCGCCATTCAAGCTTCCTTAGCCGCACATTAAACACTTGCTATATTCGCACCTCTAAGCTCGGCTCATCGAGCAATGCAAACTGTTCTCGCAAATCTAGAATGTGCCTAGACCAGTAACTTTCTGTATTAAACCACTGAAAGGTCCGGGGGAACGCTGGATCATCCCATCTCCGTGCGAGCCAAGCGCTGTAATTCATTAACCTCAAAGTGCGCATTCCCTCAATCAGAGGTAACTCAGAAAGATTAAAATCGTAGAATTCATTGTATCCCTTGATAATTTTCGATAACTGATGTTGTTGTTCATTGCGACTACCAGACAGCATCATCCATAAGTCTTGAATCGCCGGGCCAGTAACTGAGTCGTCAAAATCAACAAAATGAGGAATCCCCTCGTTCCAGAGAACATTCCCAAAATGACAATCCCCGTGGATCCTTAATACGTCTATGGGAGCATTTTCCTCGAAGATTTTCCCCACTTTACAGATCACATCTTTCGACAAACTCTCATACGCACGCATTAACTCAAGAGGCAAAAAATCATTTGAGAGCAAAAATTCACGACTCTTAACTCCGAGTCTTTCAAGCGTAAATTCGTGCCGCTCACTGAAACTACTCTGAGCTCCTACAGCATGAATGCGTCCCACAAACCGTCCCATTATTGACAAATTAGTCTCGTCATCAAGCTCGGGCGCTCGTCCGGAAAACTTATTAAAAACAGCAACGTAAAATTCATCCACCCGCGCAAGAGTCTCATCGGGACCTAAATTCAGAGGTGCTGCAACTGGGATATCTAGCTTAATGAGTTCAGCGCAAAATTTGTGTTCTTCAAGAATTTGAGCCTCGCTCCAACGCCCTGGCCGATAAAATTTAATGATTCTTGAAGAACCATCAGTGAGCCCGACCTGATAAACTCGATTTTCATAACTATTTAATGCAAATATACGTGCGTCGGGCTTCAAATTCAGACCATCAACCACACTCAAAACTTTTTCTGGAGACAGGCTAGAAAAAGGATGTGTCAGCTCTTCCGAGGACACCGCACCCATCAAGAATTGACTACAGAAACGAGCACCGCTCTGTCTTTAAACATCCTTTGACCCAGGCTTCGCACCGACCAAAGAGACTGGAAATGGGCTTATATTATCTCCACTGCTTATCTTCGCGACGCCACTCTGCTCTACCTCATCGATACGAATCACCGCCTGCATCGGAAGGAAACTGCGCGAAACGCCTGCAAATTCCGCTTTGAGCTTCTCCTCACCTGGATCAACAAGCACTTGACTGCGCTCGTTGAATACGAAATCTTCTACTTCAATGAACCCATATAGATCACTTTGATATACGCTTCTTACGAAAATCTCGTAAACTTTCCCCTTGTTAAGAAAAGTGACTTTAAAAATTTCAGCTGATCGACTCATTATAAAACCCTAGATTGATGTAAATCATAACATACAGCGAGTTTATATTTGGATTGAATGTTCTTTTTCAAGCCTCAATCATACAACTTTGCAAAATTTATGCATTATCAAGCATTAGTATCATGTCGTTTACTGCTATACTTGAACGTTGTGATAACTGATCGTTTTGAATCTCAGTAAATACCGGACCGTTAAATTGAAAAAAACATCGATATCAGTCGAAAATATTACATCCGTGATGGAAAAGCCAAAAGGTAAAAAGGTCTATATTGCGACGCACGGGTGCCAGATGAATGAATATGACTCTGCTCGTATGTTCGACCTATTAAAAGAGACGAAATCTGCCACTAAAGTCGATACACCCGAGCTTGCAGACATTTTGTTGTTAAACACCTGTTCAATAAGAGAAAAAGCTCAAGAAAAAGTATTCCATCAACTGGGACGCTGGAAGCATCTCAAAGAAAACAACCCAAATCTTAAAATTGCCGTCGGAGGATGCGTGGCTAGCCAAGAAGGCGCATCAATCGGCAAAAGAGCTCCGTATGTCGATGTGATATTCGGACCACAAACTTTACATAAACTGCCAGCGCTCCTCGATGCGTCAATTCCAGGCGCACCGCTCGTTGATATCAGTTTTCCTGAGATAGAAAAATTCGATTACCTTCCCCAGCCAGAATCAGCGTCATGCCAAGCCTTCTTATCAGTCATGGAGGGATGCAGTAAATATTGCAGTTTCTGCGTTGTCCCTTACACACGCGGAGAAGAAGTCAGTCGGCCTCTTGACGACGTCATTGCCGAAGCAGCTTATTTGGCAGAGCAAGGTGTCCGCGAAATAAATTTGTTAGGCCAAAACGTCAACGCTTATCGTGGTAAGCGGCACAACAATAAAACAGCAGACCTAGCTCTGCTGATTGAGTATATCGCAAGCTTGCCGGGCATTGACCGTATTCGTTTCACGACGTCTCACCCTATCGAATTCTCCCAATCTCTGATAAATACCTACGCATCAGTTCCGGAACTAGTTAACCACCTTCATTTGCCAGTTCAGAGTGGTTCTGACAGAATTCTAGCTGCAATGAAGAGAGGCCATACTGCAATTGAATACAAATCCATTATTCGAAAAATACGCCAAATTCGGCCTGACATTAGCCTGTCCTCTGATTTTATTATTGGCTTTCCCGGCGAGACAAATCAGGACTTTGAGGACACTATGAATCTTGTTATTGAACTCGGCTTCGACTCATCCTTTAGCTTTATTTACAGCGCACGTCCTGGAACGCCCGCCGCAGATTTAAAAGATGAAGTCACGGAGATCGAAAAAAAACATCGACTTGGCATTCTTCAGTCTCAAATCTTGTTACAAGCAAAGTCCATCAGCGAAGATATGATAGGCTCCGAGCAAAAAATCCTTGTGACAGGAAAGTCAAAAAAGTCGGATACCGAACTACAAGGGCGTACAGAAAATAATCGAGTTGTGAATTTCTCTACTGACGACCCCAATCGTGTGGGGACCTTTGTTGACGTTAAAATAACTGACGCTTTGCCGAACTCTTTGCGCGCAGAGCAGTTAACATAAACATTGATAAAAGGAGCGAAGTTTTCGTTGATATGCCATTCTGTACTAGGAGTGATTCAAAAAAAACTGAACTTTGAGGTAATCTACTGCCGGTATGTCTCTGAGCAATTCCGATACAACTAACCAAACAACAAAGAAGCTCACTCTCGAGCCCAACGAAACAGCACGAATCGCAAATTTGTGCGGTCGGCTTGATGAACATCTTAAACAGATTGAATCGCAGCTTCACTTGAAGATAATTTATCGTGGCAATAAATTCCGAATTAACGGCAGCCCAAGCTCAACTAAGATCGCAACACATATTTTGGAAAATCTTTACAGTTTAACTAGTCACGAGAAGACCCTTACACCCGAGCTTGTACATTTAGCGCTGCACGAGTTTACTGAAGGGCATGCAGAACCTGCCCCGCCACAAACGCACGAAAACGCTACAATTATTTCTACCCCCAAAACCTCTGTAAAGCCGAGAAGCCCTCACCAACATCAATATGTTGAGCATATGCGCTCAGCAGATATTAATTTTGGTGTCGGACCCGCTGGTACAGGAAAAACATACCTTGCCGTTGCATGTGCGGTTGAGGCTTTGGTGACTGAAAGGGTCTCAAGAATTTTACTGGTAAGACCTGCGGTTGAAGCCGGAGAAAAACTAGGTTTCCTGCCGGGTGATCTAGCCCAAAAAGTAGACCCATACTTAAGACCACTTTATGATGCTTTATACGAAATGCTCGGATTTGAACGCGTCGGTCGCCTAATAGAAAAAAACATTATTGAAATCGCGCCTTTAGCGTACATGAGAGGGAGAACGCTCAACAACTCATTTATAATCCTTGATGAAAGCCAAAATACGACAGCGGCACAAATGAAAATGTTTTTGACAAGGATCGGCTTTGGCTCAACTGCAGTTATAACCGGAGATATTACGCAAATTGATTTGCCTCGAGGAACAGAGTCAGGATTAGTTCAAGTTAGTAAAATTCTCCAAAATCTTTCGGGAATAACATTCAATTATTTTGATGCCAAAGATGTCGTTCGGCATCGGTTGGTTCAGCATATCGTCGAAGCATACGATTATTACGACCAGCAGGCGAAACAAAAACCCGGCAGTACAGGGAGCAAGACATATTGAATAAAATCAATGTCAGAGTGGATCTCAGTGAGGACAATGATTTACGCCATCGTCATCGAACTTGGTGGACACCTAATCAAAAGCAGTGTGAAATCTGGGTCAGTTCTGCATTAGCTTTTAACACGCTTCAGACTTTTGAAATAAATGGCGTTTTTATCGCTATTCGCTTATCGGATGTGAATGAATCTGCAAAGCTGAATGCGAAACATCGAAACGAAAGCAACCCCACCAATGTACTTGCCTTTCCTTTTCTAACACAAGACTGGCCTAAAGAAGGAGACACAACGCCTTTGGGCGATCTAGCTCTGTGTCCGGAGATCATAAAAAACGAAGCCTTGATTCAAAATAAAACTGAAGAAAACCACTGGGCACATCTTATAATTCATGGAACTTTGCACCTGTGCGGATACGATCATGAACACAGTAAAAGCCGAGAAGTCATGGAAGAAACCGAAAAAAATGCTCTCAAAAGCCTTGGTATCGCAAACCCTTATTTGTTAGTGTAGAACTTAAACCCTTTGAGAGGAAATTTTCGCAATTATGTCGGAAGATCAATCATCCCTCGATCCTAGACCAAAGTCTTGGATCGATAAAATCATTCAAATTTTTTCTGATGAACCTACAGACACGAACAGTCTGCTCGAGCTGATTCGCAATGCCAAGCAAGATCAAGTACTCGATGCAGACGCATTAAGCATTATTGAGGGCGCGCTCCAGGTATCCAATATGCAAGTTCGCGATATTATGATCCCGAAGGCTCAAGTCATTACCGTAAACGCGAAGCTTTCCAAACAAGAAATCTTAGAAATCATCACAAGCGCATCACACTCTCGGTTTCCCGTTGTTGAAGAGACGGTAGAGCATATATCAGGTATTTTACTCGCAAAAGACTTGCTACCCATGCTAATAAGCGATGGCGACTCAAAATTTGATATAAAAGACATGGCGCGCCCTGCTACCGTAGTCCCTGAAAGCAAACGTCTAAACGTCCTCCTAAAGGAGTTTCGTCAAACTCGTCAACATATGGCCATTGTTATTGATGAATATGGTGATATGAGTGGCGTTGTTACTATCGAAGATGTTCTTGAGCAAATTGTCGGTGAGATCGAAGATGAGCACGACATCGACGATGACAGCCTCATCAAGAAATTTGAAGATGGAAGCTATAGCGTAAAAGCACTTACACCTCTTGACGAATTTGATGACTATTTTAAAACCAACCTTGAACAAAATGATTCCACCACAATAGGGGGTCTAGTATTACAGACGTTCGGACACATCCCTGAACGTGGAGAATCTGTTAAAATAAACTCTCTAAATATTACGGTTTTAAGCGCAGACAGCCGACAAATAAAGCTCTTAAAAATACATTCAGACCGAGAATAAATTTTGTCGATTAATTGCCTGAGAAACCAAAAAATTTTGTAAAATAGAGTTTATAAGAAATATTCAGAGTAAAAAAAATGCAAGAAAAAAAGAACGTTTCGAACAAGAATCCCCTCCAATACGTTCCCACCGATATCGAGTCTGAAGCGCAAACCTATTGGAACGAAAACCACAGCTTTCATGTAACAGAAGAATCAGAGAAGGTTAAATTTTACTGCCTATCTATGTTCCCTTACCCAAGCGGTCAATTGCATATGGGGCACGTTAGAAATTACACGATAGGGGATGTGATTTCTCGTTTTCAACGCATGCGCGGAAAAAACGTTCTGCAGCCGATAGGTTGGGATGCTTTTGGCTTACCAGCAGAGAATGCAGCCATACAAAACAACGTTCCTCCCGCTCTCTGGACACATAAAAATATTGATTATATGCGTGACCAACTAAAGAGACTTGGTTACGCGTACGACTGGGATCGAGAAATTGCCACTTGTGACCCAAGTTATTACCGATGGGAACAATTATTTTTTACGAAGTTATTCGAACTCGGGTTAGTTTATAAAAAAGAAGCCGAGGTAAATTGGGACCCTGTCGACAAAACCGTTTTAGCGAATGAGCAGGTCGTAGACGGTCGCGGATGGCGCTCGGGGGCGGTTGTTGAAAGGCGGCAAATCCCACAGTGGTTTATTAGAATTTCGGATTTCTCGCAAGAACTTCTTGACGATCTCGAGAAATTATCGGGCTGGCCGGAAAAGGTTCGAACTATGCAGAGTAACTGGATAGGTCGCTCTGAGGGACTCGAGCTAGATTTCGAAGTGAAAAATGAAGTAGACCCAAACCTAAATGTCGTAACGGTCTATACTACAAGGCCTGACACGGTCATGGGAGTAAGCTATTTAGCTATAGCAGCCCAGCATCCTCTGGCTAAAAAAATAGGTAGCAAAAATCCCGAAATAGCAAAATTCATTCTAGATCAAACGCATTCGACAGTGGCCGAAGCCGAGCTTTCGACCATGGAAAAAGTTGGCTTTGATAGCGGGATGAAGGCAATTCACCCGATCACTGGTGAAACCATACCTATTTTCATCGCGAATTTTGTCCTTATGAACTATGGATTTGGGGCCGTTATGGCAGTGCCAGCTCATGACCAGCGAGATTGGGAGTTTGCCACAAAATATGGAATCCCAATGCTCGCGGTCATCGAATCCATAGGCAATGATACCTATGATATAAGCGCTGAAGCGTACGTTAAACGCGGAATACTTAAAAACTCTGGAGATTTTGATGGCTTGAATTTCAAGCAAGCATTTTTGGCTATAGAAAGATACTTGCAGAAAATAAACAAAGGTCGAAGAAAAGTAAATTATCGACTTCGAGACTGGGGCGTATCACGGCAACGGTACTGGGGAACACCAATTCCAATCATAAATTGCGAAGAGTGCGGAAGCGTTCCCGTTCCAGAAGCCGATCTTCCCGTAGTGCTGCCGGAAAACGTAAACTTAGACGAAAACATTTCTCCGCTTACTACACTTGAAACTTTTTATTTGGTGAAATGTCCGAAATGTAATAGAGATGCTGCACGCGAAACTGACACTTTTGATACCTTTATGGAATCATCTTGGTACTATGCTCGATATTCATGCCCAGACCAAGATAGCAAAATGCTTGACGCACGCGCTGATTATTGGCTTCCAGTGGACCAATATGTTGGAGGAATAGAGCACGCAATTCTTCATTTACTTTACGCTAGATTTTTTCACAAATTGATGCGAAATGCCGGAATGGTTACTTCGGATGAGCCATTTGCTCATCTCTTGACTCAGGGCATGGTCTTGAAAGATGGAAGCAAAATGTCTAAATCCAAAGGAAACACCGTAGACCCTCTTCCGTTAATCCAAAAATATGGCGCTGATACAGTAAGAATGTTCACTATGTTTGCTGCTCCGCCGGATCAGTCATTAGAATGGTCCGACAGCGGCGTCGAGGGAAGTCATCGATTCATTAAAAAATGCTGGCGAATCGTTACAAATCATGATCCTGTAACCTTAAGGAATTTTAAAAACCTAAGCCTCACTAAAGACCAATCAGAAATGCGGCGGAAGACTCACCAAACTCTCGAAAAAGTAACTGACGATTATAACCGCAGATTTACTTTTAATACGGCGATAGCTGCAACAATGGAGTTGCTAAATGCTGTAGCTAAATTCTCGGAAAACAACAAAGACGCTCTTGCCCCGCAAATAATTCAAGAGGCTCTAGAGATCTCCGTTAAAATGCTTGCTCCGGTCACACCGCACCTTTGTCATGCCCTCTGGTTCCATCTCGGTGGCGCAACCGCCGTAATAGACGCTGAGTGGCCAATGGTAGACGATAGTGCTCTGATATCGGAAAACATTACATTAATCTTACAAGTCAACGGGAAACTTCGGGACAAAGTTGAGATACCATTCAACCTTGACGAGGACAAAGTAAAAGCCCTAGCACTGGGCAATAACAAAGTTCAAAAATTTGTTGGTGCAGCACTGGTAAAGAAGCTCATCGTTATACCAAACCGCCTAGTGAATATCGTAATTTAAACGCAAAGAGCTAACATAAACACAGGCTGAAACATCCGCTAATGGAGATTAAGGCAATCATACAAATGCCACCGATTAACCGTTTTTATACATGGAAAAAATTGATTTTTCTCAGCAACCTCGCAGTTCTCGTTCTTAACGGGTGTGGTTTTTCGTTGAAGCAAGAGAGTATAAATTTAGAGAATTTTTCAACCCTTATGGTAAGTGCAACAGCAGATGATACTAGTGCTGAAGTTTTGATAGACAACCTGCAGGGTCTTAACGTGAAAGTTGCAAATTTTGACATAGAGTTGGATCGCACCATACCCTGGCTCGAAATTGGGAACGAGGTTTACCAATCTTTCCCAATAACGATTAATTCATCAGCACGGGCTGCTCAATATGAGTTACAACTCAGCCTTGATGTGAAACTCAGCCTTAACAAAAATGATCTTATCCCACTCGAGCGATTTACAGTGAGCCGTGATTTTTTAGAAAACGTTCAGAATATTAACGGTAGCCAAGACGAAATTAATTTAATATTGCAGGAAATGCGGAATGATCTTGCATCCGCAGTAATCCGTCGATTAGAGGCGGTACTCCGAACGGCAAGTTTCAAATGAAGATCAAACCTACCGAGCTACAAAAAGCACTGAAAAGGAAAATCCCCACCTTTATTTGGATCAGTGGCAATGAGGAAACTCTGTTACTTGAATCCAACAGCATTGCGCGTGAATGTTTGCAAGAAGCGGGGTTCACTCAAAGAGAAGTTTTTTTTATAGACAACGGCTTTGATTGGAATAAATACCACAACGCCGCAGGAAACCTATCCCTTTTTTCAGATAAAAAATTACTCGAACTTCGATTCACTTCCGCAAAATTTGATGATCGAACAAAATCAGCTTTGCGTGAAAAACTTCAGGACCAAGATCCTGACATAGTTTTTCTAATAAACAGCCCTCGCATAGAGGCCTCGGTTTTAAAAACAAAATGGTTTCTTAGCATCGAATCACGGGGCTTGCTCGTTCAAGTGTGGCCTTTTAAAAAAAATGAATTTCATACTTGGCTTAAAAACAGTTTTCTCAAACATGATATTAAGTTTACAAATGAAGCTGTTTCGGTTCTCGGGGACCGTGTCGAAGGAAATCTGCTGGCAGCATCTCAGGAAGTTGAAAAACTAGCACTTCTAAAAGATAGCGACCCAGCCTTCATCTGTGATGAACAAACTGTGCTAGATTCTGTTGCGAGCAATTCTCGATACTCAGTTTATTCGATGGTCGACGCCGCGTTACAAGGGGATTCAACTCGCTCTCAATTAATGCTCCACAACCTTCAAGTCGAAGGGATAGCACCTCTGCTAATAGTCAACGCTATTGTCCGTGAACTGCGAACCCTACTGCCTATATTGGACCATTGTACGAGAGGTGCAACTGTATCAACTGCAATTGAAAGTGCGAAGATATGGAGATCTCGTCAACACCTAATCAGAGCAGCACTTACTCGCCTCAATACTGAAAAAATATGGCTACTTCTCGAGAAAGCTAAAGTGATTGACCATGCGATTAAAGGGATAAATGACAAAGATCCATGGATACAACTTAGTTTTCTGTTTATAACACTCTGTGAATCGAGAAAAAATTTTTAAAACATGATGCGCGATAGCTTAACACCAAAAATACTCATTGATTCGTAACCAAGTACCGCCAAAATCAGTGAGCTGGGAGCAAATTACTGTAAATAGACCATTAAGATCGCAAGGGGGCAAATAAACTTTACGTAAAAAGGCCAAATTTTCCAAAAAATACTATTCTGGACATTGGGAGAGCCACATCGAATTTCTTCTAGAATTGCGTCCCGTCGCCAAATCCAACCGACAAAAATACAAAAAAACAAACCTAGCAAGGGCTGACTTAATTCTGTTGTTAGCGTAACTACCACATCGAAAAGCCAATCAAAATTCATAGCAATTAAAATCGACATTATTGTAACGAAGCCACCAATAGAAACCGAGGCACGAGATCTAGAGAAATTAAGTTCCTCTACGGCATAGGAAACCGGGACCTCCAACATCGAAATCGATGAGGTCAGAGAGGCTATAGTCATTAGCGCAAAAAAGCTAAACGCAACAAATAAGCCGACGCTGCCCATCGTGCCAAATAAATTGGGTAAAACAGACACAATTAATCTTGGCCCAGCAATCAAATTACCTTGTGAGTCAAAAATTTCAACTCCAGACTCAAGCGCGACATACATAGCGGGTAATATCAGTAGCCCGGCTAAAACAGCTATACCCACGTCAAGGAGAGCCACAAGACCTCCAATCATTGGAAGGTTTTCTTCCTTTGATAGGTATGATCCATAAACTAACATCGTACCTACTCCAAGCGACAAAGAAAAAAAAGCTTGACCCATAGCGTCCACTAAAAGTTCAGCGCTCGCGACCCTGGTAAAATCCGGGATTAAATAAGCCTGCAGCCCAACAAGAGCCCCAGGAAGAGTAAAAACATAAAGGGATAGCGCAATAAGAATGGTGATTAGCGCAGGCATGAGCCTTCGAGCCCATTTCTCGATTCCATTCTGCACGCCGGCATTAATGATACTTATGGTAAGGACCATAAATAAAACCAAAGCAATGATGTTGCGTGCCGTACTATCAAACTCCAACCAACTTGCAACGGATATCCACCCAAAGAAGCGGGCGATCGGCTCGATAAAAAGAGCGAACATCCATCCACTTACTACTGCATAAAAACTGAGGATAAAGGTGACTGTGACAATTCCCAAAAAACCCACAAGAAAACCTAATAACTTGCTCTTTTCGCCAACTGAGATCAATTGCAAAGCGGTTACAGCATTTGACCGCGAATGCCTTCCAATTATTAATTCTGCCATCAACGCTGGGTAGGCTAGAACCAATGCCAATAACAAATAGGTGAAAAGAAAAGCGGCTCCACCGTTACTCGCTGCGTTAGTCGGAAATCCCCAAATATTCCCGAGACCCACAGCCGATCCTGATGCTGCCATAAGAAACCCAAATCGGGAGGAAAATTCGCCACGAGAATTAGTCATAGACAAACCTCTTTACTGACAATCATTTAACTATTGCGTATCGTATGTTTCAAGGATAAATTGCGACTTCGCAGCATTGTGAAGGCTGAAAACCACATCTTTTAACACTGAAACTGATCCATCTAGATTGACCTCGAGGGATGGGATTCGAAGTTTATTATCAATGCTGCTAAATGTGGCTATTCCCTCAAACAAATTCCGCGGTATTGAGCTTGCCAGATCGACCTGAAGCACCAATCCTTCAGCCGCGGGCACGGACTTTAACTGCAAACTGACTGCCTCTAAACCCGAGTCGACGTTCACAGAAGTTATAAGAATACCGGTCGCACTTTCAAAAACATGGGGAGCAGAGCTAAATCGTTCTGTGATCACCGTGTTTATATAGACAAAGTCTAGCGGATTTTCATAATTTTCTGTGCGAAAGGAAGCGCTGGGCGCTTTGTCTCCGAGGTTAACGAACGGTAGCCCGTCAATTGCTTTAAGCACTTGAAGACCATCACCAAGCACCGTACCAAAAACAGTAAAACCACCATTATTTGTATCTAAATTCCCACTATTATCTGCCACATTTACAAACCACTGACTAGTCGCGCTGTCTGGATTACCATCAAACTTTGCCATAGCCACAGTCCCTGCTATATTTGATGCTCCAAACTCATTTTTTATCGGTTCGTTAGACGCTACATCAATCGGACCGACAAACAGCTCAAAACGATAACCTCCACCTTGAACAACAAAGTCATCAACAACTCTGTGCAGATAAGTGCGGTTATAATCTCCATTGCGTACATAATTCAGGAAGTTCTTAACCGTTATAGGCGCTTCTTGATCAAACAGCTCGATGGAGTAATCACCCACACTGGTGGCGATTCGAACTATGGTTCCTGCCGTTGCATTACCTCCTAAAACACAAGAGAGAATAAGAAATACTGTCCAATAAAATTGTCTGCAGAAGGCTCTTATTTGAATTATTTTTGTATTCATAGTTTTGCTGTTCAATAAATATGCCGGTTCTAGTAAGTTAATGACCTGACTATGGATAAACAAGTAAAGAGTTGAAACATATGAGTAACCGTCAAGTTTGCGAAGGATATTGTAGTTAAGCAAGTTAATCAATCAAAGAGGATTAATTGTTATCGAAGCACCAAAATAACATTCAAGAGAGATTCTAAATAAGACAGCTGTATGCCGCTCAGGGAAGCTCAGTATGCTCAGAAAAGTTGTGGTAAACTATTCTGATAGATAAGGATAGATTGTGACTCATAAAGCTCGCGCGGTAGGAATAGGCATTGACTACGGAACATCCAACAGCGCCGCCGCTATTTACGATGGCGTCATTGTGTCTGTTATCAAATTAGAAAAAACATCCACGATAATGCCAAGCGCAACCTATATTGATTCCGAGTATAAGATTTGTACTGGCCAAAACGCGATTAACACTTACGTCGAGGTCAACACCGGACGCACCGTTGAACTGAGTGCAGAACTTTTAGGAGTAGGTAGGACAACCACGGGGCAACTTGGTGATAAAGGATTACCAGAGGAAGCTCCTAGTCAACATATTTATGGTCAGTCACTTATTGATAATGGTCAACAGGGACGTTTGTTTAGAGGGATTAAAAGATTATTGAGCAATGCCGAAAAGCAACGAATAATGGTTTTCGATAAACCTTTTCGGCTTGTGGCTCTAATCACACCGCTGTTACTTCGAATTCAAGCAACAATTAAAAAAAATCTTCAAAAAACCAACATCAACGCCGTTGCTAATCACGCATGCATCGGACATCCCGTAAACTTCGAGGGGAATACGACAAGTAACAATGACTCAGCACTGACGCTACTGTCTGAATCGTATGAATACGCTGGGTTTGTCGAAAAATCATATTGCCCAGAGCCAATAGCAGCAACCTTAAGTTACTTACATGCAAATCCTGGAACCACATCAAAAATACTGCTTACCGTTGACTTTGGCGGCGGAACGCTTGATTTTTGCATTATTCAACAAACCTCACATGGCTTCGAAGTTGTCGCCACTCATGGGATCGGGGTTGGTGGCGATCATATAGACCAATTACTATTCAAAGAACTTCTTTTCCCGTTACTGGGAAAAGGTGAAAGGTGGCGAAGGGAAGGAGCCTACCGCGAGATAGACACTTTGTTTCCCTTCGAGGAGTATGAAGACTTACTTTTAAATTGGACTGTCAGTTACATGCTTAATCAAAATAAATTCACTGCACCGTTAATGCAACGTATCCAAGTCGACGATGAAGCTTCAGAAAAATTTAGACGTCTCTACGACCTGATAAAAGGCAATAATAGTTACACAATTTTTCAAGCAATAAAAATTCTAAAAGCTCGCCTTTCAAACGAAACCACAGCCATCTTAGATGTGCCGGAAATCGATGTCGAAATAACTGTAGAACGAACCCATTTTGAAGAGATAATAAAACCCCTTTTAATGCAATTTGAGCATGCTATTGATTACCTGTTAGCAAACGCTAAAATAAAAGCTGAAGATATCGACATAGTAATACGGACGGGAGGGTCATCGCTGATTCCTGCAGTTAAGAATAAGCTAACAGAACGATTTGGAGATAAAGTTATCGAGCATGATCCATTTACAAGTGTAGCGTCAGGCCTCGCAATAGCAGAATATAATGGGCTTAACTTACAAAAACTCAATAACAATGATATTCCGCAGGTATAAAGATGGACTTAATTGCAATCGCCGTTCCCTTTTTCCTAATTCTCATCTTATTTGAGTTCATTTATGGTCTCGTAGTCGGGCGCAATACGTATCGAGTGAACGATACTATTAACAGTCTGTCGATGGGAACGCTTAGCACGCTTCGAGGCTTTGCTGTCATTGGTTTTTCCTCCTTAATATACGATTTTATCGTCACAAATTATCAACTAGAGCAACTGCCGGTTCGATCGACCTGGACCTGGATAACCTGCTTTGTTGGCTATGACTTTGCCTATTATTGGAAGCATCGACTGGGGCATGAAATAGCACTCTTCTGGGGCTCTCACGTCTCTCATCACCAAAGCGAAGACTATAATTTAGGAACAGCGCTTCGTCAGACAAGTATCGACTTTCATGGTTTTCTCTTTTATCTCCCATTCTTTTTTCTTGGATTCCCTGCAGAAATAATTTTTACAGTTGTTAGCATGAATCTTATTTACCAGTTTTGGGTCCATACCCAGCATGTGCCCACATTGGGCCCTCTCGAATGGATCATGGTTACACCCTCAAACCATCGCGTCCATCATGCGCGAAATGACGACTACGTCGATAAAAATTACGGCGGCGTTTTTATTATCTGGGACCGCTTTTTTGGCACTTACCAAAATGAACTGATCGAGGAAATTCCTATATTCGGACTACGAAAGCCACTCAATAGCTGGAACCCCTTATGGGCTAATATACATGTATATTGGAACCTCGTTGCAGACATAAAGAACACGCGAAACCCGATGGATAAGATAAAATTCGCGTTCAAAAAACCCGGCTGGAATCCAAGTGGAAACAAAAACGCAGGTCAGACAATTCAAAGCGATTTAAACAATAAATTTAATCCAGAGCTCAAGCTATCCACAAAATCATACATTTTGTCGCAATTTTTTATAACCGTAACGCTATCGCTATTAGCACCATCAATTGTTTCTGAGTTTGACTATATCCAGACACTTCTTTTCATAGGCTTTTTAGCTTTTAGTCTATACACACATGGTATTAGTCTTGAGGCTAAACCAATAACACCTTATGTTGAGTCCTTCCGTCTCGTTAGTCTCCTATTTTTGAGTTTTTTCCTAGAGATTAGCGGGGCACTTTACGTTACAGTAACAATATCAGCAGCACTCCCTTTAGTCCTCATATCTTTTGGTCAAGGGAGACTAATCTTTGAAACTAATTAACTTCCTTCAAATTGTGCATCCGAACCCAACCTGTGGCTATTTTATGTTTACGGTAAATTTTTGAATTAATTCTTGAGAAATTTCATCCCTTAGTTCAATCACATTAGACTGAGAAACTGAAAACTGCTGCGTGAAATCAGCTCCGTTATCAACATTACTGATTACAAAAGCCACATCTCCTTCTATTTCCCTGAGAGGAGCAATCGAAATCGGATTGAACAAAAAATTAGATTTTTCGCTTAGAATTACTCGAACGGCTGACTCAACGCTGAGCGAGCTATTTTGTAAATCGTCCCTTACGGCGCGATATAAATACTCCTCTCCGTTTTGATCAAACACTCTGAAAAAAACTTCAATATTTCTTGTAAAAAGATCATCATTTTTTATTCTTAACCGCAAGGTGTAAATAGGGTACCCGAATCCTACCTCCACATACCCATTACTAGACGAGTCGGTGACAAGCTGGCTACTTATTTCTCTCGCAGAAAGACCTCCGCCATCACGATAAGAGAAGAAAACGAAGAATACAAAAAATAAGACAATTAGAGACGAGGAAAAACTTAATAAAAATATGCGGATGCTATGTTTATTATATGCAAATTTTGCTAAACCAAAAAATAAAGAAAATAAACCCAAACCAAAAATGGTCACTCTTAGCTCAAGCTCCAGGCTACCAAAACTTTCTTGATTAAAAAAAATCAGCCAGAAAGTAAACCCCGACATCACAGTTAATAACAATGGAATCAAAGCTAGAGCGAGAGATTTACTTATAGGAGATTTCATTGCAGGAATATTTTACTAAGATATCCATCTAATCGGAAACTAACCAAAAAGCCCTTGTTTCCCCTGAGCTTGTTTGTCGGCATGATACGAAGATCTGACTAAGGGCCCGCTAGCGACATGAGAAAATCCTAAATCCTCACCGTAACGACGTAGCTTCTCAAATTCACTGGGATGAACAAATCTTTCCACCTTTAAATGATCTTTACTTGGCTGCAAGTATTGACCCAGCGTGATCATGTCAACAGAATGAGTCCTCAAATCGGTCAAAACTTCTTTCACTTCCTCAAATGTCTCTCCTAAACCCAACATAATTCCCGACTTAGTTATAACCTCTGGCCTCAGCGCTTTATATTTTTCCAATAGATCTAAGGACCATTGGTAATCGGCACCAGGCCGTGCTTTTTTATAAAGTCTCGGTACTGTCTCAAGATTATGATTAAAAACATCGGGCGGAGTTTGCTTAAGTATCTCCAAGGCTATTCGCATTCGGCCTCGGAAATCAGGAACAAGCACCTCGACTTTGATATCCGGATTATATTTACGGGTTTCTTTTATGCATGCTGCAAAGTGTGCTGCACCGCTGTCTTTTAAATCATCACGATCGACTGATGTTATTACGACATACGTCAAACCCATTTCCTTGATTGCTCGAGCAAGTTCACGAGGCTCATTCGAGTCTAACTCATTGGGTTTACCATGCCCGACATCACAAAAAGGACAACGTCGAGTACAGATTTCGCCCATTATCATAAACGTAGCAGTACCGTTACTAAAACACTCTCCCAAGTTAGGACACGAGGCCTCTTCGCAGACTGATGCCAGCTTATAAGTCCGAAGCGTCTTCTTAATGTGATTTATTTTCGCAGACGTTGGTATTTTTACTCTTATCCAAGGTGGCTTAGTGGGCAGCTCAACGGAAGGAATGACTTTTACGGGAATGCGGCGAACCTTGTCAGCACCTCTAAGCTTCTCTCCTGCCACGAGAACGTTTCTTCTAACTCTTTCTGTCATCACCGACCCTGTCTATTAAAACAAAAGATTTACCACGAAAATCTCACTCAGTTTTCATACCTCGCTTACTTCCTGCTTATTTTGGATTCATATCCCAAGGCTCTCAGTAACTTTTGAGATAAAACTTCTTGAACTTGGCGGAATAGATTCTCTCGCTCCGCCACCAAATCACAAACCTGCGTAACCTCAAGACCCTCGAACCCACAAGGATTTATCCTTAAAAACGGTTCGGTATTCATGTTCACGTTTAAAGATAACCCGTGATAACACCAACCATTTCTGACACGAAGGCCCAAAGACCCTATCTTAGCATCATTGACATAAACTCCGGGAGCATTCTTTTTGGTAGCTGCGCAGATACCAAATTCTTTCAACGTCTCAATCAAAACCACCTCTATCAAACTAACAATTTCTCTTACCCCAAAACAGCGACGTCTTACGTTTATCAATAGATATCCCACAATCTGGCCAGGACCGTGATAGGTGACTTGCCCCCCCCTATCAATTTTGATGACGGGAATTTCACGTGGATCGATCACATGTGACAAATCAGCGGCTTGGCCTAAAGTATAGACAGGTTTGTGACTCAGCAACCAAACCTCGTCTGAGCGCCCATCATCGGCGTTTTCCACCAAGTAACGCATAGCATCCCAAATAGGCTTATAGTCTTGTAATCCCAACTCGCGTAATTTTAATGGTGGAATATTTTTCGCTCTTATATGAGGTTTTGCTTGAAACCAAGGATATTGATTAAACAGCACTTCAAAGCACCATCTTCACTTGCTCAATTTTTTTTAAGTCTATAAAAATAGATTCCAGCTGAACCACACTCACGGCAGCAATAGTGATCTGTATCGAGACGTAATTTTCATTCTTACTCGGCTTTGACTTGACCAGCTCGTCACTAATGCCCCCTGTATGCCTCTCCACTGCCTTTAAAACAGACTCGTGAAAGCCAGGCACACTTACCCCGATCACTTTAATTGGATAAAGACACGGAAACTCAATTTTAGGAACCTGCCCTGACTCGCGATTTTCTTTTTCGTCGTTTACATCTTTACTCATCAATTACTCTGAAAAAAACCGGAGAATAACAGAGTTATCCAATCGATAAATCTCTTTAGAAGGTTTCCTCGAGGCACATCTTCCATAGCCACCACTTCTGCAGCATATAACAAATCGTCATTTAATCTTACATTTACGACACCCATCACTTCTCCATAACTCAGTGGCGCTTCAATTGTCTCACTTATCTCAATCGATGCGTCTAAGTTTTCACTCTGCCCGCGCGGAATAGTAATGTATGCCTCTTCTTCGATACCCAAATCAACAGCATTTTTTTCACCGTATGAGACAGGCAAGTTGGTCAGAACTTGCGCTGAATCGTAAAGTTTGTAAGTTTGAAAATAACGAAACCCGTACGTAAAAAGCTTTTGCGTCTCAACTGCTCGAGCCTGCTCGCTAGCAGTACCCATGACTACTGATATCAACCTCATCCCGTCACGTTCCGCGGAAGCAACCAGGCAATATCCAGCAGCATCTGTCCATCCTGTTTTCATTCCATCTACGTTACGATCTCTAAACAACAGTGTATTTCGATTTGGTTGAGTAATACCATTGTAGGTAAATTCACGTTCAGCATACATCGGATAGAAATCAGCATGACGATTAATGGTCTCTCTCGCTAAAATCGATAAATCGCGTGCTGACATCGTATTGTAGTAAAGCTCGGTATCCAGACCACTGGCGTTCATAAAAAAGGATTGTTCTAAACCCAGAGCCTCTGCATACTGGTTCATCATGTCGGCAAAAGCTTCCTCACTACCGGCTATGTGTTCAGCTATTGCCACACTCGCATCATTCCCAGATTGAATTATAATTCCCCTCAACAAATCCTCTGCTTGAACTTGCGTATCAACACCTACAAATGTCTTAGAACCCTCCATCCGCCAGGCCTTTTCACTTATATGAACCGGATCGTCCAACCGCAAACGGTCGTTCATAATCTCTTCAATTGCGATATAAGATGTCATAATTTTGGTCAGGCTCGCCGGCGGCAACGCCTCGTCAGCATTTTCCTCAACAATCACCCGCCCAGTTTTTGCATCCAGAAGAATGTAACTAGTCGCATTAATTTCTGGAGCACGAGGAATGATCGCTGGCGCGGAAAACCCAGACTGGGATACGAACAAAGTCACTAACGAAAATAACTTTAAATAACTATTTATTGTAAGTTTGTTGCTGAGCGCTGACTTGAAATCTGAGCGAGGGAGATTTTTATAAAAAACTTTCATACCGAATCCATCTTTGTCTTGTGATATTTTATGTTTTACTGATTGGTTCACCAAAAATCCTATAACAAAAAGTTGGCTAAATAATGTCATAAACCAGATAGTTTCTGTCATAAGGTAAAGGTAAAGATAAAGGTCATTCAATAATCATATAAGGACTTCCCAAATCGGCAGCAACCACTCTATCGCTAACCTCTGTTGCCTCGAAGTTATTAAGCAAAGGCCCAATTCGAACACGATGTAAGACTTGTCCAGTAGCTGTCTTAATAGCGCTAATCGAGGGGCTTCTCGAGGTCACTCTCGCGACCTCCGCCGCATGTTTCAGAGCCGACTCCCTGCTTGCAAAGGCCCCAACTTGCAAAAACTTTTTGTCCGAGGAGCTTGATCTGATGGAAGGGGGCTTGGGTTGCACACTACTATCGCCGCTCTCTGCAACGTCAACAACTATCGATCTTAAGGCGACCCGAGCTGTTCCCCTATCAGCATAGCCAAGTTTCAAAGCCGCTGCATATGACAAATCAATTAAGCGATCACCATGAAATGGCCCCCGATCATTGACCCGCACCACAAGTGACTGATCATTATCTAAATTCGTTACCTGCAAAAAACTAGGAATAGGCAACGATTTATGAGCCGCAGAAAAAGCATACATATCGAAGATCTCACCGTTGGAAGTTTTGTGGCCATGGAACTTTTCCCCGTACCAAGATGCAATTCCAGTCTCCGCATACCCCTCTTCTGACTTCATTACCTCATATGTTTTTCCAAATATTTCATACGATCGCGGATTTCCTGCAGAGCCCCGATCAATTACAGTTGGAATAACATTAGCGATCCGAGAAACATCAACGGCGCGCCCAGGCGCTTTATCTTGCTCAATACTGTAGCGGCCTGAGTTTGGGCTGTTTTGCGGGCTCGATGACTTGTTCACCATAGGGGCCGAGGACCGACAAGCCTCTAGAAATATCATCAGCGCTATGATGAAAAATCGTTTCCACCAAGAAGTCGTTTGAATCGCAGCGCCACGCGTCATAATCCCCTAGCCTCCTGCGAGATTAAAAAAATAGACTCTGCCTTTTCATACAGAGCTCCCTTAGATTAGCGTCAGTTTTACTAAAACGTTTAGTATCTAAGTTAGATTACGACTGTTTTACTATGGGTGTGGACTGACATTAGAAGACCAAAGCCAATAAATAGAGTCACCACGGAAGTTCCGCCTCGGGAGACCAAAGGCAAAGGGAGTCCGATAACCGGGAGAAGTCCTGAAACCATCGCCATATTAACGAATATATACAAAAAAAAGACTAAAGAGATACTGCCCGCCAGTAAGCGCCCGAAACTATCTCGAGCTCTCAAAGATATGTATCCAGCTCGAATAAGGACAGACAAGTACAAGAATATAAGCACTGCGACACCAAGCAAGCCAAATTCCTCTGCCAAAACCGCCATGATAAAATCTGTGTTGCTTTCGGGAATAAAGTCCAGGTGCGACTGAGCCCCATTACCATATCCTTTCCCATAAACTCCGCCGGACCCAATCGCTATCTGCGATTGAATAATGTTATACCCAGCCCCAGTTGGATCTCTGTATGGATCAAAAAAAGTAAGTATTCTGTTCTTCTGATGAGGAAGAGCAACAAATAGATACCAAGCAGGAGACGCGAGAATAACCGCAAAAATTGAAGCAATAACCAATTTCCACTTTACTCCAGCAAGGAGAATCACAAAAACTCCTGACATTATTATCATCAGAGCTGTCCCCATGTCGTTTTGCAAAACCACAAGTAGGGACGGTAAGGCGATGATTACGCAAGACCAAAAAACATGTCTAAACTTTGGCGGAATGGGCCTGCTCCCAAGGTGCCAAGCAACGCTCATCGGCACAACAAACTTCATCAACTCCGAAGGTTGAAAGCTCGGTAATCCAGGTAGAGCGAGCCAACTCTTCGCTCCATTAGTCTCAATCCCAATCAACAAGACAACTATTAACAACCCAATACCGAAAAAATATATTGAGGGCGTCCATCTTCGAAAAGAAGAGGCTGGGAGCTGGGCCACTGAAAACATTACGACCAAACCCAAAAACATCGTAAAAGCTTGACGGCGGACAGTATCAAGGTCGTTTCCACTAGCACTAAACAATACGAAAAGACCGAAGCCACACAATAACAAAACGCTGATCAGCAATGGTGGATCTATATGCAAAGCGTTCCACCAATTTACATTTTGCGAGCTGTACCCAAAAGGGTCTTTCGCTTGTCGAACGAAATCTTTAGCGATCACTTAAACACCTACATATTGAGCTAAAAAAAGCCTAGGCTTCAGGCCCAAGTTGATTATGAGTCTCTTATCGCTGGCTCAGCTCTTCTGCCAAGGAATCATCAATGCTTGCAAAATCAATGCTCAGAATATCTAACAGATACTCATCTATGACAGCCTTTGCTATTGGTCCCGCGACACTGCTACCGTGCTCTCCATTTTCCACAAACACAGCGACAGCAATTTGTGGATCTATAGTGGGATGTTGCGCAGGGCCATACGCTATGAACAGAGCATGATCCTTGTTTAAATCAGAAGTATCTATGTCAGAGCTCTGAAGAATTTCCTGAGCAATACCGACGACCTGAGCTGAACCAGACTTCCCAGCAATTTTATACTCCATCTCTGGATCGGTCATCGCTATTGCTTCGAACGCTGTACCATAATCACGAAAAACATCTGAAAACGGTCGGTGCACAACCATTGTCATCGCATCTTCAACATAGCTCAAATGATCTTCTCCGATTTTAAGAGGCGAAACTGATTCTTCTGTAGAAGGAGAGTAAATAACTCCATCAATTGCCTTCAGCATGCGGGGTGCAACAACCCCACCTCGGTTTGCAAGAATTGCGGTAGCTGTTGCTAACTGTAATGGCGTGGCCCACATATAACCTTGCCCAATGGATGAGTTTATAGTGTCTCCAGGATACCAAGGCTCGCTCCGCGCTTGGCTTTTCCAATCTCTCGATGGTAATACCCCAGTTCTAGCATACGGAATATCCAGAGCAAGACTTCGACCAAACCCAAAAAGCGACATAAAATCATGTATTTTCTCAATGCCCATTCGGTTGCCCAAGTCATAAAAAAAAGTGTCACAAGATTGATAAATTGCTTTTCTCAGATCAGTTAACCCGTGACCGCCGCCTATTGCAGTTCGCATTGTGTAGTCATTCCACCTATAGCTAACTCCTGGCAAATGAAAATAACCCGGGTCATCGATCGTAAAATCTTTATCGATAACTCCGAGGGCCAGCCCACCAAGACCAATAAAAGGTTTTACGGTCGAGGCTGGTGGATAAGGGTTGGTTGACCGATCAAATAAAGGAGTATTGATCTCATCGGTCACTAATTGTGCGTATTCAGCCCTACCTATGCCAGTGACGAAGAGGTTAGGATCAAAACCTGGCTCGCTGATCATTGCTAAAATTCCCCCCGTGGATGGTTCAATAGCAACGACCGCTCCCCGCTTTCCTCCCAATGCCCGACTGGCTGTAGCCTGTAATTGGTTTTGTAAAAATAAAGTTAAGTCGGCTCCGGCAACAGGGTCTGTTCGATCGAGGCGTCGCATAACTTGCCCTCGATTATTTTTTTCAACAATCTCATAACCGACCTGTCCATGCAGTAATTCTTCATACGTTCTCTCTATACCCGTTTTACCAATGTGATTACTGCCGCCATAGCTCTCGCGTCGAGCCTCATCAAAATCGTCCAATTCGGATTGGTTAATTTCAGCGACGTAGCCAAGAGAGTGTGCATTTAATTTTCCAAAAGGGTAATGGCGTACAAATTGAGACTCAATACTAAATCCAGAAAGCAGGTGACCATTTACGGCAATACGAGCTTTTTCCTCCTCAGTCAGAACGTAACGAAGCGGAACTGAAGCAAAAGGCACTCGATTCCTCTCGGATCGTGTTTTAAAATTTGTCAGATCTTCCATACTCAAATCGATCAACTCACCAACTAAAGTAAGCGCTGCGTCAAGATCCGGGACCTGTTCACGGACAACTGTAAGATTAAATATCGGTTGGTTATCTGCCAGAAGAGCTCCCGATGAATCGTAGATCAAACCCCTCGATGGCGCGACATACTGGGAGTGAAGCCTATTGCCGTCCGCTCGCGAAGAAAAATACTCGTGTTGGATTACTTGCAGATTGAATAAATTGATCAGCAACACAATAAATAGAATCAAGCAAACAACAGAAGCAACAAAGAGACGACTCGAAAAAAGAGCTCTCTCTGCTTCCCTGTCTCTGAGCTGCCATTTTCCTGCCATATTCTTCAGACTACCATTTAACAGAAAAGTTCCAGAATGAAGTAAAAGTCTCTTGAAGCTGTTCAACCTACCAGCTTAAAAACGAAACTCTATCCACGTCAAGGTTAACGTCCAAAAACCAAAAATCCGTAGTTAGCTGAGATTTTATGCGAGGTCTAAACTCGATGGTACGGGTGCCCTTTGAGAATACTAAATCCCCGGTACAGCTGCTCTAACAATAAAATGCGGGCAATCGGATGAGGGAGAGTCAAATTGGATAGAGACCAGCTCTCGTTTGCCCTGGACTGGCAGTCAACAGCCAATCCATCTGGCCCTCCAATCAAAAACTTAATACTTCGTCCATCACTTTTAAAATAGTTAATTCGCTCAGCCAGAGCCGGCGTGTCAAACCGTTTACCATGAACCTCCATGCTCACCACATAATCTTCTCTGGACAAAGACGCCATCATGGCAGCGCCCTCCTGAGCTAGGCAGGTATTAATTGTTACTCCCTTGGTGCGCTTGGCAAGAGGAATTTCTAACAACGACAATTTTACATCAGCTTGAAGCCTTCTTCGATACTCATTAGTTCCAGCAACAACCCAGTCAGGCATCTTATTGCCAATGCAAAGAAGACAGATTTTCATTCCTCAAGCGAAAGTTCATTTTGAGCAAAGGCATTCTTATTGAAGCTCCAGAGATCCTCTAGGTTATATAAGGCTCTGGTTGACGCTGTCATAAGATGAACAACGACATCGCCAAGGTCTACCAAAACCCAGTCGGACCCCAATTTCCCTTCAACACCGACAATCTGAAGCCCGGCCTCTTTCACCTCTTTAACAACTGCGTCGGCAAGAGATTTCACGTGTGTATTCGACGTTCCAGTTGCCATCACCATATAATCTGTTATCGACGTAAGCTTATCAACATTGATACATCTAACCCCTTGCCCCTTAATGTCCTCAATAGCTTTTAGTGCAACTTTTACAATGTCTTTACTGCTCAAATCCAATTACCTCTCTCTACTGCAAAAGCATTCAAAAAATGTGTGTTTGATTTCTATTTGCACAAAATCTTAACGTTTTTCTATTCAATTATAATGTGTACAAACTATGCTTATCGATGTACTCAAGCACAGTTAAATCCATTGCGTGATCTAAACTCTCTGACTTGATGAGTTTTTGGCGCACCTCACTTGAAGCATAATTCATACTCACATCAGCGCAATAACAGTAAGAGCCGGCGTCCTCTGCAAACAACGCATCAAGATCTGAGACACAACGATTCGCCAATCCTGTCGATTCTAAAACACTGGGGTCTAGGACTACATTAGGCCGCGAGACAATAAACAAGTTACAAAACTCCAGGATTTTTTCCCAACCCTCCCAAAACAAAAATCCATTGAACGCATCAACACCTAAAACTAGGACGATACGTGCTGACGGCTCAGAGAGCTTCACTTGATAAAGCGTATCTATCGTGTATGAAGTTCCCAACCTGTCTAATTCTATCGACTCAACATGGATCTTCGTATTTCCAGAGCACGCCAACCGTGTCATAGCTAGTCTGTGCTCCGCACTTGCGACACAAGCCGCCCGATGACTAGGCTGTCTGCAAGGTACTAAAATTAGCTTATCCAGACACATTAGCTTTAAGGCTGTATTAGCTAACGCAAGGTGTCCATTGTGCACTGGGTCAAACATCCCTCCAAAGACACCTATGCGTTTTTTCATTGACGAATATGCCCATCTCCAAACACAACATATTTTTGAGATGTTAATCCCTCTAAACCCACAGGACCTCGTGCATGAAACTTATCCGTTGAAATTCCTATCTCAGCTCCTAAACCGTATTCAAAACCATCCGCAAATCGAGTCGACGTATTTACCATCACTGAGCTCGAATCTACTTCGCGCAGAAACTTTTGAGCTTTCTGTAGGTCATTTGTAATGATCGAATCTGTATGTTGCGATCCATAAACATTTATATGTGCAATCGCCTGATCAAGCCCAGACACTAACATGACTGACAAAACTGGCGCCAAATATTCTTCAGACCAGTCTTTAGCGTTGGCGAGAATTGAGCCCGGCATTAACTGAATTGCTTCCTCACAACCCCTAACCTCAACACCTAGAGATTCAAAACTCAACGCCAATCGGGGAAGAACTTGCTCGGCAATCGAACGATGAACCAATAGAGACTCCAAGGTATTGCAAGTTCCGTATCTCTGGGTCTTCGAATTTATAATAATGTTGAAGGCTTTATCTAAATCAGCATCATTATCCACATAAACATGACAATTTCCGTCTAAATGCTTAATGACAGGAACACGGGCCTCTCTCTGAATTCTTTCAATCAATCCTTTCCCACCTCGAGGCACGACCACATCCACATATTCCGGCATCGCGACTAAATGACCAACGGCCTCGCGCTCGCTTCGGTCAAGCACCTGTATAGTTTTCCCCGATAAATTACTTGCTAAAAGCCCTTGCTCGATCGATTTAGCGATAGCCTGATTTGAATTAATCGCTTCTGATCCTCCACGTAATATTGCAGCGTTTCCAGACTTAATGCATAAGCTGGCTGCCTCAACCGTCACGTTTGGTCGAGACTCATAAATAATTGCCACCACACCGAGAGGGACCCGCATCCGTCCAACCTGAATACCTGAGGGCTGATACTTCAGATCACTTATCTCACCGATAGGATCAGTCAAGGCGGCAACCTGTCGCAACCCCAACAACATCTCATCGAACCGACGTTGTGTAAGTTCTAATCTGTCAAGCAACGCGGCATCAAGTCCTTTTCGACTGCTCTCGCTCATGTCTTTCTTATTAGCTTCAAAGATCTCTGTCCGTGACAGATTGAGCGACTCAGCAATATTTTCGAGAGCCTGGTTTTTCTTGACAGTAGAAACTCTGCCAATTTCAACCGACGTGTCCCTAGCTTGCTTCCCAATACTCTCAATGTAATCTTTGATATCGATCATTTTTCCCCTGATACAGCCATAGAATCTTTACCAACAAAGCGAGGCAATGTGTGTGAATTTCTGGTAACTTACTTATTATACCTAAGTTTATCGCATAAGGCCCAGTTAACACTCAGCCCTATATATAATTAAATACCAAGCCGTTCTATTGTCCGATGCCAATGATTTCTCGATTCAAGCTCCTTTAAGAATTTGAGCACCCTTATCTAAAATCATGATAAAGGTCCGATTAAAGTTATGGAAACAATGAAGAATAAAGAGCCAACCGTGGGCCAAGCATTGGTACCTGTGCTGAGTCTAATCACCTTACTGGCTTTCTCAGTTTATCTTTTTGGCGAGGACGCAAGTTATGGTCCAAATCAAATAGCGCTTTGTCTTGGGGCTGCAGTCTCCGCTGCAATAGGTTGGAAAAATGGGCAATCTTGGGAGCAAATTGAAGACGCAATGGTCTCGGGTATAACTATCTCCATTAAACCGATTCTTATCCTTCTGAGCGTCGGCGTTTTAATAGGAACTTGGATTTTGTCAGGGACTGTACCGACGATGATCTATTATAGCCTACTTATTTTAGATCCCTCGGTTTTTTATGCCGCAACTTGCGTGATTTGCGGCCTGATTGCGCTGAGCATTGGAAGCTCTTGGACTGTTGCTGGTACTGTCGGGATAGCCTTAATCGGCGCAGCTATAGGCTTGAATCTGTCTGTTGAAATAACTGCTGGCGCAATTATTTCTGGCGCCTACTTCGGAGACAAAATGTCCCCTCTCTCAGAAACAACTAATTTAGCCCCTGCCGTAGCTGGTACAGACTTGTTCAGTCATATTGGACATATGGTTTGGACAGCAGTGCCTAGCTTTATCTTGGCCGTATTACTTTATTTATTTATTGGTCTCAATATTGAAACCTCTGACAGTAACGACAATCTTATCCAAACGATGGACGCGATTCAGAATACGTTTATGATCAATCCGATTCTATTGCTCCCAGTTTTGATTCTCTTAGTAATGGCCAATAAACGCTTTCCACCGATTCCAACGATATTCGCGGGTGCAGCATCAGCGGTAACCCTTGCATTAATTTTTCAGCATGAGATTGTTTTAAATTCGTCTCCTGAGCTTGGTAATAGCACCATAGCAGCAATTAAAGGAGTCTGGCTGACTCTTTTTGATGGACATACACTCAATAGCGGCAACAACACTCTCGATGATTTAATGAGCGGCGGCGGAATGAGTTCAATGTTAAATACCGTGTGGTTGATTCTATGTGCTATGGTTTTTGGGTCAGCTATGGACCACACTGGGTTGCTGAACTGTCTGGTGAAGTATGCGTTATCGTTTGTCGACAGCAATGGGAGCCTCATAAGCACCACAATTTTTACGTGTATAGGCGCTAATATAATAACATCAGATCAGTATGTATCTATTGTCTTACCGGGCCGAATGTATAAGCTCGAATACGAAAACAGAAAATTAGACCCTAAGAACTTGTCCCGAACCTTAGAGGACTCAGCTACAATAACGTCTCCGCTCGTTCCTTGGAATACCTGTGGAGCGTACATGAGCGGAACACTCGGCATCGCAACCTTCGCCTACTTACCTTGGTGCTTTTTCAACCTGATTTGCCCCGTTATTGCCCTATTGTATGGTTTTTTTAATTTTAAAATTGTGCCCCTAGCAGAACACGTGATGGAGAACAGCTAAAACCCGCATGTTTTTTCATAGCGAAACTCGGAATAACAAGTCGGTACGATTAAATTGACGTGTGACGATCTCTTCCTTTGCCACTTTACTTAGACGTTTTAACCGATACTCTAGCTGGTGAGCCAAAATTTTATCTCCAATCTTTTCACTCAGCACTAACTCAATCGGCCCCCGACCCTTCAAGAACTTGGATCCACGACTTTGCGGTGTAAGATCTCGATGCTCCTCAAATCGGCGAGAAACATTAGTAGTAACTCCAGTATATAAAGCTCCATCAACGGCACGAATCATATAGATCCACCACATACTAATAAAAATTGGGGTTTACAACCCCCTCCTTTACCTCCCATTCGTTTCCTATCTCTTCAACAAAGCCCTCAGACTTGAGCTTTATTAAATGTGCAAGCAAGGTTTTTTTTGCCCATGGCAACAAATAAGCTTCAACATCATCATATGCAACACTAACTAACTTCTCTAAATTACACGGGCCTGTAGAACGAAGTCGCTCAAAGATTTTTTCCTCACGCTTCAACCGATGCGCAATTAATGAATCAATTTCCTTTATGGGCTCATCCATTATCTCTCCATGCCCAGGAGCTAGATAACGTATAGATTCGCTGCGCAAGAGATTCAACGATTTTAAGTAATCCCTCATACTCCCGTCTGGGGGCAAAATTACCGAAGTCGTCCCCTGCAAAATATGATCTCCAGTAAAAAGTATTTTCGTCTCTCTGAGTAAGTAACACACATGATTTGAAACATGACCCGGCGTAGAAATGAGCTCTAAACTGTACTCTCCAAAATCGAAAACTTCACGATTAGCATAGTCCCTATCCGGAACAAAAGTGATATCTTGTCCCGGACCCACTGGGGCTGCCAAACCAACCAACTTTGCACCTGTTGCCTCAGCCAACCTTCGAGCTCCCGGGGAATGATCACCGTGGGTGTGCGTAACTACGATTGCTTCAAGTTCTGCATGACCGATTGCTCGCATGAAATTTTCATACTGAGACTCATCTGCGGGTCCAGGGTCCACCATACACAATCGATTGGTGCCAATTAAATAGCTGTTCGTTCCAGGGCCTGTCATTAATCCAGGGTTGAGACCTAAAATCCGCCTTACTGGTACTTCACCGACACCTAGATACGCTGGTTTTCCAGGTTCAAATTGATGCATTCTTCGACTCCTTGTCGGAAACTCAAATTACCAATGTAGATATGCCTTAGCTTACCACCCAACCTACCTCCTCTGTACATCCTTTAATCGTCAGAATATAGAACTACGAGACTTAATCTCAAAGCCGGAAACTGTTACCATAAAAATGTGATCGCGCAGTTCTAAAAATTCCGCAAAATATCTAAACAAACTCAGCCAATCCTGCAAGGATGCCCAAATGCATAAAATTCGGACCTTCAATCAAATATCTCAAGTGGGCCTTGATCGCTTTTCGGAATCCGAATTCATGATCAGCCCGCACCAGACAGAAGCCAGTGCATATCTCCTTCGGAGCCATAAATTAGAAATTGATGACCTGCACGAACCTCGACTGCGCGCCATAGCGCGAGCAGGTGCGGGAACAAATAATGTTCCTGTTCAAGACTGCACTGAAAAAGGCATTGTGGTTTTTAATACACCAGGCGCTAATGCAAACGCTGTAAAAGAACTTGTACTTTGCGGCATGCTTTTGGCTTCACGGGGTGTTGTACCTGGAATTAATTTTGCATCAGCCCAACAGAATTCTGAGGAATATTCGGTCCTCGCAAAATTAATGGAGACGGAGAAAAAAAGATTCAAAGGTACGGAGATTGCAGGAAAAACATTGGGTGTAGTAGGCCTTGGAGCGATTGGGTCGTTAGTGGCTGAAATGGCACTAAGTCTGGGAATGAAAGTTCAGGGTTATGATCCCGCTCTGTCGGTGGAGGCCGCCTGGCGTTTATCCAGTGATGTAAGACGAATCGAAAACTTAAAAACATTAGCTTCTAGCTCGGATTTTATCAGCCTGCACATGCCGGTTCTCGAGGCAACGCGGGGGCTTATCGACGCTAAGATATTCGCTTCGATGTTGCCAAGTGCCTGCCTATTGAATTTTGCTCGAGACGAAATAGTAAATTCCGAAGCTCTTCTTTTCGCACTCGAGAATAGTCAATTAAGCAAATACGTTACTGATTTTCCCCGCCCCGAACTTTTAGATAGAGAGGATGTAATTTCGATGCCTCACATTGGAGCAAGCACAATGGAAGCCGAACAAAATTGCGCAATAATGGCAGCTGATCAGCTTACTAATTTTTTGCAAAACGGGAACATTAAAAACTCGGTAAACTTTCCCCAAATATCCCTCGATAGAGACATTAACACGAAGCAAAACACGAGACTAACAATTAGCAATAAAAATCTGCCGAAAACACTTGGCCAAATTTTGACGGTGTTATCAGACCAAAACCTTAATGTCGTAGACATGATTAACAAGAGTCGAGATGAAATCGCTTATAACTTGATTGACCTGGAGACATCACCTAAAGCAGATACTGTGAGAACAATAGCAGCAATAGAAAACGTGACCAAAGTAACACTCTTATGAAAACTAAAGAAAGTATTTCTTAACCCCAAGGATTAAAAAAATGAGTCAAGTATTCAACTTCGGAGCAGGGCCTGCGATGCTTCCCCGAGCAGTGATGGAGAAAGCACAAAAAGATTTCTTGAACTACAACAATTTGGGCGCCGGCCTAATTGAAATAAGCCACAGATCAAGCGAGTTCGAGGAAGTCCTTTCAGACTGTGACAGCCTATTAAAAGAACTTGCAACGATTCCGGACAACTATAAAATTTTATACATGCACGGCGGCGCCCAAATGCAATTTTCGGCGGTGCCTCTCAATCTTTTGAACTTAAGCAGCAGTAAAACTGCGAGTTATATAGAAACTGGAACATGGGGGGTGAAGGCCCGTAAGGAGTGCTCTCGCTTCGGAAGAAGCTTAACCTTTGCCTCCGGTGCGAAATCCGGCTTTACTGAGATCCCTAAAATTGATCCAGCCGCTCTTGAACCTGAGTCTGCTTATGTTCACATAACCTCAAACAACACTCTTTACGGGACGCGTTGGACAGCATTCCCGGATTTTGGGGACATTCCCCTCGTCGCAGACATGACCTCAGAATTTCTCTCCAGAAAAATCGATATAAGTAAATTCGGATTAATCTTTGCTGGGCTTCAGAAAAATCTTGGCCCCGCGGGGCTAGCTGTGGTCATAGTCCGTGAAGACTTAGTTGGTTCTGCACTGCAGCAGACGCCGGCATTATTAGATTATAAAACGTGCATCGATAGTCATTCATTGGCTAATACCACAAACACATTCGCACTCTATATGATGTCTTTGGTATTGAAGTGGTTAAAGCAAGAAGGTGGAGTCGACGTAATTGAAGCCCGAAACGAGTTAAAAGCCAAAATTATTTACGAGGTAATTGATGCGAGCAATCTTTATACCGGTGTGTCACGGCAAAAAGATCGATCAATGATGAATGTAACATTTAACTTTCAAAACCAAGACCTCCTTGCCCCGTTCATCAACCAAGCGGAATCTTCCGGGCTCTACGCACTGAAAGGGCACCGAGATGTCGGTGGAGCTAGAGCGTCAATTTATAATGCGATGCCAATCGAGGGCTGCGAGGCGTTAGCACAGTTTATGTTAGACTTTGAGAAAAAGAATTCTTGATTGATCATGCAAATTCAACGCAAGATCATTCATTGTGATTGTGATTGTTTTTATGCTTCTATAGAGATGCGTGATAATCCCAGCCTCCGCGAGCAACCTTTAGCCGTTGGCGGATCTCCCAATCGCAGAGGCGTGGTAGCGACCTGCAACTACCTTGCTCGCAGCTATGGCGTTCATTCCGCCATGTCTGCTTCCCGAGCGCGTCAGCTGTGTCCGGACCTAATTATCGTGCGCCCACAGATGGAAAAATATCGAAGGGCATCTGATGATATTCAAAAAATTTTTCATAAATATACTCGCCTAGTCGAGCCATTGTCGCTAGATGAGGCATATTTGGACGTTAGTAATACAACTCTATATGGTGGCAGCGCTTCGAAAATCGCTGAGGCAATACGAAAAGAAGTCAGGGAAAGTGTCGGCATCACCATCTCTGCGGGCATCGGCCCAAATAAATTTATTGCAAAAATTGCTAGCGACTGGAAAAAGCCGGACGGCCAGTTCACTGTCCTTCCGAATGAGTTGCAAGCATTTGTTGACCAGCTTCCAGTAAAAAAACTTCACGGTGTTGGAAAAGTAACAGCCGCAAAGATGCAAAATTTAGGGCTCACTCATTGTAGTGACATCAAGACAATGGAGATTGAGGAGTTAAAACGCTTATTCGGAAAATTTGGTGCGCGGTTATTAGAGCTCAGCAAGGGAATAGACAACAGAGAAGTAACAACTCACCGTGTCCGAAAATCAATAAGCGTAGAAACTACTTTTGAGAAAGATTTTGTAAGCGCAGAAGATTGTCTGAAACCGCTCAAAAATTTAGAACACAAATTATCACAACGATGGCAGCCACATAGCTCCGACTACCGAATAATTAAACAATTTGTAAAACTAAAATTTCATGATTTCACCCTCACCACCTCAGAAATGATGTCACACGGTATCAAATCAGATAATTTTACGGAACTTGTTCAAGAGAGCTTCGCAAGGGGTCAAAAACCCGTCCGATTGCTTGGGGTAGGACTCCGAGTTTTACCCATCGATAAGAGCTCGCGGAAAAATAAGAATAAAGCAGACCAATCATCTACTGAGCCACAATTAACACTTCCTTTGAATTAACCGAGTATCTGAGTCAAATGTCCCGCTACAGACCGCCGAGCAAACCCAGCGCAAAATACATCACGCCAATGGGATACCGCAGCCTAAAAAAAGAACTTCACCAACTTTGGAAAGTCGAACGTCCCATCGTTACGCAATCAGTCAGCGAAGCTGCCGCACAGGGTGATCGTTCCGAAAATGCTGAATACATTTACGGGAAAAAGCGCCTGAGAGAGATAGACAGCCGCGTTCGATTTATTATCAAAAGATTGGAGGGCATGACCGTCGTCAGCGATCCTCCCCCCGATGAGGGACGGATATATTTTGCGGCTTTCGTCACGTTAGAGTTCCAGGAACACAAGGCTAAAGAATCTATTACTTATAGAATCGTTGGGCCAGATGAGCTTGAACCCAAATTAAATTATATCAGCGTAGACTCAACGCTTAGCCAGTCTTTGTTGGGTAAAACTTTCGGCGACTCTATTACAATAAACTCAAAGGCAGGCGATCGCACCTATACGGTAATCGCCATTCGATATGAAAGTACGAAAATCAATATTTCTTAATGAACTGCTATTTTTCTATTTTTTCTTGGAATTTAACTGAGACAGTTGCTCTTCAGTAGCCTCTGGCTGAAACTTTTGCTTCCACTCGTCATAAGGCATGCCATAGATAATTTCTCTCGCCTGGCTATAGTCAAAAGAGATACCTCGACTATCAGCCTCTTCGGCATACCACTTGGAAAGACAATTCCGGCAGAAATTCGCTAAAATCATAAGGTCGATATTCTGCACATCCTTGTTCTCATCAAGATGCGCTACAAATCGTCGAAATGTCGCTGCTTCTATTTCTACCTGCGTTTCACGACTTAGATCCATAAACTTAAGCTCCCAATTTCAAAATTGCTCTTAAACCAAAATCACACAATTAACTTATGCGGCTTCTTCAGAGTCTGGGCTCAAACCAAGCTCACGGAGTGGCTTTTTACGATGCTTTTTATCCTTTGCAAGAAATTGTCTTTCGGCGATGTTAAATGCATCCCTAATCGCAACGTATAGATCTTCATGCTCTGATTTATCGTGCTGTTCATGAGACACCCGGACGTCAGAATCTGCAAAATGAATATCGATATTTACGGAATATACCTTGCCCTTATGGTGATGATTATGCGGAGAGTCAATAACAATTCTCCCTGTTATGATGTGTCCGCAATAGCGCGCGAGCTTGAGTAATCTTTTATCTATCGCATCGACCAACGAGTCAGTTTGTTCGATATTATGAAAAAATATTTGCACGTCGTGATTCATGTATATTTCTCCTTGTCTATTAAGATTGATACTCTTACTTGAACCTCACTTTTCAATTAATGACGGACGTAAAAAATCATCATCTGAGCATAATGCTGCAAACGCTCGATATGGATGAAAGTATTTTTTTCTACAGAATATATAACTATAAAGGATTTCAACTATGTTGAAGTTGAGTCTATTCAAGCCAATAGGCAACTTTAAGTCTGATTGAGATCGAATAAATACGCCCACTCTTTCTCCCTGGTTTCGAATTGTAGACTACTACCCTATCAGACCAATGTCCAAATTTTTTCATTCAGAGCTAAGATCGCGCCGGTGACCATCGTAACACCAATGCCAAGGCTCGTAGGCAATGCCAGCTTGGTTATTACGCGGATAAGACATATTAAACCCGAAGCTTACTGCATTGTTTACCAACCATTTAAATGCGCATGATTCTTCGAACTTTTCTTGAAGAGCAAGCCCTTCTGGCGATGTTAGATCGATTGCCCTGCCCGTATGATGCTCACTAAATCCAGGTGCAGCATTTATTTTCAAAATTTCGTTTAATGCCTGACCTCGATCTAATTTTCGGCGAATTATTTCAGCTTGATAATCAAGATCTCTAAAGCCAGAGACAAGCTGTAGCAAAACTCCATCTAATGCTGCTTGCTGACACATCTTCTTCCATGACTCGAAAGTTTCCCTGGTCAATAATTGGGGCCGCCCATAAATATCTTCGCCCGCCTCTACAAGAGCAACAGGGACGTGACACAAAGGCATCCCGCAAGAACCCAAATGAGAGTCATCAATACCGAGCGCGGCATGCAGGGACTTAATTCTTTGAAGATAGTCTTCGTTCAGCATTTTTCTACTTTCAATTTAAATATTCTGGCTAGAAAACAGGCCCTCCTTGCACTGAGCTCCATCTCATGCAAGTTGACCTCGATTTATAGATAATTTAATTTTTCTTAATTTAACTTTATCAGATTTTTGATGAAGTCACAGATAAACAAAAGTTTTTTATATCGAAAAATCTACTCACCTTTCAAAATTTGTCTCACCATATTCTTTTGAACATCGTTTAAGTTATCGCTCAAAACCCTATCCTTTCGGCCGATACCTATTGGAATCAAATCGATCGTTGTTAATTTGGAGCAGCTTAAATAAAATGGCAAGCCTACCCGTTATCGTAGGGTTCGGTGGTATTAGTCCAGCCGGACGAAGCTCTGGATTAAATGGTTACCGCCGCCTCGTATTTGACAGCTTAGACCTCCGGAAACGGATAAGCACTCTCCAAAGTCTTGGCTCTTTGATGGGCCGCCTAAAAAAAGGATCTGATGGGTCCTGGTTGTGGGACGAAAATGAAGTTGTAGATATCAAAAAATGTTTAACCGAGAATAGCCTCGAGCTTCTCGATGGGACGCTTGTTCGAAAACTTGAGAACAACCTATTTGATCCCAAACAAATAATTCAAAATAAAAATTTCAACTTTATTGCCAACCAAGAGCAAGGGCTGCAGTTCAGCATACAAAATCGACATTTACCCCGATCGCTTCCGCAAGACTGGCAAATGGTAAGTGACAATGGCGAAACCACATCCTTTAATGTGTCCCATTCACTGAAAGCTAATTTATCCCAATTCTCCACATCGCTAGTAAACACGGCAGGACAACTACCCACAGGTTTCGATCCAGCAAGCCTCTATGCCTCACGCAACCACCCCCGAGGACTTCAGCTTACGGTGTTTGGTGCTTCAGACGCATTAGACTCTATGGGTATTGAGTGGGAACAGGTCAGAAAAAAAGTCGCTCCCGACAGAATTAGTGTGTACGCAGGCAGCTGCCTCAGTCAATTAGATGTCAATGGAAATGGGGGACTGCTTCAAGCCCGCTTGAGAGGCAAGCGAGTCAGCTCAAAGCAACTTCCGTTAGGGCTTGCTGAGATGCCTGCCGATTTTATCAATGCCTATCTGCTCGGGAGCATGGGCACAACGGGCGCAAGTCAGGGCGCGTGCGCAACATTTTTATATAACTTAAGGAATGCCGTAGAAGATATTCGTCGAGGAACGCACCGAGTGGCAATTGTTGGAACCAGTGAAGCGCCACTTACCCCAGAAGTCCTAGAGGGATTCTGTGCAATGGGTGCGTTAGCAGATGATGCTGGGTTACGCACACTTGACCGTTTATCTAATGATGAACAAATCGATCACAGAAAGGCATGCCGACCCTTTGGCAACAATTGCGGCTTCACGTTAAGCGAGTCCGCACAATTTGTCGTGCTCTTTGACGATGAATTGGCGCTTGAGCTCGGCGCAAATATCCAGGGAGCCATAAACGATGTCTTCATTAGTGCGGATGGCTATAAAAAGTCTATTTCGGGCCCGGGGGCAGGGAATACAATCTGTATGGCAAAAGCGATGTCTGCGACACGTCATGTTTTAGGAGAAGCAGATTTCAAAAATCGATGCTTTATGCAAGCTCACGGAACAGGAACACCCCAAAATAGAACGACCGAATCAGCTATGTTTAGTCGCTTGGCGAAAGAATTCGGTATAAAAAACTTACCAATCCTTGCCATAAAATCATATCTTGGGCATTCAGTCGCAAGTTCTGCAGGAGACCAATTAATGGCAACGCTCGGCGTCTGGCAAGATGGCATCCTTCCTGCCATTCAGAACGTTGACACCCTCGCACCGGACGTGACTACTCAAAACTTAGATTTCGTTCTCGAACATCGCGATTCTGGCGCGACCGCCTTTGATGCCGCGTTTCTAAATTCAAAAGGATTCGGTGGCAATAACGCTAGCGCCTCAGTGTTATCCCCGACAATCACGAGGGCAATGCTTCGGCGGCGTTATGGAATGAAGGCAATGAAGTCCCATGAAGAGAAACATACAAAAGTACGAGAGCTTTTCGAGAACAATGAAATTAGAGCGAGAGAGGGACCTGCGACACCTCTTTATAAATTCGATTACAACGTGCTAAATGATCAGGCATTAGACTTTGCAGGCGACGCGATAAAGATCAAAGGGACCGTGCCACCTGTAAAGCTGACCCCGTCCTCGGCATATGACGACATGATCGAATAAACAGCTATGTGAAATGTAATATTTTCCGCTCCGCAATTTTCTCCTTCCAAATCTTGGGTCCCGTCTCATGAACAGCCGAACCATTTACATCCACCGCAACGGTTACTGGCATGTCCTCAACCTCGAACTCATGAATAGCCTCCATACCAAGGTCTGCAAAAGCCACAATCCTTGATTTTCGTATTGCCTGAGAGACAAGGAAAGCAGCGCCCCCGACAGCCATTAAATAGACCGCTCGGTGTTTCTTAATGGCATCAACACCGACCTTCCCTCGCTCAGCTTTGCCAATCATACCAATTAAGCCAGTTCCCGCTAAGATATCATCCGTAAACTTGTCCATTCTAGTCGCTGTCGTCGGCCCCGCAGGGCCTATAACTTCATCACGGACCGCGTCAACGGGACCGACATAGTAAATAAGCTTGTTCTTAAAATTAACGCCCTCCGGCAAATCGTTACCCTCAGCTAACATGCCCACAAGCCTCTTGTGGGCCGCGTCCCTCCCCGTTAAGATTTTCCCCGAAAGCAGAAGTGTCTCACCCGGCAGCCACTCAGCTGTTTGCTCTGGAGTTAATTTGTCTAAATTTACTCTTCGTGCTCGGGGGCCAACATCCCATGTGATTTGCGGCCACTCAGCCAAGTTAGGTGGATCAAACTTCGCCACACCACTGCCATCAAGATGAAAATGAGCATGACGGGTTGCTGCACAATTGGGAATCATAGCAACAGGCAGGGATGCCGCATGAGTGGGGTAATCTAAAATCTTAACATCGAGGACTGTCGTCAATCCGCCAAGTCCTTGCGCCCCGATCCCAAGCGCATTTACGCGCTCCATAATTTCCAAACGTAGTTCATCAAGTCTGCTATTTGGGCCTCTCATTCTTAACTCGTGAATATCAATCGGATCCATTAAAGACCGCTTCGACATCAGCATCGCTTTTTCAGCCGTACCCCCAATTCCGATTCCTAGCATTCCTGGCGGACACCAGCCGGCACCCATTTCCGGGACAGTTTTCTCAACCCAATCTACGACACTGTCACTGGGATTCAACATTGCTAGTTTCGATTTGTTTTCTGAACCGCCACCTTTGGCCGCGAGCATGACTTCGACTCCTGCCCCACGAACTATTCTAGTATGCACAACAGCGGGTGTATTATCCTTGCTATTCCTTCTTGCACCAGCAGGATCTGACAAGATACTCGCCCTTAATGTATTGTCAGGGTTAAGATAAGCTCGCCTGACTCCTGCATTTACCATTTCCTCAATTAATTGATCACCTTCCCACTGCACGTCCATACCAATATCTAAGAAAACACAAACAATACCGGTATCTTGACAAATCGGACGCTTACCCTCAGCACACAAGCGAGAATTGATCAAAATCTGAGCCATCGCATCTTTTGCCGCTGGTGATTCCTCCATTTCATAAGCTTCATGTACCGCCCGAATAAAATCGATTGGATGGTAATAAGAAATATACTGCAACGCATCCGCTATGCTCTGAATCAGATCTTCACTTCGAATTAGCATACTCAAAGCCCCTCATTAACTATCGATTTTTATATATATTGTTGCTGTTAAACGACTGTTCTTTCCACTACTCTCTATATCTGCTTAAAATCCACTAACTGAACGAATATCTCAGTTAAATAGAAAAAACGCACTCCACATCCCTGCCCAATTACGATAGTATTTCTGGTCCTGTAAATATGGAAGATTTTAGTCAATGCTTAACTCACAAGATCCACACGTTGAATACACCCTCAAAAATAGAGTATTTACACTCAAGATTAATCGTCCCAGTAAAAAAAACGCCTTACTTCCACAAATGTATCGCTCTTTAGCAACTGGATTAAGCTTGGCTGACACAATGGAGGAAGCGGCCGTAATTCTCGTCACAGGAGTTGACGACTGTTTCACGAGCGGCAACGATGTAAATGGCTTTATAGCGGCGACCGAATCCAAAGGTTCCAGCGAGGACCAACCATCCAAAACGCTAATGCATGCTCTTAACGAAACCCAAAAACCAATTATTGCGGCAATAAGCGGACTAGCAATTGGAATAGGCACCACACTTCTACTGCACTGCGACCTAATATACGCGTCCGAAAACTGCTACCTGCAACTACCCTTCACACGGCTTGGGCTATGCCCTGAGGCCGGCTCGAGCTTTCTTTTACCAAAACAGATCGGTCACCAAAGAGCATCGGAGCTATTACTTCTCGGCGATCGGATTAGTGCCAAGAAAGCCTATGAGTATGGTTTGGTCAACGAAGTATTGCCACAGTCCGAGTACCTTGAATACGCGATACAAAAAGCTTATCAGCTAGCGGCGTTGCCATCAAAATCGGTACAAACCAGTAAGAGGTTACTGAAAAAAAATTCGATCGCGGAAAGTCGGGCTGTCATAAATGAAGAGCTAGTCGAGTTTGCCGCTTTGCTCGAAACGCCAGAGGCTCAGAAAATAGTTCAGAGCTTTATAGACAGTTCTGCAGCTAGAAAATCTGGCTGAAAATGTAGACTATTCCTTTTTCAAAAGGACCTCTTTAGCAAGATTAATTTTCTTTGCTAGGTAGTCTGAACCCCCTCTGTCCGGGTGCATTTTCCGCATGAGCGACCGGTGCGCCGATACAACTTCATCACGGGTCGCACCATCGGTAAGCCCAAGAATTTCTAACGCAAGAGGACCACTCATCTGGTCTGTGCTCTCGTCTTGCTGCTCACCTTCTTTATAAAAGTCGTTCTCTAACCAATCGGGGTGCATGCGTTCAATGTACGCCAATAGCACTTGTCGCGAATCCGAATCCTTCATACATTCGCTAAATAATTCTTCAACCTGAGCGGCATCTAACTCATCTAACTTTTTACCGACAAATCGACCATCCAATACCTCACCCGACATGTCTCCCGTCTGATGACTTAACTCCATTGCTAAAAATCGAGTTCTTAAATTCGAGCTGCTATTTGAACTATTAGGAATACTTTGCGACGTGCGATTTCTAAACATTTGCCAAATGGGCAGGAATCTAATGAGCGTTGGCAGGAAACGAACCATAAAAGTCGCTGCCACTCCAATCGGAGCTAAAATAAATTGAATAGGCAGTCTTCCCACAGCTATTAAAACGCCAGTCACAAGCACTGCAGAGAAAAACACAAAAACAAAATTTCTTTGGCGTCGGGTGAAGTTAAAGCGCGAAGAAAGAGCCTGCGCCACATAATACGAAGCCAAAGGCAATATTAGTAAGGCTATAAACCGAAATATCATTTGGGCATTAAACTATTTACCGAGCTGCTGTTCCAGTAATTTCAAAGGGCCGCTAGCGTCTGCACAATGCTCGGCAAGCGCTTTTAATCCGCCAGCCGCGTAGACCGCAACCGCACCAAGCAACACCCTAATTTCGTTGGCACTTCCTAGGTCAAATGAGGAATACGCCCCCCCTGATAGCCTCGCAAGATCCCTAAAAGCTGATTGGACAAGAGAATTGGTACCCTCTTGGAACATAAACACTGGAATGTTTAGCAAGCCAAGCTTTCCCGCCAATTCGGCTAATAGATCTAGATTTTCTTCCATTGCGTCGCCCACGAAAATCAACGCCTTAAGTTTTTGCTTTTTGTTTTCTTCAATCGCATGAGTAAAAATTCTATGAATCTGAGTAGCTCCCGCAGCGCAGCGAATTTCACCCATCTGCGCTCTTAATTCCAAGCCATCCCCATGCCACTCACTTGCAAAGAATTCACCAAACCCGCGAAAGTAGCAAAACTGAATATCTATACCCCCAAGCTCATGCGCGGCAGAAAACATGTCATCTTGCAGCTGACTGGCGACGTCCCAGGTAGCCTCGCGACTCGCAGTTGCATCCAAAGCGAATAACACACGAGCCGAATTATTCCCTTTTCGAGTCTTGACAACCTGATTCAGAAAATTTCTTACGTCGGAGCTATTGGAACTAGCTAATTGATTCACTTTACGATTTCGGTTTTTTAAAAATGTTGGAAGTTTAATAGCAGTTTACTCGCATTGAGGAGTTCATAATCTTTTCAAATAAACTCGCATTAACAAAACTGGTCGTCAAAAAGAACAGAATTAATTGACAGGTATCAGTATATTCTTGTTCCACAGAATGCGTCTTCTGAAGCTTTAATTTATCCTAGACCAAGCTTATCAGCAGAGCCCAACAAGAACCAATCCCAATAAGAACAAACACTCCATAGTGCCATCCAATGACTTCGCTATTGTGATTTACGCACGGCTTGGCCAGTTTGATAAACACAGAGATACAATTTGTGTACAACAGTGAAATGAAACCAAAAGCCAGAGCAGGACCAATAGCAGCTGGGTCATCCGCAAAAGCGAGGCATAAAACGAATCCAATCAAGAACCCAATTAAACCAGCAAAAGGCAAAGAGTCGGCGACAAGTTTCAAAATATTTTCAGCGTCACTGACGACGCCAATAAATAAGATACAACTGATTGAGGCTAATAGGAACAACGCTGATCCAAAATCCATAAAAGCAAAAAAATCTCCAATTACAGAGATGACCCAACTCAAGCTCAATAAAAAAATAAAACATGCCGCCGCGAGAAACTTAAATTCAAACTCTAGAGGCAAATCAATTTCACAGTTATTGACAACTAAACCGGCGACCCCACGGAAAATAAACGCATAAACGAACGCAAGGAGCAAAATAGAAGTTGCTGGGTACAGAGCGTCTGGGTCTGACAGGCTGCCGAGCATAAAAATCGCGCCTATTAATGCCGCAATAACCCCTACTTGAACAATAATACTTCTCGCTATAACAAATCCGTATTTGGACCCTTTGCTCGCGATAAAAGCGCAACCAATTGGAAGGGAGATAAATAAAACAGATGTCAGATCAACAAGCGCAGCAAACATATGAAGTCACCTCGGGAAGAGTCATTGCAACTCCTTCGGTTGTTTCAAAATAGAGAGAGAATTTACCAAAAATGGTGCGGATGGGGAGACTTGAACTCCCACACCTTTCGATACTAGAACCTAAATCTAGCGCGTCTACCAATTCCGCCACATCCGCATATGAAGTAATTTCGAACAGCATTATACGCGAACTCACAAACAAACCAAGTTTAACCTGGCAGCACTACTCTGATTAACTGCTAGTACTAAAAAGGAAAAGATGATGTATTATGCAAGGATAAGCTTCAAGGAGATTAAGATGTCAGATTTAGAAATAAAACACGAGAGCGGCGTCGCTACTTTAACAATGAATCGACCAGAAGCACGTAACGCCCTCAGCTTGGAGATGCGTGAAGAACTTATTGAGGCCCTTCATGACGTTGAACATGATCCGTCCGTGCGTTGTGTCGTGCTGAATGGCGCTGGCGAGCACTTTATGGCTGGCGGTGATGTTAAGGGAATGGGCCAATCGATAAATAAACCCAGAGCTGAGATCAAAAAAGAATTTTTACTTCGAATACACGACTTACACCCTATAATGTTTTCGATGCGTCGTATGCCAAAGCCAATAATAGCCAGTTGCAGGGGGGCCTCTGCTGGCGCAGGGGTCAGCATCGCGCTCGCATGCGATCTAGTTATCGCCTCTGAGGATGCATTTTTTACGCTCGCTTACTGCAAGATAGGTACGAGTCCCGATGGCTCGTCATCCTTCCACCTGCCTCGAGCAGTTGGAATAAAAAAAGCAATGGAAATTGCACTGCTTGGTGAGCGCTTTTCCGCCGAAGACGCAAAGAATATCGGAATGATAAATTTTGTTGTGGCCTCAGAGAACTTAGCACAAGAAACTCATGCGCTTGCGACGAAACTCGCCAACGGACCGACACACGTCTACGGCAATACTAAAGCGCTTTTCTATAGATCATTAGAAAGTGAGTTCGAATCCCAATTGCAAGCAGAAGCAGAAGCGTTCGCCGATTGCGCCTCACGCGATGATTTCCAAGAAGGGGTGACCGCATTTATCGAGAAACGCACACCTAAGTTTAGCGGCACATAAGTCTTAAAAAATCTAACAGGGATTAGATTCCGGCGGGCACTGATGCTGATCGTTGAATTAATTCGAGTCTCTCTTGCAAGCGGTACAAGCTTTCATTCACTTGTAAGCGATGCGCATTAATCGACTCCATGGACTCTTCCATATACTCTAAGCGTCCAGCAAGTCCTAGAACAGTACTATCGCCGCTATTCAACGATTGTCGAATTAATTCCAAATCAGACCGCAATTTTGCGAGACCATTCACACTTTCATCGAGTAATTCGACATCAAGGACAACTTCAGAGAGAGCTATCTCGGCGGAATTCAATGACGCTGCAAGACTCACTATTTCCTCAGATGCCTGCGCTAACTTTTTATTAAGATCCGTTAAAGACTCATCTTGCCCACGATTTATCAACTCAGTGCGCGCAACGCCACCTTGAATATCTTCTAAAGAGCCGTTTATCACTCTCCTTGCGGCCCAAAGCTTGTCTATCTCAGAGAAATTAAAATCAATACGCTCATTTAAATTTAAATTGGACTCTTCTGCGTTGTCACCAACAAAGGACAACCGGCGTTCAAGGTCAGTAATTCTCATCAACGCCGCTTCTCTTTCAGACAATGCGTCTGAGTATGCTAAATAACCGAGGTAAGCTGAGCCTAAAAAACTAAGCGACAACGCAAATATCGAAAACCTCATCCATCCAGAAACATTTGATCTATAAGTTTGATGCTTGCCATAGGGCGGAGCAACTATCTCTTGTCCCTGGGTTCTCCTGCCCGTGCGATGTGTGTTGACATCGTCTATCTCGGGGACCATTGGAGGTATATCGTCTAGGTCACTTTTGTTTGCCATACCCTTATTATCCTTAAAATTAGGGCGGCTGGCCATCGTTAAATATTAACGAATGCTTTTGCCAGAGCGATGGCATCATCAAAACCCCAATGCTAAAATACCGGAAAAACTAATACTATCAAAACGAGGAACGTATTTATGGAAATCTCCGCTCTAGACAGCTACTTAGTCCGCTGGATCCACATGCTTGCAGGAGTTGTGTGGATTGGTCTCCTCTACTACTTCAATTTTGTTCAGACAGAATATTTTAAGGAAGCAGAACCCGGTGCTAAGTCTTCAGCTATCTCACAATTGGTCCCCAGAGCGCTGTGGTGGTTCCGTTTTGGAGCGCTTTTCACTTTTTTATCCGGCCTCGCACTCGCCGCGTATCTTGGCGTTGCAACGAATTATTACATCGCTATAGGGATGCTTTTAGGAACACTTATGTTCCTTAACGTTTGGCTTATAATTTGGCCGAACCAAAAAATAGTAATCGAATCGAATGCTGAAGTGATGGCTGGACGCTCCGCGCGTCCAGAGGCGCCGAGCGCTCAAGGGAAGGCAGGACTGGCATCGCGCACCAATACACTGTTTTCTTTGCCGATGCTGTTTTTTATGGGCGCGTCAGGTCACTTAGGCGGCGCCGGAAGCATTCCAATGTCAGCTCAAACTGACATGGGCGTAAGCGACCTTGGCCTCGCTGTCGCAATAATTATTGTTCTAGGACTTGAATTAAACGCAATCAAGGGGAAGATGGGGCCTATGGCAAGTGTTGTTGGCGTTATACACATGGGTGTATTACTTACTCTTGGCCTGATGCTCTGTCTTCAGTTGTTGTAAAAAGAAGCACTAATTTTTAGACAAAAAAAAGCAGAGCCAATGGCTCTGCTTTTTTTTAATAGATTTACATCATTCCACCCATTCCACCCATTCCACCCATTCCGCCCATGTCTGGCATAGCAGGCGCTGCTGCCTTCTCCTCCGGAAGCTCTGTCACCATCGCTTCCGTCGTAAGCATCAAACCCGCAATCGAACCCGCAGCTTGAATGGCAGCTCGTGTCACCTTTGCAGGATCCAAGATACCCATATCTATCATATCTCCGTATTCACCGGACGCAGCATTGAAGCCATAGTTGCCTGACCCGCCCGCAACTTTATCCAGAACCACCGAAGATTCCTCCCCAGCGTTTGCTACAATTTGTCTGAGCGGCGCTGTGACGGCTTTGAGCAAAAGGTTAATGCCGACACTCTGGTCTTCATTGTCTCCGCTGAGCCCTGTGACGGCCTGAAGAGCTCTTACAAGCGCAACCCCTCCGCCAGGAACGACACCCTCTTCGACAGCAGCTCTAGTCGAATGAAGAGCGTCTTCAACACGGGCTTTTTTCTCCTTCATCTCCATCTCAGTGCCCGCGCCAACTTTAATTACTGCAACCCCGCCCGCTAACTTAGCAACACGCTCTTGAAGCTTCTCGCGGTCATAATCAGACGAAGTCTCTTCGATTTGCGCACGAATTTGAGATACCCTCGATGCAATTCCTGACGCATCTCCAGCACCATCAATAATAGTAGTATTTTCTTTGCTTATCTGGACTCGCTTAGCTGAACCCAAATCTTCAATTGTCGCACCTTCCAAGTTCAGGCCAATTTCCTCGGAAATGACAGTTCCTCCTGTCAATGTTGCAATGTCTTCCAACATTGCCTTCCGGCGATCTCCAAACCCAGGAGCTTTTACCCCTGCAACCTTCACGATACCTCTCATGTTATTCACTACGAGGGTTGCTAGCGCTTCACCTTCAACATCTTCAGCAATAACCAACAGAGGTCGACCCGCCTTCGCAACGCCCTCCAAAAGCCCGAGCATGTCTCGGATATTCGAAATTTTCTTATCAACTAGGAGAATCAGCGGATTTTCAAGATCCACGCTCATATTTTCCTGATTGTTAATGAAGTATGGAGACAAATAGCCCCTGTCAAACTGCATGCCCTCGACGACGTCTAATTCGTTTTCCAGTCCAGAGCCATCCTCAACCGTGATAACTCCCTCTTTTCCAACTTTATCCATCGCTTCAGCAATAATTTCTCCAACTTGCTCATCGGAATTTGCGGAGATAGTACCGACTTGTGCAATCGCTTTGGAATCCGTACAAGGCGTCGACAGGTTACCTACTTCAGTAACAAGAGCCGCTACAGCCTTGTCGATACCGCGCTTGAGGTCCATAGGATTCATCCCAGCCGCTACCGACTTTAATCCTTCATTCAAAATAGATTGCGCCAAAACAGTCGCTGTTGTTGTCCCATCGCCGGCTACATCTGATGTTTGTGATGCTACTTCCTTGACCATCTGGGCACCCATGTTTTCAAATCGATCTTCTAACTCTATCTCCTTCGCAACGGACACTCCGTCTTTTGTCACTGTTGGTGCACCAAATGATTTGTCTAGGATTACATTGCGGCCTTTAGGCCCTAGTGTCACCTTCACCGCATCTGCAAGGACGTTAACACCTGAGATAAGTTTTTGGCGCGCGGAATCGCCGAATTTTACGTCTTTAGCCATGATCTTATATTCCTTTGTAAAAAACTTGCTGTTAATTTTAGTCGTCGAGCACTCGACAGAGACTTAACTTTCAATTACACCAAAGATTTCGCTTTCGTTTAGAATTAGAAGCTCTTCGTCGTCAATTTTTACGGTGTTACTCGCATACTTACCGAAAACAACAGTGTCACCCACTTTTAAATCAATCGGTTGTAACGCGCCGCCCTCTTGACGTTTTCCGGGACCCACTGCTAAAACCTCTCCTTGAGCCGGCTTCTCAGTCGCAGATCCAGGCAAAACAATACCCCCTGCGCTCGTAGTTTCCTCTTCCATACGTCGAACAACGACTCGATCCTGTAGCGGCCGAATATTCATTGTGTCACTCCTCACAAATGTGTTGGTAAAAAAAACAGTCTCGCAAGCATCTAAGACTGCTTGACTGCACTTAAAATCCACAAAGTGGACCGATGACTTCTCTATGGGGCTTCAGAAGAACGAATTCAATGCCTAATCGAAAGTTTTTTCCAATAAATCAGAACAAGCTTAAATCGCCATAAAATGATGACTGACGTCAGCAAAAAGTCAGAAATACTGGAGTCAGTGCTACTTAACGCGTATCTCTTTTACTATCTTCCAAGATCGATTCCGCCCGATGCGAATCACCCGAAGTATACTCCCCATCGATAATGATGTCAGATGTACTACCTCCTTGGCTTGCTCCCATGCTTGCGTCGAAGCCCTCAGACCGTCCACTACCCATAGTTGTTAAGAATCCAGTGGCCAAAATTTTATCCGCAAGGACCCTCCTCAGTGGAGCAGCAAGAAAAATAAAACCGACCGTATCAGTTATGAACCCGGGTGTTAACATCAATGCACCTGCAGATGCGAGGAGCATACCTTCCACCATCTCTTGCGCTGGGATTTTGCCTGTTTGTAACTTGTCTTTTGCTCTCATCAGAGTAGAAAATCCTTGATGCTTCAGGACTTGAACTCCGACGACCGCTGTTCCAATCACCATTAAGAGAGTTGCCCCACCCCCAACCTTGTCGGCGACCTCAAACAGCAGGACCATCTCTGCTAACGGAACCACAATAAAAAGAATAAAGGCAAAGCGCACGACCACCTCAATTTCCAACAGATAATTTAAAGACTCTTAGAATTTAGACTCAATCCTCTGTTACTGCTATCGTCAGAGGGCTCATGGTCTACAATTATAAATCTAAAACCAAGCACCATACACCAAAAATTACAGAGCTAGCGCACCGCCGGCCGGGTGAGAATCGATATTACCAAGCAAGAAGAGCAAGAGTCACAAGTTTGGCACGCGGTTTCCAAGATTCCCTTTGGTAGAGTCGCTACCTACAAACAGATTGCAACACTTGCAGGCCTGCCTGGCCACGCTCGCTACGTCGGGCGTTGCCTTCGCCTACTTCCCGCTAATAGCAAACTTCCTTGGCACAGAGTCGCAAATTCTAAAAACCAGCTGTCTTTTCCCATCGGAAGCGAAAAATATAATGAACAATTGACTCTTTTAGCTAGAGAGGGTGTCTTTTTTAAAAATAATCGGCATAACTCTTTGTGGTCGCCAAGTCCCCAAGAGTAGATCAATTTTTATCGGTTTTAGCGATCCAGATAGGCCTTCCCGTCGCTTCTCTCTTCCGAAATTAAGCGCCCTACTCGCAGCAATAAAAGCAAACCTGGGATCACTAAAAGAGTCGTAACGACGAAAAATATCGTCCAGTCTCCATTTAGATAGTCAACTACAAAACCACTTCCTGCCGCAAGAGTTGTGCGACCAAAATTGGAAACCGAGGACATCAGTGCATACTGGGTCCCGGTATAAGTCCGTGATGTGAAATATGAAATGAACGAAACAAACGCCACAGTTGCGAACGCTTGAAAGAAATTATCGACGCCTAACGCAAAAGCGAACAATTGAGTATTTGGTCCGACAGCAGCCAAAACGGCAAATAACAGGTTTGCACTAGCCATCGCTATACCCGCAACAAAAAGACCCTTTATAACGCCAAACCTAGTATTGACCATTGCCCCCACGAGCGAAAAACCCGCCGTCAATAATCCACCATAGAACTTTTGGTAAAAACTGATCTGATCCACACTAAATCCAATTTCCCCATAAAAGACGATTGACATTCGACCCAGCATGGCTTCGCCCAATCTGAAAAATAATAAAAAAAGGAGCACGGAGGATGCTAATTTCAAACCACATCGATCAAAAAATTCTTTATACGGCACAAGAACTTTCATAAGCAGCCAACCTTTCGATGGTTGAACTCCAGCTAGTTCTTCTTGTTCTTCTCGTTCTTCCGCCTCAGGCCTCGGAATTACACAAATGAGCAAATTCAGTAAAACATAAAAACAACCAATTATTTGATAGACCTGGGGCCAGCTGAAACCGATTGTCTCACCTCCGAGAGCAAGCGCTACAGCTCCCCCCAAAAACCCAAAACCTGCAAACCAACCTGAAGTGCTCATCGCAGCGGCGTATGGGAGCTTCGCATCCATTTCATGGGGCTGAAAGACCTTGATACGATACGCGTCAACAGCAACATCAAGGGTTGCCGAACTTACGGCAATTCCAAAGGCAAAAAAAGCTAAAGCAAAAAGATTACCGACAGGATCAATGAGACTAATCGCCCAAACTAAAAAGGCAATTATACATTGGCAAAAAACAATCCAAGAACGACGCTGACCTAAAAACCGACCCAGCAAAGGTATCTTTAACCGATCGATCAATGGTGCCCAAAGCCAATTAAAAGCGTATACCGTGGCGACAACCCCAAACACCCCTATCGACGACCGAGATAGCCCGCTGTCTTGCAGCCAGATAGTAAGGATCGAACCGTGCAGCACCCAAGGGAAACCACTGCAGAAGCCGAATAAAAGAATAGTTAAATACCTAGAGTCACGCAACTGCAACAAGGCATCACTGAAGTTTGTAACCTTAGTCAATCACCAAACTCCTTTAGAACAAAAGGCTAATCACGGAAATTATTAAATTGAAGAGGAATGTCCGGATTTAAATCTCGGAGGAGTCCCATTACGTTTTGAAGGTCATCGCGTTTTTTCCCGGTAACCCGCAGCTTCTCGCCTTGGATTGATACCTGCACCTTCATTTTTTTCTCTTTGATTTGTTTAACCAACTTTTTGGCCAAGTCAGATTCGATTCCTTGCTGTATTTTCACTGATAAGCTCGCGGTTTTGCCAACTTGGCTTACTTCGCCTTCCATCAAACTTTTTGTGTCTACATCCCTCTTCACAAGCTTGGAGCGAAAGATTTCCATCATCTGTTTCAACTGGAAATCTACTTCAGCGCAGACGCGAATTTCATTGCCTTCAACTTTGCTAAAAGTTGCATCAACGCCTTTAAAATCAAATCTAGTCCCAATTTCCCGATTGGCCTGCTCAATAGCATTGTTGACTTCGTGGACATCAACCTCAGATACAATGTCGAATGACGGCATAATAAATCACACTCCTTTTTAGCCTAGCAATGATAACTTGATGCCCTATATTTGATAGGGTTACCAATTCAACCTGCTATTGAAAAGAGACAATTTCTACAAAGATAAATAACGTATATCTTCGAGTAATTGACCCAGATAAGTCGCAAATAATCCACCATCTACACCATTGACGGCTCGATGGTCGTAGGTCAAAGTGAGAGGTA